>CAJTJG010000007.1 GCA_910576785.1 uncultured Duncaniella sp.
GCCAGCAATAAGCATTCCGCTCACACTGAAATAGTGCAAGAGGCGGCCCCGAAAGCGGAGTCGCCTCTCTATTTTAGAAGAGCCTTATGGCTAAGAAAACCTTTACCATGTTGGGCCGGCGTCCGTATTCACCGGCAAACATAGCGTCTTTTTGTCCTTCTGTATCTTTCTGTATTTTGGCACAGCGCCATATGTGATATCGCGTCAGTCAGGTGATTTGAGAAGCACGGAGCGGAGGTCGCGCCGCGACAGTACGTGGATCTCGTTGGCTGTGTATTCGATGAGACCGCGCTGTTTCAGCGAGTCGAGTGCGGCTACGAGCGATGAACGCTGAACCCCGAAGAGAGTGTAGAGATCCCTCTGCCGGGCCGAGAGTACAATGTCGGTAGACCGGATCTGAGTCAGTGCGATGATCCAGAACGCTATCCGTTCCTCAAGCGAGCCGGTGGTAAGTGCCAGCACACCGTCCACGGCTTTCTGGGCATTGGTGGAAAGGATGTTGAGGTAATTGTACAGAAGGATCTCATCCGACTGCAGGAGTGTGATCAGCGCGTTTTTCTCGATCTGCATTATCGAGACGGTGTCGATGGCAGAGGCAGTGCCCGGGTAGATGGTGTGGCGTCCGAAAAGAAAATCCGGCGATATCACATCCGGCGCCACGAGCGTCTGCGCTACACGGAAACGGTCTGCCGGATTGGAGATGGTGAGCCGCAGACTCCCTTTGAGCAGAAACTTTATGTGTGTGCATGGATCACCCGCCGAGAGCACCCTCTCGCCGGGAAGATATTTGAGAAAGGCAAGCCGTGTGTTGCCCACTATTTCAGAGAGCCGCTCGTAACTGATGCCCTTGAAGAGGGGCAGCTCCATCAGACTCTCATACATGCTGTTTGATGCCATGACAACGGATCGTGTGAAAATTTTGTAATAAAGCTTAAAAGCTTGTATAGAAGTAACGCGTCCGGGGGCTCAAAAGTTCTTTCCCTGCGCGTCTCTTTTGGCCTTGAAGTAAAGCTGGGCGGAGTTGATGGTGTTCTGCCAAGCCACATAGGCCGCCGGCGCCACCGATGCTATGGGATGAAGATAGGTGAGAGCCATCCATATGGCGAGCACGGTATTCTTCTGTCCGAGGCCCTGGGCACCGGCTATCTTGTCGCCGCAGGCTCGGCCTATGCGCCGGCCAATATAGAACTGCAGGCAACACACGACGAGCGAGAGTCCGGCCAGAAGGAGCATCTCGGGGATCATGCCGGCCGGCTCGCTCATCACGAAGCTCACAGCACGGCCCACCACTATGAACAGCGACACAGCCCAGATGTAGAACGACAGCCCCTGCCTCGAGGCGATGGCTCCGTGCACCTTGGGCATGAACCGCAGCAGGGCGAATGCCGTGAAGAGCGGGAGTATGATGAGCGGCACCACATGGGTGGCTATCATGGTGACCGATTCGATGAACGTGAAGTGCGATCCGCTACCCATCATGGTGAAGAACACGGGCGCGAGTATAGCCACCGCAACGTTGGAAACTATGGAGAATGTAGCCAGCCGAGGCACGCTCCCGCCGAGCATTCCGGTGATGACCGGAGCGGCTGTGGCGGTGGGACAGAACACGCATATGAAAGCTCCCTCGGCAATGTCGGCCCCGAGCGGCAGGCACATGAAATATACGGCGAGTCCACCGGCCACCTGCACGGCGAGCAGTCTGCCCGAAAGAGCCGTAAGGCGGAATTCCGACGGCCTCACCTTGCAGAATGTGATGAGGAGCATCACGAAGATGAGATAAGGGGCTATGAAGGATATCGCATCGATGAAATTGTGGAACAATATCCCACCTAGCATCGCTATGGGGAGCATCCAGGGCTTGAGCCTCTGGCGGAGAACAGTCACATTCATTTCTTTTTAGCGGCGTGTATCGTAACAAATGTTTCATATGAGCATATCATTTGTTAATCTACACATTTTTAAACAACATATTAAGTGGTTCCGCGGAGGGATACACTTTTTATTGGCGTGCAAAGGTACATAAAAATTCGTTTTTTTTCGCTAACTTTGTAGCATTGTCAAACCAAAAAACACAGGCTCATATCATGGCAAACTCCTGTCGCCATATTTTACTGTCGGCGGCTCTCGCCACGACTTTCCTTGCGAATGCATTCAACTCCACCATCGATCTCTCCGGGCGGTGGGGATTTTCGACCTCCCCGGGGGTTGTCACGGATTCGGTCTCGCTTCCGGGCACTATGGACACCAACGGGAAGGGTGATCCGAACACCAATCATGGAGAGACAACGCAACTGTCGCGCAAAGTGACGTATGCCGGGCCGGCATACTATACACGTCATGTGGATATACCGCGCGACTGGAAGGGGAGGCACATCACCCTGCAGCTGGAACGCACCCGTCCGTCCACACTCTGGGTTGACGGTAAGGAGATCGGCTCGGTGGACTATCTATCCACTCCCCATTTTTATGACCTGACAGATATTCTCACCCCGGGACGTCATGAGATAAGGGTGCTTGTGGACAATGGCGACCGTATGCCGGCCGAGATCAAGACAAGCTCGCATGCGGCCACCGAGGCTACTCAGACCAATTGGAACGGCATCCTTGGCAAGATCGATCTCCAGGCCCGCGACAAGCTGCACATTGCCGACATGCAGGCCTATCCCGACGCGGCTGCCCGGAAGGTCAGGGTGAAGGTGCGCCTGTCCTCCGACAAGGGTATCAACGGGCGATCGCTCGTGTTGCGTGTGGGTGACAGGCCGGGCACGAATCTGAGCCTGCGTAACGGCACCTCGGTTTACGAGGCCGAGCTCGCCCTCGGCGACACAGCGAGGGTGTGGAGTGAGCATGATCCGTACCGCCATACGCTCACCGCTTGCATAAGCGGCATTGATACGGTAGCTGCCAAGGTCGGACTCCGCGACATAGGCCGCCGCGACCGGCAGTTCTATGTCAATGACACGCTGACGTTCCTGCGTGGCCGTCATGACGCCTGCGTGTTCCCACTTACAGGATATGCACCGATGGATGTGGACTCATGGCGCCGGTATTTCAGGACCATCAAGGAGTATGGTCTCAACCATGTTAGATTCCACTCATGGTGCCCGCCGGAAGCATGTTTTGAGGCAGCCGACATAGAGGGTATCTACCTTCAGCCCGAACTCCCGATATGGGGATCGTTTGATGAGGCCAACAAGCCGCTGATGGACTTCCTTCTGGCTGACGGCGAGGCCATACACCGCATGTACAGCAGCCATCCGTCGTTTGTGCTCTTCGCTCTTGGGAATGAGCTGTGGGGTGAGGTACCGGTCATGGAGAAATTCGTGTCCCGCTTCCGGGCTATGGAGCCGCGCCATCTCTACACTTATGGCTCAAACGGCTATCTGGGGTGGAAAGGCTATATACCGGGCCAGGACTTCATGGTGACATGCCGTGTGGGTGGAGGCGACGGCTATTCAGCACATGCGCGAGCCTCGTTCTCATTCGCCGATGCCGACGAAGGGGGTATACTCAACAACACATATCCCAATACCGAGCGCAACTTCGAGGAGGCTGTGCTCCTCTCGCCGGAGCCGGTGATAGGCCACGAGACGGGGCAGTATCAGATCTATCCCGACTATGATGAGATGAAAAAATACACCGGTGTGCTCGAGCCGCGCAACTTCGAAGTGTTCCGCAGCAGGCTCGCCGATGCCAACATGCTCGGGCAGGCAAAAGACTTTTTCCTTGCTTCCGGACTATGGGCCGCCGACCTCTATAAAGCGGACATGGAGATGAACCTGCGCACTCCCTCGATGGGAGGTTTCCAGCTGCTCGATCTACAGGACTATCCCGGTCAGGGCACCGCTCTGGTAGGAGTGCTTGATGCTTTCATGGACAGCAAGGGTCTCATCACCCCTGAACGTTGGCGCGAGTCGTGCGACAAGATTGTGGCTCTTGCCGAATTTCCGGGCTATACGCTCAGTGGCGGCGACATGTTCACCCCGCGCATATCCGTAGCCAACTATTCCGGTCATGATCTTGCCGGCGATTCGGTGAACGTCTCTCTGCTGGTAGGGGGCACTCCTGTGGCTGCGCGGACATTTGCCATCCCTGCCGGACAGGGCTATGTGGCTGTCGACTCCATGACTGTCCGTATGCCTGATAACGGTAGTGCCCTCACCGCACGTCTCGAACTGGAGATACCCTCCAGAGGGGTGAGGAACTCCTATCCGCTGTGGATATACCCCTCGGACCGCACTGTCGCTCCCGCTTCCGGTGTAAAGATATCGTCGAAGTGGGATGATGAGGCTCGGGCCCATCTGCGCGGCGGAGGCACACTTGTGCTCGCACCTTCGCGCGAGATTGTGGACAGCACCACAGTGGGCGGTCTCTTTCAGACCGACTATTGGAACTACCGCATGTTCAAGACCATCAGCGAGAATGCCGGCAAGCCGGTATCGCCAGGCACACTCGGCATCCTCACCGATCCTGCGCATGCCGCGCTCTCGCAGTTCCCCACGGAGATCCACACCGGATGGCAGTGGTATCCCATAGTGAAGAACAGCTATCCTCTCATACTCGACCGTCTCAACGGGATTGACTATCGCCCGGTGGTGCAGGTGATCGACAATATCGAACGCAACCATCGCCTCGGACTCGTAATGGAGTTTGAGGTAGAGGGTGGCAGACTGCTCCTCGTCATGGCTGATATTGACGCTGTGAAGGCGTATCCCGAGGGGGAACAGTTTGTGAAGTCGTTGGTGGACTATGCCGGGTCGGAAAAATTCCGTCCGAGGGTCAGACTTACTGCCGCCGAACTGACATCTCTTCTCACCGTGCCCGTCAAGGGGACAGACATCTCTACATTGCGTAACATATCCTACGACTGATCATGGCTGACAATTATCTTGAGAGAAAAATGGAGGAATACCGTTCCGGCCGTCTCCAGGCCGGTTCGCGTCATGCATCCGCAAGGGCCGCGCACGGCGGACTGACGCTGGAGTATCATGATATCAATCTTCTCGTAGTGGCCCCTGTGATTACTGAAACGGTGGACAGTCTCGTGGCCCAGGGGGTGAAGGCCGGATGCCGGGTGGCTTTGCTGTCCGACGACCGTAAGGGTGGGACAGCCCTCGCACAGCGGGCAGGGACCCGTTTCTATCCCGGCTTACCGCTAAGCAAGGTGACTGACGATATTTTGGGCCGATGGGGGAGCCTTGATGTGATTCTCCACACGGAGGATATTCCGGACATTGCAGAGATGTCGCCACGCATCATACGCCTGGCTGATCATGACGCGCCGGCACATGTCGTGGCCCGCTACTATCTCTTTCTCGCACACCCTGACAATGAATTTCTTACAAACCTACCTACATAATGCCATCCAAAAAACTCCTCGCCGCCATAACCGCGGTAATGATAGCGGGATCGGCCACTGCCGCCGCTGACCATCCGTTTCAGGACACGACTCTCACGGATGCCAAAAGGATTGACAATCTCATGTCGCTCCTCACTCTCGACGAGAAAATCTCGCTCCTGTCCACCGATCTCGGGGTGCCCCGCCTCGGCATTCCCCACTGCCATCAGGTGGAGGGGCTACACGGCCTGTCGCTGAGCGGACCGGGCAAGGAGAAGGATGACTTCATACCCACCACCATTTTCCCGCAGGCATATGGTCTCGGGGAGACATGGGATCCTGACCTGATAAGACGCATAGCCTCACACGTGGCTGACGAGGCCAGATACTATTCGCAGAAGGACTCCGCGGCCCATGGCATACTCGTGATGCGTGCGCCCAACGCGGATCTTGCACGCGATCCCCGTTGGGGACGCACCGAGGAGTCGTTTGGCGAGGATCCGTATCTCACCGCCCGTCTCACCGTGGCCAAGATAAAGGGCCTGCAGGGCGATGATCCGCGTTACTGGAAGACTGCGGCCCTCATGAAGCATTTCCTTGCCAACAGCAATGAGTTCGGACGCGACAGCACGTCGTCCGACTTTGACAGCCGCCTGTTCCGTGAATATTACGCCTATCCTTTCTACAAGGGTATAACCGAGGGTGGATCGCGGGCGTTCATGGCTGCCTACAACAGTTGGAACGGCATTCCCATGGCCATCCATCCGTGTCTTGACAGCATAACCCGCCGTGAATGGGGCAATGACGGCATCATCTGCACTGACGGCGGGGCGCTCGGGCTTCTCATCACCTCCCACAAGAGTTTCCCTACACGAGCCGAAGGGGCTGCGGCAGTGGTCAAGGCCACCACGGGACAGTTCCTTGACCGTTATGCCGACGAGATCAGGGAGGCGCTTGCCAAAGGATTGGTCACTGAGGCAGAGATCGAGCGGGCCATACGCGGCAATCTCCTCGTGGCGTTGCGCCTCGGTCTGCTTGATGGTCCTGAGTCAGCATGTCCGTACCTCAGCATCGGCCGCGACTCCACGGCTACACCGCCATATCTCACTAATGCCGCCTCGGCACTTTCGCGCGAGGCAGTGGCGAAGTCGGTGGTGCTTATGAAGAATGCTGAGCGTCCCGATGGTACGACTCTCCTGCCGCTTGACCGTGACAAAGTGAGGAAGATAGCTGTGATAGGGCCGTATGCCGACAAGATAGTGCAGGACTGGTACAGCGGCAAGCCCCCCTACGAGGTGACGATACTCGACGGCATAAGGTCGGCGGTAAAGGATAACGGTGTGGAGGTGCTCTACGCTCCCGACAGCCGCATGGACCGTGCGGTGGAACTGGCCCGCGAGGCTGACGTGGCTGTGATATGCACAGGCAATCACCCCTTCGGCACCCGCCGGGACTGGTTCTTCTGTCCGGTGCCCTCCGATGGCCGCGAGGCTGTGGACAGACTTTCCCTACAGCTCCCCGATGAGGATATGGTGAGGCAGATCTACGCCGCCAACCCCAACACGGTGCTTGTGCTCGTGAGCAGTTTCCCCTATGCCATCAACTGGAGCGCGGAGCACATTCCGTCCATTCTCCATGTGACCCACTGTGCCCAGGAGCAGGGCAACGGAGTGGCCGACGTTTTGTTCGGCGACTATAATCCTGCCGGCCGCACCACCCAGACTTGGGTGAGCGATATCATGGATCTGCCCCCGATGCTCGACTACGACATCACGGCCGGCCGCACCTACATGTATGCCAAGGCCGAGCCGCTCTTCCCGTTCGGCCATGGACTCAGCTACACCACGTTTGACTACTCCGATCTTTCCATCGGCCGTGACGGCGATAACCTCAATGTTGCCTTTACACTCACCAACATCGGCGAGCGAGATGGTGAGGAGGTGGTGCAGCTTTACCTATCGCTTGACGACAGGACGGCCGATACGGCTCCCCGTCTGAAGGAGTTCTCGCGTCTCCCGCTCAAGGCCGGCGAGGATGTGAGGGTGAGCTTTGCCATACCTCTCAGTGAGGCCGGCCATTGGGATGAGGAGGCGCATGGATATGCGATACCCGAAGGGACCAAGGCACATGTGGCTGTGGGATCTTCATCGAAGGATATACGCCTTGCGGGTGATGTGAAGCTATGAAAAAGCTGCGATAATGTCGCATCTATGGTGGAAAAGTAGTAACTTTGCATAAAAATATCAATCAGAATCATATAACATGGCACTCCAATGCGGCATAGTAGGACTCCCCAACGTGGGCAAGTCCACCCTTTTCAACTGTCTCTCCAACGCTAAGGCCCAGTCGGCCAACTTCCCGTTCTGCACCATCGAGCCCAATGTGGGTGTGATCACGGTGCCCGACGACCGTCTCAACAAGCTTGTGGAGATGTGTAATCCCCGTTCGGTAGTCCCGGCCACGGTGGAGATCGTCGACATTGCCGGCCTCGTCCAGGGCGCCAGCAAGGGTGAGGGACTTGGCAATAAGTTTCTGGCGAATATCCGTGAGACTGACGCCATACTCCATGTGTTACGCTGTTTCGATGACGACAACGTCACACATGTGCACAATACGGTCGATCCTGTGCGCGACAAGGAGATAATAGACTACGAGCTCCAGATCAAGGATCTCGAGACCGTGGAGGCCCGTCTGGCCAAGACCCAGAAGCAGGCGGCCACAGGCGACAAGGTGGCCAAGATGCAGGCCGATGTGTTGACACGTTTCCGCGATGCCCTCCAGCAGGGACTCCCGGCTCGCACCGTGGAGCTCGAGACTCCCGATGAGCAGAAATTCGCACGCGAGCTCTTCCTGCTCACATCCAAGCCTGTGATGTACGTATGCAATGTTGACGACGCATCGGCTGTGGATGGCAACAAATATGTCGAGGCTGTGCGCGAGGCCATCAAGGACGAAAATGCGCAGCTGCTCATTGTGGCGGCTCAGACCGAGAGCGAGATCGCCGAGCTCGACACATGGGAGGAGCGTCAGGAGTTCCTTGCCGAGATAGGTCTGACGGAGTCGGGTGTGGCACGTCTGATACGTGCTGCCTATGCCCTGCTCAACCTCAAGACATTCTTCACCGCCGGAGCCGACGAGGTAAGGGCATGGACATTTATCGACGGCAGCAAGGCCCCGCGCTGCGCAGGTGTCATCCACACCGATTTCGAGAAGGGCTTCATACGTGCCGAGGTGATAAAGTATGACGACTACGTGTCGCTCGGCAGCGAGAGCGCCGTCCGCGACGCCGGCAAGATGGCTATCGAAGGTAAAAACTATGTGGTGCAGGACGGCGACATCATGTACTTCCTCTTCAACGTCTGACGATAGCCCGGACACACATACATAATACACATATCACCTGCCATGAAACACATCCTTTCCCTCATTGCCGTGGCGGTGGCCTCGAGTCAGGTCACTGCCGCGACTGATGACAACGAGAACTATCTGCTTCACTTCGACCGCCCCGCCCGATACTTCGAGGAGGCTGTGGTGATAGGCAATGGCAATCTCGGTGCCATAATCTATGGAGGCGTGTCGAAAGACAGCCTCTCGCTCAACGACATCACACTGTGGACCGGCGAGCCCGAGCGCGGTGTCACCAATCCCGATGCCTACAAGGCTATCCCTGAGATCCGCGCCGCACTCGACCGCGAGGATTATCGCGCCGCCGACTCCCTGCAGCGCAAGGCGCAGGGGCATTACAGCGAGAACTATCAGCCGCTCGGCACCCTCACCATCACCTATCCCGGACGCGATGCCGCCCGCATGCACGACTACAACCGTCTGCTCAGCGTGCGCCATTCCGTGGCCGCCACGATGATGAAGGGGCCCGATGACGGACACTTCGCCACCACCTACTTCGCATCAGCGCCCGATTCGGTGATAGTGCTGCGTCTGCTCAGCGCCACACCCACCGATGCCGTCATATCGCTGACTTCGCTCCTGCCGCACAAGACACGGGCCACGGGGGGCGAGATAATATCCGACGGTTACGCAGCATACATGTCGTTGCCGAGCTATACATCTTTCGAAGAGAAGCTCCGCTATGACGAAAACCGCGGCACACCGTACTGCACCATCATAAAGGCTGTCCCTGCCGATGGATATGTGGCCTCGATGCCCGACGGTTCGCTCGAGATTTGCCAGAGCAAGGATGTGACGCTCTACATCACCAACGTGACAGGTTTCAACGGTTTTGACCGCGATCCGCGCAAAGAGGGACGTGACTACCGCACGCTTGCCCAGGCCCGCATAGACCGCGCAGTGGCCAAGGGGTTCAACGATATCCTCGCCGACCATCTCGCCGACTACCGTGAGTTGTATGACCGTGTGTCCATCGACCTCGGCACAACCCCTGACTCGATAGCATCCCTACCCACCGATGTGCAGTTGAAACGTTACACCGATCTCAAGGAGGTGAACCCTGATCTTGAGGAACTGTACTTCAACTATGGGCGCTATCTGCTCATCTCCTGCGCCCGCACTCCGGCAGTCCCCGCCAACCTGCAGGGATTGTGGAACGAGTATATCCTCCCGCCATGGAGTTCCAACTATACCACCAATATCAATGTGGAGGAGAACTACTGGCCCGCTGAGGTAACGGCCCTCGGCGAGCTTCATGCCACGTCGCTCATCCCATGGATCAAGAATCTTTCGGAGGGTGGCGCCAAGACCGCGCGTCATTATTTCGGTGTGGACCGTGGATGGGCCCTCGGGCACAATTCCGACATCTGGGCCATGACAAACCCCGTGGGTCTCGGCGGCGGTGATCCCAACTGGGCCAACTGGGGTATGGGCAGCGCCTGGCTTGCCTCGCATATATGGGAGCATTACATGTTTTCGCAGGACAAGGATTTCCTCAAGGAGTATTACCCCGTGCTCAAAGGCGCCGCGGAGTTTTTTATCGGTAGCCTCGTTGACAAAGATGGCGAACTCATCACATCGCCCTCCACATCGCCCGAAAACAAATATGTCACCCCCGAAGGGTATCACGGTGCCACACTCTACGGATCGGTATCCGACCTCGCCATGGGGCGCCAGTGTCTGCTCGACACTCGCGATGCTGCCATCGCTCTCGGTGTGGACGATGCTCTTGTGGCTGAGATCGACACTGTGCTGAGCAAGCTACGCCCCTACCACATAGGTGCCAACGGCAATCTTCAGGAGTGGTATCACGATTGGGCTGATCAGGATCCGCAACACCGCCACCAGTCGCATCTCTACGGCCTTTATCCCGGCCATCATATATCGGTTGACGAGACTCCCGAATTGGCCAAGGCCGCATCCCGCACTCTCGAGATAAAAGGGGACAACACCACCGGATGGAGCACCGGGTGGCGCGTGAATCTCCTCGCACGCCTGCGCGAGAACGAGAAGGCGTATGCCATGTACCGGCGTCTGCTCCGCTATGTGTCGCCCGACAGATATGACGGTCCGGACAAGCGTACCGGCGGAGGCACATATCCCAATCTGCTCGATGCACACGCGCCGTTCCAGATAGATGGCAACTTCGGCGGCACCGCCGGTGTGGCCGAGATGCTCATGCAGTCCACTCCCGACAGGATACTCATACTCCCCGCTCTCCCGGCAGAGTGGCGTGACGGCTATGTGGCCGGTCTGCGTGCCCGTGGCGGATTCATTGTAGATCTGGCATGGGACGGCGGCAAGGTGTCGGCTCTCGACATCCACTCTCCGGCAGGAGGAAATACCACCGTGGTGCTCCCCGGCGGAAAGACTTACGATATCAGCCTCGCACCCGGCGAGACATGGTCGCTGACTGAATAAAAGAAATATCCATACATACATATATATAAGTATATGGCAACTGACAATAAAAATATCCCCGCCCGCATAGAGGCGTTCCGCTCGTATATGAGAGAGGCCGGCATATCGGCCGCAGTGCTCCCCCGCACCGATCCCCATCTCAGCGAATATATATCCTCTCACTGGCACATAGTGAGATACCTCAGCGGTTTCTCCGGATCGGCCGCCACGATGGTCATCACTCTCGATGAGGCCCTGGTGTGGACAGACAGCCGTTATTTCCTCCAGTGCGCCCGTCAGATAGAGGGCACCGGCATCAGGATGATGAAGGATGGTCTGCCTGAGACACCCTCTGTGACCGACTATCTGCTCGACCATGTCGGTGCCGGTCAGACAGTGGGGCTGAACGGTCTGCTCATGTCGGTCAACGAGACTGCCGCCCTGCGCTCGGCGCTCAACAGCCGTGGCATACGCCTTGCGGTTGACTTCGACCCTATTGACAACGTGTGGACCGACCGTCCGGCACTTCCGGCTGACAAGGTGTTCATACACGATGTGAAATACTCAGGCGAGACGGCCTCGTCGCGTATAGCACGCATACTTGATGGCGTGAAGCCTCTTGGCGCTGACGCCTACTTCACATCGGCTCTCGATGAGATAGCATGGACGCTCAACATACGCAGCAACGATGTGAACTGCTCGCCGGTGGCTACCGCATTCCTCTACCTCGGAGCCAAGGGTTCAACGCTATTCATCAATCTCGACAAGCTCACACCCGAAGTCTCGGCCCACCTCGCGGAGGCAGGTGTGGAGGCCCGTCCGTATGATCTGGTGATGTCCGTTCTGCCCGAGATCTCGGCCGGAAGCACCGTGCTGATCGATCCCGCCAATGCTTCCGGCGCCATCGAGGAGATTCTTGGCGGACACGTTGTCCTCGCCGTATCGCCCGTGAGGATGCTCAAGGCTGTAAAGAACGATGTGCAGATAGCATGCGTGCGCGATGCCCATGTGCGCGACGGTGTGGCTATGGTGCGTTCGCTCATCGAGATAGAGCGCCGCATCAAGTCGGGCGAGCGTTTCACGGAGATGGATGTGGCGGATATCCTGCTTGCCAACCGTTCGGCCCAGCCCCTCTTCCACGATCTCAGCTTCGAGAGCATATGCGGCTTCGGCGCCAACGGTGCCATTGTGCACTATACCGCCAATGCCGAGAGCAATACCGCCATCGGTCCCGACTCGCTTCTGCTCATCGACTCTGGTGCCAACTATCTTGACGGCACCACCGACATAACCCGCACCATCTCCACCGGCACACCCTCCGAGGCCATGCGTCATGACTTCACCCTCGTGATGAAGGGCCACATAGCCATAGCTACCTCCATATTCCCCGAAGGCACCCGCGGCGCCCAGCTCGACGCCATGGCACGCATGCCGCTCTGGAAGGAGGGCAAGAGCTACCTCCATGGTACCGGCCACGGAGTAGGTTTCTTCCTCAATTGCCACGAAGGTCCGCAGAGCATCCGCCTCAATGACACCCTTGCGCCGCTTACCCCCGGCATGCTGACATCCAACGAGCCTGGTGTATATCTCGACGGCCGCTACGGCATACGCTGCGAGAACCTCGTGCTCACCATCCCCTATGAGGAGACCGAGTTCGGACGATTCTATGCGTTCGAGACCGTGACACTCTGTCCGTTTGACCGCACGCTGTTCGACCTCTCCATCATGAGTCCGGAGGAGATCAAGTGGGTAGACGACTACCACCGTAAGGTCTACGATCTGCTCGCCCCCTCGCTCACCGACAACGAGCGCACATGGTTGGCAAACGTCACACAACCACTTGGTAAATAATCATATATAGACAATCAATATGGCACTTATAGTACCCGTAAGAGGATTCACTCCTGAGATCGGCGAGGGGACATTTCTTGCCGACAACGCCACCGTGGTAGGCGATGTGGTGATGGGTCGCGATTGCAGTGTATGGTTCAACGCGGTGCTCCGCGGCGATGTCAACTCCATCCGCATAGGCGACCGTGTCAACATCCAGGACGGCAGTGTGCTCCACACCCTCTATCAGAAATCCACCATCGAGATCGGCGACGATGTCTCGATAGGTCACAATGTCACCATCCACGGTGCCAAGATACACCGTCTGGCCCTCATTGGTATGGGAGCAGTGGTGATGGACGATGCCGAGGTGGGTGAGGGCGCCCTTGTGGCTGCCGGAGCAGTTGTGCTATCGCGCACCAAGATTGGCCCCAACGAACTGTGGGGCGGCGCACCGGCCAAATTCATCAAGATGGTCGATCCAGAGACGTCGCGCGAGCTGAATACAAAGATAGCCCGCAACTATCTCATGTATTCGCGATGGTATACTGAGGGCGGAGGCCAATTTATACTGGAGGGAGAAGAAAAATAAGACTACATTTTGGAGAAAACGAAAATTCTCCCTACCTTTGCATGGAATTTGAGGTGAGCCCTTGACGGCAGTCACCTCAAAAAGCCCGGATGGCGGAATCGGTAGACGCGACGGTCTCAAACACCGTTGGGGCAACCCATCCCGGTTCGAGCCCGGGTCCGGGTACTGATAATGACTGTTAATCGTTCGATTTTCAGTCATTATTTTTTATTTTAAGGTGTACTAAAAGTATGCTCTATAAGAACACTGAACGTATTATATTTTGCTGTGTTATATTTTTGTATTACATATGCACTACAAAAATATAGGATATGAATACTGCATCATTAAGAAAGCAGACGTCGTTCCGACTTAATTCCGAACTGTTGATTCGACTTCAGGAGGAGGCGAAACGTCATAATCGCAGTCTTAACAATCTGGTGGAACGTGTGTTGATGGCTTTCGTTGCCGAAAGGCCGAACGGAATCACGTTAGCGGCAATGAAAGAGGCTGAGGAATCCGATGATTTGGAAACTCTTGACATGAAGAATTTCCACAGTTTTGTTGATTCGTTGTGAACACACTGAAACTAACATCGCAATTCAAGGAGGACTTAAAGAGGTATAAGCATAATGCCGCGGTGTTGGATAAACTGGAATATATACTTAACCTGCTCGTGAGCGATGAGCCTATCCCGGTTGAGTATAGACCTCATATGCTTCATGGCAATTACAAGAACCATATGGAGTGTCATGTGGAAAATGATACCTTGTTAATATAGTGTGACCGAGAAGTGCCTATAATTAAACTTGTTCGTTTTGGCACCCACTCCGAACTGTTTTGATGGGTTAGATTGGTCTTGGGATACAATTATTTCAATAACTTTCGGTCGTTATCGCCACTCTCCAAAATGCTCATCTGATGGATGGCTATTTGGTTGAGTTTGATAAGTCGTTCTGATTGTGGCAGCCCTTGCTCTATGAATACAGCGTTAAGGCTTTCCATGTTGGATAGGCAGATAAGTTCGTTCACAGAGGCATAGTCGCGGATATTGCCATTCAAATCGGGGTTAGCCTCACGCCACTGTTTCGCAGTCATGCCGAACATAGCCACATTCAACACATCCGCTTCATTGGCATAGATGATGCTTGCCTGCGCTTTGGTGACCTCTGCCGGGATAAGGTTCTGCTTGATGGCATCGGTGTGTATACGGTAGTTGATCTTCGACAACTCACGCTTCGCCGACCACCCGATCAGCCGCTGTTCCTCGGCTTTCAACCGCTGAAATTCCTCTATCAAATATAGTTTGAACGGCACACTTATCGCAGATCCAAATTCAAAAGCTATGTCCTTGTGGGCATAAGTACCTCCGTAACGGCCTTTCCTGACTACCAAACCTACAGCCCCTGTTTTCTCAATCCATTCTGAAGCACTCAATACAAACGATGGCAAACCCGCACTCATTCTAAAGTGGTCAAATTCGACCACTTTGAAATTGGGGTTGTGTATAAGTTCCCATGTGCCAAGAAACTCGATGGTATATCTATTCCTGATCCAATTCTTGATAACGTCCGCAGCCCTGCTATCTCCATCTTTGGCAGTTGCCATGTCCGTAAGAGAGATATAGTCTTGCTCCTTGATGTTAAGAACAGTAATTTGAGTATTTTGAACTGTGATTTTTGCCATTTGAGATAAGCATTTGATTTCAAATGCAAAGATATATTGAAAAATTGATATATCAGCGTATTAGCCTACTTTTTATAGAAATATAGCGTACTTGTCATATGAATTCGTTATATTTGCGGTCGATAAGAGACCTCATGTCACGATGTAGCAATACACCTGTGTAAATGGCTTTCTTCAATCTTCACACTACAGCGTGTCATGGTTGGCTCGCTTTTTACTAACATAAATGGTATATTCCGGCAACAAGAGATAAAATCAATTAAATGAAAAAGACTTTACTGCTCATTATTTCTGTTATATTTGGAATTTCAATGCTGGCAGAAACGGTTGTTATCAATAACCCCGGATATTTTGACAATCCAATAAGGGACGGTTATGCCGTTTTTCCTGATACACTTCGTTTCGATAGGGATGCGGAAGAAATAACGTTTCCCGATATGGGAACATTCGTAAAACTTGGTGATTATGATTTTCCAAACCTGCGCAAGGTGATCATAAATAATGTTGACTATATGCCTGGAGGCTCTTTCAGTGAAATTCAGAATCTTGAGGAAATAATTGTCAACGGAATGATTGGCCATTTTGACTGTTGGTTTGTCGGTCATTGTCCAAAATTGCGTAAAGTTGTGTTCAACGGTCCGGTTTCGAGTACAGGTGGACCGAGTTTCAAATATGATTGTCCACAACTTGACAGCGTTATCTTCAATAATGTTGTCGTGGATTTTGGGCTTGGAACTTTCCCGAGTGAGCAAACCCCCCAATTTAAGAGTTACACTGTCAATGGCGCTATCATAAAAGCTTACAACGATAGTTTGACACCATCTTCAGATATTAGTCTGATAAAGTCACGCCATGAATTGGTTGATGGTTTGAAAACGATCGCAAAATGGCAGAAACAAGTTTTGAAAGCATCTAAAGATAATAAATGGATGCGCCAATGTGCATACAGGGATGCTGAAACTTTAAGTTCCATACTTGTCCGGATTGACAGCTTGGAAGCCGCCTCGCTTAATGAGGCTATGGAATATGCATGGGATAATTTTGATGACGTGAAGACTTATCTGGAGATTCTTAAAGAGTCACCGTCATATGCCGCCGACACTATAAGCAAACCAAATTTCGTGTATGTACTGCCTGACGATTCAATGTTAACCGAGACCCGAAGTCATTTCAATCTTGATAGCATAGCTGGTGATGGGAACGATATAAGCAAAATAAAAAATCTACTTTATTGGGTGCATAACAATATACAACACGATGGAAGTAACGGTTTTCCGGTGGGACCGAGGAATCTGAAAAATATTTACTACTCCGCAAAACGTGATAGTTGTGGCTACAACTGTCGTGCCTTGGCAATATCGTTGACAGAGGCTCTCCTTGCTGAAGGAATTCCGGCCCGCTATTTAACATGCGAATCAAAGAAATGGGATAGCGATGGAGATTGTCATGTGATTTGTATAGCTTGGAGTGAATCCCTGAATAAATGGATTTGGGTTGATCCTACATTTGCCGCATACGTAACAGACGCATCAGGTTTATTGCTGCACCCAGGGGAAGTCCGTTACCGGTTGCAGCACGATTTGCCCGTAATATTGAATTCCGATGCTAATTGGAATAATCAAATTCTTCAAACCAAGGAAGAATACTTGGACGATTATATGGCAAAAAACTTGTATATTATTTCAGCTAATCTATTAAATCAGGCAGAGCCTGAAGGCCATTCCAATCATGAGCAGGGATATTTCTCGGCATTGGTTCCTAAGGAAAGCAATTACACCAACGCATATTATATTACTACCGATTCGGATTGGTTTTGGCAGCCGCCAACTGAATTTAGAGAAAGGTCAAAACAGAAGTCAGAAATTATAATCAAATAATATCCAATTAGAGGAGATCAAGCGACAATTACCCACCTGCGATAGACAGATGGAATGTGTCCAACTCCTTGAACAAGAACTCTCAGAAACCAAAGGGTAAAATTATCCGTATTCAGTTTATGGCTCATATTAACGAATTCCTTTCGCATATTGACTTTGATGCGATGCGCGGGTATTGTATGGCTAACGGTAGAATTGTCAGTTATGCAAAGGGCGATTGTTTTGCCGAGACCGGGAGCATCGGGAGATACGTCGGCTTTGTGAAGTCAGGCTATTTCAAATATTGTGTCCTGACATCCAAAGGTGATTATGCTGTGACCGGATTTTCATTTGATAATGAGTGTATAGTTGATTTCACCCAATCATTTCTCTTTGGGAAGCCGTCAAAAATATCAATTGTAGCAGGCTGTGACTCCACGGTGGTGCAGGTGTCATTGGAGTCCATGCGAGATTATCTCCTACGGACTAAACCGGAGTTGATCTCGCAGATATCAGCCGTGGTTTTGGAAGAAGCGTATGGTCGCTACCTCAATCTTCACCGGATGACCCCGACTGAGCGATATCTTGAAATAGTAAAGAAATATCCTGATCTGATGAATAGGGTACCGCTTCGTGACATTGCTTCATTTCTGCTCGTCACACCGACTTATCTGAGCCGTATCAGAAAAAGTCTGTGCAAATGATATCCGGAATCAACTTTGTTTGAAGCCTAAGTCATTTTCACTGATTAAATTTGCCAATAATACCATTGGCATATGATACTTTCATAGCACATTGGCATGCTGATTCGGATAAAACTATTAAATTTGCATCTTGTGGATAGCGCTCCCCATGCCTGTGTGTGGGCATGCGCGATAATATCTTTAAACCAAGAGATGCACTCACTATGAAACTAATCAAATATCTCCCCGATGTTCCGGAGGAGTATAAGACGCTGCTGACGGCCGCATTGACTATGGCGGAGAGTGCCGGCGACATACACATGAAGTATTTCCGCAGGAGCGGTCTCGAACAGTCCACCAAGCTTAATGACAGTGACGTCGTGACGATAGCCGACAAGGAGTCGGAGGCAGCCATCCTGTCATATATCCATGAGCATTTCCCCACGCATGGTATTATCTCGGAGGAGTCGGGCCGTGAGCACGAGGGTAGGGAATGGCGCTGGGTGGTAGATCCGCTCGACGGTACAACCAATTTTGCCATGGGGCTCCCGGTGTTCAGTGTCTCAATAGCCCTGGAGTGCAACAGGGAGACTGTGCTCGGAGTGGTGTATGCGCCGTATCTCGACGAGTGTTTCTATGCCGTGAAGGGTTGTGGTGCATGGCTCAACGGTAGCCCAATACATTGTTCCGACAAGGCGGAACTGTCGAAGGCGGTGGTGGCCACCGGTATGCCCTATGACCGCAATGATCATCCCGACAATAATCTTGCCGAGATATGCCGGGTGGCTATGCGGGTGCGGGGCATCCGGCGAATGGGATCGGCGGCTATGGATCTCTGCTACACGGCGGCCGGTTTCCTTGATGCCTATTGGGAGCTAAACCTCAACCGCTGGGATGTTGCGGCCGGACAGCTTGTGGCCGCCGAGGCCGGTGTTGTTGTGGAGCCGATCCGGACGGACCGCAATCATTCGCTCCTCGCCTCGAATCCCGAACTTTATGCTGCAATGCGTCAGATTCTTGTGGATGACAGACAGTAGAATTAACAGGATATATCAACTATTTTTTGACAATGGATAATTTCTCATATCAGAGCCCGACACGCTATGTGTTCGGACGTGGCGTCGAGAGCAAGACCGGTGAACTTACCGCGGCTCTCGGGTGCAACAAAGTATTGATTGTGAGTGGTGGCGGTTCGGCTCGCCGCTCAGGGTTGCTCGGACGGGTGGAGAGTGCGCTCGATGCCGCCGGTGTAGGGCATGTGGAGCTTGCGGGAATACGTCCCAATCCCGCCGATGACCGTGTATATGAGGGTATAGCCCTGTGTCGCGCCGAGGGTGTCGACGGTATTCTGGCCGTGGGCGGTGGTTCGGTTATCGACACTGCCAAGGCCATAGCCGCAGGAGTGCCCTACGATGGTGACTTCTGGGACTTCTGGGCCGGCAAGGCTGTTGTGGCAGAGGCTCTTCCCGTAGGAGTGGTTCTCACCATCCCCGCAGCCGGAAGCGAGGGTAGCGGCAATTCGGTGATCACCAGGCTCGACGGCATGCACAAGATATCGCTGCGTACCGACAGCGCCCTGCGCCCTAAATTTGCGGTGATGAATCCTGAGCTTACATTCAGCCTGCCCCCTGAGCAGACCGCCGCAGGCATAGCCGACATGATGGCCCACATCATGGAGCGCTACTTCTCGCCCACGGAGGGTGTGGAGGTTACCGACCGTGTGTCGGAGGGAGTGCTCCGCGCCATCGTTGAGGAGGCTCCCAAGGTGATGGAGCACCCCGATGACTATGATGCGCGTGCCAACATAATGTGGAGCGGCACACTGGCCCATAACGGCATATGCGGTTGCGGACGCCGTGAGGACTGGGCCTCTCATGGTCTGGAGCACGTGCTTTCGGCTCTCTATGGAGTGACCCACGGAGCCGGGCTGGCTGTGGTATTCCCGGCATGGATGACCTATGCCTCTCGCATACATCCCGGCAAGATAGCCCAGTTTGGCCGACGGGTGTTCGGTGTGACCGAAGCTGACGACCGTGCCGCTGCGGCTGAAGCCATCTCGGCCCTGCGGGCATTCTACCGCTCTATCGGACTCCCGCTTACACTCGGCGATCTCGGCATTGAGAGTCCCGACTTCGAGGCTATGACGGCTATGTTCCACCGCGACAAGGGTAACCCTTTCGGTGCATACATATCACTCACCCCTGCCGACACCGAGGCTATCTACCGGCTCATGCTGTGACGATGCCGTTGTTTCGTAATTGACAGAAAGATACAAAAGGACAAAAAAGGATAAAAATAACATGTGTAATCAATTGTTTTACTGTTAATTATTCTTTTTGTTGCTTTTGTCCCTTTTCCCCTTCTGTATCTTTCTATAATTATGACAAACTGCCTGATTGAGTGTTGTCAGACCGGACGGAAGGATGAGTCGCGCTTGTCCCACACTGGGTGGGCGGGATCGTCGGCCACGAGGGCCTCGGTGAGGTCTATGCCAAGAGCTTTTGCGAGCATCTCGCCATATTCGTTGTCGGCATTGTAGCATGCGCGGACGTGGCGCTGCTTTATGAAGAGAGGCACTCCCTCCATCTGGGTGGCGGTATTGTCGCAAGTGGCTTTTTTGTCGTCATCGCTCATCAGGCGCCATAGTTTGCCGGGCTGTGTATAGTAGTCATCGTCGTAGAGGCGCTCATCGTAATTGTACATGTCGCCATGCAGAGGCATGGGCGGCTCCTTGCGTGATGGTGTGTCCTGCCATTCGCCGTAGCTGTTGGGCTCATATGCTATAGTGCGGCCACTGTTGCCGTCGGTGCGCATCTGGCCGTCGCGGTGGTATGAATGGAACGGACATTTCGGCTGGTTCACGGGTATGAGGTTGTGGTTCACTCCGAGGCGGTAGCGCTGCGCATCTCCATAGGAAAACAGTCGTCCCTGAAGCATCTTGTCGGGCGAAAAGCCTATTCCGTCCACGATGTTGGTAGGATTGAATGCCGCCTGCTCTATCTCGGCATAGAAGTTCTCCGGGTTGCGGTTGAGCTCGAGTATGCCCACATCGCGCAGCGGGAAGTCCTTGTGATACCACACTTTTGTGAGATCGAACGGATTGATGTGGTAAGCGCGTGCCTCATCCTCGGTCATCAGCTGGATCTGCATCTTCCATTTCGGGAAATCCCCACGCTCGATGGCCTCGAAGAGGTCGCGCTGGTGCGATTCGCGGTCCTTGGCGATGATGGTCTCCGCCTCCTTGTCGGTAAGGTTTCTGATCCCCTGGAGAGTTCGGAAATGAAATTTAACCCAAGTGCGTTTGTTGTCCTTGTTGATGAAGCTGTAGGTGTGGCTCCCGAAGCCGTGCATGTGGCGGAACGAGGCCGGGATACCACGCGGCGACATGGTTATGGTGATCTGGTGCAACGCTTCGGGCAGGAGAGTCCAGAAGTCCCAGTTGGCCGCAGGATTGCGCATGCCGGTGCGCGGGTCACGCTTGATGGCATGGTTGAGATCGGGAAATTTCAGCGGGTCGCGCAGGAAGAAGACCGGAGTATTGTTGCCGACAAGATCCCAGTTGCCCTCATCGGTATAGAACTTCATGGCAAAGCCTCTGATATCGCGTTCGGCATCGGCGGCCCCGCGCTCGCCGGCCACGGTAGAGAACCGCACCAGACAGGGGGTCTGTTTACCTACTTCCGAAAAAATGGAGGCACGGGTGAATTCCGTGATATCGTTGGTGACAGTGAATCGTCCGAACGCACCTGATCCCTTGGCGTGCATTCTTCTTTCCGGTATTACCTCGCGGTCGAAATGAGCTATCTTTTCAAGATACCATGGATCCTGAACTGTCATTGGTCCACGCAGACCTGCGGTCTGTACATTCTGGTTGTCGGCGATCGGGCGCCCGTTTTCAGCGGTCAGTCTTTTCTTGTCCATACAATCATAATGGGGTTAAAGTAAGTAAAAGTGATAATTACAACATACGTGAAGCGGGAATTGTTTTTACCGGTTTCACGGAGGTGCTTGTATGGAGGTCCTGAACATGCTGTCGCCCGCGGTTGTTCAATCCGTATTGAATCAACATAGTCGGACAACTTCTTAATTGAATAAAAATAAAATTGAATAAATATCTGTCAATCTGATGAAAGTATTGGTTATCAACGGTAGTCCCCATCTGCATGGGTGCACCGACCGCGGTCTGCGTGAAGTGGAGACCGTCCTTAAGGAAAACGGTATTGAGGTGGAGCGTGTCAATATAGGCAATAAGGATATCCGTGGTTGCATAGGCTGCAACTTCTGCCGTGAGCATGGACGGTGCGTGTTCAATGATCTGATCAATGAGACCGCACCGAAGTTTGCCGAGGCCGCCGGACTTATTGTCGGCAGCCCCGTCTACTATGCCGGTTGCAATGGCCAGGCGCTCTCATTTCTGGACAGGCTCTTCTACAGCACCTCCGGTATTGTGGACAAGACCATGAAGGTAGGGGCGGCTGTGGTGTCGTCACGTCGCGCGGGGTCGACATCCGCCTTCGACGAGATCAACAAATACTTCACCATCAGCGCCATGCCTGTCGTGTCGAGCACCTATTGGAATGAGGTGCATGGGTTTACAGCCGAAGATGTCGAGGACGATCTCGAGGGATTGCAGACCATGCGTAACCTCGGGCGCAACATGGCCTTCATGATCAAGGCTATCGATGCGGCCGCGAATACCGTCGGTATACCTGCTCAGGAGCGTACGTCATTCACCAGTTTCCACACCGAAGGGTAGGGGGTGGCTGTATCCTTATACAATTTGACACAAGGTTGTCTTATTCGGCGTTGGCTTTCAACCAGTCAGTACGGACTTTGTCGGGCAGATGCTTGACGGAGAAATCAGAGAACGTGACATTGAAGCCATCGCCATCCGGACATGCGGCCATCATGCCTATCTTCACCGGATGGTTGGCTTCCATCCATGCGTTGCGCATTAGGGTATACTCCTTGTCATCGAAGGAGTAGAATATCTCTATCGCGTCAAGACGACGCACAGCTTTGATCCAAAGCTCTTTCACTGGCTTTTCGAGGGCTATCACGCTCCAGTCGGATGTGTGGTGTGTCACTACTGTGCTCAGATTGTACTTCCCGTCCACATATTCTATGCCGGTCTTGATGTAGTTTTCGTGGTCGATGCGTATCATCATGCCTGCCTGGTCGAAACGGACCTTGTAGTCGCCGGCCACCTTTACCTTGGCTTCGAATTCACCTCCGTATTCAGCATAGTAGAACGGGGCATCGTCCACCGTGAATCCGTAGTGGGATATGCGCCAGTAGTCGCTCTTCGGGGTGACATGCATGGATAGCTTGCCTTCAGCAATGTTCCATTCCGAGGGTTCGTTGAACCAGTTCATTTTCTCCAATGTCTGGGCCTTGACATTCTGCCCCATGAGTATGCATGCGGCGGCTGCCAGACTTAATGATGCCCTGATATCCATTTTTTTCTTTTTCAGTAATTGTGTGACAATCTTCAAATACTTAACTTTGCAAAATTAGGTTTCGGTGAAATAATGTGCAATGCTTATAAATAACCATTTTTTGTGATGAGCAGACGGACTGACATAGATTCATTGCTCCGTTCACAGTCGTTTGCGGAAATTGACGTCGACGGTGATCCGGCTTACCGTTTCGCCGGATTTATGGCTGATATTGAGGGATGTATGGTTGTAGTCAGTGATTTGAAAGCCAATAAGAGCCGGATTTATCATGGCGCGTTTTCCGAGCGGCTTGGGGTGGAGGGTTATACGCATGAAAACTCAATATGGGAGAAGATGATACTTGACCGGATGACGGAGCAGGAACGGGAGGAGAAGTATCTGGCCGAACTACGGTTCTTCAACTTTCTCAGGCATCTGCCTCCGGTGCGTAGGAGAGACTACTATCTGACAAGCCATCTTCGGTTTATCAGCGCTGAATCCGGAACAGTTGATGTGCTGCACCGGATGTATTATCTGTATGGCGACGCTCCCGGTGTGGTGAGATATGGCATATGTGTGTATTCTCCGCTGTTGTTTCCGCTTCCGGCCAAAAGCTTGGCGGTCAATAGGGTGACAGGTGAGAACGTGGAATTATCGCGGATCACTGATGATAAGATATTGAGCAAAAGGGAGATACTTGTGCTTTCGATGGTGGAGAGCGGACTTACCAGTCAGGCGATAGCTGACAGGTTGTGCATAAGCCGGCATACGGTGAGCCGTCATCGCCAGGAGATTCTTGCGAAACTACAGGTCAGGAATTCCGCCGAAGCCATATGTAGGGCAAGGTTGCTGAAACTGATTTAGATCGTCACGGAGGCATTTTTCAGTGTCGGTATTTGCAGTGGCATCCTTCCAGATGGTCATCTACAAATCCCGTGGCCTGAAGGAAAGCATAGCAGATGGTCGATCCGAAGAAACGGAATCCACGTCGGTACATATCCTTTGCCATTGCATCGGATTGTGGTGATGTCACAGGAATATCCTCAATGTTGACGGGATGGTTCACTATCCTTTTCCCCTCGGGAAAGAATGAGAGGATGTAGTTGTGGAAACTGCCGTGCTCGCGTTGTATCTCCATGAAATGCTGTGCGTTGGTGATGGTGGTCGCTATCTTGCGGCGGTTGCGTATTATGCCGTCAAACTTCATCAGCCGCTCAACATCTTCGTCAGTCATTGCCGCAACACTGGCCACGTCGAAGTCATGGAAAGCCCTGCGGTAGCCATCCCTGCGTCTTAAAATGGATATCCACGACAATCCGGCCTGGGCCGACTCGAGCACGAGGCTTTCAAACAGTTTGCGGTCGTCACTCACCGGCCGGCCCCATTCCATGTCGTGATACTCTACATACAGCGGATCTTTTCCGGCCCATCCGCAATGCCCGTCTATCAGTGCAGTGTGATTCATGAGAGCAAAGGTAGTGATTTTTCCAATAAGAAGATGATTGGTAAAAGGGTAAAGGGAATGGATGGACCAATCCTCAGTCAGCCGCAGTCACAAATATATAAGCTCCAAAAAAACGTTATTTTCTTGGCGGTTACGTGTGGGTTTAGTAATTTTGCACGTTTTGAAGTCTATGAGATGCCGTTTTCTCAATATTGTGCTCGCTTTTGCGGCGATAGCTTCGGGTCTGTCCCTTGCGGGATGTGGCTCCACCAAATTCGTGCCGCGTGGCGAGTATCTTCTTGACAAGGCTGAGGTGGTGGTGGAAGGTGACGGCAGCGTGCCGTCGGCCGATCTGTACAACTATCTCCGCCAGACGCCAAACCACAAGGTGCTCGGGTTCTGGAAACTCCAGCTCGGCACATACAATCTGTCTGGCCGTGACTCCACCAAATGGTACAACAAATGGGTGCGGCGTATGGGGCAGCCTCCGGTCATCTATTCCGACGAGCTCACAGAGGCTTCCGCCCGTCAGCTCAGGCTGGCCATGATAAACAAGGGCTATCTTGATGCAGCTGTGGAGGTCGATACGGTGGGCCGTCCTGACAAGAAGAAGATGAACGTGACCTACCATGTGCGCACGGGCAATCCTCATGAGTTGTCATCGGTGGTGTATGATATTCCGGATTCCGCCGTGGCGGCTATTGTGATGGCCGACACCACACAGTTTCTCATCAGGCCCGGCGACAAGTTTGACAGGGACAACCTTGATGCCGAGCGGGCGCGGATCACCCGTCTGCTCCGCGACAGGGGGTACTATGCGTTCAATAAAGAGTATGTGACCTTCTATGCCGATACGGCCGAGGGGTCGAAGGCGGTGGCTCTCACGCTCACAGTCAGGCCACCGCGCTCGTCCGTGCGTCAGCCGGCCTCTGCACCTCAGGGTGGAGCTGTTCCTACGGCGGTACTTGACTCTATGTCGCGTCTCCACAAAGTGTATACCGTGCGCGATGTGATCTTTGTCACCGACACCGATGGCCGTATCACCCCTGCCGAGCTGCGCAAGCTCCATCTTGACACTGTGGACTACAAGGGGGTGAGGATACTTTACGGTCCGGACCATTACCTGAAGCCGGGAGTGCTCGAGGAGAAATGCTATATAGTGCCCGGGGCTGTGTACCACACATGGGCTGTGGAGCGTACGTATGAGTCGCTTGCCCGCCTGGGCATATTGAAATCCATCAATATAGAGATGATACCCGTGGCCGCAGGCAGTGACGAACTGGATGCATATATCTTCCTGTCGAGAAACCGCAAGCAGTCCATCACTCTCGATGTGGAGGGCACCAATTCGGAGGGAGATCTCGGGTTCGGTATAGGCACGACCTATCAGCACCGCAATCTTGCACGTGGCTCACAACTGTTCACCGGACGTCTGCGCATGAACTATGAGAGCCTGTCGGGCAATCTCAACGGCCTCATCAATGACCGCTATACGGAGTATGCTGCCGAAGCCGGCATCACGTTCCCTAAATTTGAATTTCCATTCGCTCCGCGCCGTGTGAGACAGCGTTTCAACGTGTCCACCGAATTTGCCATCTCGTTCAACTATCAGGAACGGCCCGAGTATACGAGGATAATAGCCGGTGCCGCCTGGAAGTATAAATGGGTCAACCGTACCAACACACGTCGCCATGAGTTCGATCTCCTCGATCTCAACTATGTGTATCTACCCAAGAGCATAAATAATTTTCTTGATGAGGTGGCGCCAAACAACCCTCTGCTGCGCTATAGCTATGAGGATCACTTCATCATGAGCATGGTCTACCGCTACTATCATACCAACAAGCGCATAGCATCGCCCACCACAAAGACGGTGACACTGCAGCCGGTGGTGTTCACCATACGTGCGGCGGTGGAGACCGCGGGCAATCTCCTCTATGCCGGGTCGAAGATATTCGGCGAGAAGAAGAGCGGGGATGTCTACAAGGTGTTCGGCACACGCTACTCCCAGTATGTCAAGGCTGAGGTGGACTACGGCATAACGCGCAATATCAACCGCCGGCACTCGCTGGCGTTCCATGTGGGGGCCGGTATAGGCTACCCTTACGGCAACTCGCGGGTGCTCCCCTTCGAGAAGCGGTTCTATGCCGGAGGTGCCAACAGTGTGCGAGGGTGGGGCGCACGCACGCTTGGCCCCGGAAGCTACAACTCACACAATTCGGTGGCATATTTCATCAACCAGTGCGGCGACATCAGCCTCGACCTGAGTGTGGAGTACAGGGCCAAACTCTTCTGGGTGCTGGAGGCGGCAGGGTTCATCGATGCCGGAAATGTGTGGACCATACACAGCTATGAGAACCAGCCCGGCGGCCTGTTCCGGTTCTCCACATTCTGGAAGGAGATAGCCATGGCCTATGGCGTGGGTCTGCGCATGGACTTCAATTACTTCCTGCTGCGCCTCGATCTCGGCATCAAGGCATACAATCCGGCCCGCGGGCAGGAACGTTGGCCATTGATACATCCCCGATGGGGACGTGACACTGCGTTCCATTTCTCCGTGGGATATCCATTCTGAAACCGTTTGAAGCAAAACAGACAAAGTATGAAACATCTCGTTATATTTGATCTTGACGGCACACTGCTCAATACCATCGCCGACCTCGGCAATGCCACCAATCATGCGTTGCGCGAATGCGGATTCCCCACCCATTCGGCGGCAGCCTATCCCATGTTTGTCGGCAACGGGGTGAGCCGTCTCATAGAGCGTGCCCTGCCGGAGGATGTGCGCACCCCCGAGGTGATAGCCTCCACGCTCGAAAAATTCAAGGCCTACTATGACGAGCATCTGTGTGACGAGACAAGCCCTTATCCGGGTATCCGTGACATGCTCATGCGTCTTCAGGACAAAGGTGTGGGCATGGCTGTGGCCTCCAACAAATATCACGAGGCCGTTACACGGCTCATAGCGCATTTCTTCCCCGAGATAGAATGGAAAGCCGTGGAGGGCCACAAGGAGGGTGTGCCCGTCAAGCCTGATCCGTCCATCGTGTTTGAGATCCTCTCCATCGCGCCTGCACGCAAGTCGAAAGTGCTGTATGTGGGCGACTCGGCTGTGGACATGGAGACCGCCCGCAGGGCATGCGTGGACTCCTGCGGCGTCACCTGGGGATTCAGGCCGCAGAAGGAGCTGCGCGACGCGCATGCCGACAACATCGTCACCGATCCGGCCCAGATACTCACCATTGTGGAGCGTCCGGGGCTTGAGCTGGACTGACCGGCTTGATACAAACCCATCATAGATATCCATTATGACCTTACATAGATTCGCATTTCTGCTTTTACTTCCGATAGCTGCATTTTTTCATACGGCGCCACTCTCTGCCGCTCCCTCGGTAGAGCATGTGTCGGATTCGCTCTACAATGAACTGGCTCATGCCACCTCGCCCCAGGACTCGGTGGGGATATTGTGCAATCTCTACGACCTGTTGCAGCGCAGGCTTCCGGCCGGACTTGCCGACATGGTGGTAGAGACCGCCCGCCGGGCCAACGATCCGCGCACGGCACTGGAGATAATAAGGTATCAGGCCAATCTGAATATCAGGAATGACTCCGCGCTCGTGGCTCTCGGTGAGCTCGCACGCACCTTCCCGTCGGGCGATGAGCGAAAGGAGACAACTGCGTTCATATCCATGGTCAGAAACATGCACATGGCACGCTATGCCGACGAGGAGACCCGCAAGGACCGTCTCGACGAGCTGCTCGAGAATGTGACACTCGATCCGCCTCATGATCTCTACGAGCATATAGTGCAGCTGCACGGAGTGTGTATGATGCTCTCGCACGACACATCCGGCGAGTTGCTTGACAGCTATATGGACTCGCTCGGCATACTTGTCAGGAAGCTGCCGATATCGGCCAACGCCATCCGCAACACATATTACGTGCATGCCGCCACGATCTACTCGGCCAACAATCCCCGCAAATCAATCAATGCCGACCGTGAGGTGCTCGGCGAGATAAAGCGTCTGCGGGAGTTCTACCGGGCCAAAGGGCGTGTATACCGTAGCTACGATGCGAATCTGTATATCATATATTCCAGATTGCTCTCCAATTTCAGTATCCTTGACGAACTCTCCGTAAGGGGATATTATGACAAGGCCATGAGATATGCCCGCACGGACTCGGCCGCAGCCAGGACCTACGGGGCTTTCCCCTCGCCCGACATCTATCTGGCCATGTACAGGAAGGATTATGCCAAGGCTCTCCCGCTTATAAAGGGTTGCATTGACTCCAAAGTGGCTGCGCCAAGGCGTATGCAGCTGCTGAAGTACATGATAGAGTGTGCCGAAGGGCTCGGCGACAAGGAGACGCTTGCCGAGGCCTCACGGCAATATATAGGCCTTCTTGAGGAGAAGATGAGAAACAGTACCCACAGCGCTTTCCGCGAATTGCAGACAGCATGCGCCATATATGAGATGCGCAATTACTATGGCGAACTGCAGATGGCCCAGAAGGAATCGCAGGCATCGCTCCAAAAACATATCATCATTGTCTCCTCGGTGGTGCTTGTCATATTGGTGGTGCTTGTGGTGGTGCTGTTCAGGCTCTACAGGCGCAATAAGCGTATGGCAGTTGATCTCATCAGTACCAACGAGCGCCTTATGAGCGAGAGTGAGAATCTGAAGCGCTCGCGGGCGGAGTCCATCCGTGCACGCGACCTCGCGCAGAAGGCCAATAATCTGAAGAGCGACTTTATCAAGAATATGAGCTATGAGGTGAAGACCCCTCTGCAGGCCATAAATGAATATGCGCACCTGATAGCTGACTGTGCTTCGGGCGAGGGCAAGAAGCACCTCGAGCAGTATGCCAATCTGCTCGATCTCAACAGTGAGTTGCTCAGCACCATAGTCAACGATGTGCTCAAACTATCCGAGATAGAGAGCTCGCCTATGAGCATACAGGCCCAGGTGGTCAATGCCCGCGCTCTCTGCGAGGCCACGCTGAAGAGTGTGGCCAGACGTGTGCATCCGGGTGTGACGCTGAAGATGGACGACAGCCGGGGCAGGGTGGATCTGTTCACCGATCCGCTGCGTGTGCAGCAGATACTCAACAATCTGCTTACGAACGCCGCCAAATTCACATCGAGCGGAAGCATCGAGCTCAGTTATGCGCTTGTCGAGGATGAGACCAAGGTGCAGTTCTCCGTGACGGATACAGGCATAGGTATCAATCCTGATAACCGCGAGAAGATTTTCGAGCGGTTCGTCAAGCTTGACCGCGACACACAGGGCGCCGGCCTCGGCCTGACTATATCACGCCTCATAGCCGGACAGCTCGGCGGAACACTCACGCTTGACACCGCTTATACCGGCGGTGCCCGATTTGTATTGGTGATACCAAAGAGTTAGAGATTGTGTAACAAGAATTAATCTTCCGGATTTCGTAGGAAGATAAAAAAATAGTAATTTTGCAGTTCATTAAAGCTATATATGAACAATAATTCCCGGCCCAGCCGGTTTAATACTGTCATTGACAATGATTGTGTGGAGAGGGTGAAGCAGCTCGTCCTCGCCTCGCCGCGTATAGTCATAACGTGTCATGTCAGTCCTGACGGCGACGCACTCGGATCATCCACGGCCCTGTGCAGTGTGCTGCGTGCCATGGGCAAGGATGCCACAGTCGTCACTGCCGACTGTCCGCCGAAAGCCCTGTTGTTCCTGCCGGGTGTGCGCGATATTGTTGCGGCCACCCGACAGCCGGATGCAGCCACATCGCTCATAGCCAAGGCCGATCTGATATTCTGCCTTGACTTCAATATGCTCGCGAGAGTAGACCGTCTTGCCGATGCGATACGCTCGTCACAGGCACGTCGGGTGGTGATAGACCATCATCTCGATCCTGACATTGAAGCCGATGTGCTGATATCACATCCGGAAGTATCATCGACATCCGCACTTCTGTACATATTCATGTGGCAGGCCTACTGGTGCAGGTATCTCACACGTTCGTCCGCCGCATGCATATACACCGGCATGATGACCGATACGGGTAACTTCTCCTACAATTCCAACGATCCGGATCTCTATCTCATAATCCACGATCTGCTGCGCAAGGGTATAGACAAAGATCAGCTTTACAAGCTGGTGATGAACACCTCCTCCGAGTCGAGCGTGCGTATCATGGGCTACGGCCAGTACAAGATGCAGCTGATGTCGGACCACAGACTTGCCCTCATCATGCTCAACCGTGACGAACTCAAGGAATTCGACTATTCCAAAGGTGACACTGAAGGTCTTGTCAATACTCCGCTCGCTATTCCGGAGGTGACATGGTCAGTGTTCATGAGGGAGGATGGACCCGATATGGTCAAGGTGTCCATGCGCAGCAAAGGCGATTTTCCGGTCAACCGTGTCTGCGAGGAGTGTTTTGGCGGCGGCGGACATATCAACGCTGCCGGCGGCGAGTATCACGGTCCTCTGACCCGGGCGCTGGATCATCTATTGAAAAATTTACCAAACTACGATAATTTCCTGAAATGAAATCCCTATTTGTCCCATTCTTGTCGATGATGGCTCTGTTGGCCATGGTGTCGTGCAGCGACTCCAAGAGCTATGCCGAACTCCTCACCGAAGAGAACCATACAGTCAACAATTTCCTTTCCCAGCACAGGGTGGTGGACCATATTCCGGCCGACTCCGTGTTTGAAGTCGGACCTGATGCACCCTACTATTGCATAGACGATGAGGGCGATGTGTACATGCAGGTGCTCGACAAGGGGAATGATGAGCGTGCCGAGACCGATGATAAGGTGTATTTCCGCTACATGCGCTACATGCTCAACTACTATGTGGTGGGATCCGACAGCAACGTCGGCGCCGGAAATGCCGACAATATGACCGCGGCATCGACATACTTCCTGTTCAACAATCTCTATGTGGAGACCTCCACCCAGTACGGTACCGGCATCCAGCTCCCCATGCGCTTCCTCGGCTATGACTCCAAGGTTAACCTCGTGATCAAATCGCAGGCAGGCCCGACAGCCGACATGAGCTACGTGGTGCCCTATCTCTATGAGATATCGTATTACAAGCCTGTCATCTGACAGTAACATCAAAACATACACACAACCTCTTATACAGATTTCTTTATAAATGTCACTGATCAAATCTATTTCCGGCATACGTGGCACCATAGGCGGTGTGCCCGGCGAAGGTCTCTCTCCCATAGATATAGTCAAGTTTACCGCGGCTTATGCCACGCTGATATCGCGCAGTGTCCCTGAAGGAGCACCGCGCCTTGTCGTGGTAGGACGCGATGCCCGTCTGAGCGGACCGATGGTGGAAAGCCTCGTCACCGGTACGCTCGTGGCCATGGGATTTGATGTGGTCAACATCGGTCTGGCCTCAACGCCTACCACAGAGATAGCCGTGACCGGCGAGAATGCCGCCGGCGGCATCATTCTCACAGCGTCGCATAATCCCGCTCAGTGGAATGCACTCAAACTCCTCAATTCCAAAGGTGAATTTCTCAACGACGCCGAAGGCAAGGAAGTGCTCCGCATAGCAGAGTCGGACGAGATAGAGTTTGCCACAGTGGATCAGCTCGGACATGTGTATGTCAATGAAACCTACAACCGCCGCCACATAGAGAGCGTGCTTGCTCTTGATCTTGTGGATACGAAGGCCATCGCCGAGGCCAATTTCACCGTGGCTGTCGATGCCGTCAACTCGGTGGGCGGTGTGGTGATACCGCAGCTTCTCCGAGCTCTCGGTGTGAAAAACATCGTGGAGCTCAATTGCGAGCCTACAGGACGTTTTGCCCATACACCGGAGCCTATCCCCGCCAATCTCACCCAGATATCCGAACTCATGGCCGATGGAAAGGCCGATGTAGGCTTCGTGGTCGATCCGGATGTTGACCGTTTGGCCATCGTGATGGAGAATGGTGAGATGTTTGTCGAGGAATATACCCTCGTCTCCATTGCTGACTATGTGCTTTCGCACACCCCGGGCTCCACAGTGTCCAACCTCAGCTCCTCGCGCGCGCTGCGCGATGTCACCGAGGCTCATGGCTGCACCTACAGCGCCGCCGCGGTGGGAGAGGTGAATGTCACCACCAAAATGAAAGAGACCGGAGCTGTGATAGGCGGTGAGGGCAACGGCGGAGTCATCTATCCCGCCTCCCACTATGGCCGCGACGCTCTGGTGGGTGTGGCGCTTTTCCTCACACTCCTTGCCAAGAGCGGCAAGAAAGTGAGCGAGCTCCGCAAGACATATCCGGCCTATGAGATAGCTAAAAACAAGATAGAGCTTACCCCCGAGATAGATGTTGACGCAATACTCGAGGCCGTGAAGCAGAAATACTCCGGCGAGAGGATCACAGACATCGACGGCGTGAAGATCGACTTCGCCGACTCATGGGTACACCTCCGCAAATCAAACACCGAGCCTATCATACGCATCTACAGCGAAGCCCATACCATGGCTGAGGCCGATGCGCTTGCCGAGAGCATAAAGGCAGTGATAGCCGGAATGATCTGAACCACGTAAATATCCGCACACAGAACCGCATCCCGAAAGTTATATGTCCGACTTTCGGGATGCGGTTCATTTTGCCCACACGTAGATCATTTATTGATGCGAAAATTGCACAGGAATAAAAAAATTAACTATTTTTGCAATACGTTTTAACAATCGGGGCTCCTCGTGTGTTTATAGAGAAAACCGCTCACAGACAATGTCCATGGCAAAAAGAATCATACTATTACTGCTTATCGTGGTGTCGGTAGTCATCCCTGCCTCCGCCCAAATGGAAAAAGGGATGAAGTCGCTCGGCGTTAAGGCCGGATATGCCACCATCAACCGTTCAGGAATCGCCGGACTGCAATTCGAATACGCATTCAGCCGTCATTTTGTGCTCGCCCCGGGCATAGACTACGTGTTTCGCAATGACAACCTCGATGGCATGCTGTTCAACCTTGACTACCATGGTCCATGGACTATCGACAAGTCAGGACGCCTGAACGTATACCATATACTTGGTATCAACTACGGATCATGGAGCACGCATGCCATGAGCAGTGAGACCGCCGATGGCAATGATGACGATGTCACCACCCGGTACAGCCATGTGGGAATTGATTTCGGACTTGGGTTATCCTACTTTGTCAAGCCAACAATGAAACTTACTTTTGAGGGAAAGTTCAATTGGCTGAAGCATCACAACACCGGACTATTCTACTTAGGTGTGGCCTACGTCTTCTGACCGCCGTCAATCAAGACACTGAGAGATAACACATTTGCAAAAGACGGTAGTATCGCGGACACAAAGATTCTGAAAAGGTCTTAAAAAACATGTCCGAAAATTTGCATAAAACGAATAAAAGCGCTACCTTTGCAAAGCTTTTAAGAGGAAAGCATAAAAAATAACCTCAAAGGAGAGGTGGGTGAGTGGCTGAAACCACCAGTTTGCTAAACTGACGTAGGAGCAATCCTACCACGAGTTCGAATCTCGTCCTCTCCGCTAAGAACAAGAATAACCCGCTGAATTTCAGTGGGTTTTCTTTTATCCCTAAAAGGTGGTACCCCCAATAGGTACCTCATAGCATACTACGGATTTTTCCGAGCGTTATGATAATTAAATGGACCAATATGACACAAAAAAAGCCCTGCCAAAGCAGAGCCTTTATATCTTTTTGAAGCCATTTTTTATGATTTCAAAGTGTATCGAGAATTACAGATGGAGCTATTTCCATTTTTGAGAATGCGAACAGTTTTTTGCCGAGGTCTTTGATTGATGCTCCTATGTGATATAGGGTATCATCAACAATCAGGAATCGGTCATGGATGTCTGCCACATACTTTATTTCGATGGGAGCATATTGGCGGTTGTGGCGTTGCAGGTCAAGACGGATTTGTCTTGAACGGTCAGCATCTGTATATATGACTGCTTTAACGCTTTCTCCTCGTTTATCAAACAAGGTGAGAACTGACTCATCAACATAGTTGTCAATCAGCACAATTCTCTTTTTCGCGGACTTTACAAGGTCGCATACAAATTTGTAAGCATCGAATATCTGACCGTTAAAGAAAATGCCTTCTACTGGAGGAAGAGACGCTTTGACGAAGAAATCAACCTTATCCGAGAGTTCATCAAGTCGGCGGTCATGTTCGGAAAGCCGATGGTCAAGGCGTGACTCCATGTATAGAAGACGTTGGTTCACGCTGTATCCCCGAAGCAGATACTCTTTCAACACCTTGTTCGCCCACTGACGGAACTGTGTGCCTCGCAAGGACTTAACCCGATATCCAACGGATATTATTACATCAAGACTATAATATTTAGTCCGATAGCGTTTGCCGTCTGCGGCAGTTGTCAAGTATTCCTTGACAACTGAATTGCGCTGTAATTCGCCTTCCTTGAATATGTTATTGATATGAAGGCTGATATTTTGCTTAGTTGATTGAAACAAATCAACCATCTGGGCTTGATTAAGCCAAACCGTCTCATTCTCTACCCTAACATCTAATGATAAGGTGGAGTCCGGTTGATATAGTATGATTTCATTGCTGTCAGAAGGATATTCTGAAGGAATGGAATCAATAGGTATGTTTTTACTGTCGTTCATGTGCGGTATCAATGAGATTGCAAAATTACGCAAAATAATCGGTATTCAGCGTAGATCCCTAATGTCGCCTCTGGCAAAAGAGCCGGTTCGGTATTTTTTAACTCATCACGTATGGTAATGTTGCACTTCATTATCAGTCTTTGCCCCGTGAAAGACTACGGATGATGAAGATGAGAATGATTATGGCTGTGAGGCCCGCTTTAAGGGTGTGGATGCGGTCGCGGATGGGGGTTGCCGGTTTTTCCTCGGTTTTCGTTCCGGAGGTCCGCTGATGTGTGGATATGAGTTCTGATGTCACATGGGTATCCGTGGCAATGGTGTCATGGATAGAGGCTTCGGCTGTAATGCTTTCGGTTTTTCCGCTGTTTATCACCGCACGGCCTCTTGTGATGCTTTTCAGGCCGCAGGGCGCGGCAGTCTCACCGGGGTGGCGGTCAGAACTGTCGGTGCGGAATTCCATGGTGGTGAAGTCGATCACAATGTTGCGGTGTTCATCGGAGTTTACATCGGTGACAGCCGTAGTTTTTCCCCTGGTTTCAGATTGATGCTGTAGTCGGGTGGCCGAGGTGATCTGACTTTCGCCATGTGCCGTTGTGATGTTTTTACGGTTTGTGGAGCAGCCGAGCATGGTAAGCGCAAGTACAACCACAACCGAAAGGAGATATGCCTTACGGTTCATGCGACGGGGGGATTATCGGTTCCACATTCTGATGGTTGGCGCAGTCTGCCATACTTCTCATTGTACCGTCTGCTTTTGTGCCGACTGTGTCTCCCGGCCGGTTTTTGCCGTAGGGACGTGTCGGGTTGTCCGGTCTCAGCGTGTGCGGTGTGGGGTGCATCGCAGTCATTTCCGTGGGCATCCTCGCGGATTTCCTCACGGGTTTTTCGGCGCAAGGCAGCGCGCTCACGGGCTTCGCGGGAGCGGCGCATGGCAGTGTCGATATCATCCTTGATCATGTGGAAGATGATATCGTAGATGTCATGGTGGTCACACCACGGCAACACCACTTTGCCTTTTTCAATATAAGTGTCGATGGTCTCTACAAACTCCTCAAAGTCAAGCTCGCGTCCGGCTATGGTCACGCCTATGAGAGCTTTTTCCTTGATCTTTTCGTAAGCGCGCCTTGACAGCGGCTTGTCCCACTTTGCAGTCTTCATTTTCTTTTCGGTTAAATGTTTCTGCAAAGTTAGGTGGTGAGTCAGGCCGGAATGGTGCGATAATGTCGCGAAGATATTCAGGAAATATCATCATTGATCTTGAGGGTCTCCATAAAGCGTTTTACGGTAGCCTTGTCGCCGGTATATTTCCCCTTGTCCTCGCTGAGTTTGCATGTCTGTGAGTAGAACGGCCAGGACTCGGTTATCTTCACATCGGTAAGTTTGATCACAATATTGCGCGGACGCACTCCGGGGAAGTCGCATGTGAAGTGAGTGCCTATGCCGAATGATGGCTGACACTTGCCTGCGGCATAGCGCTGGATGGCTATGGCCTTGTCGACGTTGAGAGCGTTGCTGAACACTATCTGTTTGGTGGCCGGGTCAATGTGCAGTGACTTGTATTTCCCGACTATGAGGTCGAGTTGTTCGCGGTCATCGCCGCTGTCCACTCTGAGACCTTTGAACATATTGGCATAGTCGGTCGAGAAGTTGAGGCTGAATATCCTCCAGCCATATGTATCGTAGAGGAATGTGCCGAGCGCGCCGCGGTATGTCTGCGCCCATTTTGTCATGGCTATGTGGTTGGCCATGAGCGGGCCATACATTCCGGCTATCGCGCATACGAATTCGTGGGCCATGGTGCCGATGGGTGTGAGGTCATACTTCATGGCGAGATATACATTGCTTGTGCCTGTGAAGTTTCCGGGACCGTGATGTGCTGCCGAGCATTCGGCCATGGCACGTACAGCGGTATCCTGGGCCTCGAATGATGCGCGGCGCCGTGTGCCGAAATCGCTGAATCCGCAGCCCGCCGCTATCAGTCTCTCCGCTTTTCCATATGAGCGGTTGTAATAATCGGCGTAGTCAAACGTGGCCGCCTCGCCGGTGACGATGTAGTAAAGCTCAGATATGATGGCGAGCACCTTCACCTCGAGCAGTATGGTGTTGCTCCAGCACCCCTCGAACTCTATGTGGAGATGTCCCTCCTTGTCCTGCCATACCTTGACCCAGCGCCTGTCGTAGCGGAATCCGCGCAGGAAGCTCATGAACCAGGCCGGAATATAGTTGCACCGCCTGCGCATGAAGTCGATCTCCGCGTCGGTGATGCGGAGATCCTCGAGCATGGCTATCTGCTCGCTCACGAGATCGGCGAACCCCGGAGGATAGACGGTGTTGTCGCGGTCGTTGAAATGATATCTCACCTGAGTGCGCGGGAAACACTCGATGACGGCGCAGCACATGGTGAATTTGTACAGGTCGTCGTCGGTGAAGTGTGTTATTATCTGTCGCATATTATCATTGTTTGATAGCCATGACCATGTTTTTCACGGCGTGGGGTTTATGTGATAACGTTTGCGGACGTCTCCATGTTGTATGAAATAAGTGCGCCGCATCATTGTAATATCGGGAAAATTGGTTAACTTAGGGGGTGTCTAATGACAAATATTGAGCAATATGGTACAAAAAAACATTACTTTCACTTCTCAGCCTACGGATAGTAAAACTATGGGATCAACGCATAGTAAAAACGAGGAATGTGTGATATTTTATTCCTGGCAGTCAGATATAAAGGCGGTGCGCAATTTCATACTTGGAACATTGCAGTCCATCAACGGTAAGGATATGGGGCTGGATATAAGGATTGACCATGACACTTATGGCCTTCCGGGAGCGCCGAGGATAGAGGATGCCATAATCGGGAAGATAAGGAAGTGTGATGTGTTTGTGGCGGATGTGACCATGATCAATTCCGATTATGAGGGACGTAAGGTATGCAATCCCAATGTGTTGATCGAGCTTGGCGTGGCCATCGGTACAATAGGTTGGGACAGGATCATACTGCTGTGCTGCCGGGACTACGGCTCGATAGATGACCTGCCTTTTGATTTCAATCATAACAGGATCATATCTTTTTCAATCGGAAAGGAATGCCGTGCCTCCGAGAGAAAGCTTATCAAATCACGGATTATTTCATCCATCGGCATATTGCACTCCTCGGGACTCATACATGGTGGAACCCCTGAAGCTGTGGAGGTGAGGGAGCATCTGTATTCGGTCGTGACAAGGGCTATTGGAAATGCGTTGGCTGACAACCCGGTGGTTGTGACGGAGCATGAACTTGTAAAACTGGAGTCATTGCGGCGCGGCATGCAGCAGGATCATTTCGATTGTCTGCATAGGATACTGTCGGCTTTGATAAGTGCCACCATCTCGCCTGATGATAAGGGCTCGCTGCTGTCGCAGCTGCTTGGAGAGTGTGTGGAGCCGGCCTATCTTGCTTACAGGCATGATATGCCTCCCATGGAGATATCGGAGATCCTCATCGGGCATGTGTATGAGGCATTGAATGAGCTTTTGCCGGTGCAGTCGCGTAAGCCGTTCTCCTTTTGCCGTTGCAGGGATGGTCGGGTTGTCTTTTCGTCAGATCCGGAAAAGATAGAGATCCGCTCGGTTGATGACACGCTGTTGGTTTCGGGCTATCTGAATGAGAATGGCTATTTCTGCGGCTATCAGAGAGCGGTCTGTGCGGGCGAATTATATGTAGGACATTATGAAAATGGTCTGCGTTCAGGAAATGGGACTCTTTACAAGGCTCTTGACGGCGATGATCTCAAATATCCAGTTTGCAGCGGCGAGTGGGAAAATGACAGGCTTAAGAATGGAATAATATACAGCTGTTGCAGCTATCTCTGGTGGATGAATGAGATACCCGATGAGGGTCTGCCATCGGAAGAATTTCTTGTAGGTAATTGCTTTATACTTGATGGCCTGATCCCGGATGTGGAGGATGGATTGTGCCCGGTTTATGATGTGAAAATCGAAAATGGCCTTGGCCGCGTCATCAAGGAATCGTTCAGGAGATATCCGGAGGAGACTCTGGCTGACAAAAACGCACGGTTGGACACATATCTTGCCAGGATGTCCGCATATGACATTCAGTTCAATGATGTCCATACGTCAGGTCATGGCATAGGTATCAACTATGATCTCATTATTGAAAAATATTTACCATGAGAGGTGTTGTCTGGAAAATATTACTGGTGTTGTGCGCTTCTTTTTTTGTCGGGGGAGCGATTGTGGATTTTTGGTACAGATTTGTGGCCGTGCCGCTGTTTGGATCGGTGTGTTCGGTGGAGCTTAACGATATCGCCGCACTGATCATGCTCGTTGTGATAGTGTCGTGGAGCTGCCTGAGTCCGCACCGCATGGCCGGGAAACTGTGGGTACTCATCGGGCTTTACACGCTTCTGTATCTGGAGTTGCGGTTTATGGGAGACCGCACACTCCATCCACTTGTCCCGTTCCACACTCAGATGCTTGAGTCATTATATTATGCTGATATTGTTCCGGTGGCTATGGTGGTTTACGGCCTGACCTCCCGCCGTAGAAAGAGATGTGTGATGAATGAACCGGAGGACACCGCCGCGTCATGCTATTTTGAGGATAGTACCGATGTGGATGATCTGCTCGGCCACGGGGACATGGCCCGCGTACTCTCAACCGTCATCCGTGAGGAGTATGCGCACAGGAATAATGCCGTGGGTATAGCCGTGACCGGAGAATGGGGTGCGGGAAAATCGACGTTTCTTGAATTTCTCGACCAATCGTTGACGGATTGTATAAGGATAAAATTCGACCCCTGGACGGAAAATTCAAGTGATGTGACGGCCGATCTGCTCGACAGGATAGAGGAGGGGGTAAGGCGCGAGGATATGAGGACGGCACGGCTGCTCAGACGGTATTTCGATGCGGTGAATGTGACCAATGTCACCGGTTGGTTCAATCTGACCATATTGGCCATACGGCGTTTCTTTGATACGGAGACGCCCGAGGGACAGAAGGCGGATATGAAGGAGAAGCTGAGGGAGCTGGAAAAGCCGGTGGTGGTTTTCGTGGACGATTCAGACCGATTGCCTGATGATCAGTTTCTTAAGACAATCTCCATAATCCGCGGCGTGGCCGATCTGCCTAACGTGATCTTCATTGTCGCGTTCGATCAGCAACGCGCCAACGCTAAGCTCAAGGATTATGGCGGCGAGGACTTCATGCGCAAACTCTTCAATGTCATGCATCCGCTCCAACCCATTGACGAGAAAATCATAGCCCGGGAGTTGTGCAGGAATATTTCACTGATAATGTGTGGCGGCTTGGACAACAACGTGATGAGTGCTGTCAACAAAACCCTGTGCGAGATCAATGTAAGGCGTTACATACCTACGCTGCGCGAGATAAAGCGGTTCTGCAATGTGATAGAGAAGGACTATGCCATGATAAGAGGTAGCGAGACGGTCAATTTCATTGACATAAGGCAATGGATCGTCGTCGAGCTGATCAAATATACCGACATGCTCACCTACACCATGCTGAGGTCAAATCCGGATGCGTATCTGACCCTCGAAACAGTGTTTGGATTGAACTCTCCATGCTATATGCTTAAAGACGGACTCGCGACAGGGCGGCCGGAGTCGTTGGCGCTGCTGGAATATCTGTTTCACGACGATGCTTCCGGCCGCGATGATACGGTGCTGATAAGCAATCCCTGTTATTTCAGCCTCTATTTTGACGGTCGTTTCCCTGACGCGTACATCCCGTCGGCTGTGGAGGAAGAATATTCCATAGAAAAAGATGACGTTGCTTTTATGATGCGGGTTAAGGCTGACGGTATCATTGATTATATACATGAGTTTTGGAAAGAACGTCATAATACCAATATTGAATCTGTGGTATGCGAGATATTGACGACTTATCCCGCCACCCAGCTGTTTGGCGTTCTGGAGGCAGTGACCCTTGAATATGTCGCAACGAAAAGGATGCGTAAATTCAGTGAACTTGGCGAGAGGGATAAATATAGGGAATATTCGAGAACCGTTGCCGCGCACCCCTGCATCTCGGCATTGGCGTGGAGTGTGATGGAGGAGTTCTATGTTTTTGATTCGCACGAGGGTGTCGGCGATGACTGCATACTGAACACAAAACATCCGTTGGTGCATTGCGCCATATTCAATCATCATATCCGCAACTGGGATCATGACAGCCGCATCGCATCTGAAGGTTTTCTGTTCGAATTGCTTGAACGGCTGGTGCGTGAGGGGAACCATCAGGAGGTGATACGTGTGGTGGCCGACTGTGTGTCGGCCGATTTGCCCGAGGCGTTCCTCGACAGGTATATTGATGCGCACTTCTTGGATTGTCTGCCTTATCTCCTGATGTGGAAGGGGGACAGGGACACCGGAGAAAAAATGATATACGCCGATATAACCGCATTCGAGGGTGTGTTCCTGTCGTATGACGGATTCACATCGGCCATGGCACGCCTGAGGCGCAACGGCACGTATGATCCCGCTCTGCTCCGTGAGGTGAGGCGACTTGTAGATCTTACAGTTTCCACAGGCTGCAAGAACGGATACGTCAAGGCTTATTCATTTCCCCTGTTGAGCAGATATGTCATGGAAGAACAGAAGGTGCTGTCGATCGATGCTCTCGAATCCGATTCATTCCGGAACGGTGGTGATAGGCTTGAATATCAATAGGTTGTCTGGCCTGTAAAAAACAGAACTGCACTCCCGTGATCAGGAGTGCAGTTTACCACGACGCAGTCTTTTGTAGAACCGGACTTTTTTACCTTGTTGTTTATAAAATGTACCGTGTCGTTTCTATGGTATATCAGAAAATCACCTTACGTACATCACTGCCCTTGACTTCCAGATAGATACCCTTGGCGGGGTGAAGTACCGGACGTCCCTGCAGGTCATAGTAGACCGGGGTGACGGTAGCATCGGAAGGGGTTGTGATATTGTCAATACCGGAGGCATTTCCATTGACTTTTTCAATGGAGATGGTGTTGGTCAGGGTGTTGACCGATACGGTATAGTCACCATCCTCCGTTACGCTCCATTGACGGTCGTCGGTGGAGTCGGTGGAGATTTTGCCGGCGTCAGCGCTGTCGCGGAACATGAAGTAGCGTGCATCCCATCCGCTTGCACCACGCAGTGCGGTGGCGATCTTGAACGAAGCCGGATTGCCGTTTTCGGTGGCTTTCAGTGCCACTTCTGATTCGTATTCATACGGAGTGGCCTGTAGCTGACGCAGAGGTGTACCGTCCGATACGGTCCATCCGCCTGTAGTGGCATTGCCTACCATATATAACGCACAATACTTTATCTCTGTCTCCTGATAGTCCGACCGTGTGATGCTGGCCTCAAGGGTCTCGGTGTTGATGATCATGAGGTAGTTGCCATCGGTAGCCACTGTCATTTGCTTGTAGCCGTTGTCGAGTGTGCCGCTCGCGAGTTTCACTTCACCGGCTACTGTGGATGAGGCTGCATCGGTTGACAGGCCGTATTCGATACCGCCCCATTCGTAGGCTTCCATAAATTTGAAGGTGTTGCTCTCGCCACCCTTCAGGTAGAGTGTGGCGGAGTAGACGGATGGATTGTCGGTCGAGGCTACCAGGGATTGCGCATTGTCGAGTTCCCAGCCGTAGGATGTGGCGGAACCGATAATATAGAGGCGACCCTTGTCGTCGGCATTGGCTGTAAGGGCGACAAGCATGGCGAGGACCGCTGTCGCTTTTTTCAGAATCTTTTTCATTTTCAGTCGATAGGTTTGATTGATATGGCATAACCTCCACCGGGAGTAGCCTTTAGTTTCAGATTGGATTTGGATGATACCTTTTTCTTGCTTATCTTATATGCCTGGGGGTTTGTGAGATAGTTGGCATCGTCAGCATCAGCATAGATTGTGGCCTCATATTTGCGGTCTTTGTCAAGAAAATCGAGTTTAAGGTCTGATTCATGGCCATCCTCGTTGGCAGTGCAGCCTATAAACCAGTCATCTTTGCCTTTGGCCTTTCGCGCCGCTACGATGTAGCGGCCCGGTTCGGCTTCGAGATACAGGCTCTTGTCCCAGTCGACGGCTACATCTTTGATGAACTGGAACGCATCGAGATAGCGGTTGTATACCTCGGGCACATCGGCGGCCATCTGCAGAGGGCTGTACATTGTCACGTAGAGGGCGAGCTGACGGGCAAGTGTGCTGTTGACGTGGCCGTTGCCGTCGGGGTTGACGGTTTTCATGTCCATTTCAAAGATACCCGGAGTGTAGTCCATAGGGCCACCCTGGAGCCGGGTGAACGGCAGTACGGTGGTGTGGAAGGGTTTGTTGCCGGCGAAGGCTTCATATTCGGTGCCTCTCGCACTTTCATTGCCGATGAGGTTGGGATATGTCCTGCACAGGCCTGTGGGTCTGACAGCCTCGTGGGCATTGACCATGATGTGGTGCTTGGCCGCCTCGGTCACGGCATAGAGATAATGGTTGTTGAGCCACTGGCCATAGTGATGCTCTCCGCGCGGGATCATATTGCCTACATAGCCGCTCTTCACGGAGTTGTAGCCATATTTGTTCATGAGGTCGTAGGCATCTTTCATATGGCGCTCGTAGTTGCGCACCGATCCTGAGGTCTCATGGTGCATCATCAGCTTCACGCCTTTTGACTGAGCATACTCGTTGAGCATGGCGATGTCAAAGTCGGGGTAGGGGGTCGTGAAGTCGAACACATAGTCCTTGGAGTGGCCGAACCAGTCTTCCCAACCTATGTTCCATCCCTCCACGAGCACCTGGTCGAAACCATGCTCGGCGGCGAAGTCAATGTATTTTTTCACATTGTCATTATTGGCCGAGTGCTTGCCGTGGCAGTCCACTGTGGTGTAGTCCAGATTGTTTATCCTGACTGACGGAGCGTTGGTGTAGCTCCATTCCTTGGGTCCGGCGATCATCTCCCACCATACCCCGACATATTTTACAGGGTGGATCCATGAGGTGTCATCGTAGGCGCATGGATCGTTGAGATTGAGGATGAGGTTGGAGGCGAGGATGTCTCTGGCGTCATCGGACACCATCACTGTGCGCCAGGGCGAGTGGCAGGGGGTCTGGAGGTGTCCCTTGTTGCCCTGGGCGTCGGGGGTGAGCCATGACTCGAACACCATGTTCCTGTCATCGTAGTTGAGGTGCATACAGGAGTAGTCTACCAATGCCGCTTCGTGGATATTGATATATAGGCCATCGTCGGTCTTCATCTGCAGGGAGGTCTGCACGCCGGTGGGGGAGAACAGTGTCTGTGATGCATTGCTGCATATGGCCTCGGGCATTTTCGCGCGGATCTCGGAGAGGCGGCTCTCCGTATAGTCGTATTCCTGGGTGTCGTAATCGCCGGCTATCCACCATGCCGTATGGTCGCCCGCCATGGCAAACTGCGAGTGCTCGTCCTTGATGATGAAGTAGGTGAGCACACCATCCTGCGGAAATTCGTAGCGGAAGCCTATGCCATCGTCGTAGACGCGGAATCTGATGTTCATCTTGCGGTAGCAGCGCGGCTGGTCGAGTTTGAGCAGGAGTTCGCTGTAGTTGTTGCGAATGGATGAGTTCTCGCCCCATACAGGATGCCATGTCTCATCGAAGGCTCCGGTTTCGACGGCAGTCTGACAGAAACCATCCATCATGTCGGGTCCATCGGCAAGCTCGAGTCCGAGCTTTGAGGGGAGAATCACTGGTTTGCCCTTGTAGGTCACAGAGTAGACAGGTATGCTGTCGACTACCTCGGCATTCAGTTCCACAGTTCCTGAGGGCGAACTGATCCGGGCGGCATGAGCTTCAGCAGGGACGAGGCTCATGCCTGCCATGGCAATAGCCATGGCAGATAAGCTTATGTATTTCATTTATCTACAGGTTGTTATTTTGTTAGTTTCACTATCTTGCATCCGTGGGCCGGTACTGTGGCCGAGATTGCAGAGGCGGCTCCTTCATCGGAGTGTTTCCAGAGGTCACGCACATTCCATTCACCGGGAATGTCGAGGTCGGAGAATTTCACCTGCACGTTTCTGGCATTGTCATCACGGTTGAACAGGCCTATCACGTAGCTGCCATCCGACATCTGTCCGTACCATATCTGATTATCGGGGTCGTTGAGCTTATCGCTAAGAGGTTTGCCGACAAAGCGGTCTCTGTTGAGTGCGAGAAGTTCGGAGTTCTGGTAGAATCTGACGTTGTCGCCGATCGTATAGTACTGGTCAGCCACCGTGACGGGACCGCCGGCCATGATCTGAAGGGATATGACGGTCTCTTTCTCGGCATCGGTGGAGAATGTGTTCAGGCGTATGAAGTCGCCGTCGAGGATCACATTCTCGCGTCCGGCTATATGCGACCAGTAGGTGAATCCGTCAAACATATTCATGCAGTTCGGCCATGTGGTATATGATTTGCCTTTGTCGGCGGCCGAGCAGTGCCACCATCCGCCGCCGGCGGTGTCGGCCACGATCCTGACCATGTTGCCATACTTGGCCTCGACTTCGGCATCGTTGTAGAGATGGGGCATGACCAGCGAGGTGAATATGCCGTATTTTTTGGCCGCTTCGGCTATATAGGAGAGCGCACGTCCATAGGATGCGCGGCCATATCCATGGCCTACCACACCGATGTTGCGGTCCTTGCCATCCTCATACCATGACAGGAAGTCCATGCGGATGTATTCGATACCCAGCTCCTTGTAGTGTTTGAAGAAGCCGTCGATGTACTCTTTTGTGCCCGGATTCTCGGCCACCGCCCAGTTGAACCACATGTTTGATACCGATGGATTCATGATCTCGGTGGTGCCATTGTAGTAGAGATGGCCGAAAGTATAGTCGGTGCCTTCGATCTTGGTCTCGCGGGGACCGTGGATCCAGAGCGGATTGTCGTAGACGCCTACTTTCAGGCCCTTAGCCTTGCACTTCTCCACAAGCTCCTTGAGCGACATGGAGCCATAGTGGGTCATATAGCCGGAGGCATCGTTGGCGAGCATGGGTATGAAACCGTCGGTGCACACCATGTCATATCCGTAGGGCTTGAGGTCGGTGGCCACCCAGTCGATGATCTTGTCCCATTCGGCGGGGGTGATGTCCATGTCGGAATTGGCCACTCCCTGTTGTTCCTGTGTGTAGCAATATTCGTAGACGCTCCAGTAGAGGGGTGCCTTGTAGGTGTGCAGATCCTCTACGACAGGGAGTTCGGGCAGTTCAAATTTTGGCGGATAGCGCATTTCGATCTCATCAGAGCATCCCGTGAGGATAATTGCGCCGACAGCAGCAGCCAATATATTCATTTTTTTCATATTCAATGGTTAAAAGATTTATCAGTCAAGGTATTTGACACTGATTGTCATTTCTTTGGTATTGAGCGTAAGTTCGTACTTGCCTTCGGTCACTACATTCCACTGGTCGTCGGGATCGGTGGTGTAGACCATATCGTTGGCGGTGATGCCGTTTTCGGACACCTTGCAGTCGGAGGATGACGGACGGTAGAAGGGCGCCGAAAAGTCTTTCTGACTGCACGCCTTGAATGTGCCTGTCTTCAGGATCCCTGTCCAGGAGTATACCCCTTCATTGCCGGCCACGGGGGCCAGTTCGGTAGCCTGGTCCAGGCTCCATCCGCCGGCGGTGGCTGTGCCGATCATGTAGAGCGGATCGGCTGATTCGGACGAGCTTAGGTATACGGCGTCGATGGTCATGTCGGCGATATTGAATGTGAGTCTGTATCTGCCGGCTGCAGTGACGAGCCACTGGTCGTCGGGATCGGTGGTATGGACCATCTCGCGGGAGGCAACCCCGTTCTGCGACACCTCGCAATTGGCTGTAGCCGGGCGGTAGAAGGGTGCGCCGAAATCCTTGACGTCGCTTGCCTTGAATGTGCCGCGGCCGAGCTCGCCTTCCCATACGAAGATATTCTCATTGTCGGGGGTCGATTCGATTACTGTAGCCGCGTCCCAACTCCAGCCACCGTCGGTGGCCTCTCCGATCATGTAGAGCTTGGGTGCCGGTTTGAATTCGGCTATGAATTCGGTGGCTATGGTCCAGTTGCCGAGGTCAAACGTGATGCGGTATATGCCGGACTCGTCGATGATCCATTTGTTGTCCGGGCCGGTAGTGAAGACGAATGTCTCGCTCTCCACACCGTCGCGGCCTATCTTGCATCCGTTGGCCTCAGGGCGGATGAATGGTACATCCCAGCTGCCTGATGCGATGCAGGCCTTCATCTCGCCGGCCAGGAGCGCACCTTCATAGACGAAGATATGGTCCGATCTCTTCTCGAGCTGTGTGGGTGAGTCGATGTTCCAGTCGTTGAAGTTGCCTACCATATACAGTACATCGGTCACTATCGGCTCTATGACGGGAGCGTCTGGCTCGCGGATGTAGTCGGCGCTCATGGTCCAGTCGCGCAGGTTGAAGCGCAGGCCATATATGCCGGCATCGGTGATTTTCCATTTGTTGTCAGGATCGCCGGCGTGCATTGTAAAGGCGGTCTCGGCTACCCCGCCGCGGCCTATCTCCTCGCCGGCATTGACCGGGCGGATGAAGGGGGCGTCCCAGCTTCCGGTGGTGAGACACAGTTTCATCTCTCCAGCATTGAGCGCTCCTTCCCATGTGAATACAAGCGGATCCTCTTCGGAGACGGTGAGGGGGGTGGGGGTGTCTATGCTCCAGCCATTGGGGGTGGCATCGCCTACCATGTAGAGCGTGGAGGTCTTGATGGGGAGATTCCCATCGATTATTATCAGTTCTTTCTCGCTGTCGCAGGACGCCGATCCCGTCAGCAGCAGCAGACCAGACAAAAAAGATATTATATTATTCAATTTCATGATTTCTGATTTTGTAAGTTGCAGTTGCTGTTATCTGCCGTAACCGGGGTTCTGAACGAGTGTGGCGTTGGAGTTCAGGATGGTTCTGGTGATGGGGAAGATGGCGGTGTGATTGTCGGTGTCGGGTGTTTTGTCCCACCATTTGCCGGTATTGAATTTACCGAATCTTATCAGGTCGATACGGCGGCGGCTTTCGGCAAAGAACTCACGGCCCCATTCATCGAGCATCTCTTTCTCATCGAGACGCACATTGCCATCGGGAGAGTAGAGCACCTGGTCGAGGTTCTCGGCCGGATAGTTGCGTTTGCGCACGGAGTTGAGCAGTTTTGCCGCCCCGTTGCGGTCGCCGGCACGCAATTTGCATTCGGCGAGCGAATAGATGATCTCCGGCAGACGGATCTCGGTGTAGTCACTTTCGAGCTGATTGGCGTCATTGTCGTCATAGAACGGGTATTTGACAAAGTGCCATCCTGAATTGTGGTCGCCGTTCTGGAGTATGCTTGTCTTGTCGGCGGGCCACTTGTCGGGGGCCATGGACTGGAAGCTACCTACGGCATCGCGTATGTACAGGTCGTAGGGCTGCTCGGGAGCACGCAGTTTCTTCGTGGCGCCGGTCTGTTTGTCGGTGTATTCGAGGTAGCCGAACAGGAACATGCCCTCGCGTCTGCTGTTGCCGAGATTGCGGTACAGCTTCATGCGCTCGTCGCCGGGATATTTCCTGAAGTTCTGCACAGGCATGCCCAGCTCGTAGTCGTAGAGACGGCCGTCGAGGTCGTAGCTTGGCGAGGCCGCATACTTGGTGTTGTGTCCGATACCAGACTTGGTGTCGTTGAAGAAGTCGGCGGCTTTAGCGGGTACGGTCCATCCGTAGGTGTCGCCGTCATACTGCCAGTGGGTATATCCCTTTGATGCTGGAAAGCCAAAGATTACCTCATCGCAGTTATCGTTGTCCCAGTCAAAGGCGGCATCCCATCTGTCGGCCACGGCGTAGTCGCCATACACACCGTCGATGATGTCGCGGGCATAGGTGGCACAGTCATCGTAGTGAGCCACGCCGGTATATACTTCGGCGTTCAGATACAGGCGCACGAGAAGAGCTGCTGCGGCAGCCTGGGTCCATTGTCCCTGTAGATTGGCATTCGTGCCGAGGCCATTCTTCTTGACGAGCAGGGTGGTGCACTCCTTGAGTTCCTTCTCGATAAATCCGAATACTTCGGCGGGGTCGGCCTGCGGGTTGTTGGGCATGTCGCTGTAGGTGGTCACCAACGGTACATTGCGGAACGCGTCAAGCAACCTTATGTAGAACCATGCACGCAGGGCGCGGCACTGGGCCTTCAGATTGTCGAACTCGAGCTGTGTGAATCCGAACTTCTCTGGGGTGAATCTGTTGAGATCCTCGATGACGAGATTGCACTGCATTATGCCCTGGAAGCAACCGTTCCATTCGGTCTGGGCCTCGCCGAGATCGTCGACCGTCCATGTGTGGTAGTGGAGACGCTCCCATTTGCCGCCGTCGTACCACCATCCGTCGCGGGTGGGGGTGATGAGCTGATCGGCGGTGAGCTCGTTGAGCACATGACGGCTTCCGATGCTCCAGAAGGCATGCTCGAATGGACGGAATGTGGCGCGTATGACGTCCATTTTGGTATTGTAGTAGTTTTCAGACCCGACTTGGTCGTAGAGTGTCTCGTCAAGGTCGGTGCAGCTTCCGAGTGCTATCACCGAAATGGCTGCAACCGCTATATTTTGAAATATTTTCATTGTCCAAGTTTTTTATGATGTTAGAAATCAACCTGTATGCCTCCGATGAACTGTCGGGTGGACGGGTAGTACGAGCGGCTGCCCTGTGCGCCCGGCTCCAGACCGTTGACCTGATAGGTGGAGGGATCGACACCGCTGAATTTTGTCAGCGTGAAGACGTTCTTGACCGTGCCGTACACCCTGATCCTGTTGAGGAAACGGCATGTGGGGAGGTTGAGCGTATAGCCGAGGGTTATCATGTCAAGTTTGAAATAGTCGCCCCGTTCGAGGAAGTAGTCGCTTACCACAGGAGCGGCGTTGGGCGAAATGTCGAAGTTCTTGCCGTAGGCTTTCTTGAGCACGTTGCCGTTGAAGTTGCGGGTGCCGTAGTAGAAATCGTGGATGTTGAAGATATCATAGTCGAAAGCGCCGCGGAAGAAGAGCGATAGGTCGAAATTGCGGTATCTGAAGTTGTGGCTGGTGGACATTGTGAACTTAGGCATACCGTTGCCCACTATGCAGCGGTCGTCGTCGGTGGCCTGTGCGGCACGGATTATGTCGCCGTCCTTGTCGTAGACAAGCCATTCGCCGTCGGTAGTGATGCCGGCATAGCGCCACATGTAGAAGTTGCCGAGCGATTTGCCTTTTTCGATGCGTTGCAGATTGTAGAAGGGATATGGATCCTGTGTGCCGCATACATTGTAGTAGTCCTGGCCGACGTATTTCGAATTGCTGAATTCGACGAATTTGTTGCTCATGGCCGTGCCGATCACTCCGAAGCTATAGGAGAAGTCCTTGGTGTCGACAACGTTGAAGTTGAGGTCGAACTCGAAACCGGTGTTCTTCATGGTGCCTACATTCACATATGTCTCATCGTGGATGTTAGGTGGAACGGGGACTTTGTAGTTGCCGAGCAGATCCTGCTGGCGGCGGTTGAAGTAGTTCAATGATCCGTAGATGCGGTTGTCGAGCAGTGAGAAGTCAAGACCGATGTTCCAGTTCTTACCCTTTTCCCACTTGAGGTCGGGGTTCACATTCTTGCCGGGACCCCATACCTGGAAGTACTTGCCGTTGTAGAAATAATATCCGAATCCCGACATGGTATTGATGGAGAGGTAGCTTCCGAAGTCCTGGTTGCCTGTCACACCGTAGTCGGCACGTATCTTAAGGTCATTGATCCAGTCGATATCCTTCATGAAGGATTCCTGAGATATGCGCCATCCGGCCGATACGGCGGGAAAGTTGCCCCATTTGTGGTTTTTGCCGAATTTCGACGAGCCCTCGTGGCGCAGTGATGCGGTGAAGAGGTATTTGCCATCGTAGTCGTAGCTTACGCGTCCGAAGAACGATATGAGCTTGGCATCGTTTCTGTAGCTGCCCATCATCACTTCGCCTTCCTCCTTGGCCCATTCGCCCGAGCCGAGGTTGTCGGCTCCGAGACCATCGTTGGGGAAGTCCTTGTTCTCGGCATTGAAGCCGGAGTACTGCGAGTATTGATAGGAGTAACCTACCATGGCTTTGAGGTTGTGCTTGTCGGCGAAGCGTGCGTTGTAGTTGGTGAGCCATTCCACTACGTATTGGCGCTCTTTGGAATAGGAGCGGCTTGCCACGCCCTCGTGGCCGTCGTTGATGGAATTGGTGCTGGTGGATGGACGGAAGTAGGAGTTGTTGTTGCTGTACTGGTGGTCGGCAAACATGATCTGTGTGGTGAGATGGTGGTTGCTTTCACCGTCCTTGGCGAGCAGGGGGAGGAGATTGAGTTTGACAGTGCCGTCCCAGTCAAGGAGCTTGGTGTCGGCATGATCCGTCTCAAGCAGCTGTCGCTCCACGGGGTTGCTGCCTACTATCTGACCGTAGAAGTTGTAGTACTGCGACGGGTTCTCGGGATTCATGAGCGGAGTGGTTGGGTTGGCCTCGAGTGCATCCTTGAATACACTCCAGTCGGCCTGGTCGCGGTATATGATACGTGGAGCTACGTTCATCTGTATGGTGAAAAGTCCACCCTTGGTGGTGTGCATGACTGAGGCGCGTGCGCCATACTCCTCGCGGTTGGAACGGAGGTCTATGCCGTTGGCGTCACGGTAGTCGGCGCTCACGCGATAGTTGCTGCGGTCGTTGCCGCCACTGACGGTGAGAGTGTGCTGCATGGTGAAGCCTGTGCGAGTCACGGCGTCAAACCAGTCGATGTTTCCACCGAGATCTACGCCTCTGTCGCCCCATCCGAGGCGTACGTCGCGGTAGTCCTGGGCGCTCATCATGTCGAGATCCCTGTTGACCACATCCCATGCGAATGTGCCGGAGTAGGAGGTGTGGGTCTGTCCATCCTTGCTTCCCTTCTTAGTGGTGACGACTATGACGCCGTTTGAGCCTCTTGTGCCGTAGATGGCCGATGCCGCACCATCCTTGAGGATGTCGAAGGATGCGATGTCGTTGGGGTTGATGTTTGTGAGGTTGCCACCGGGCACACCGTCGATCACGATAAGCGGACCAAGTCCGGCCGAGCGGGATGAGACACCGCGTATCTGGATGCTTGCCTGATTGTTGGGGTCGCCGGCACCGGTGTTGGTGATGGATACGCCCGGCACTTTGCCCTGTATCATCATCGAGGGGTCGAGGGAGCTTACGGTGAGGAAGTCTTTCTCGCTGATGTGGGAGATGGCTGAGGTGAGTTCCTTTTTATCCATGGTGCCGTAGCCTACCACCACTACCTCCTCGAGCACTTCGGCGTTTTCCTGCATGACCACATCCAGTGTGGTCTCTCCATGCAGGGCTATGTCGCGTGTGGTATAGCCTATGTAGGTAAAACGCAATGTCGATCGGGGATCAGCCGACAGTGTGAAGTGGCCGTCAATGTCGGTGGCGGTGCCTATCTTGGTACCGGGCACGGTTACACTGACACCTATCAGCGGATCGCCCGAGGGGTCGCTGACTGTTCCGGATATGCTGGTCTGTTGTGCCGACAGTGATAATGCCGACATGGCGATCAGCAGCAGGAACATTAGTCTTAATGGTAATTTGAACTGTTCCATTCGTGATATTAGTTTTAAGTGATTTGTCTGTTGCAAAATTATACACTACTTGTGGGCTTGTCAATGCCGGGTATTTAAAAAGTAGTGGTTTTGTGATGCTAATATGCTGACGTACAGTGGTGAATACTGACGGCGCAGTGCTTTTTATGTAGTGGAAATCGTGGTCTGAATGGACGTCGCAAGGGCATGAGAAGCCCTGACGATACTATGTGGCCGCCTTTATTGTAGCTTGTAAGATAAGGGGTTGGCCTGTCAATTGCCGGAGGAATTCTGTCCGATTTTGGCGACTTCGATCTCGAGTGTGTTGCGGTCGCCCTTGGCCTTGTTTCTGACCTTGGTCCTGTAATTATATATGGTGGTGAGCGAGTAGCGGAGGAATTTGGCTATCTTGTCGCTGTCGGTGATGCCGAGACGGATCAGTGCGAAAATTCTGAGTTCGGTGTTGAGCGCACCCTGTTTTTTAGGTATGATCGCCTCCTCGGGAAGCAGGAGATTGTTGAAGTCCTCCACAAAGGAGGGGAACAGATTCAGGAATGTCCGGTCGAACTGGGCATAGAATGACTTCAGTTCGTCATCGATTATCTTGGTCGATTTGATGAATTGCTGCAGTTCGGATGTCTTTCCGGAGTTGACGAGTTTGCCGATCGATTTCCGATATGCATCGAGCATCTCGATGTATTCGAGCGAGCGGTCCATGTATTGACATATGTATACTTCTTTCAGCTCGGATATCTCGGCGATAGCCGTGTATGCTTCCTGAAGTTTGTTGTTGGAGTGGATGAGCTGACGGTTAAGCTCGTTGAGCTTCTCGTTTGACACGGTGAGCCGGGTATTGAGTTCGTTGAGCTTGTCGTTGGATTCGGTGAGGCGGCCGTTCACTTCATTCAGCATCGTATTGGCGGCCTCGACCCTCTTGCGGCTGTCGGCTATACGTATCATCTGCTTACGCATATAGAAGAGCATGCATATGAGTATGATGGAGAGGAGGGTGATGATGAGGGTGGTGCGTTCGAGGGTTTTCTTCTGATTGCGTACGGTCTCGACATATATGCCGTTGATCATCGGATAGGAGTCGTTGAGCTCTACGATACGCTGACGGGCGTTGCATTTGACGGCATCGTCCACAGCGATGGTCAGAAACCTGTATGCGCGGTCAAGGTCGCCCTCCTGATATAGGAGCAGTGCAAGCTGCCGCAACGAGACGTATTCGCGTACGGCCGACTTCATATCCGATATGGCTGAGATCAGCAGCTGTCTTTTCTGGTTGGGGGTGTCATTGAGGTTGGCGTATGACTCGGAGAGTGTCCATGCGCAGATGGCCTTGTCGTGTTCAGAGAGGTTGTTGTTGCTGATGAAGTGTTCCAGCAGGTCGATGGCCTCTTCGGGCCGTTTATGTACGTTGAGCTGATCGGCTTTGATGAGTATGTGGAACAGTGACCCGGGATCGTTCACTGACAGGAGAGAGTCGCGGTAAAGATCGGTAAGCCTGTCGTAATACTCTTTTTCGGGTTTGAAGGCGGCATAGGAGGCGAGGTTGCCGTAGACGGTGCGTTTGGTGTGGAAGAAATACGGGTGAAGGTAGCCGGGGAGTCCGGACGAACGGATGGTATCGATCAGAGCCAACGTCTCATGATACATCCCGATGGCACTGAGGATATTGGCTTTGTTTAGCAGCGCGTTGGCGATCAGATTCTTATCGCCGATCTTTTTGGCCAGTAGTTCCTGCCGCTGGCTCATGGCATAGGCGGAGTCGGCGTTGAAGGAGTGGTATTCTCCGTACAATGTACCCAGGATGTCAAACCGTTCGCGGTCAGTGCGGGCATGTGAGAGATTGTCGTGGAGCTCGGAGAGGCGCGATGTCTTTTTCTCCAGATATGTATCACGATTGGATATGACGCTGTCCAACTGAGCCAGTAGTGAATCAGTCGAATATCGTTCTGCAGCGGAAATGCCCGTCAGGCAGATAAAACATGGTATCAGTAGCAGAAACAGCCGTAGTAGCATCATATCAGGTACAAAGATAAGCAAATTCTATGATATGGCATACGTGCTGCAGAGTATTTCTTGATGTGGCGGACGCGGAGCTGCGAGGTGCGGTTGGCCACCTGTGCGAACCCTCCCCCCGTCTCAGTGCTTGCGGGCCCATGCATACGCCAGTGCTATCACCGCCAACGTGAGGACTTCGGAGAGGGGCAGGGCGAGCCATAGTCCGGGCACTCCGAACAGTCCGGGCAGGAGTATGAAGCCCGGTATCATGAATATAATGCCGCGCAGCATCATATAGATGATCGATCTGGTGGCACGTTCGCAGCTCTGATAGTAGCCTATGAAGGTGATGTTGAGCGCGAAGGGGAGTGCGCATAGTCCGAGCAACGGCAAGCCGGAGGCGGCTATGTGGAAGGCCGGTTCGGCGGAGTCGAGGAATATGGCTGCCAGAAGTCCGGATCCGGTCCACATGCCGAGGGAGATCAGTGCGCCACACGCCACGGCTGTGAGAAGGGCTATCTTCAATGCCTCGAGCACACGGCCCGGCTGCATGGCACCGTAGTTGTAGCTGATGATGGGCTGCGAGGACTGTGCCACGGCGTTGCTTACCGAGAATATGAGCGGGAAAAGATAGCATCCCACACTGAATGCCGCTACGCCCGCCTCGCCCAGATAGGAGAGGAACATGTAGTTGCCGGTGACCATCATCACTCCGATGGCAAGCTCGGCTATGAATGTGGCCAGACCGATCTTGGCCATGTAGCCGACGTTGCGGAGGGATAGACGGAGCGATTCGATGGACAGGTGCAGGCGGTAGAATTTCAGCTTGTCGGAGAAGAACAGGAAGTAGGCCACCACCATGGCTCCTGCCACGATACATGATATGGAGGTGGCCATTGAGGCTCCTTTTATACCCAGACCGAGGGGGAAGACCATGTACCAGTCAAGAAATATGTTGAGCACTGCGCCTACTATCTGCACGGACATGGCATAACGCGGCGATCCGTCCAGACGGATCAGCATCATGCCGGCGCATTGCAGATAGAAGAACACCAGGCCTGGAAGGAGCCACAGGAGATAGTCGGTGGCAAGCGGCTCGAGCACCGGACTGCATCCGAGCAGATAAAGCAGCGGGCGGGTGAAAAGCAGTGAGCCTATGATGACGAGGCCGAATATGACGGCGCCGGCTATGTAGGCCTGCGTCATGATGATTCTCGCGGCTGTCACATTTCCTTCGGCAAGACGTATGCCTCCGATCACTGAGGCTCCGATGCCGAACATCAGTCCTAAGCCGGCGCATATCAGAAACAGTGGTGCGACGATGTTGATGGCTGCAAGGGCGTTGCTGCCCACTCCGTGGCCTACAAACATGCCGTCGCAGATATTGAGCGCGGAGTTGAAAGCCATTCCTATCAGTGTGGGGAAGAATATCGAGCGGAAGAGTTTTCCGATATTTTCGTTTACAAAGTCAAGTCTGTCTTTTTCCATATACCTTTTGATAGATATGATTATGACTATCTTTTTACCGAGGTGCAAAGATAGTCATAGTATTTGGATTACGGACCATGTGGGATCAAACATCAGTAAATTTGCTGCCTGCGATTCTTGATTGTGAGAGCGGGCAAAAACCATACGATCTGACAAAACGAGAATACACGGATGTTGGAGGCACCGAAGTCCAAATCAAGCCGGCCCCGAAGGACGTTTGAAATAAATAACGAACCCTTTAGAGGGTGTTTAAAAACAAATGTTAAAACCAGAGTCCAATCTCATTAGATGTATTCCGTCTTGAAACTCGGTCACATAGCTACAGCCATGCTCCCTCTGACTATGAATAATTTACCTCAAAAATCCATTCACTCTGGCTTAACATTTGTTATTAAACACCCTCTTAATTCGACATGGTTCTATAAAGCATAATTAAAGGCTACTTGTATAAATGGACGTGTCGGCATTGGAATGTCGAAATATCTTTTTGTCCCTGATACACCTGTTACACGACTTGACATTTTAAGTATTACACCACCCTGTATTTCTCCATAAAAGTTTGTCGCAAGTCGACGTTTATACTTTATGCCAGGACGAAAATTAGTGTTCGTATATCTACATCTATTGGGTAAATCAATTTGGTTCGGCTTAAAGTAAAATGACCTTACATCGATGTCTCCCCCAATAGTTATTAAGTCTGATTTAGTGGGGGTATAATCTAAACCAAACATACCTCCATATAAATTTAACGCAATACGATCGTTGAAACGATGGCGATACATAAATACGATAAATGCAGGGATTTTAGTAGTGGAATTAATCAATACAAGTGGACCTATACCAAATTGAGTGTTTTGATTGGCCCGCAACATAAACAGACCCATTGCGATACCAGACACGCGCTGAAAATGCTTGTTTCCCCAATCGGCTGACAATGTACCGAACGCCATAAAAGGGAGGCCCCAGATTCGACTGCGGAATGATGCGGAAACACCTAATTGGCCATAGAGATGGGTTTTATTCATACCTATTTGGTCGGGATCATATCCGATTGGGAGATCGTCTGTAGAAAACTCCGCTTGAAGCGAGTTGTAATTTGCGTTTGCCGTAAGCGTGAATTTTTGATTTTTGAAGAACTCATAAGACAAACGTGCGTTAAAGTGGTCGGAAATTGATGCGTCCGTGTAGTCATAGGACACTCGAATGTTTGTTCTCACCATGCCATAATTGTCTGTAGGGACATCTTCTGACTCTTGTGCCGTGCAATGAAAACCCGACATAATTACAATCATGAGAATTGGGAGTATGTATCGCATATTTATAAATTATCATTATTACCATATCACGTAATTATGTGCTAATTAATGATTAGGTTTATATGGAAAAAAGTGAGCCGACTATGACTATCTTTGTTGACGGGACAAAGATAGTCATAGTATTTGGATTACGGACCATGTGGGATCAAACTTGTGTGCTGAGGGTCTCCCGGCGGAATATCTTACGTATGGTTCTCCATTTTGGAAATATGGCTGATGGGCGGATGGGGCTGTAGCTTACGAGGATGACCGTCAGTGACAGCAGTGCCACGATGAGGAGCCATCCGTAGATCTCCTTCATGGATATGATGAGGGCATGCCGCTGGACGGTTCCGTATAAACTGTCAAGCGGAGTGTGGGTGATGGCGGCATTGAAGCCGGTGAACCGGGCGCTGATGAGAGAGGCGTTTTCGGCCATGGTGTGGCGCAGGAACTCTCCTATCAGGGCCGGACCTAATGTGGCACCCATCACCGCACCCGTGAATCCATTTACTGTCAGCGCCTGCGGGAATACAAAGAAGTGCAGTCCGCTCTGGACTATGGAGGTGAGAAATACGATGGATATTATCACGGAGGCAAAACCGCGGATGAAGAGGGGTATGAACAGCATCTCCTTCTCCACACCGTAGTCGATCATGAAGTAGAACCATCCCAGATACAGTGCTGCAAAGGCGAAGCCGATGGCTGTCATGGTCTTGTACCTCCATTTGCGCGATGCGAATGTAAGGTATGTGAAGATACATCCTGCCACGATGCCGGCGAATACGTACCAGTTGAGGTCTATCAGGTTTGTCTCGTCAAAACCGAGTATGGTCGCGGCATAGCTGTGCTCAAACACATGCTCAGTGGCCATCAGAGTGAAGAAAACGAGATAGATCAGGGTGGCGCGTAGCACATTGCGGTTTGTCAGGGCCTGAAACGATATGTAGGGGTGGTGGAGGAACGAGGCCCGCCATAGGTTTATGGCAAGACACACCAGTCCCAGTATGGTCGCGTATGTGATCTCGCCGGCATCCCACCAGTCATAGTAATTGCCGTATACACATATGAATGTAAAGCATAGCATGAAGACACTCCATAGGGCGGCTCCTATCCAGTCTATTCCCAGCAGCGGGATCTGCATGGGGCCTTTGACGGGTCTGACAAGTATCATCACCATGACCATCATCACTGCGAGCAGTCCGCTCATGATCCAGTGCATGTATTCCCATTGGGAGAGAAAAGCGGTGTAGATCGTAGCTATGCCGCTCAGCTGGATCACTCCGTCGACCACGAGATAGACGTAGCAGAAGAATATGGCCATGTCGCGGACGGGTGTCAGCCATAGCTGTATGGTGGAGTTGCATACGAATGTGGCCCACATGCGGAACCATCCGGCAACGAAACATGTGGCAACAAGCAGTGGCACATCGGTGGTGTTAGCGCAAATGAAATTGGCGGCTATCAGTACCGCCCCGCATATGAGGAGACCGACGCGGTTGGAAAACCGGAACTTCAGTCGGAACATCACGGCGAAGTTTATGGACATGCCAATGAGCGATGCGTAGCCTGCCATGAGTATATCCTCCTGCATCAATGCTGTGGTACCGACCATGTCGGTGGCGGCGGCGAGATATATGCCTCCCGAGAATTGCACTATCAGCACGAAGAGTATGAACAGCCACGGTTTAAGCCGACGCGGTATGTAGGCCGGGACGTCGGGGATATCAAATGGGCCTTGTGGCCCGTGCCAATCTCCCATATCAGTATCTCACCTCGCATTCCACATTCATTCCGGCACGGAGCAGATCCATGCCGGCGCTGTCGGTAAGTTCTATTCTCACGGGTATGCGCTGGCGTACCTTGACGAAGTTTCCGGCCGAGTTGTCCTGCGGGAGCAAGGAAAGAGCCGCGCCTGTCGCAGTGGACATGGATACGACCCTGCCGGTGAAGGTTTTGCCCGGAATGGCATCGACCTTTATACCGACTTCGCTGCCTATGTGGATGTGTTGCAGCTGTGTTTCCTTGTAATTGGCGGTGATCCATACATCGGAGGTGTCGACTACGTCCAGGAGAGTCTGTCCGGGCTGGACAAGCTGTCCCACCTGTATCTCCTTGCGCGAGGTGTATCCGTCGCACGGTGCGGTGATGACGGTGTATGACAGATTGAGTTCGGCAGTCTTGAGGAGCGCTCCGGCCAGCTCGATACCGGCGTCATTCTGAGCGATGCGCTGGCGGGTCTCGGCGGCTACGGATGAGGTGGCTGAGCGCTGGCGTGCCAACATCTCATAGCGGGCTTTCTTGGCTTTGAAGTCGGTCTCGACACCGTCATATTGCTGACGCGTCACTGCATCCTTGGCGAGCAGCCGGCTGTAGCGCTCGAGATCGACCGCCGCGTTGTCCATGAGGATTTTGGCCTCAGCTATAGAGGCTTCGGTCACGGCTACGTTTGCAGCGGCTACGCCTACGCTGCGGTCGGCTACGGAGCGTCCGGCCAGAGCGTTCTGATAGTCGGCACGGGCCTGGGCCACACGCAGGCGCATGTCGGCATCGTCAATTATGACGAGGGTGTCGCCCTTCTTCACCGGCTCGTATTCACGGAACCTTATTTCCTTTATATATCCCTGCACACGGCTGTTGACGGGCACGATCTGACGTCCCACCTGGGCATTGTCGGTGAATTCGACATTGCCGAAATGGATGAACTTGGAAGCCACCCAGCATCCGGCGGCGACGATCACTGCGAGGGTGATTATGTAGGAGAGTATCTTTTTGGTACGGTGTTTCATATTTTTCCGGAGGTGAACAGAAGTTTGTAATAATAGTAGATGATGTTGATACGGGCATTTACGAGCCGTTGCTCCGCATCAAGTTTTGAATTTGCGGCGTCAAGCATGTCGGTGATGAGAGCCATGTCGGCAGAGTAGCGTGTGGATACGGTGGAATAGTTTCTGTCGGCGAGTTCCACACTTTTGAGCTGGGTGTTGAGTTCCTCGTAAGCCTCGAGATAGCGGATGTAGTCCGTCCTCACGGCGAGCTCGGTGTTCTGGCATGCCGCGGCAAGCTCGTCAGTGGCGTGGATTGTGGCCGCACGGTTGCGAGATATGGATTTGTTGGTTTTGAAGAGTGAGGATATGTTGTATGATAGTCCTACACCGACATACCAGTAGCTCAGATTCCTGTTTATAGGGGGTACTTCCACCAATATAGGCCCGTCGATGCTCCATCCTGCCTGCAGGCCGATAGAGGGGAGACGTTCGGCCCGTGTGAGCTCTTCGGCCTTGCGCGATATGTCGACCTTTGACCGGGCAAGCATTATGACAGGGGAATTCGCTGATGCCTCTGATTGCCATGATGATTCGCCCATGGAGGGGAGAGATCGGCGGAGGATGGTGGTGTCCGGGTGTATCACGGTTCCGTCAGGGAGGCCGGCTATGCTTACGAGATTGGTGTTGAGGATGTCGATGGTGTTGTCGATCTTCACCAGCTGCAATTCCAGATTGGATACGAGCAGCTCGTAGCGGGTGATGTCATTCTGAAGCGCCACTCCCTGCTCATATCTGGCTTGCATCTCATCAAGCACTTTTCTTGCCTGTGAGATGTTTTGGCTTACCACACCGCGTAGGTTGGTGTATTTGTAGATGTCGAGGTAGAAGCCTGTGATGCGGAATCGGATATTGTCGCGCTGCAGTTCGGTGGCATAGCGCGAGGCTGTGAGTTTCAGCTCGGCGAGTTGTATGCCTGAGGTTATGGCACCGCCGGTATAGAGTGGCTGGTTCACGCTCAGTGATAAGGCGTTGCCGTAGTGTGGTATCGGCGCTTTCTGATAATCGGAGAAGTCCCTTCGGGTGGTGAAGCCGTCGCCGATGTAGCTGAATGAGAGTGATGCGTTGATGTCGGGGAGCCGGCCGGCGCGGGCTACATTGACCTCATGTCCTGCTTCGGCCTCCGTGGAAAATGAGGGGCGCAGCTGGAGACTGTTTCTTTCGGCGGTCTCGAACAGCTGTTCGAGGGTCGTCACTGATGTATCCTGGCCGAAGGCACACACCCCTATGCCCGACAGGGTTGCGGCGAGCAATCCTGTGAGCAATCGTTGATTGTTCATAAAGTAGGGATATAATGTGAATTAATGGATGCGGGCCGCTATCCGTCTATGTCCCGACGGTATGCGGCTGTTCTGAAATTCAGTTCAGATGTGCGTGCCGGCACAGGGGGCCGTGCTCTTCCAATTCTCTTTGAAAGCGTAGTCCTGGACGTGCGCTATCAATGTGGCTGTAGCGATGTTTATTACTGTCATTTAGAAACCGCTCTTTGTGAACGGCAATGCAAAATTACGAAAAAATCGTTGAAAAATGACAACACAGCTGCGTTATTTTGTATAGATATATTCTTCCGGCAGCATGTATATGCCTGTAATACAGAATGATGACGGTGGAGGCGTTTGGAGCGCCCCGACCGTCATCAATGGTGGAGTGTGAACAGTGTGTAGGGTATGGACAGGTGAGGCTTATCTGCGATGGCCCCTGCCACCTTGGTTGCGTGGCTGCATCGGCTTGGCATCCTCGGTGAGTCTGAGCTCGCTGCCGTTGGATAGCTCCACCTCGTAGCCTCCGCGCTTGCGGGAGATTTCCACGATGGACTGACCCTTGAAGTTCGTGTTCACATACTCGGCTATCGCGGAGGGGATAATGGCTGCGGGGATGGCGTTGCCTTTGGCGGCCTTTACTTCCTTCCATTCGCCGTCGGCTCTGAATTCGGCTTCGGCGCCACTCGTGAAGTCGACTTCATATTCGGTGCCTCTGCGTCCGTTGTCTTTCTCAACCTTGCGTATGTGGTCGGTGGAGAAATACTTGTTTATGAATGTCAGTGCCGCTTTTGGCAGTTCGGACTGACTGATGGGTGTACCGGCATGGATTGTGGCCGGTACCGATGCCGCGAATGCGATGAGCATCGATGCGAAGATTCGTTTCATGTTAAGAAGTTTGGATTATGTTGTTCAGATTATTGAATGCTGCGGTGTATTTTCTTCCGGCCGGGATGGGGTGGGGGAAGTCATGCAGATATACGGTGCGGTTGGAGAACTTCTCGATGAATGGGACGGCAATGATGAACGATCTGTGAATCCTGATGAAGGACTCCTGCGGCAGCATGGCCTCGATCTCCTTCATGGTGATCTGCGGTATTACCGTCGGCATGTTTTTACGGAATATCTTCACGTAATTGTCCATTGCCTCGATGACCACGATGTCTTTGAGACATATGACCACATTCTTGTGATCGGCTTTCAGCGTGATATATCCGGACGATGGTGCGGGTGTTGCATGCCGGATGAATTTTTTTGCCTTTTCCATGGCCCGTTCGAAGCGGGGGTAGAAGATGGGCTTATGTAGAAAATCGACAGCATCGACATTGAACCCGTCCAGAGCGTAGTTGGCATATGCTGTGGTGAATATGAGACATGTTTCCGCCGGCAATTCCTTGGCGAGTTCCACACCATTGTGTGAGTTCATCTCGATATCGAGGAATACGATATCGGGACCGGAAGTGCGGATACACTCCATGCCGGCAACGGGCGATGTGAAACATTTGAGGTCGACATCGCCATAGCGATTGCAGTATTCCTTGATTATGCTCAGAGCTATCGGCTCGTCGTCTATGGCCACACACTTGATCATATGGATAAATCTATGCAGAGTTTTACATGAAAGTACACACCGTCGTTGTCAATCTCCATCACATGGGCGTCAGGATAGAGGAGTTCAAGCCTCTTGCGGCAATTCTCGATGCCCATGTGCTCACCGATACGTCTGACGGGAAAAATGCGATTGCGGGTGGAGAATGTGAGCCGGCCGTTTTTACCGGTGATGGTGATGTAGATCCCGCTCTTTTCCACAGGGGATATACCATGTTTGAAACAGTTCTCCACAAATGTCACCAACAGCATCGGCGGGATCATGAGACTGTCATTCTCAATGTCAATATCCATGGTCACAGTTGTCATTCCGTTCAGGCGCAGGGACTGCAGGTCGACATATTGGCGTATGTAGCCGACCTCGTCGGAGAGTGTGACGAAGTCGTGCCGTGAGGTAGTGTGGATATACCTCAGCATGGATATGTATTTTTCGAGAGATTCGAGCGCCTTGTCATCATGTGTCAGAAAAAGACCGTACAGAGAGTTGAGGGTGTTGAACATGAAGTGAGGTTTGATCTGTGTCTTGTAGAGTTCTATCTCGGCCTTGTCGCGCTCGGCCTCGACGGCTCTGCGCCGTGATTTCTGAAGATTGGCCTGAGTGAGCAAGCCGACAGCGAAACTGAAGGCCTCCACTATCATGAACAGCGACCATACCGCCTGCTGGTATTGCTGGATGGATGGTAAAATCCTTACGATACCTTCGTCATGTATGTTTGGTTTCGGATTGTAGAGGGTGATCTGCGATAATATGTATGTGATGGCCAGAGATACGGCTATCAGTACGAAGGCGATCCGGCGTTTTACAGGACTCTTGAACAGCAGGGGAAGTGTGACGCTCCGGTTGAGGAAATAGAGGGCATAAAGCCATATCCCGACGGTGGTGACATACCATTGGAAATTGTGGAACCATCGTTCGACGGGGAATATCATCACCATCACTGGCAGGACGATGATGCAGAAAACCAGGTCGATGTATATGGACACATTCTTCATGCTGTGTTTGGTGTAGGATTCCGGATACAAAGGTAAGTGTTTTAGAGTGAATGGAGTAGGGCTGGCCTATGTAGTTGGCCATCATATCCGTGCAGTTGGTCATTTTATGATATGACTGTTGTTCCGGCATAAAGTTTAATGGCTTAATTTTGTCCAAAATCAAACAGAAATGACAGTAAAGACATTTATCGACCGTCCTATTCTCGCGGGCGTGATATCAGTGCTGATAGTGATACTCGGAGTGCTCGGACTCGTGCAGCTCCCTATAGAGCAGTTTCCCAATATAGCACCCCCTACGGTGAGGGTGCAGGCATCGTATACAGGTGCCAATGCAGAGACTGTGATGAAGAGTGTCATCGTGCCACTTGAGGAGTCGCTCAACGGAGTGGAGGATATGATGTATATGACATCGACGGCCACCAATACAGGCACGGCCTCCATCACCATATATTTCAAGCAAGGGACGGATGCTGATATGGCTGTGGTCAACGTGCAGAACCGAGTGGCATCGGCCCAGGGCCTGTTGCCGGCTGAGGTGACGAAAAGCGGTGTGACAGTGAGGAAGCGCCAGAACAGTACGTTGAAGTCCATCACGCTATACAGTCCTGACGATACGTATGACTCCAAATTCCTGACGAATTACATGAAGATCAATATCGAGCCTCAGATATCGAGAATAACCGGTGTGGGAGAGGTGAACATATTCAGCGCGGAGTATGCGATGAGAATATGGCTCGATCCGGCGGAGATGTCGCAATATGGACTGGTGCCCTCGGATATAGACAAGGTGCTTGCCGAGCAGAATGTTGAGTCACCTACAGGCACGCTCGGCGCGGAGTCGATGAACACTTTCCAGTATGTGCTGAAGTACCGTGGCAGATATGAGGATGCGGCTGAGTACGGCAATCTCGTTGTCAGGGCATTGCCTGATGGAAATGTGCTGCGGCTTAAGGATGTAGCGAGTGTGGAACTGGGGACGGTCAACTATGCCATGATAAGCGAGACGAGCGGGCATCCCGGAGCAAATGCCATGATAGCCCAGACGGCGGGATCGAATGCCAATGAGGTGATCAAGGAAATAGACCGGACTCTCGACGAGCTCAGGGACAGACTTCCTGCCGGGATGATACTGACCGACATATCCAGCACGAAGGATTTTCTCGATGCGTCGATATGGAAAGTGATCGAGACTCTGGTCATAGCACTGATACTTGTAGTGCTGGTGGTATATCTGTTTCTTCATGATATAAGGGCCACGCTGATCCCGGCCATTTCTATAATGGTGTCTCTCACCGGCACATTCGCGTTCATATATGCGGTTGGGTTCACGCTGAATATGCTGACTCTCTTCGCTATAGTCCTGGTGATAGGTACGGTGGTGGATGATTCGGTAGTGGTGGTTGAAGCTGTCCAGGCCAAATTCGAGGGTGGGGAGCGGGATCCGTATCTTGCCACAGTGTCGGCCATGGGTGGGCTTTCGGCCGCGCTCATCACCACCACAATCGTGTTCATGGCTGTCTTTATCCCGGTATGCTTTATGGGCGGGACTTCGGGTACATTCTACAGGCAATTCGGTCTTACGATGGCGGTGGCTGTGGGTATATCTCTGGTAAATGCCATGACATTGTGCCCGGCGTTGAGTGCGATTCTTATGCGTCCCGGTGAGATGTATGCTGGTGGCGCCTCTTTGGCCGACCGTTTCAAGTATGCTTTTGACAGATCGTTTGTGACTGTTGTGGGCCAGTACAAGTGTGGGCTGATGTTTCTTTTCGGCAACAGGTGGATTGTCATGGCGCTGTTCGGACTTTCGGTGGCAGGATTGTTGTGGCTGATGTCAACGACAAAAACGGGCCTTGTGCCGCAGGAGGATATGGGTACTTTAAGTCTGAACATACAGGTGGCGCCCGGAAGCAATCTGGCCGAGACTGAACGGGTGATGGATGAGGTGGAGAGTGCTATAAGTGATATACCTGAATTGTATATCTACTCGCGTGTGACCGGCAAGAATGCCCGTCACGACCAGTCGGCCTCGGCCGGTTCGTTCAGCATAAGACTGCGCGACTGGAGCGAGCGTAAGGGGAAGGATCACGATATCAATGCTGTGGTCAGGGAGATATACAGGCGTACCTCGCACATATCATCGGCGCAGGTGCGGGTGTCACAATCACCGATGATATCGGGGTATGGTTCGGGCAGCGGTTTTGAACTGTATGTGCAGGATCGTTCCGGCACAACCACCGACGAACTGCTTGCGGCAACCAGGGCATTTATTGATTCGCTGAACAAGCGTCCTGAAATATCACGAGCGTATACAACCTTCGATACCAAGTATCCGCAATATCTGGTGGAGGTCGATGCTGTCAGGTGTATGCAGATGAATGTATCGCCGGCCGATGTGCTTTCAACCCTGTCGGGATATGTCGGGGGGAGTTATTCGTCCAATCTGAACCGTTTTACAAAGCTATACCGGGTGATGGTCCAGGCTGATCCTGACAGCAGACTTGACGCTGAGTCGCTGAAAGGGATGTTTGTCAGGACTTCATCGGGACAGATGGCTCCGTTGGATAATTTCATAACATTGACAAGGGTATATGGATCGGAAAGCCTGTCGCGGTTCAATCTGTTTCCATCAATCGCGGTATTCGGAGAGCAGGGCGACGGCTATAGTTCGGGAGAGGCTATCAATGCTATCCGGGAGGTGGCTGAGAGGTATCTTCCCGCAGGATTCGGATATGAATTCGGAGGAATGTCGAGAGAGGAGTCGTCTACCGGAAATACCACTGTCATTGTGTTCAGTATATGTCTTGCGTTCATCTATCTGATCCTTTGTGCTCTTTACGAAAGCCTGACTGTGCCGCTGGCTGTGATAGCGGCTGTGCCTATGGGGTTGGCCGGTAGTTTTCTGTTTGCCAGATGGTGGGGGCTTGAAAACAATATCTATATGCAGATCGGTCTCATCATGCTGATAGGCTTGCTGGCAAAGACTGCGATACTGCTGACTGAATATGCTACCGCTCGCCGAAAAGAGGGAATGGGGTTGCTCGCAGCGGCGATATCGGCAGCAAAGGCCCGCTTCAGGCCTATAATCATGACATCGGCTACCATGGTGTTCGGAATGTTGCCTTTGATGTTCGCTACCGGTGTAGGAGCCAACGGTAATATATCGGTCGGTGTGGGAACTGTAGGTGGACTTTTGTCCGGGACTCTCGCGTTGCTGTTCATGGTTCCTGTATTTTTCGTGATGTTCCAATATCTGCATGAGCGAATCATACCTAAAAATAGTGTGAGGAGACGTGCATGATGCCGCTGAGATGCCGGGGCTGATGGTTCATTCGCCATCACCGATATGTCGTTCGCCATTTTGAGGTGGTACCGCATATGATGCATCATGTTGATTATGAGTGATATCAACGATTGATACTTAATAGTGGGTATTTCACAGCGTGGTTAAACTACCGAACTTTGCAGCCGAAAATCGGATTAATTCATGGCAAATTGGAGAAAATATTTGATATGTGTCATCACAGTGCTGACCTCGGTTACGGCTTATGCGAAGGGTAACACCGGTATGGTGTCGGGCAAGGTGCTTTCGGGCGATGGTGAGGCTATTGATTATGCCTCAGTGTTTCTTAAGGGGACAGCATTGTCATGTACTACAAATGAAAAAGGATTGTATCATATCGCGGCTCCCCAGGGGGAGTATACGGTGGTATTCTCATCGGTAGGTTTTGAGAAATATGAGGTAAGGATAAGGATCAATGCCAATGAGCGCCGCAAGCTGAATGTGAAACTGAAACCGGTGACCCAGCTTGGCGAGGTGATAGTTGTGGGCAACCCTTTGGGTAAGGTGAAAAACTCGGCATATAATGCCACTGCGGTAAATACAAAGGATTTCGTGAATACAACGAAGACATTGAGCGAGGCGCTGAATAAGGCTCCCGGTATGAAGATCCGCGAAAGCGGTGGTGTCGGGTCGGATATGGCTGTGACAATGGACGGGTTCAGCGGCAAACATGTCAAGGTGTTTATCGATGGTGTGCCGCAGGAGGGAGTGGGCAGTTCGTTCGGACTGAACAATATACCGGTCAATTTTGCCGACCGTATAGAGGTGTACAGAGGTGTGGTGCCTGTGGGCTTCGGCGCCGATGCCATAGGCGGTGTCATCAATATCGTCACTCCCCGCCGTCAGCGGCGCTGGTTTGTGGATGCGTCATATTCGTTCGGCTCGTTCAATACCCACAAGTCATATGTCAATGTCGGTCAGACCTTGCGCAATGGGTTCAAATATGAGATAAATGCGTTCCAGAACTATTCTGACAATGACTATTGGGTGGATACTCCCGTGGAGGATTTCGCCACAGGTGCTATCAACCGTAAAAAACTCGAGCATGTGAAGCGATTCAACGATACATACCATAACGAGGCCATAGTGGCAAGACTCGGTGTGGTAGACAAGCCGTGGGCTGACCGTCTGATGTTCGGATTCACATATTCGCGGATGTATAAGGAAGTCCAGACGGGAGTAAGGCAGGAGATAGTATACGGACAGAAGCACCGCCACGGCTTTTCGCTGATCCCGTCGCTTGAATATACAAAGCGCAATCTTGGAGTGAAGGGGCTTGACGTATCGTTCAATGCAAACTATAACCGTGATAACACCACCAATGTGGATACGGCCTCGGTGAAATACAATTGGTCAGGGCAGACGGCGCCACAGAATTCCCCTGGCGAACAGTCTTACCAAAATTCGAAAGCAGTAAACAATAACTGGACAGCGGCGGCTACTGTGAACTACCGGCTCTCGGAGCATCATGTCTTCACGGTAAACAATGTCTTCAATACGTTCAACCGTACCAACGAGGATCTGCTTACCGTTCCCCCGGGAAAAGATGAATTCTCAAAGGTGACCAGCAAGAACATAGCCGGAGCTTCTTACCGCTATATGCCAAATACCAGATTTAATATCACGGCATTCGGGAAGCAATATCATCAATATGTGTCGGGGCCTATGGCGACGTCATCATCGCAGGACGCTTATGAAATGACATCGCGGTCCATAGATTATTTCGGATATGGCGCGGCAGGAACGTGGTTTGCACCTCTCGGTCTGCAGCTGAAGGCTTCATATGAGAAAGCTTATCGCCTGCCTACGGTTGAAGAGATGTTTGGCGATGAGGATCTGGAGGTCGGCGACGTGTCGCTGAAACCGGAGTCGAGCCACAATTTCAATCTGAATCTCAGTTACAGCGCCACGTTCGGCAGCAGTATGGTATATGCCGAGGCGGGATTGATATATCGCGATACACGCGACTATATACAGCGTAATATCATGGCTTTGAGCGGAGGAAAGTCGGCAGCGACTTATGTGAATTATGGCAAGGTGTCCACAAAGGGGATCAGTATCTCGGCCCGCTATAATTTCTCGCGATGGCTGAGTCTGGGCGGAAACTTCACCCAGATGAATGTGCGAGACAATATGCGCACGGCCCAGGGCAGTACCGTAGGGAATATCGCTTACGGGGAGCGTATGCCAAATCTCCCGTATATGTTCGCTGATTCCGATGTGAATTTCTATTGGCACGGACTGGGTGGACGTGGAAATGTGCTGTCTGTCTCGTACGACAATCAGTATACCCATAGTTTCTGCTACTATACGGAGAATATAGGGTCGAACAAGAGCGACTACGTTATCCCCGACCAGTTCGCACACAATGTCACAATCTCATACAGTATACGGCATGGCAGATACAATGTGTCATTTGAATGCCGTAATCTCAGCAATGCCAAGCTGTATGATAACTTCAGCCTTCAGAAGGCCGGCAGGGCATTCTATGGTAAGGTCAGGGTCTATTTCGGGAATTAGAGGGGATTGTTTCAGTAACCTTTCTGAGAGAATAAAAAGCAAAAATCACATATATACGTATCAACATGACATTTGTAAATTCGATGTATCGATCACTTGCTGCGGCTGTGATCCCTGCCATGATCCTGTGTGGCTGCTCTGACAGCGACGAGCCTACCGGTGCAGGCAATGAGAGCGATGGTGGCGGCAAGTTCGTTTTCGCCACAACGATCAACAGTTCTAAAGGAACGGCCTACGACCTTATAACGGGGGCGTCGATCGACGAGGGTGTTCTCACTACCATAGACAACGGTCTGCTTAATACCGGCGCCACGCAATGGGTGTTTCATAAGAACTATCTGTATGCTCTGACCTACAATCAGGGTAATGCCGGAACCACACGCAGCTATATACTTGGCAGTGATGGTGAGATGAGGGCCCGCGATGTGGAGTATCGCATAAGCCGTTTCTCCTCCTACGGCACGTACAATGACGATATCATCACCATGTCGACGGGTGACGGTCCGGCCGCACTTGCTGATGCGCAGGGTTTTCTGCCGAAGACGCTTCTGATAACATATCTGAATGTGGTCAGCGAGACTTCCCGCAGCAACGACACCTCTACAGGAGCGTATTCAATGGAGAATTTTCTCGGCAACGGTGAGTATGTGACTCTGGCCGGAGCTGAGCAGAGCGGATCCAGACTGTATTGCGGTGCGGTACCGATGGGGTTGAGCCAGTATGGTGTAGCTTACGAAAACCGTAAGTGGGTGCGTCCGGGATTCGAGCATCTGGTGCATGAGGAGGCCGGAGGAAGCGGTTCGGGATCCTATAAGGCTGGAGAGCTTGTGGGAACACAGTATCCTGACGAATGTTGGGTGGCGATCTATGACAATGAGAGCATGACGGATCCGATACTTGCCAAGACCGACCGTATAAGCACCCCTTGCGGCCGCTACCGTTCGCAATACTATCAGACGGTATGGGCCACTGACAATGGAGATATCTATGTATTCTCGTCCAGCTATGCCAAGACTATGACTGATGCCGGGCAGAGAACGAAACTTCCTGCCGGTGTGTGCCGTATCCCAGCGGGGAGCACATCGTTTGACGACTATTATTGCAATATAGAGGCTCAGACTCCTGGTGGTGACAGATCGTTCATGCGTTGCTGGCCCGCCGGCGGTGATTGCTTCCTGATGGTCATGTATGACCGCTCGCTGACCGAGAAGAATCCCGTGGCTACGGAGCTTGCGGTTTTCGATGCCGGATCTAAGAAACTCACTTATGTGACCGGTCTGCCCGAGAATGTATCCTCGATAGGAAAAACAGTGTATGTCCAGAATGGAAACGTATACATACCCGTGAATGTGGAAAACGAGGATCCTGCCATCTATGCTATAAATACTTCATCGGCCAAGGCGGTAAAGGGTGTGACGGTCAAGGCGACGGAAATAAACGGTTTCGGCTATCTCTCACCTGCAGAATGATATTCTTATGATAAAGCTTTTCAGAAAAATCCATCTCTGGCTGTCAGTGCCTTTCGGGATCATAGTGACTCTGGTCTGTCTTTCAGGAGCAATGCTCATATTCGAGCCGGAGGTCACGCGTGCAATGAAGAGGGATGTGTACTATGTGGCATCGTCCGATACCGCTCCGCTGCCTATGGCGGAACTTATGGAAACCGTGAAGGCCACTCTGCCGGACAGCGTTTCGATCAGTGGTGTGACCGTGTTCAAGGATGCATCGCGCACTTATCAGGTGAATCTCTCCAAGCCGCGTCGGGCATCGTTGTTCATCGATCAGTATTCGGGAGAGATAACAGGACGGTATGAGCGTCTTGGCTTTTTCTCGGTGATGTTCAAGCTTCACCGGTGGCTGCTGGATAGTGCGAATCCTCACGGCGAGGGGCTTAAGGTGGGCAAGACGCTGGTTGGTGTCTCCACACTGGTATTTGTGATAGCCTTGATAACTGGAGTAGTGATATGGTGGCCTCATGCGCGGAAAAATCTCGGTAAGAGCCTCTCAATCTCTTTCTCAAAAGGTTGGAAGGGATTCTGGAAAGGTCTCCATGTGGCAGGAGGCATGTATGCTCTTGTGTTGGTGCTTGCTATGGCGCTGACAGGTCTCACATGGTCGTTCGACTGGTATCGCACAGCATTTTATGCTGTATGTGGAGTGGAGCATACGCCACGTACTTTCGGTCAATCGTCAGATAGGGCAAACGGTGAAAAGAGACGTCATGGGGGTGGAAAACGTCATGACGGAAGAAACAGGCATGAGGGTGGCGACCGACGGGAAGGTGGCCGCCGTCATTCGGAATTCGGACGTTGGCAGCAGGTGTATGATGAGCTGAGGTCAAAGAATCCGGATGCACCGCAGATCACGATAAGTCCGGAAAGTGCATCGGTCACACTCGGTACATATGGCAATGGCCGTGCCGCAGACCGATATGAGTTCAATCGCCGTTCGGGCGAGGTATCGCTGACCACCGGATATGACGACGCGAACGAGGCCGATAAACTGCGAGGCTGGATATATTCGATCCATACAGGAAGTCTTGGCGGTATGATCACCCGTATCTTGTGGCTGCTCGGCGCACTGCTCGGTGCATCACTGCCATTGACAGGTTATTATATATGGATAAAGCATCTTCTCAAAAAGAAGGAGTCGCATCCGGGGCATCGACAGTAGATATCCGGTATTCTGACGTAAGACGCTGGAAGAATAACGAAAATCATATGGAAGCTGACTGAGTAATAATTGACAGGGGCGGTGTATCAAAATACAGAAAGATACACCGCCCCTGTCAATTATTACTCAGCTGCATCGGTCAGAGTCGATTCTCTCTTTCCGTGATTTCGGCATCGGTCATGGTGTAGCCGCCGAGCGACCCTTCCTTTGCCTGAATGCAGATATAGGTCAGAGGTTCGGCTGACGTACACTTGAGGTTGCGGTCGCTGTTTGTGGCGACCCTGATCACGGAACCTTCCGCGATATCGAACACGTCGTCGTTGACCTGGAATTTACCATGGCCGCTGAGTATGATGTAGTTTTCCTCGTTGGCCTTATGGCTGTGGAAGAAGGGAACGGCGGCTCCTGTGGGTAATGTCCCGAAGGATATCTCGCAGGATGTGGCGCCGGTGGCGTCCTTAACGAACTGTTTTCCTTCGAAACCGTGTATGGCTCCGACTGTGGCGTGGGCAAATTTATCACCTTTGTTCAATAGTTTCACTTCATTCATGATCCGGTTATTTTTGATTGTTGCGATAAAATTTATTAACTTTGCGGCGGTAAGCCACTTTCGTTTTGATAGTGCAAAGTTAATGTCAAATCATCGTATATGCAAGACGTTACGAAGATGTAAGATACTTACCTTGAGGTAACTGATTTTGAAAATGAAGCCATTACAGTTGGAAGAAAATTTAAAAAAATACACTTGTTTGTCGGATTGTCCGGTGAGAAATGTCATATCCCGCTTCACGGGTAAGTGGTCGATGCTCGTGCTGTGTGTGTTGGCCGAAAACGAGGCCACACGTTTCAATGCCATCGGCAAGGCTATCCCGGATATATCTCCAAAGGTGCTGACCGATACGCTCAAGCATCTTGAGGCGGACGGGTTGGTGTCGCGTAAACTGTATGCAGAGATACCTCCGCGTGTGGAGTATTCGCTGACCGAGCTTGGGAGAAGCCTTATGCCGGTGTTCGGTGAGCTTATATCGTGGGCTGTGACGAATTTCGACAAAATAGTGCGGCGATGATAATCTGGAATCCATGGCACGGATGCAGGAAGGTGAGTGAGGGCTGCGATCATTGCTATATGTATTATCTCGATGGCAAGCGAGGCATAGATACCTCGCGTGTGGTGCGTACAGGTAGTTTCAATCTTCCGTTGCAGCGTGACCGCCACGGCAACTACAAACTGAGATCGGGGATGCAGCTGTATGTGGGGCTATCGACAGATTTTTTCGTGGAGGAGGCTGACGAATGGAGGCCGAGAGTGTGGCAGATGATGCGCCTCAGACGGGACATCGCCTTCCGATTGCTGACAAAGAGGGCCGGACGCATACAGAGCTGCCTACCACCCGACTGGGGGGAAGGGTATGGCAATGTGATGATCTCCGTGACCTGTGAGAATCAGCGTCGTGCCGATGAGCGTCTGCCGGTGTTGCTTGACCTGCCGGCGAGACACAAGGGTTTTATGGCGGCGCCGTTTATAGGTGCCATAGATGCCGGAAGGTATCTGGGCAGCGGGCAGATAGAGGAGGTGATATGCGGTGGTGAGAATTATGATGGAGCCCATCCGTGTCATTATGAGTGGGTGAAGTCACTGTCCGAGCAGTGTGAGCGTCACGACGTGACCTTCAACTTCATCGAGACCGGGACGGTGTTTGTGAAAGATAACAGAATCTACAGGATCCCGTCCAAGCATGTCCAAAGCCGTCAGGCCCTTAAATCGGGATTGAGCCATTACAATGGCAAGCCTGTGTTTGACCTTGACACATCGGGTGATACTCTTTTCGGCGCTACGGACTACATACCGTCCTTCAGGAAGGAGTGCTCGCACTGTGGCTCGCGCATGACCTGCAACGGATGTTCGGGCTGTGGCAATTGCTCATGAATATTTTAATACGCCGCCGTCTTGATCTACGCAGGAAGCCGGCGTCAGGAGAGCTGGGCTGTCACGTCATTCGAGTACTGTCTTCCGATCGGCAGCACCTTGCCGTTCTTCAATATGACTTCCCTTTTGTTGAAGCTCCTTACTTTGGATCGCTGTATTATGAATGAGCGGTGTATCCTTATGAAGTCCTTTTCGGGCAATTGGTTGCCTATGTTTTTCAGTATCACACGGGATACGGTGCAGACATCGTTTTCACGGTATATCTTCACATATCCCTCCATGGCTTCTATGTAGAGTATCTCGGTGAGTGGTATGTGTACATTGTTGTATTCTTCCTTGACCAAAATGCCCTGATCGTGTTCCGGCATGTTTCCTCTGATCCTGCGCAGGGCTTTAGAGAAGGCAGTCTGGAATCGTGTGAATGCAAACGGTTTGTGGAGATAGTCGACGGCATCGAGCTCGAAACCCTCCAGAGCATATTCAAGATAGGCTGTGGTGAAAATGAAGCATGTGTCCTCCGGTAGCTGGGAGGCTATGGTCAGGCCGTTGATATTTTCCATCTCAATGTCGAGAAATGCGATCTGAGGCTTTTCCCTCCTTATCATCTCTATACCCAGGGCCGGATCGGAAAATACAGAAAGCTCAATTCCACCTATACGTTGACAGAATTTCTCGATGACGTCAAGGGCGAGCGGTTCGTCATCGATAGCCACGCATTTGATTTTGTTTTCCATAAGATCTTGGTTCGGAGATTGTCATTAAAACAATCTTTAGTTCAATTGTATGTTTAGGTTCACTCTGAACAAACCGTCATTTTCGACAGTGGCGAGGGTATGTTTTTCCGGGAATAATGACATGAGCCGCGACTTGCAATTCTCAATTCCTACGGGCATATCCTTACGAAATTCATCGGCGTGTTTCATGATACTGTTTTCGGTCTCGAAGCTTAGAGCCCCGTCCCTTACGGTCAGATGTATCCTTATGCGGCAGTCACGGCTTGTGGATGCCCCGTATTTGAACGCGTTTTCAACAAAGGTAAGCATCAGCATCGGCGGGACCTTCATACTGTCATTGTCCACATGATATTTCCAGTCCACTACGGTGTGTCCGTTCAGGCGTATGGATTGCAGGTCGATGTAGTTCTGTATGTAGTCGATCTCGTCGCTGAGTGTCACGAGCTCTTTCTCGATGGTGACGTATGAGTATTTCAACAGTTCGGTAAACTTGATAAAGGCATTTTCGGCCTTTTCGGAAGTTCCTATCACGAGACTATATAGCGAATTGAGAGTGTTGAACATGAAATGAGGGCTTATCTGCGCTTTGAAGAGCGCGAGTTTGGCTTTGTCACGCTGTGTCTCGATTTTCTTCTTGAGCAGTAGCTGTTCGTAGAGTTCCTTGACGAAGGAAATGGTGAGGGCATATCCCATGACGAGCGAAAACATAAGCCATATGGTCAGCGACACGCCGAAATTACGCACCTGTGTCTGATATTCGCTCAATGCCGGTGTGACGAAATCCATGTCGGGCAACGGATATTGTGAGAGCATGTATGTCACTATCACCAGCATAACGATGACACCGGCGATATTGTAGTATTTTTTTGAAATGAGCAGTTTGGGCATATTGATCTTCATCAGCAGAAAATAGCAGGCGTAGAGGTATACGCAGACGATGAAAGAGAACAGCGGCCATTGCTGGAACCAATAGTGAGCGGGACCCAACGAGACGAGTATCGGAATAAAGACCAGACAGAAGAACAGGTCCAATATCAGAGAGGTTTTATTCTCAATCGATTTCATATTGCAAAGATAGTGTTCATTCAAAATACGTGCAAGTCCGGGTATATACGTTTATTTACACATTCAGGTTGTCTATTAACACTCATTTAAAAAAATGTGGGACTTCTTATATATTTGTATAAGTAAGAGGTTGTATAAGAAATCGAAAAAGACATCCATGCGGAAAATCTTTCCGATGATAATAAACTAATTGACAAATCAGTTATATATGAAACAAATTGAAATTAACTTATACATATCCAATCTCATGAGTTTGGACTTCGGTTTTCCACATTTGTTTTTTGACAACCTCTAAATTTCAATAATCATGAAATATCTCTTGATCATCACAACTGTATTCGCCATGTTGCTGCCCTCATGCAGCGACAAGGATCAGTCAAAGGGACAGCAGTCCCTGATGGAGGCTTCAAGACAGGAGCTGGCGGCCGCCTTGGAGGAGCGTGATCAACTATTGGGCATCGTCAAGGAAATATCGGTCAGTATGGACCAGATCAAGCACCTTGAGAATGTCATGACTATAAAGGGCACACAGTCGCCGGAGAATCCGGACCAACGCGCCCAATTGCTCTCTGACATGGGGGCTGTGAAGGAAGCTCTGCGCAAGCGCCGCGAGAAACTGATGGATCTTGAGAGCCGTCTTCAGGAGTCAACATTGTATACGGATGAACTGAAAAGCGCCATAGAGGCCTTGCGCAATCAGATAGATAGCCAGACCAAGGAGATTGATGGCATGAGGCGTCAGTTGCTGAAGGCAAACGAACATATCACTACCCTCAGCAATGAGGTGGATTCGCTGAACACCACGGTGGCTATAGCCAATCAGGATCTTGATGCGGCACAGGCTGTGTCGGCACGTCTGGAGAATGAGTTGAATACCTGTTTCTATGTTGTCGCCACAAAATCGCAACTCAAGGAGCATCATATTCTGGAAACAGGATTCCTGCGCAAATCAAAGCTGCTGAAGGGCGATTTTGACAAGGGCTTTTTCAAGGTCGGCGACAAGCGCGAGCTGAACACATTGGATCTTCATTCAGGAAAGGTGAAAATATATACCAACCATCCCGAGGATTCGTATGAGATCGGTGATGGAGATAAGAATAAGATACTGAATATAACAGACCATGAAAAATTCTGGAGCCTGACCGACTATCTCGTGATACAGATCGATTGAATAGGGGCAGGGACCTGAGCAGAGCGGGGCGACAGTGATGATGTCGCCCTGTTTTTTTGTGGTCGGTAGTATCGCCGAAAAACTCTTGATTGTCATATTTATGTTGTCTATTTACACTTGTTTTGTAACTAATGAAAATGCCGGTAAATTTGCATCATATATATTTTGCCGATACAAGTAATGAGAATTTATCCGATTATTGTCACATTATTGTGTCTGGGTACTCCTGCTGTACATCCACATTCTTTAGCAGATAGTGCGCGGATACAGGAAGCGTCAACTGCCAAGGTCAGCGGTACTGTTGTCGATACGGGAGGAGAACCTGTGATAGGGGCTACCATCGTACAGGGTGATGATCCGGCTAACGTGGCCACCACCGATGCCGACGGGCGATTTGTGCTGTCAGGTGTCGGATTGCCGGGTAAGATAAATATCTCCTATATAGGCTATGTGACTAAAGTGGTGGATGTGAGTAACGGGAATGCCACGAATATGACCATAAAGCTTTCCCCCGTCTCATCAACTCTTGACGAGGTAGTCGTGGTTGGCTATGCCACACAGAAAAAGGTGGATCTGACCGGGGCTGTATCGTCGGTTAGTGTCAATGCTCTCGGGGATCGTCCGGTCACCAATGCCACCAACGCTCTTGCCGGGCTTGCGGCAGGTCTCACCGTGACAAATTCAGGTGGAAATACTCCTGGGTTTGAATCACAGAGTATAACGGTGCGTGGTCTCGGCACACTCAACAATGCAGCTCCATTGGTGGTTGTCGATGGCATGACGGGAATAGCCCTGAGTGACATCAATCCGCAGGATATAGAGAATATATCGGTGCTGAAGGATGCAGCCTCGGCGGCTATATATGGATCGAGGGCCGCGAACGGAGTCATACTTGTGACCACACGTCAGGGATCGGAGCGTGCGCCGAGAGTGACATACAGTGGCAATGTGTCGTTCGAGACTGTGGCCAAGCGGCTGAATCTCGTGACCGATTATGCCGACTTCATGGAGATACAGAATGCCGGCCTGATCGTCAACGGGCAGGCACCTCGGTTCTCGCAAGGCAAGATCGACGAGTGGCGTAACGATGCCGGACGCAATCCATCCATATATCCCAATACCGACTGGCAGGATCATATCTACCGCAACCCGTCGGTGGTGCAGAATCACAACCTCGCGATAGCGGGAGGTACCAAGACCGTGAATTACAATCTCTCGCTCGGGTATGTCAATAATCCGGGTATAGTGTACAACACGGACTATGAGCGGTATCAGATGCGCACCAATCTCGATATCAATATAAAGCCGTGGATAAGCATCGGTACAAACCTGTTCGGGTACTATGACACCAACAATCCATCGGCAGAAAATGCAGCGGCAGGAGGTGATGTCATTTTCGGTTACGGTGCGTTCAACACTGTGCCGGGCATGACGCTGTATGACCCTGCCACCGGACTTTACGGGGGCATACAGAATCCGGAGGAGGAAAACGTGAGCAACGCAAATCCATACCGCCGGCAGTGGTTTTACAAGGATGAGTATCCGGTCAAGACAAAACGTCTGGTGGGAAAAATCTACGCGCGTCTTATGCCGGTAAAGGGTCTGACCATTCAGGGTGCGTTCGCCATGAACTATTGGGAGCGCAACATAGAGCAACACCTTACCGACCGTGATCTCTACCGTTTCACATTCGATGGGCCGGTGCTGATACGTGAGGGTGTGGTGCGCACATATATACGCCGTTACAACTACCGCAATACATTCCGGTCGTCGGAACTGACTGCCAGATATAATTTCAATGTCAGCAAACTTGAAGCATCGGTTTTCGCCGGCATGAGCCAGGAATACAATAAATATGATCAGGATTATTTTATAAAATACGACCTCGTTGATCCGTCATTGGGTGCTATTGACGCGGGTATGACAAACGGCAGCATCACGGGCAACTATGAGGAATGGGCGATGCGCTCATATTTCGGGCGTATCAACCTCAACTGGGATGACCGGTATCTGCTTGAAGCCAATATGCGTGCCGATGGATCGTCCAAATTCGCTCCCGGTCACCGATGGGGATATTTCCCTTCCATATCGGCCGGATGGAGAATATCTGAGGAACAGTTCATGCGTGGAACGTCGTCATGGCTCGACCATCTGAAACTGCGGGCCTCCTACGGATCGTTGGGCAACAACGCCACCACAAGCTACTATATGTATCAGACACTCTTCGCCACCGCCAACTATATACTGAACGGCAACATAGCCGGAGGATTGGCGCAGACGGTACTCGCCAATCCGGCACTGACATGGGAGAAGACTTATATGACAAACGTCGGCATAGACTACGCATTTCTCAACAGCAGGCTCAGCGGCTCGGTGGATATATATAACAAGGATACGAAGGGAATACTCATATCGCTCCCGGCGCCGTTGGAGCATGGCACAAGCACCGTGCCCAATCGGAATGCCGGAGAGGTCAACAACAAGGGTGTGGAGTTGGACATACACTGGAATGATGTTCTCGGAAAGGTGTCATACAATGTCGGTTTCAACATGGGATTCGTAACAAACAAGGTCACTAAATTCCAGGGCGATGTGTCATCAATAAGCGGTGTATACAAGACTCAGGAAGGGAGACCGATAAATCAGCTCTATGTGATTACCGTTGACCGTATAGTGCGCGACCAGTCAGATCTTGATTATGTTCAGTCGCTCGTGGATAAGAATCCTGACTATTTTGCAACATATCAGCGGCCGGAACTCGGAGATTTTCTCTACCGCGATGCCAACGGCGACGGCATACTTGACACGAACGACCGTGTGGAGATCGGTCACGGCACGCTTCCGCGATTCACTTTCGGCGCGAATCTCGGGTTGAGCTGGAATAACTTTGACTTCAGTATGCTTTTACAGGGCGTCGGCAACCATCAGGTGTATTACAACAATCAGGCATTCCGCTTCGTGACCGTAATGGGCCAGTCGCTCATCAAGGATATAACCGACAACGCATGGACCCCCGAGAATCCATACAATTCGATCTATCCTGTGCTTCGGAATAATGCCAACGGCAAAAACAACATAGAGAGTGATGCTTTCGTGCACAATGCCGCTTACTTACGATGCAAGAACATCCAGCTCGGCTATACCATACCGAAGGAAGTCACAAAAAAATTCTTTGTGGAGAACCTGAAGATATACGGCAGTATCGACAATCTGTTCACAATCACGGAATTTCCAGGTCTTGATCCTGAAATCGGCGCTGATGTCGGGTATCCGGCCCTCCGTCAGTATTCCGTGGGTATCAACGTATCATTCTAACACGATGAGTCAGAAGATGAAAATCAGATATATATCGGCATTCGCTGCCTGCGCTTTGCTTTTCTGCGGGTGCGAGAGCCTCGACTATGTGCCCGGCAATCAGATGTCGGGACAGACATTCTGGCAGACAGAAGACCATGCGCGTCAGGCTGCCGTGGGCATGTATGCTGCGATGAAAGCCAACTGGTGTTTCGGTATGGAGTTCACTTTTGATATGTGCAGTGATCTTGCCGACGGCACCACTCCGTGGGCTGATATATCGCGCGGCACGTCATTTGCCTCCAACAGTGGCGGCGTGCAGAACCACTGGCAGTATCTCTATGAGCTTGTGCACCGTGCCAACACCGTGATACGCAATGTGGCGGGTATGCCTATCAGTGAGCGGACTATCGACCGCGTGACAGGCGAGGCGAAATTCCTTCGTGCGATGGCTTATTTCCGTATGCTCAACTGCTGGGGTGGTGTGCCATACTATGACGAAACGTGTGATATAAACGAACAGTTCGCCAACCTCAATGCCCCGCGCAGTTCGGAGGATGAGATACGCCGTCACATAATCGATGACCTAACGGAGGCTATCGATAAACTTCCGGTAAGCTGGGATGCCGCCGACCTCGGCCGCGCTACCAAAGGTGCCGCTTATGCACTGCGTGGGAAAGTATATCTGTTTAACCGCGAGTGGGACAAGGCTATTGCCGATTTTGAGGAAATTGTCTATGACAAGTCCAACAATTACGGCTACTCGCTCCATCCGGACTATAATGAATTGTTCCGTCTCTACAACGGCAACCACAGTCCGGAGATGATTTTCTCCATTCAGTCGATAGACGGCAACACGGCAGGATATGCCCTCGACATAGTTTCGTATTTCGGCAACAAGTCAACCATGCGCCTGATAGCAGGCAACTGTATTGTCCCATCGACCACACTTGTGGATATGTACGAGAATCTTGACGGCTCCCCGTTTGACTGGGATGATGTGTTTCCCGGTTTCAATAACGGGGATCCACAGCTGCGCCGCAAGTATATGAGCGTTGCGATTGATCAGGGAAGTACCGTCGTGACATCAACGCTCGACTGCGACACGACAAAAGTGATGGACGCATATCGTCTGCGTGACCCTCGCCTGTGCCTGAATGTGATCACTCCTTATTCGCATTACCTTGGCACTGATGCCGGATCAAATCCCATGGACAAGCAGTTTGTGCTTGCCGACCCGACACAAGGTGGCGCACCGATGGAGGCGATGGCATTCATACGCAACTCCGAAGGCTGGAATTCATATTTCTGGCGCAAATGGATCCCGACCGGCAACCTCGACGGATATTGGGGCGAGTATAACCGCACACCCTACGAATTTCCGCTTATCCGTCTCGGCGACGTGATACTGATGCTTGCCGAGGCATACAATGAGAGCGGAGCCACAGACAAGGCTGTGGATGAGGTAAACAAGATCCGCTCACGCGTAGGTATGCCCGGCTTAAACTCAGGTGCCGAATGGTTATCCGTTGACGGCAAGGAGGATATGACGGTCAGAATACAGCGCGAACGCGCCTTTGAACTTGCCGGAGAGGGTCAGCGATACTGGGATCTGCGTCGCTGGGGGCTGCTTGAAAAATCGGTAAGAAACGCAACCGATATTTTCGGTGACCTCATGTACACCCGCTCCTATCAGAGCCGGCATGAGTTGTGGCCTATCCCGCTCGTGGAGATGGAACGCAACCTCAACCTGACCCAGAATGTGGGTTGGTGACAGACGTCAGGCGTATTATCTGCGGATCAGGTAATTGATCACACACCAACCGCCTACTATCTGCAACAGCATTCCGGGTAGGCCGATCCTGAAATCCTGCATTGCAGCATATAGGCTATCTTTCAATAGCCATTCTCCGGCAGTGCCTATAATCTGATAGGCTAACACGACTATCATCAGTTGCCATAGGGCGGCTTTACGGAACTTGGAGGCGAACAAGCCTGCGACAAACGCGAGCACCGTGGACTTCAGCAGAATCGCCGGCAGACCGCTGACCGCAGGCATACCGAAGAGCAGACTGTTGATGACCGGAGATGCGAGGGCTGTGAGAAGTCCGACTTTCCATCCGTATTTATATGCTCCTACGAGGGTGAAGAAGTAGATTGGCAGCCACGTCACTCCACCATGTGGGATGAGGTGGAATAGCTGTGGCACAATGATATTGCCTAAAATGAAAAGAGCGGCTACTACGTAGGTGCGAAGTTCGGAATATCCGAGTGCATATAGTCTCAGTGATGATGTTTGCATCTGTTATTTGTTTTTGGCTTTGATGAATTGATTTATAAGAGGCAGACATTCCCGGGCTGTGGCGCATGGGAGACATAGTGTCTCGACCGGGCATATGCCGTCGCCTTTACGGTTTATGATATTGTCAACCTGTTTGCCGAACCCCACTTTTATGGCGGTCTCATGCAGCAGTTCCAGAGCGGGGGCACTGATCACATCAGTATATAACGCGTCAATGCCGCCCATAATCATAAGTGCCGCCGCTCCCTTTCCCACGACTTTATCCGCGATCTCCGCTCCTTGCAGAAATTCCGGATCTTCGTTCAGTATGTTATACAGGTCGGATATGCCACGGCCATCGAATGTGCGTACATCTTTCCCATTTGCCACAACGAGCGAATGGTTCCCCTCATGGAGTATTTTTATCAGGTCATCCATCATAGCGTGCCCTGTTTCAAATGTTCAACAAAATTGTCGATACGGTGCAGTTCTTTCGGAATGTCAATGCTCTGTGGGCAATGCGGTGAGCACTGGTTGCAACCGATACAGTGGCTTGCCTGACGGAGTTTCGGCACACTGCGGTCATAACCGACGAGGAATGCCTGGCGTGCCTCGCGGTAGTTCTCGGCTTGCTGACTTTCGGGTACATTGCCCTGATTGACACATTTGTTATAGTGCAGCAGGATGGCGGGAATGTCAAGCCCGTAGGGGCAAGGCATGCAATACTTGCAGTCATTGCATGGTATTGTGGGATATTGCACCATCAGGTCGGCTGTTTCGTAAAGAAATGCGGTATCGCTGTCGGTCAATGGTTTTAGCGGGCAGAAAGACCGCAGATTGTCCTGCAGATGCTCCATGTAGGTCATGCCGCTCAACACAGTGAGGACATTAGGGAAGCTGCCGGCATAGCGGAAAGCCCATGACGCGACACTGCGCTCCGGTTCCTGCTGTTTCAGGCGGCTGACTATGTGGTCCGGGACGTTTGACAGGCGTCCACCCAACAGCGGCTCCATGATTATCGCAGGGATATTTCTCTTGGCCAACTCGGTATAGAGGTACTCTGCATCAGTATTTCGCGGATTTATCTCCTTGGCATGATGCCAGTCGAGATAATTGAGCTGAATCTGCACGAAATCCCACTTGTATTTGTCATGGTTTGCCAACAGGTGGTCAAACACAGCGATGTCGCCGTGATAGGAGAAACCGAGGTTGCGTATATGCCCGGCCTCACGTTCGCGAAGCAGGTAGTCAAGCACTCCGTTGTCGATATAGCGCTTGTTGAACTCGTCCATTCCTCCGCCCATGCCGACACCATGAAGCAACAGATAGTCGATGTAATCCACCTGAAGATTCTTGAAGGAATCATGATACATTTTCAACGAAGCCTCGCGGCTCCATGTCTGCGGGGCGAAGTTTGACAGTTTTGTCGCTATGAAGAATTTCTCACGCGGGTGTCTGCTCAGGGCTATACCTGTGGCAGCCTCCGAGCGTCCTTTGCAATAGGCGGGCGATGTGTCGAAGTAGTTGACGCCGTGGGCTATGGCGAAATCTACCAGTGAATTGATTGTCTCCTGATCAAGATCCGCGTCCGAGCGACCGGCGCCACCGTCCAAGTCGGGCCACCGCATACAACCGTAGCCAAGTATGTAGACTTTTTCTCCGGTCTTCGGATTTGTGCGGTATGTCATGCCGTCGGTAGGTATTTCCGACTGAGAGGTCACATTACCGGCAACAGGGTTGTCCTTTGATTTGCAGCCGACAAGGGCGGCCACAGAGACGGCGGCGGATCCGAGGCCGATGCGTCTGATAAATTCGCGGCGGTCAAGATTTTTGTTGTTCATCGGCATTGTTTTTTTATACGGTTCTGTGTACTTGATGACCTTCTACATAGATGGCACTGAACGGACGGGCCGGACAGAGATTCTCGCAGGCACCGCATCCGATGCAGCGCTCGTCGTTTACAACAGGTATTTTTGGGGAATCCGGATTATTTTTGTCAGATGGTACCATCTGTATTGCCCCGACAGGGCAGTGTCGGGCACAGTTGCCACATTCGACACCATCGGTCAACGGCACACAATTTTCCTTTACCCATACGGCATGTCCTATCTGGATGGCTGATTTGTCGGCAGCTGTGATTTTGACGATGGCTCCGGCAGGACAGACCTCCGAGCAGCGTGTGCATTCGGGACGGCAATACCCTCGCTCGTAAGATGACTCAGGCTGCATGAGTGTTTCCAGATTGGTGGATGGACGCAACACTCCGTTGGGACAAGCCGACACACAAAGCTGGCACGCGGTGCAATGACTGGCCATGTTGCGCAGGCTTTTCGCTCCGGGCGGTACAATGCGGGTAGCTCTTTCAGGGATTTTCTTGTCGGCAATCACGGCCAATCCTCCGTCGACAGTCTTTTCCTGCGCTTTTATGGCTGTGGTGGCGGCCACAATGGCTGTGGTTGTAAGGAATTTGCGGCGAGAATTGTCGGGTTGCTCCTTGACTGATGTCCGGCTCCTTTTTCTAATGGTGTATGAAATCGCCCCCTGATGGCATTTGCCAATACAGTCCATGCAGGCGACGCAGCGGGAATAGTCTATCTCATGTCCTTTACTATTGATACAGGCAGCCTTGCAGTTGCGGGCACACAGGCCGCAACCATTGCATTTCGATGTGTCGATAATGGGTTTGAAAAGAGAGTATTTTGATACAAATCCCAGGACGGTTCCTACAGGACAGATGGTATTGCAATAGGTGCGTCCGTTTCTCCATGCCAGTATACCAAGCACAACGAGCGTTATGACGGCGACTGCAAATGTAATACCGCTACGGATCCATACATCAACAGTGTAGAATGCGTAACTGTCATGTCTCTCAGCCCAGTCTGCCAACAGATTGTTCACATATATCCAGAGAGGGGAGAGCAGATTCTGAGCTATGCGGCCATAGGCGCTGTAAGGAGCGAGGAGAGCCACTATGCTACCGATACCGAACAGGAATGCCAGAATAACGACGCCAAGCATTGTGTAACGAAGAAGGTTCTTTGCCGGGGAATATCTGTAACGGTTTTTCTTGGCTTTCTTTCCAAACCATGCGAAGATGTCCTGCATCACTCCGAGCGGGCATATCACGGAGCAATATATGCGACCGAATACAAGAGTCAGTGCGACAAGTCCGATTGTCACACCGACGTTTAACGCAAGAAGCGCGAGTAGGAACTGGATCTTGGCCATCCAGCCCATCCACGCATGGATTGTTCCCGTGAAGTCGAGGAACAACAGGGTTATCGCTGTCAGGAAGATAACCGCAAGTATTGTTCTTGATTTCTGTAGAGCCATCAGTGCAGCTTTTCAATCCAGGAGTTTACTGTATTTCGTGCTTGTTCACGTTTGTTCTGAGCTGTCTCGCCACGCACTGCGAGGGACAAGGCTACCATACTGATTATTTTTCTCATTTGCTTGTGGTTTTGTATCGTATCCATAAAGTGTCGTTCCCAACGTGCTCCACACTCTGAAGCGAAAGACGAACCGGCTGGCGGTCCATATCAGGGATGCCATCGAAAGGAGTTGTCTGGCCCTTGCGTCCGTCGATGCCGTCACTGCCGATACAGATATGTGATATTTTCTCATTTTTGAGCATCTTCTTCATGCCGTAGCCCATACGTCTGGCTATCGCCATGCCTATCTGTCCGGCTCCGGTCAGTATCATCACCGCACTGTTCATAAGTATCGATTTAAGTTTGTTGCAAAATTAATATTAAATCTGATAATTACGCTTACCAAAATCACGGTTTATGGAATCAATATCGCACCGGAATGGCCCTTGATGCGGTGATAGGTCAGAATGGGCGGAGAATTGCCGAACTGATGGTTGACTCAGTGCTGATGCGTTCTTTTTCGGTTTTCTTTCCGTAGGGAAGTATGTATGTGACAGAGAGGCTGATGTTGCGTCCTTTCAGGTCGCTGAGAGATCGGGAATATGATTGATATACGATATACTCGGCATATGAGCGTGTGCAGAGGCGCCGGGCAAGAAAGTTTTCAGCGCGGCACTCCGCAGCCCAGTTCCCTTTCTGCCAGCTGACCGAAAGTCCGTATTGCGCAGGATACCTCACTTTCACCCCCTCGATACCGAGCACGCTGTAAGGGATGGCATAGGAGCCTTGGAACTGCCACTCGCCAAGCATATAGGATGCTCTGAACTCCGCACGCCAGTCATTGCTGTGGATGGGACGATATTCAGAGTGAAACCGGCTCATACTGTATGTAGCGTCTGCACGAAGTCTGAGTCTATTGTCAATGAGGTTGGCGGAGGTTCCGAAAATCAGTTTGTGGTAAAGGTAGTCGCCGTCATTGATGAGCTGGCGGTACATGATGTTGTTTTCGGCAAAATAACGGTAGGAGGTGTTGCCGGAATATTTGAGGAAGTCGTAGGTGAATGACAATCCCAGCTGACCGATATGTCCATTGTAGCTCACGGTATTTTGAAATGCTTTCAGTTGCTCGAGGCATGGATTGCCTAATGTGGCTTCGAAAAATGATGTCCGGATCACGGCATTGTTCTTGTATGACGGATTATATATGCTGTGGGTGTAATTGCCTGCTATTGATATTGATTGTCTTGGATTGAGGTTGTAGGTCAAACCATAGAAAGCCATTGGGGAGAGTTGGTTGTCATTGTGGCCGAGAATGGTTGAATAAAGGTCGGTGATACCGGCGGATGCGTAATAGGATAATCCGAGAGGGAGGTTATGGTCTATGTGGCACATGGCCATCGCGTGATTGTTTGTCAAGGTCTGCCTGCTGTTGAAACTGCCGGAGTATAGATCGCGGTAATGGTTGTAATATTCATCGACCGTCACTCCGAGACTGAGTCCGCTTGCAAAGGATTTGAAGTAGCCAAGGGTGGCGCATGCAAGCACATTGTTTTCTGTTGTATTGTTCAGTATCGCATCGGCATCGGTTTCCGAATATCTGCTTCGGAAACCGGTGTGTCCGTGGCGGATGTTGGCATTAGCCATGAATGTGTGACCCCCGGGCATATATAGATTGTAGTGCATTTTCATCACCGGTGATACAGCATGCTCGTTGCTGACGCGGGTGGCGGTGGTGTGGAGATTATGAAGTCCGGTGTATGTGGCTTTGTCGGTTATGGAGTTTTTGGGGGTCGCACTGCGGGTCATGGCAAGTGAGACATCAAAGGAATGGTTTCCGGTGGTATGGGCGAACTTGATATTGAGGTATTGGGCATTTGTATGCGTGTCGTTGTCAATCGGTGTTATTGATTGGTTCAATATTCCGTCATTGAGCGAAAACGTGTTTTCCGCACTGTTGAGCAGCGAGACCGTGTCCCATTTCCCGTTTGCAGTGAGTGACAGGCTCACGGCATTTTTCCTGTAGTTGACCATGCCGGTATATACCCCGTACGGGCGAGCCAATCCCTCGTCGGCGGAAAGATATACGTTACCGCCAAAGTCGTATTGGATGGTTATGAAATTCATTACGGCACCGTTGCCGACATATTTGCCTCCCGGATTGCGCTGATAGTCAATCTGCACAATTTCGGCGGCGGGGAGTGTGGCAAGCTCATCGGAGTGTATCTCCACGCCGTTCACCAGAATCACCACATTCTGTCCGGTCAAGGTAGAGACAGTGCGGGCCGAAGCGCTTACATTGAAGTCCGGAAGGTTCATGTTTTCCAACAGCGTATATCCGTTGGTGCTGTGCCGTTTTTCCAGTCTGGTAGGGCGGAGAATTACTTTTTTTGCCGTTTCAATCTGATTGTCGGCGGTCACCACCACTTCGTCGAGTTCGGAGGCAATGGAGTCGGTCTTGACATCCTGACGGGCATATACCATTGAGGGTATGAGCGCCGCGAGAGCGATAAGGTGCTTTTTCATGCTTGTGCGTTAAATTTACTTCCGCAACCTTCAGCTCGAGGCCGAAGGTCGTTTTTGACCGCAAAGCAAATAAAAAAGGTCCGATCTATTTCCGGAATTTGTCTGACATTTGTCTGACAAATTCTGACAATGCTGTATGTCAGTCTCTTAGCCGTAGCTCATAAGAGTCTCCACGATTGCATATTATCTCGATGCCGGCTTCGGCAAGGGGTGCTTTCGTGCGTCTTACAAGGGTGTAGAGCGACTCCTCGGCGTTGCTTTTGTTGCCCCATAGAGCTGAGCAGAGTGTTGCCTTATCCACCTTCCATTCCGGAGCGTCAAGTAGCATCCGGGCCAACTGCCGCTGCATGGGTGTGAGTTTTATTCCGTCAAGTAGCGGTGTATCGGATGTGTGCAAAGCTGACTCTGCCGCCAAAGGATGATGCCCTTTTCTCCGCCATACAAACATGCTTGCCATTGAGAGAATGGAGAGGGCGAAAAGGAGCCCCGGTAATGTCTGGTCAGATGCTGCGAACACTGAGGCCATGGTGCAGTCTGCAAAGCCTTGCACCCGTATTGCAACACCGTTGCCGGACCGTTCGGACATGAGTATTATGGTGTCGGACGCAATCTTGTCGCCATGAATTGCCGGTGCTATGTTCTTTCTGTCAACCAATGCAATGGTGAAGTATGCTTCGTCTCTCAGGGCTGCATTTCTGAAATTCACATCTGAAGCCTGGTATATCAGCGGTTTGTTAGTTGTCTCGTGCATTTTCCGCAGTGCTGCGATGGTGTCCTGACGTGTCCACAATTCACTGTTTTCATTTGCCAGAGCAAGCATAGTGTCGTTCAGGTCGTCGGATATACTCTGCCTGGCTTCTGAATAGGCAAAGCAGCTTGCCACGAAGGATGCGATCATCAAGGCCATAGGGATGAACGTTCCATACAGGAGAGTCTTGCTGTTTGATCGTGGGGATGTCTTTTTCATTGCAGTGGAGTGAAAATTCTATTGTTGATCGGTCCCGCTGCATGAGTCAATGTTATAGTGTAGGGTGGATGTCTGCGGAAACGTGAGTTGTGCACGGGATTGCACAAAAGTAGCAAATTAATTCGTTATGGCAAAGATAAAAAAACGTATCTTTTCACGACGGAATCCATCTAATGAGATTGGACTCTGGTTTTAACATTTGTTTTTTTTAACACCCTCTAAATATAACAATGGCATCCATAAAAGTGAAATACCGACCATCCAAGATTGCCGACCAGGAGGGAGCAATCTACTACCAGATAATCCATCAGCGAAAAGTCCGCCAGCTCACTACTGAATATCGTGTATTGCCGGATGAATGGGACGAAGGGCGCTCGATGGTGACAACAAAACAATCAAGTAAAAGAAAATCATTCATCCTCTCGATCCGTGAAAGAGTCCGTTGGGACGTGGAACGGCTGACCAGGATAGACAGGCAGCTTGATGCCGATGGATTGTCATATACGGCAGATGATGTGATCGACGAGTTCAGGAGTTATGCCAGCAAATATACATTGCTCAACTTTATGGAGAGCCTGATCATCAAGTTCAAGCAGAATGGCAAGATAAGAACGTCGGAGACCTATCGGGCAGCCCTCAACAGTTTCAGAAAGTTTCTATGCGATACGAAGCGGCAGGATTGTCCGGGCAATGAGGAGGACATCATGCTGGACCGTCTTACTTCCGAGATAATGGAGGCATATGAGTCATGGCACAGACAGCTTGGCAATTCGCCTAATACGATATCATTCTATATACGTATTCTCCGTGCGGTGTATCACCGTGCGGTAGAGGATGATGCCATTGAGAACCGTCATCCATTCCGCCATGTCTACACCGGTGTGGACAAGACGGTGAAAAGAGCTATACCGCTGTCGCATGTGAAGATGATCAAGAACATAGACCTGTCACTCTCGTTGCCTCTGGACTACGCCCGCGATATGTTTCTGATGAGTTTCTATCTCCGGGGAATGAGCTTCATAGATATGGCATTTCTGAAGAAAACGGACTTGAAAAATGGCTATGTCATATACCGGCGCCGAAAAACGGGACAGTCGTTGACAATCGAATGGACTCGGGAAATGCAATTGATTCTCGACAAGTATCCTGAAAATCCTACACGATATCTTCTTCCAATCATCAGGACTGAAGGTCTCAACGAGCGCTGCGCCTACCGTAATATAGGCTATAATATCAATCGCAGTCTGAAAAAGATAGCCTCTATGGTGGGCATAAATATACCGCTTACGATGTATGTGGCGCGCCATAGCTGGGCAAGCGCTGCCAAGGCCAAGGGGATTCCCCTGAGTGTGATCAGCGAGGGTATGGGCCACGATAGCGAAACCACAACCCAAATCTATCTTGCCTCACTCGATACCTCTGCAGTAGATAAGGCAAATAGTCTTATATTGAAGTCGCTCTAAAAAACTCACGCCTCATTATGCCCCCAAACGTTTTAACTGCTATCTAAATCTCTTACCAAGAGTGTATTAAATGGGCGCAAAATTAACAATAAATATTGATATATTGTATGTTTTTAACAAAAAAACTGTTTTTAGATGAAAAAAAATGGTTCAATTGTTTTGCTAAATCTATGTGAGAATGTTTTTAGTGGATTGAATATGAGCGAGATTGCTGCCATCTAAATCTCTTGGTAAGAGTGTATTGACCGGATGTATTAAGAATATGCATTCCAATGATTTAATCATATGAGTTCAATCAATGCCGGCATGGATCCTCTATATGTAGTGGATGGAATTCCATTTGACGGGGGTATGAATTCAATAAATCCTCAGGATGTTGAATCAATCACCGTGCTTAAGGATGCCGCCTCAGCCGCCCTGTATGGTGCGCGAGGAGCAAACGGTGTGATTCTTGTAACTACAAAGAAAGGACATGAAGAACGGAAGATCACATTTGATGCTCGGTGGGGTGTAAATTCCCGTCAAGTGCCGAGATATGATGTGATTACCTCTCCAACCGATTATATGCTTGCGCTCTATAACTCGCGCCGCAATTACTATATATATCGCGGTCAGAGCGAGGACGCTGCCTATAATTTTGCGGTCAATGGCAATAGTCAGGACCCAGGTCTTAATGGAAAACCGGGACAAAATACTCTCGGATATCAGATGTGGACCATACCTGACGGACAGAGCCTCGTGCTTCCTGACGGCACATTCAACCCTGAGGCCACCCTCGGTTATAGCGACGGAACAAACTATTTCATGCCTGATGACTGGCAGAAAGAATCATACCGCAATGGATTCAGGCAGGAGTATAACCTGTCAATCCAAGGTGGCAGTTCGGCCGGTACATACATGATCTCCGGTTCTTATCTGGAGGATGAGGGTTCAATCGTAGCTTCATCTTTCCAACGAGCAACCGTGCGTGCAACAGGAGATTATGATTTCTGCAAATGGCTGAAAGTCGGCACCAACATGCAGTATACGTATGAATGCACAAACAGTCCCGGCGGCCAGACGGAGACAGGCTATTCAAATAATGTCACCTATATGGCCGACTATATTGCTCCTATATATCCAATGTATATAAGGGATGCAGATGGTAGCGTGATGCACGATGAAGCCTCCGGAAATCCTATGTATGATTATGGCATGAAGGGTCTCGGCCTTCCCTATTCGCGTGCGTTTGTGGCCGGTGGAAATCCGACCGGTTCACTCATATATGACAAGAGCGCATATATGTATGATGTGTTCAATGGGAAATGGTTCGCACAGATTAAGCCGATCGAGGGACTCACGCTGACCGGTACAATGGGATATTATCTTAGCCATCGTCAGTATGACACCTTCGCCAACGGCCAATATGGTCAAAGCTCGAGCTATCATGGCTCCGTAAGACAAAGCACTTCCCGCAACAGTTCCATCAATCTGCAAGGTCTCGCAAATTACAAATGTTCTTTCGCCGATACCCACAATCTGGATTTCCTGCTTGGCTATGAGCAATACTCCCTCAATATGTCGGGTATATGGGGCAGCGGCCGGAATGTATATAGCGGATATAACCACACGCTGTCAAATATAATCGACAATAAGGAACTTGGCGGTGAGAAAGATTATTACGCGACCAGAGGTATATTTGGCAGGGTAAACTATAATTATGACAATCGTTATTTGGGAAGTGTGTCATATCGTCGTGATGCTTCATCTCGATTCGCCAGAGACCACAGATGGGGTAATTTCTGGAGTCTGAGTGCTGCGTGGGATATATCTAATGAGAAATTCTTCGAGTCTCTTTCTACTGTTGTCGATTTTTTGAAATATAAAATATCATTCGGCCAACAGGGTAATGACCAGATGGCACAGGGAGGTGTCATAAACAACTATCCATATATCGACCAATACAATCAGGGTGGAGCCAATGGTGTATGGTCAGTAGGTACTCTGTATTTCAAAGGTAACCCAGAACTCACATGGGAGACGTCCAATTCGTTCAACACCGGTTTTGATTTCAGTCTGTGGCACGGTACTTTGTCAGGAAGTCTGGAATACTTCATGCGGCAGACAGACGACATGCTCTTCTTCAAACCGACCGGTCTGTCCTCAGGATATTCATCGATACCCATGAACATAGGTTCAATGCGCAACAGCGGTATTGAACTTGACCTTAATTTCCGACCGCTTGTGACAGATAAAGTCACATGGGATGTCAATCTGAATCTCACATATATAGACAATAAAATCATTAAACTCGCCCCTGAGTTGAACGGACGTTGGCAATCCGGAAGCCAAATATTTGAAGAGGGTAAGAGCCGCTACCAGCTCTATCTCGTCAAATATGCCGGCGTTGACCCGGAGAGCGGTTCGTCGTTGTGGTGGGGACGCCATGCAGATGGTACGGAATTCAAGACATCAGATTATAATATCGCATACAATGGGGATAAATCCACCGGTGACGTATCCAACCGCCAGGCAACAGGCAATATGCTCCCTCCCGTATATGGAGGTTTCGGCACATCGCTCCAGGCTTTTGGCTTTGACTTCTCAATACAATTCGCCTATCAGTTGGGAGGCCGTATCCTTGACTCCGGATACCAGGAGCTGATGAACGGCGCATATCAGGAGGATAAGGGTGGAGCTTTGCATAAGGATCTTCTCAACGCCTGGACACCGGAATCTCCCTCAGGTTCTGTGCCCCGTCTGGATTGGGGTGCCAAATACACAGGTGCCACAAGTGACCGTTGGATGACAAGTTCGGACTATCTGTCGCTCAATAATATTTCATTGGGATACACACTGCCCAAATCATTGATCTCAAGAATCGGCCTTTCGTCAGTCAGAATTTACGGAGCAGCCGATAATGTGGCGCTGTGGAGCAAAAGGAAAGGCATGGATCCGCGTCAGAGCTATGTACAGAGTTATGCCGGTTACTACGCCGCACTGCGCACCATATCAGGTGGTATAAAAATAACATACTAACAAGTTATCGCTAAATTCAAAATGAGAATAATCACAAACATGATATTGTCAGTTGTATGTATCCTGATGTTGGGTTCATGCAACGACCTCGACACCGAACCTATAGGTTCGACCCTTACCTCCGATCAACGTGAGGATGTCATAAAGGAACAAGCTGCCAAACTTCAGGCTACGGTTTCCGGTGTGTATGGGAATTTCTACGCTTACCGGAATGTCTATGACGACTTTTTTGATTTCGGTCTGCCATCAATTCTCACTATGCTCAACCAGAGAGCCGAGGGTCTTGTGTCAGCCTCATATGATTACGGTTGGTATGCTGAATGTGGACAGTTCTCCGACAATACACCGACCACCCCATACGCACGCATTATCTGGGGTACATTCTACAACACTATCTATTCGGCCAATCAGGTGTTGGATATAATTGATAAAAAGACTGACGATGCGACACTCCGATTCTACATGGCGCAGGCTCTCGGCGCAAGGGCATACAGCTATTGGATGCTTGCACAACTGTGGCAGTTCAACTATATTGATAATCCCGAGGCTCCATGTGTTCCAGTCATAACGGAAGATAATGCCGGGACCGCAGCTATCGACGGTATCGGCCGTGCGACGGTACGGGAAGTATACGCTCGGGTACTCAACGATATTGATACAGCCATAGAGTGTCTGGATGGTAATCCTGTAGAAAGAGAGGATAAACGCTATATTGACATAGCGGTGCTCTACGGACTCAGGGCGCGTGCTGAGCTGTGTATGGGTAAGTATGATGATGCTTACATAGACGCCAATGAGGCTATCGCACGCACACAGGCCACTCCTCTGTCAGCAGCAGAGGCTTCTGTGCCAGGCTTCAACAATGTCGATGACCACAATTGGATGTGGGGCATCATTATTGAGGAACCTGACGCCAACGGTCTATATACCTTCTCCGGATTCATGGGTTCATTCTCATATGGCTATGCCTATGCCGGGCAATGGCAGCTTATCAACAGCCATCTTTATGACCGTGTACCGTCGGCAGATGTGAGAAAAGGCTGGTGGATCGCTCCTGGCACCCGCAATTCTATTGCCGACAATTATTTCGCTACTTACCAGGGGTTGTCTGCATCTGAATATCTGGACGCCGTCGAAGCTCCTGAATATGCAGTTGTGAAATTCGCGCCTTACAGCGATGTGCTCAGACAGACCACCGGAGCTACCGATGTTCCGCTTATGCGCGTGGAGGAGATGTATCTCATTGCTGCGGAAGCAAAAGCCATGACGAATGCTCCCGAAGGTAAGAGTCTTGTCGAAGAATATGTAAATACATATAGATGGACAGATTCTGCCACACGCTACTCTTGCAATGCAGCAACGTCTGAGGCAGTACGTGACGAGATATTTTTCCAACGGCAGATTGAACTTTGGGGCGAAGGTTTTGAATATATTGACCGATTGAGACTGAATAAAGGTATAGACCGGCGCAATGCCAATTTCAATCCCGACTGGGCGTTCAACATACCTCCGAAAGCCGCAGTGTTGCTCTATCAGATCCCTCAGGCTGAGATTGAGGGTAACCCAGGTATTACACAGGCTGACCAGAACCCGGCAGGTACCGCGCAATTATAATCATTATCTTATTTCAATAGAGGCGGTGTGTCATAATTGACAGAAAGATACTTTCTGTATTTTGACACACCGCCTCTATTGTTGCGTGGGTGTGTAATGGTATGCCTGTCAGCTGGTTGACTTCTGTGTATATGGGCAAGGATACATAAGTGTACATTCATGGATACATGGGCGTATGTCAGTGAGACGCCTGTCTGTTTGTCCGGATCTGTGATTTCGCTAAATTTGCAGTGTAAAGACACTGTCACTATCATGAGACTCCTGTATACACTCCTGCTCATTGCTTCGGTAGCTGTAAGGCTGATGGCCGCTGAGCCGTATATGTTCAGAAAACTGGACATAACCAACGGTCTGTCCAACTATGATGTCAAGACCATATTGAAGGATAGCGAAGGCTATCTGTGGGTAGGCACAGCCGCCGGACTGAACAAGTATGACGGCAATCGGTTCAAGCAGTATGTGCTTAATATGCCTCAGGGCGGTAATGGCGATTTTGTGGATGACATATGGTCGCTCAAGGAGGATGCGGCGGGAAACATATGGGTGAGGGGTGGCGACGGTACCTTTGCCATATACAACCGCGAGAAGGATGACTTCTCGGTGGATGTCGGCAGTGTGCTCGCAGCCTATGGTATCAGCGTCCGTGCCGATGAGGGATATGACGTGTACATAGATTCGGGGTGTAACATATGGGTCATGGCCGGAAGCACAATATATTATTGTGATCCTTCCACCGGACAGATGCGTGAAAAGGATTTGGGGCGGGATCTGCGTGGGGAGTGTCTGGACATATCTGATAATGCGTCGTGCCTTTACATCCTGCTTGACAGTGGTGGTGTGGTGACGGTGGATAAGACGGATCTCGGTGTGGGCGACGTGAGACTCCCGGATACGAATGAGGTCTTCAATCACATATACATAGATTGTCTGCAAGGGGTATGGCTGTTTTCGGATTATGAGAACATGCTGCTCCACAGCCGGCGACCGGGGGAGTGGACCACACTCACGCTCCCGTCGAAGAATCTGATACATCACAACGGCATACGCTGCATGCTTGACGACAGGGATGGCCACGTATGGATAGGTACCGATCACAATGGTGTATACATGTATGATCAGGTTAAGGGTGGTATCACGGCCTTGCGTCAGAGCGGTACAGGCTCAAATCCTATGCAGTCGGACAATGTGTCATGCATCTATATGGATAGCTCAGGCACCATATGGCTGGGGCACAACAAGGCTGGTATATCGTATCACAACGATATGTTCAGGCAATTCGAGGATCCCGGTATAATTGATTCGGGCGACATAACCGCGCTGCTCGAGGATAGCGACGGTAATCTCTGGATAGGCATGGAGGGCTATGGTCTGTACCGCTCGGGAGCAGGCGGCGGTGATGCCGTCAAGGTGCCTTCTGTGCCGGAGTGTTCCATCATATGCCTGAGGGAGGATATGCACGGACGCATATGGGTGGGTGGTTACGGAGCCGGACTGTATTGCATAGATGACGGACATACTGAACATTATACGACAAGAAACAGTGGCCTGGCGTCCGATATAGTGTGGGATATCGTGGACGATAAGTATGGCAACATATGGATCTCCACCATGTCGGATACTCAGCGTCTCGATGTCCAGAGGGGCGAATTCAGATCGGTAATGAAGCCTGACGGTTATCCGGTCAATTCCATGAGCCTGCACTATGATCCTGACGGCAATGCGATATACGCGGGATCGTTCTACGGATTTTTCAAGATCGATGTGGTGACCGGGCGCCATGAGCATCATTATTCCAACGTACGCGGCACCCGCCGCATCAAGCAGGGCATAGTGCCTGTCATCTACAGGGACCGCCGTGGCAACATGTGGCTCGGCCATAATCAGGGGCTCACTGTGTGGAATGAGAGGACCGACTCTATGTACTATATAGACAAGAAAGATGGTCTGTGCGACAATATGATAAGATCCATCACCGAGGATGAGACCGGCCGCATGTGGATATCCACGAGCAACGGCCTGTCGGTGCTTTCGGTACGTTGGGGAAGCCACGGGGAACTCGGATACAATGTGAGGAACTACACCCGTAAGGACGGACTGAAAAGCAGTTTCTTCAATCATAAGGCCGTGGCGGCAAGACGTGATGGGCGGATACTGTTCGGTACCTCCGACGGATGTGTGTTGTTCTATCCCGAGAAGATGTTCGGTACCTACCATCCGGACTTCAAGGTGAAGTTCACGGACCTGTATATAGAGACACAGCATATTGAGGTGGACTCGGTGTACAAGGGGCGTGTGATCCTCGACAGAGCCATGGACAGGACTCGGCGGCTTGACCTTGACCATGACAACTATCTGGTGACGCTGAATTTCACGGTGTGCAACCTCACCGGTTTCCCGGGAGTCAGGTATTCCTATCTCCTGGAGGGGCTTAATGACCGGTGGCTTTACACGGACGACAATTCCATAACCTTCGCATCGCTGCCTCCGGGCAGATACCGCCTGCTGGTCAAGGCGTGCAATCCTGACGGAGTGTGGAGTGACGATGCATCCACACTCGAGATCAACGTGCGTCCTCCGTTCTACCGTTCGGGCATGGCCTACACCGGATATGCGATATTGCTGCTCGGAGCCGGGAGTCTGGCCATGTATGAGATACGCCGCAGGAACCGCCGCAAGTTCACAATGCAAAAGAAGAGACTTGAGGATGAGCAGATGGTGCGGATGAACGAGATGAAACTCAGATTCTTCACCAATATAAGCCATGACCTGCGCACGCCGCTGACACTTATCATGGTACCGTTGCAGGTAATGATGGACGAAGTGGAGGATGAAAAGATCAGGGCGCGGCTCAAGACTATGCATTCCAATGCTATGCACCTGCTCGAGATGATCAACACGCTGCTTGACTTCAGAAAACTTGATGTCGGGGCCGAGAGCCTGCACTGCCGCCCCGGTGATTTCAGCATGTATGTGCGCGAGCTCTGCACGCCGTTTGCCGACTATGCCGTGAGCCGCGGCATACGGTTTAGCGTTGAGTGCCAACCATCATCGTTGTGGATGGACTTCGATGCCGGAAAGGTGAAGCGCATCATAGGCAATCTGCTGTCAAACGCATTCAAATATACCCCCGATGGCGGTGAGATAAGCGTCAGTGCCGTCCGTACAGGCGACAAGGTGACGGTGAGTGTGGCCGATAACGGCGAAGGCATTGATGATGAGACCAAGAAACATATATTCGAGCGTTTCTATCAGGGTGAACAGGCAGAATATAATGCCGGCAACGGGATAGGACTGCATATAGCCAACGAGTATGTGCGCATGCATGGCGGGAGCATATCGGTGGAGGATAATCATCCGAGGGGGAGTGTATTCGTGTTCACATTGCCTTTGGGGTGTGCCGATGCCGCATGCGCGGAGGTGGCGGACGGGGAAGCGGCGGATACCGTCGCTGACGTTAACCTTCCGGCGGCGGACGCAGAGCACGCGGCTCACACCGGTATCCTCGTGGTGGATGACAACAAGGAGTTCTGTTCCATAATGTCGGAGATCCTGTCGGATGACTACATCGTATTCAAGGCTCATGATGGCGAGGAGGCTCTCGGGATATTGGAAAGGGAGGATATACGCCTGGTGGTGAGCGATGTGATGATGCCTGTGATGGATGGTATGGAGCTATGCCGCCGCATAAAGAGCAACATATGCTGGTCGCATATCCCGGTGATACTGCTTACGGCCCGCACGGCCGAGGAATATCATATGGAGGGCCTGGAGACAGGTGCCGATGACTATATCACGAAGCCATTCAGTTTCCCGCTGCTCAAACTGAGGATAAGGAAGTTCATCGAACTGTTCAACCGCAACCATGACATGTTCAGGAACAAGGTGGAGATAGAGCCAAGCGAGATCACCATCACCTCGCTCGATGAGAAACTTGTGGAGAAGGCCATAGCCATCGTGGAGGAGCATATGGACGATCCGGAACTTTCGGTGGAGATGTTGAGCCGCGAGCTGGCGCTGAGCCGTGGATATCTCTACAAGAAGCTCATGGCGATAACGGGCAAGGGACCTGCCGAGTTCATACGAACCGTAAGGTTGAAGCGGGCATACCAGATGCTTGCCAAGAGCCAGCTGCAGATAGCGGAGATAGCCTACAAGTGCGGATTCAACTCCCCGCGCAGATTCGCGCAGAATTTCAAGAACGAGTTCGGAATGTTACCATCTGAGTTTTTGAAGAGTCACAATGTGTCATGATACATGACCGGACGTCCGGGGATACATGACTGACATATGATGACTGGTTTATGATAGTATTTTTGCTCCATCGTAAATCACAAACCAATCATTCATATGTTACTGATGAACAAATCATATCTTGCGGTGGCGTTGTCGCTGCTATCCGGCACCGGCACGGGGGTGTGTTTCGAACTGTCGCCGAAACTGAACAAAGGCAACGGCAACCCCGTGCTCGACTGTGTGTATGTGGCCGATCCCACGGCAGTGGTGCATGACGGGCGCATATATGTCTACGGAACGAACGATCAGCAGGAGATCGACTCGGTGGGCAAGGAGGTGCAGAACAGCTACGCCCACATACACTCGCTCACCATGATGTCCACCGACGATATGGTCAACTGGACCTACCACGGCATCATAGATGTGGGTAAAGTCTCGCCCTGGACGGGCTTGCATGGTGTGTCGTGGGCCCCGTCGGTGACGAGTCGTAAGGAGGCCGATGGCAAGACTCATTTCTATATGTATTATTCGCATGGCGGCGGTGGCATCGGTGTCATTACGGCCACATCGCCCGTGGGTCCGTGGACCGATCCACTGGGCCGAGACATTATAGATGTGCACACACCTGGTCTCAAGGAGTGTCCGGCTCCGTTTGACCCGGGTGTGGTGATTGATGACAATGGGGTGGGGTGGCTGTCGTTCGGCGGCGGCCGCAGCTCCACTGCCACGGCATTCAATCCCGGCAGCGCCCGCATAGTGAGGCTCGGCGATGACATGATCAGCCTGGGGAGTGACATACATGAGATACCCGCTCCATATTTCTTCGAGGCAAGCGAGCTCAACTATATCAACGGTACATGGGTGTACTCCTACAGTACCGACTGGGTGGAGCGCACGGAGTGGCCTCTGACGGGGGTGGAGCCGCCCTCCATTTGCTCGATAGGTTGCATGACATCGGCCACGCCTCTTGACAGCGACAGCTGGAAATACCGAGGCGATATACTGAAAAACGCCCATGACTACGGTATGTCGCATTCCAACAATCATACACATTTTCTGGAGTATGAGGGTGATTACTACATTTTCTACCACAATAATCATCTTGCCGACTACCGTGGCATCAAGACCGGCTACAGAAATATATGCGTGGACCGTCTGGATGTAGACCGCGAGACCCTCGACATCACCACCGGCGAGATGACCCACAGAGGGGTGACTCAGCTCAGGAATATGGATCCGTATGTGTGGCAGCAGGCCGAGACCGTTGCGGCGACATCGGGCGTGAAGTTCGATCCGACTGATAAACCCGGCAATATGATAGCTTCCGGGCTGGGTTGCGGACAGATCTCGGAAGTGAGAAAAGTGGATTTCGGCAAAGGAGCCAGAAGCTTTGAGGCGAAAGTGAACGGCCGTGGTGTGATAGATCTATATATCGACAGTCCCGATGGCAAACGTGTAGGTTCGCTTCGGCTGGATGAGGATGGATGGAACACCGTGAGTGGCAAGCTTGACAAAAAAGTCAAGGGTGTCCATGATCTGTACTTCGTGTACAGTGACGGGGCATTTGATTTTGACGAGTGGCGGTTCAATTGAATAAAAACAACAACCAAATCATAATCATAATCCAAAAAAACCTAATTATTAGTATCATGAATCAACAAAAGCCTCATTGGACAGGCTGGCGGCATCACATCATCATGAGGTGCCTCGTAGCCTTACTATTGTTCGGGTGCGGAGTCATCACGGGCATGGCGCAGGAAGTGAAACTGACAGGTTCAGTAATCGGGGCCAATGACGGCGCCCCGCTTATCGGGGCAACCGTCAAGGTGGCCGAGACCGGAGCCGCTGCTATCACCGATGCCGATGGTGCCTTCACACTCGATGTGAAGCAGGGACAGACCATCGTGGTCACTTACATCGGTTATACTACCGAAAAAGTGAAGGTGGGCGGTAAGACAAAGATCACCATTTATATGAAAGAGGATTACAGTGCCCTCGATGAAGTGGTGGTGGTGGGCTATGGCACCATGAAGCGCAGCGACCTCACGGGGTCGGTGGTTTCGGTGTCGGCAGAGGATATCAAGAAAAGTGTGTCCACCTCTCTGGACCAGGCTCTGCAGGGCCGTGCCGCAGGTGTGCAGGTGACACAGAACTCCGGCGCCCCGGGCGGCGGTATATCGGTGAGCATACGAGGCACCAACTCGCTGAGTGGCAATGAGCCGCTTTATGTGGTGGACGGTGTGCCCATCTCGGGTCAGGCCGATGGCAACACCAATGCCCTTTCGGCCATCAATCCGGCCGATATCGTGTCCATGGAGGTGCTGAAGGATGCCTCGGCCACGGCTATCTATGGCTCGCGTGCCAGCAACGGTGTGGTGATGATCACCACGCGCCGCGGTGAGGCCGGACGTACCAAGATAAGCTACGAGGGATATTTCGCATTGCAGACCATCCCTAAGAGGCTTGATGTGATGAAACTCCGCGACTTTGCCATATACCGCAACAAGCGTGCAGAGATAATGGGCTTCGGCGCCACCAAGGAGTTTGCTGATCCGTCAATTCTCGGCGACGGTACCAACTGGCAGGACGAGATATTCAGGACCGCGCCTATGCACAACCATCAGCTCACGGTATCGGGCGGTAATGACAACGGGCGCTATGCCGTGAGCCTCGGATACCTGGGGCAGGACGGTATAGCTATCGGTTCGGATTTCGAGCGATTGTCGGGACGTTTCAACCTCGACGCCAATATCACCCGCTGGCTCACGTTCGGCGCGAGCGCATCGCTCAGCCGCACCAAGCAGACCAACACCATTGACAATGGTAATATCATACAGACCGCTCTTGACCAGCATCCCAATGTGCCTGTGAAAAATCCCGACGGCACATATGGCTATCAGACCGAGGACAATAATTTCGGTACATTCTATGCCAATCCCGTGGCGGACGCTTTGCTCAGGGAGAACTATAACCGTGGCACTAATTTCTACGGCAACATATTTCTGGATTTCAGAATCATCGACGGTCTCGTGCTCAGGGCCGAGTATGGCGGAGGATTCAACTACACCAACACCTATTACTACAGACCTACCTATGATTATGGTTTCTTTGTACAGGATTCGGAGAGCTCACGCAGCGCGAGCAATGGCAAGAACTATTATTTCAAGACTTTCCTGACCTACGACAAGAAGATAAAGGAGCATCAGTTCAATGTCATGGTAGGCCATGAGGCAAACGAGAACAGCTATGAGTATCTGTCGGGCAGCAGGCAGGATTACTTCCTCAACTCGGTGCATGAGCTTGTGGCCGGCAATGCCCTTACGGCAAAGAACAACAGCTCGAGAGGCTCAGGATCGATGGAGTCATATTTCGGCCGACTGAACTACAACTTCGCTGACCGCTATCTGCTCACATTCTCGCTCCGTGCCGACGGATCGTCGAACTTCGGTCCGGCCTACAGATGGGGATGGTTCCCCTCGTTGGCTCTCGGCTGGAGAGTGAACCAGGAGAGTTTTCTCAGGGATGTAGAGCAGATCGGCAACCTCAAGCTGCGTCTCGGCTGGGGTATAGTGGGTAACCAGAATGCCGGAGCTTACGCCTATGGCACATCCATGGTGTCGAGCGCCACCATCTGGGGTACCGGTTTCTATGCCGGCAACTATCCCAATGACAAGCTGAAGTGGGAGGAGACGAAGTCGTACAACGTGGGTCTTGACCTGAACATGTTCAACAACCGTGTGGAATTCATAATAGACTTCTATAAGAAGACCACGGATAATCTGCTCATGCAGGCTTCGCTCCCGGCTTATGCCACATCCATCATATCATCGCCTTGGGTGAATGCCGGCGCTCTGGAGAACAAGGGTTTCGAGTGGACGCTCAATACGGTGAACATCGACACACGCGACTTCACATGGCGCACCGGATTCACATTCTCGCTCAACCGCAACAAGGTGACCAAGCTCTACACCGAGACATCGAGCATCACAGGCAAGATTGGTAGCGACACATACACGAACACGGTAGTGGGTCAGCCCATAGCGCAGTTCTACGGTTACAATGTGATAGGTATGTTCAAGGAGCTTGATGACTTCTATGTGAAGGACCGCAACGGCGACTTCATGCTCGACGATAACTTCAACAAGATCCTTGTGGCTGTGCCCGAAGGCAAGATCATCAAGGAGAATGAGATATGGTATGGCGACTATATTTTCGAAGATGTGAACGGCGACGGGGTGATCAATGAGAGCGACCGCAAGTTCATAGGCAATCCCGAGCCTAAGTTCTCGTTCGGATTCAACTCCACGTTCACCTACAAGGATTTTGACCTGAATATATTCCTCAACGGAGTGTATGGCAACAAGGTGTACAACTTCATACGCGAGACCTATACCAACCCTATGCGCAACTCGAATCTTCTGCTCGAGACTGTGAATCTGGCCAACGTTGAGCTGATCGATCCTGACGGCGGACGCACTCTCCAGAACATGCATGTGGCCAACGCAGATGCCACAGTGTGCCGCGTGGCTCTCCATGACGCCAACAAGAACAACCGCATGAGCAGCTATTTTGTGGAGGATGGATCGTATATCCGCGTCAAGAACATCTCACTCGGCTACACCTTCCCCAAGAAGCTCATCAAGCGTGCCGGCCTTGACAATCTGAGATTGTATTTCAATGTGCAGAATCCCTTCACCTTCACCAAGTACAAAGGTTTTGATCCTGAGATCGGTGCCTACAACTACAATGTGCTTACCCGCGGCATTGATCATGCCCGCTATCCGTCGCAGACCATCTATACATTCGGTCTGAACGTATCACTTTAACAGAATCATATCATGAAGAAGCTATATATCTTACTTGCCGTCCTTGCATCGGCGCTTGTGTCATGCAGTGACAGTTTTCTTGAGAAATTGCCGCAGGGCAACTATGTGGACGGTACATTCTATGTGTCGGACAATGCCCTTGAGGCCGCTACGGCCATACTCTACAACAGACCGTGGTTCGAGTACAACAGCGGTGCGGTGCTTGGCCTGAGCCAGCTCAGCAACGATTGTTTTGGCCCGTGGAACGATCCGCAGTTCAACACGTTCCAGGTGACGGCTCTTGACGGTTCGCTGTCGAGCCTGTGGAAATCGATCTATGCCGTGGTCACGACCTCCAACTCCGTGATCGAGGCTTGCGAGACCAAGGCATCGGCTGAGTGTACGCCCGAGGGTATAGCGAGAGCCATCGGCGAGGCTCGTCTGATGAGGGCAGCAGCCTATTTCTATGCACTGCGCCTGTGGGGTCCGGTGATCCTGTTTGAGAACAATCAGGATATAGTGGACAACCCTCTGCGCCCGCGCAACAAGGAAGAGGATGTGTTCAGGTTCATCATCAGGGATCTCGAGTATGCCTCGGAGTATCTGCCCGAGTCATGGACCAAGGGCCGTGCGACCAAGTGGGCCGCCAAGGCTATCCTCGCCAAGGTGTACCTGTGCCGTTCGGGCTGGAACGGAGGTCTCCGCAACGAGGATGACCTTGAGATGTGCAAGGCTCTCTGCGAGGAGGTGTGCACACAGAGCGGACTCAAACTGCTGGATAACTATGAGGATCTTTTCAAGTACAAATTCAACAACAACGAGGAGTCTCTGCTGTCCATGCAGTGGGTGCCGCTTGGCGAATGGGGCACGCAGAACCAGATGTTTTCCACATGGTCGTTCTCCGAGATATCGGGCGGCGTGGGCTGCTGGGGTTCGCCCTTTGCGGCTGTGGAGATGATACAACAGTACGAGCTGTCGGACTCGCTGCGCAGAAATGCCACATTCTTCACTCAGTTCTCTCACTATCCCTATCTGTGCATAGCTGACGGCGGATATACCTACACCAAGACCGAGACACATATAAAGAAAGGTGCTCCCGGTGGACCGGATGATGACAACGACGGTTACTGCGCCCCGATGAACTCGCCGCTCAATACCTATATAATACGTCTGGCCGATACGTATCTCACCTATGCCGAGGCATGTCTGGGCAATGACGAGGAGCTGACCGGAGGCCCGGGACTCGAGTATCTGAACAAGGTGAGGGAGCGTGCCCGTATCAAGCCTGTGAAGTCGGTGACGCTCGATGACATAATCCGTGAGCGCCGCATAGAGTTCTGCATGGAGTACTCCAACTGGTATGACTTCGTGACGTGGTACAAGTGGAAACCTGCCAAGATCCTCACCATGCTCAGCAACCAGATGCGTGGCGGACGCTACGACAAGACAACCAAGGATGAGGATGGCGAGCTGCACTACGAGACCTATATGCCGCCTACCACGGAGGTGATCGTGACCGATGACAAGATGTTCATGCCTTATCCGGAGAACGATGTCATCCAGAATCCTCTGCTCAAAGCCGAGCCTGTAAGCTATGACTTCAATTGATAAAAGAAAAGTAAGATAGATCTGATAAAAGTAAAATAGATCGCGATATGAAAAAATATATCCATTTCATCAGTCTGCTGGCCTTGTGCCTGCTGCAGATGGTGTTTTTTGCCGCATGTGACTCGGATGACTCCGGCAATGGTCAGCCGGTGATAACCGGAGTGCGGTCAGTGGAGGCATCGAAGGCCGACAGCCTCTTCACCGATGGAGAGAGATGGCAGATAATAGTGCTGGTAGGCGAGAATCTCAATGGCGCGAAGGAGATCTATATCAATGATCAAAAAGTGCCGTTCAACACCACCTACGCCACCTCCACACATATAATCCTCACCATCCCCGAAAAGCTCAAGCTTGTGGGCGAGGATCCGTCGCTGCCGGCCGAGATAAGGGTGGTGACCACCCACGGAACGGCGACATATGCGTTTCATGTCAATTCGCCTGCCCCCTACATGATATCCTATGGTGCCGACTGGGACGGCGAGAATCCTCTCGTGCCAGGACAGGAGATACGTATCAAGGGTGAGAATTTCTATGAGGTGAAGAGCATATATCTGTCGGAAACAAACCCGATACAGTATGATGATGACGGCAAGCTGCTGGATCCGGTGGAACCGGAGGTGAAGTATGAGATCACCGATTATGACATCAGCTCTGATTTCGATCTCATCACGGCCCGTATGCCGGCGCAGTTTATCGATGCCGGTTATATAGTGGTGGAGTGCTATTCCGGCGTGGCCTCGCTCGGATTCCGCTCCGTCAAGCCCGAGGCTCCGGTGATCGAGGATATTTCGTCGGATATGCCAGTGCTCGGCGAGCCCTGCACCATATATGGATCATATTTCAAGGATGTGGTGGAGATAATCATAGGCAAGAATGAGATAAACATCCCTGCCAAGGACATCACTGCAAATGAGGACTTCACGCAGCTCGTGTTCGCTCTGCCCAAGCTGCCAGAGACCGGCCGCAGGCTGATCCTCGTCACCGAGACCGGCCGCGACACCGTGGAGTTCTACAACAAGGAGCGCATGATGCTTGACTTTGACAACATCGGCGCCATGTGGTGGGGCGGCACTGATTCAGGCCATCTGGTTAAGACTGAGAATGCCGGTTTTGCCCCTGCCCATCACTCGGGCGTTTACTGCGGCATCGAGGGTACCACACAGATTGGCAACGGATGGTGGGGCCCGATATACAGCGGTGCGAATATCCCCGATCTTCCTGACAGTACACCGGTGAGCGAGATCGAATTCCGCTACGAGTGCTACATGCATTATCCTCTTGTGGAGGGTATGGACTGCTGGTTCATAATGTTTGACGGCACGCCGCTTTCAAAACAGTACGTGTTTGACGGATATAAGGACCGTATAAGCGGTACATGCGAACCGGGCCGCTGGATGACCTGCTCGATACCGCTGTCGGAGTTTACGGACGCCGCCACCTATGGCGAGGTTAAGGAATGCCTCACGTCGGTATACCTGCATCTGTGCAACGCCGTCAACGAACAGGAGATAGCCGTTTACTTCGACAATTTCCGCATGTATGTGAAACAATAAGAGGGTGTTTAAAAAACAACGAATTTTTACCATGAGTAAGATAAACAAGATGCTGCAGGCGGTATTACTGATGTGCCTGTGGGCCGTGTCGGCGGCATGTTCCGACAAGGATGAGTATGTGGAGGAGGTGAACTTCGTGGTGGAGCATGACGCGCTCACGTTCATGAAGGAGGCATCGTCGTACTCGCTGCTGATCAAGTCGCCTGTGGCACCGCAGGTGACATGCGGGGCTGCGTGGGTGGACTTCAGTCTGGAGAAGCTTACGGCCACTATCTATCAACTGAATGTAGCGGTGGGCGAGAATAAGACCTCGGAGCGCACAGCTGATATAACCATCATCTCCGGCGATCAGAGCCGGACCCTCACCGTGGACCAGAAGGAGCTTGCGAACGCCTCTCCCTATGAAGTGAGGGACCGTCTGGGCCTCGGCATGAATCTCGGCAACCATATGGATGCCTATAAGAACTATGTGGCCGATGAGCTGTGTGATACAAATGTGCCCATCACACAGGAATTGTTTGACAAGATCAAGGCTGCGGGATTCTCCACACTGCGAATCCCTGTTACCTGGATAGGACACATCGGGCCGGCTCCCGATTATGAGATAGACGGCCGTCTGGAGCGTGTGGCCGAGATAGTGGGCTATGCCGAGAAGGCCGGACTGAACATCATCATCAATATCCACCATGACGGATCGGGCGGCTACAGCTCCAAGAGTCCCAACTTCTGGCTCGATTTCATGGGCCCGGCCAACAGTGTGGTGAAGAATGCCGAGGTGGAGGATCAGTTCCGCAAGGTGTGGACACAGATAGCCAATCGGTTTGTGGATACGGGCGACTTCCTGATATTCGAAGCCATGAACGAGATTCATGACGGCGACTGGGGCTGGGGCGCCAACCTCACTGACGGAGGCCATCAGTATGAGCTCGTGAACGAATGGAATCAGGTGTTTGTCGATGCCGTACGCGCCACTGGTGGCAAGAACAGGACGCGCTATCTTGCCATACCGGGTTACTGCGGGGGATGGGAGCTTGTAGATCATCTTAAGATGCCGAAGGATCCGACTGTGGGACGCCTTATGCTCACCGTGCATTGCTATGCACCCGGCAAATTCAATCAGGAGTTCGAGAATGAGGATGGCGAGCTGACTTACTATCCGGAATGGGGTCATACCGCCGCTGAGGATAAGAAACAGCCCGGCGGAGAGGAAGAGGAGGATATATACAACATATTCCATACTCTCCAGACCAACTGGGTGGACAAGGGGTACCCCGTGTACATCGGCGAGTGGACATGCTGCAACCGTCCGGCAGGACGTGAGAGCGCGTTCCGCGATTACTATCTGGAATTTTTCTGCAAGGCGGCTCATGACTGTGGCATGACTCCCATATTCTGGGACAATAACGGTCCGGGCGTGGGCCCGACTCAGGGTGCGCTCTTCAACCGTGCCACCGGCGAGCTGATACAGCAGAATGCCGTGTCAGTGCCCATAATGGTACGTGCGGTGACTGACAAGAGTGCAGACTACACGTTGCGCAGCGTGTGGGATCGTGCTCCGGCACCTGAGGCTCCTGAGAAATAAGGTTGTTAACAGGGTATATATACTATTTCTAAAAAAAGATTGTTTTTTCGTAATTTTCCCGGTCCGGGCAGGTATGCCATACGGTGATCGTCCCGGGCCGGGAATTTTCAAAAATAGGGTTTGAACAACCATGACTGTAATATCGAGAATAGCTGCGGCATGCATGATGATGGCCGCTGCTTTTGCCACAAACGCCCAGCGTGTTGTGGTACAGACTAATTTTACGCCTGATCCCGCTCCGATGGTTTATGATGACACCTTCTATATATACACCGGACATGATGAGGATGGCGAGCACCGTGAATTCGTGATGAACGGATGGAGAGTCTATTCATCGAAGGATATGGTCAACTGGACCGATCATGGCTCGCCATTGTCGCTTGACACGTTCAAGTGGTCGGAGTGGGGTGCGTGGGCATCGCAGTGTGTGGAGCGTGACGGTAAGTTCTACTGGTACGTGTGCTGTGTGGACAGCGCTACGCACGACATGGCCATAGGTGTGGCGGTGGCCGACAGTCCTACCGGACCGTTTGTGGATGCACTCGGACATCCGCTTGTGAGCGGTCCGGGGGGATATATCGATCCTACCGTGTTTGTTGAGAGTAATGGTGACGCGTGGTTGTACTGGGGCAATCCCGGACTGTGGTGCGTCAAGCTCAACCGCGACATGACGTCGTATGACAAGGGGTTCGAGATAGCCGGAGGTCATGCCGAAAAGGTGGCCGACGGGGTTTGGAAATTCATCCAGACGGAGGAGTCGTTCGGAGGTCCGGAGAAACCTGCCGAGGGGACATCGCCATCGGATTATACTGATCTCTATGAGGAGGGCCCATGGTTCTTTGAACGTGACGGGCGCTATTATCTGGCATATGCGGCGGGCGGTGTGCCCGAGCATATATCCTACTCGGTGAGCGACAAGCCCTATGGCCCGTGGAAGTACATGGGCAAGATCATGCCGTTTCAGGAGATGAACTCCTTTACCAACCATTGCGGTATAGCAGACTTCAGGGGGAAGCATTATTTTGTGTATCACTGCGGGTTGCTGCCCGGAGGCAGCGGCTTCAACCGGTCGACGGCCATGGAGACATTCGAGTATGGCGATGACGGTACGATCCCCATCATACTTCCGTCAGCCGCAGGGGTGGAGCCGGTAGGGACTCTTGACCCGTACAGCCGGGTGGAGGCGGAGACTATGGCATGGTCGGAGGGGCTTAAGACCGATGCCTGTGACGAGGCCGGAGTGTATGTGTCGGAAATTCATGATGGAGACTATCTGCAAGTGAGATCGGTGGATTTCGGAACAGGTGGAGCCTTGGCATTCACAGTGTCGGTGGCCAGCGGCCTGAGAGGCGGTGAGATGACCGTTTATGCTGACGACGATCGGTCTCGCCCCATAGCCACGGTCAATGTGCCTGGCACCGGCGGCTGGGAGAAGTGGCAGACAATAACTGTGCCGGTATCGGCTGCCGTGACGGGTGTGCATGACCTGACAATCGCGTTCAGCGGACGCAAAAGCTGCAAGCTGTTTAATTTCGATCACTGGCAATTCAAGAAATAATACCATATGAGGAACATGATGAAACGAATGATATTGAGCCTGATGATGCTCTGCTCAATGACGGCAGCGGTTTTTGGCCGACAGCTGTCATGGACTGCCGACAACGGGAACGGAACCTACACCAATCCACTGTTCTATGACGAGTTCTCTGACCCGGATATGATCAGGGTGGGTGATACGTTCTATCTTGTGGGGACGACGATGCATTGCAATCCCGGGCTTGTGGTGCTCGAGTCAAAGGATCTGGTGAACTGGGATTTCTGTAGCTATGCATTTGACCGTATAGGCATAGATGATCCCCGTTTCCGTCTCGAGGACGGGAAGGAGGCCTACGGGCAGGGGATATGGGCCCCGTGCATCAGGTATGACAACGGACTGTTCTATATATTCTCCAACATCAACGGCATAGGTATGCAGGTCTATGTGTCGGACAATCCCAAGGGTCCGTGGCGTCATCACAACATGGGTGGAGCCATCCATGACCTGTCGGTGCTGTTCGACGGCGGCAGGATGTATGCCATATATGGTTATGACGAGGTGCACTGCATAGAGATAAAGCCTGATCTCAGCGGCTATGTGGAGGGATCCGACCGCTGTATAATAGAGCGCGGCAATGCTATGGGTGAGGGTCATCATGCTTACAAGATAGATGGGCGCTATTATATAATTAGTGCAGACTATTCGCCTATGGGGCGCATGATGTGCGCGAGGGCCGACAGGCTCGAAGGTCCGTATGAGACACGTGTGATAAGTTGCCGTGAGACCATGGGTACGGAGCATTCCACCTGGGCCACTGACATACCTATGGATGGTGATATGCCGGAGATGGGCAAATGGCGACTCACCACAGGCAAGCCCAATGCTGACAATATGGGATGCGCCACCCTGCATCAAGGGGGTATAGTGCAACTGGAGAACGGGGACTGGTGGGGATTCTCGATGCTTGACTTTCTGGCTGTGGGACGCACCACTTGTATCTCGCCTGTGACGTGGGTGGACGGATGGCCCTACTTCGGGCTGCCGGGCAATCTCGGACGCTCGCCCCGCACATGGGTTAAGCCGCAGGTGGCAGCCACCGTAGAGCCGCATGCCCCGTATGAACGAAGTGACGATTTTGACAGCGGGGAGCTCAAGCCCGTGTGGCAGTGGAATCATCTGCCGGTGGATGGCAAGTGGAGTGTCAGGAAGGGACGTCTGCGTCTCGGCTCCATGCCGGCCAAGGATCTGTACTGGGCACGCAACACGCTCACACAGCGTGGCATAGGCCCTGTGTCGGTGACAACGGTGACACTCGATGCCTCGAAACTGAAGGATGGCGACATTGCCGGTCTCGGACTGATGAACATACCATATGAATGGGTGGGCATAGGGATGAAGGACGGACGTAAGGTGCTGAGTTTCTATGACCTCGGAACTGACACCGGTATAGAGAGGCCGTGGGATGGCAAGAAGATATATCTGCGCGTGACGGCCGACCTGGAGCATGAATGGTCGCAGTTCAGTTACAGCGATGACGGCGAGACTTATCATGATATAGGTGACCGCCTCGTGGTGCCCTATCAGACGAAAACTTTCCAGGGGGCGAGGATAGCGCTCTTTGCATTCAACCGTGACGGACGCGACGGTGGATATGCCGAGTTCGATGACTTCCGGGTGGAGGAGCCGCTTGCCGACCGCAGCGGGAATGTTCCGTTTGGAAAGACGGTGATCCTTTGCAATCTGTCCAACTCACAGAGGATGCTTGCCGGTGACCGCCGGATGGTGGGATCGGTATGGAAGGGTAGCGCTGACTATGATTCGGACAACTGCAAGTTCAGGGTTCATGACCGCGGCAACGGCAGAGTGGTGCTTGAAGCGGTGAACGGCAAGGGGTTTGTCACGGTGGCCGGACTAGGAATGTCGGGCGACCTGCGGTTGACCGAGCGTGAGAATGAGGACTGCCTGTTCATGTGGCAGGATATGCTCCACCATCAGTGCATGCTTATGTCGCTGAAAACCATGCGCTATGTGGGCCTTGATCCCGCCTCGGGCGAGCCATATGCGGCAGACTGGGCAGGAACCTCAGCGAGCAGGATGAGCGGCACCGTGCTCAGATGGGAGGAATGATACAAGTAAAAATAAACAGAAAGGAATCATGAAAAATATATGCAGTTGCAGGAAAAGCGTGGCGGCGGTGATGTTGTGCATGGCCCTGCTTATTGGAGTGTCATCTGACGCCGGTGCAGCCAACCGGAAGGATACCGTTGAACAATGGGGACGGTATGAGCTGTCGTTCAAACTGAAGGTCAAGGGGAATCCATTTGAGGATGTTGATCTCCGGACCGTGTTTATAAACGATGGTGACACTGTGACCGTGAAGGGTTTCTATGATGGCAATGATACTTACAGGGTGAGATTTATGCCGGGGAGGCCGGGAGAATGGTCATGGCACACCAAGAGTGACCGTGGCAAACTTGACGGCCGGAGTGGTCGGTTTGTGTGCGTGGCAGCGCGTGAGAGAAATCACGGGCCGGTGGTGACGGACTCACTCGGTTTCAGATATGCCGACGGGACAAGGTATATCCCGGTGGGGACCACCTGCTATGCCTGGGTGCATCAGCCGGAGGAGCTGCGGCTGCGTACACTCAGGACTCTCTCGGAGGGATGTTTCAATAAGATAAGGATGTGCGTGTTCCCGAAAAGCTATGACTGGAATCATAATGAGCCGGAGCTGTATCCTTATGAGGGAAAGACTGGTGAGTGGGACTCCACACGATTCAATCCCGCCTATTTCAGAAACATAGAGGAGTGTGTGGCCGCTCTTGACAGCCTGGGCATAGAGGCCGACATAATAGTGTATCATCCCTATGACCGATGGGGTTTCAGCCGGATGGACAAGGGTGCGCGTGAACGCTACATGCAGTATCTCATATCACGTCTTGGCGCGTACAAGAATGTGTGGTGGAGCATGGCCAACGAGTATGACTTCATGGAGGCGTACAATGAGGATGACTGGCGGTATCATCTCGAGTTTTTTGCGTCGGAGGATCCGTTCGGGCATCTGCGCAGCATACATAATGCGGTGAGGATGTATGATCATTCGGACAGTAATGTGACGCATGTCAGCATCCAGTCGCCGGACACAAGGAATGCCGGAGCCCTGGCTGCCCGGTATCAGAAGCCTGTGATATATGACGAATGCCGGTATGAGGGGAATATTCCCTGGGTGTGGGGCACACTTTCAGCCGAGGAGATGGTGCAGAAATTCTGGGAGGGATTTCTGAGCGGTGGCTTCGTGGGCCACGGCGAGGTGCTGCTGTCGGATCCTGCCATTGCCCCGGGGGAATCGGACGAGGTGTTGTGGTGGTCAAAGGGCGGAGTGCTGCGCGGCGGAAGTCCGGAGCGCATAGGTTTCCTCAGGGGTATACTGGAGGAAGCGCCTCATGGTATAAGGCCCGTGAAGGGGCTGACTGGATGGCAGGAGTATCCGTCGCTCGGGGTGAATAATGAATGGTATCTGATCTATTTTGGGCGCGATGTCCGTTGCCAGATGTATCTCGAGCTGCCGCAGGACAATGAGTACGGAATAGAAATGATAGACACATGGAATATGACCGTAAGTGCCTTGGAGGGTACCTATCGTGGACACACGTTTGTCCAGATGCCTGAGCGTCAGTATATGGCGATACGTATAAAGCGTAGATAGGGAGACTGTGACATATTCTTGTGTGTAATATAATATTAAGGAGGTAGAATAGTGATTGATAGAAGTATACAGTCCCTGTGTGTGCATTTTTATTGCAAACACAGGGACTGTATACTTCTGTATTTTGCCTCCACATTCTGATGCATCCGCTATGTGGAGGATTTCTGATGATCAGGCGGCTGCCTCAGGTGTTGAGATTTTGAATACAACGATCTTGTTTGTCAACGGATCGTAAACCCCATAGATACCTGTCGCACCTGCAGGGATGGTGTATTCTATTTTGGATATGCCGTTTATGCTGGTTTCAACGGATGTTGGCAGGATGGCATTCTTTACCATATCCTCAAATGAGAAACCATAGTAATGGACCTTGGCTTTTTTGTTTTGATATTTGCGGATCTTGATAAGTTTGAGTTGCTGTGTCTTGATGTTGTCCATATGGAATTCAGCCGTGATAAGCTGCGGATTGGCTGGTGGTATATTCAGACTCAGGGAGTCGATATCGACCGTTACGATACCCGATAATTCTTTTGTCTGCTGCATGGAAAGGGTATTGCGGTTGATGGCTGCTTGTCCGTCTTCCAGCACGATGTCTGTGAGAGGCTTGTATCGGGAGTTTTTTTCCTTACGGTACTCAACAATATCTTCGAGATTTACGCTCATTGTTGATCCGTTCTCCAACTGAATGAGAAGATAATCGTTTGTTATCCCATCGCTGTCAGAGTAATTGCGCTCAAATATCACGCCTCTGTGAGTACCACCGTTTTTCATTTGGATGATGTCGATGAGATCGGATTGCTCAAGAAGCGATTGGTTCGGATTGATTTTGAAGCGGTGGTCCTTCATGACATCTTCGGTGTTGAATACCTCGACCACTCCATTGTCCCGTAGCAGGCTCATGGTCCTCCCCGGTACTTCCTCTACGTATTGCCCTTCATATTCCATGCCTGAGGACAATTTGTAACGGCGATTAATGCCGGAGAGCATGAGCTTGGGGCGCTTGTCGGCGCGTACCACTTCGATTGTATCCCAGTTGAGAGAATATGTGTTGGGCGAGAGTTCAAGATATCTGACCTTTGCTCCTTTTTCGAGAATACGGACCCTGCTGATGGAGCCTTTATCCGTAATGATATCGCTGAGGAGCAATGTGCGGGAGTTTCCCGTGCCATCATAAGCATCACTCTTTTCTGCCCAGTCTTTCCATTCGGGAGAGAGGGAGGTTATCTTGACCTCCGAATCCACTATGGACTTGACGTCATTGCTTGGAAGCATGACTGTGGCTTTGGTGGTAGTAAACGTGAAGTTCTCTCCGGGACGCTGACGGGAAATGTATCCGGTCAGTTCGGTGCCACCTTTCAGAACGATGGTGAGATTGTCCTGTGCCGAGGCGGTAGCCAGCCCTGCAATCAGTGCAAAGCCAAACAGTAGTGCTTTAGTAGCTTTCATTATATTGTCGTTGGTTAAATTCAGTTACATATGAAGGCTCACCGATCGGGGTGAGAGAGTTTTCTGGATCAATGCTGCGGGTAGATGTTTTCGTTAATGCGTCTCCTCTGATTTTTGCCATGGCCACACTCAGTAATCGTTCGTTTGTATCGCCAATTTCCAATTTACCGGTCGAGTAGCCATCGGGCATATATATGTCAGGTTCGATCCCTTCGTCAGGTGTTGAGATCCCATATGCATTATAGTATCTCATGGTTATCGGTTGAATGGCGTATCGAAACCTGGGATCCGATATGGTCCATGAGCCGACACCTTTTCCAACCGTCTGTTCTCCGATCACGGTCAGATCCATATACGGCTGTAAACATATGATTGTAGCTTCACTCGCTGAGGCGGTGTGACTTGATGTAATTACATACAGGTGTTTAATATTCAGTGCTGTAAGTGTTATGCCAAGCCCCTCACCAATTGTTTCTTCAGGTTTTTCAAAATAGGAGTAAGTCCGACTATCTCCGGTTTCCAAAAGATATTTACGGGATAAGATGTCGTTATATGAGCATTGCTGGAAAATTCTGTAATACCCGGCAGGCGGTACAATACAGTTGCATAGAAAACGGCAGGTGCTCACGTATCCTCCCGGATTATAGCGCAAATCAAGAATGAGATCGGTTATCTGATTGGATGTAAAACGTTTTAACGGCCGCTCAAGATCCTGCTTGTCACCATACTTGAGATAACACAGATAGCCAATACGTTTGTCGCCATCATAGTACACGGAATCCAGTAAAACTGTTGATGTCTCAAATGGATCGAACCGTGAGCCTTCTATAATACTTGAGGATTCAACAAAGGCACCATTCTTTAATTCCAGTTTTATTAAAGAATAGGAGTCATCAGATGAATCAATAAAATTCACATAGTCACCCCGGCGCAATCCTTTTGTCCTTAATTCAGGCGAATTTACATACAGGACCTCTAATGCGGTGTTTCCCTCCAGGTCCATTAATTGCTGATAGGCAAAGCCCGGCCCGCGTGTTGATTTAGGGGGAGTGTAGTTACTGTTTGTAGTGAAATATGAGAATCGGTCCTTGCCCGACAGAAGACTCCCGAAAAATTCACGGGGAGCGAGGCTGTAATCACATTTCATGGAGTCAGGCAAATCTTCTCGCCATAGATATTGGCGATTCATCTGACTGTAGATCCATTGATTAAGTTCTAAATATACGTTATTCTCCGCAGTTACATCATCGGGTGAATCCGGTTCATCCGATGTGCAACTGCAAAGAATAAATGCGAGTAATATTATATGACAAGTGTGCCTCATCATTATAACATCCGGTTATCTGATAGTGATAGTGCCGGTTTCGTAGTCATAGACAGCTTGAGGTTTGTCTGATTTGACAAATTCAACCAACGGACTATCTGCGTTTGATGAAGAACGGCTTGGTGTCATATTATACCATTTGGTTTCCTCTGATGTGACATCGTAGCCAATGAGATATGAATCGCCAAGTTTTATATCGTCGACCATGTTAGCTCCAAGATAGTGGATTGAGCCATCTGTGGTTTCTGCAAAGAACTTCATTGCGGCATTTTTCATTGGGAAAGTGAAGAAGTAGGATGATGCTCTTGTAATATTGGGGTTATAGTCATATTTAACTTTATAGAACCCGTATTCACTCTTGCTCTTGATCGAGTATTCGATGCAGTAATCGCCAACGGTGCTACCATAGAATGGTTTTAAGGAGATATAGTCGCATGACTGTTTCCCGGCCAGACCATATGATTCCACATCGCTGTATCTGTTCCAATTTATGATGGCAACAGCAGCTACAGCACCGGCATTATGTATGTCGATAACGATAGTTTTGTCCTTCTCGGTACCAATCTGTTTTATTGTCATGCCGAGGATCTTTGATTTGCCTCCGATATAGCCATTATCGGTAATTTTGAGGGTATTCAAATCATCCATTCCACTGAATCCCCAATATTCTACGGATGAAGACACATATGAAATTGCAACAACGGTGTAAAGGCCTGCTTCGAGATCTATACTGGTAGTCATCATATTGGTATATGCATTGAAAGTCTGCACATCTTGATCTACCAGGTGACCTGACTCATCGTATATGTACAGGCAGACATTGAGAACGGAGCCTGCGGAAAGAGAGGTCAGATCGCCGGCTGACAGCTCGTACAGGTTGTCAACCACAGTTGCAGGATTCACCTTGAACGTTATGGTGCTGCGACGGGATACCGGAATGTCGTCGTTGGAGCAGGACGACAGAATCACAGTGAAAAGCACTGAGAAAATAGCGAGATATTTTTTCATCTGTTTCATCATTTATTTGATTACTGAGAACAGCCAGCCGATGCCGAGAGAAATGGTGCTGACCTTTGTCTGGAAGTTGCCGGCAATGTCGCTGTTGCCCATGTTGTAACGGAGGTCAGCGGTAAAGCCGTTTTTGAGTTTGCAGTTGACGCCGATAGAAAGCATTATATCGTAAGCTTTTACTTTGTCCATATGATAGATTTCATTATAAACATCATATTTGAACTCTTTTGGGGAAGCGGAGAAGGCCCCTGTGAAGGTGGGACCCACTTCCACGGCGAAAGTAGGCACGAAGTACCATTGGAACAAAACCGGGATCTCGAAGCAGTTCATTCTGATGGTCTCAACATCATTACTGAGTGAGCGCATGGAGTAGAGGGCTTCAAGCTGAACGCCGAAACGTTCAGTTCCGAAAGGCCTGCCTGCGGGGCGGCCAAAACGCAGATTCGCTGCGATACCTGCAGAAAAACCAATGCCTCCTGACATGTTGATATCCATTTCGTTGTATTCCGTACTGGGGTCTCCAGCCATGGAATAATTGACACCTACTTTCGGCCCAATGGAGAGGGCATACGGCTTTAGTACTTCCGAGCCGATGATGGAATTGTTCATGACAATATCATCGTCAACCGGAACTATGCCCTGTGCCGCGGCTGAGACTGCCATGGATACAATGGCAGCAAGAGTGATAAATGCTCTTTTAAACATAGATTGGTTATTGATTAAAGTTAAAAATATGGTTCAAGGTGTAATGTGCTGAATGCTTTATCTCCTGTACTCAGGGATACATATGTATTGACGTCCTGTGTGAATGTGATCTTCTCTGTCAGACTAATGCGGACGGACTTATGCGGCTGTATCGTATACGTATGGGAAACAGTCTGTTTTGCCTTTAAAGTCACACCCACCGTTACCGCTTTGTTCGAGTCATTGGAAATATTTGCGTAAATGATGACGTTGTCATTCTCGTCGGCTTTTGATGATATGGCTTTCGGTTTTGACACGCGGAGTCTGATGGGGTATGATAGGGAGAAGGTGTCGGACACTTCGGCTACAGTAATACCATCATTCTCAAGTATCGCTCTTATTTGACAGTTCTCGGCGTTGGGGGCGGGATAGGGCGGGATGGATATAGTGGCCTTATTACCGGACAGTGATAGCTGGGATGTCATATCTCTCATCTGCCCGTCACCATTGTCGATCTTCAGATTCAAGTGATTTGGGGCGATGGGGAGCGAAATATCCAAATTTACATTCTCGGTGTTGCCATTATAGTCAACATTCAGGTCAGAGGGGGATCCGGATTGGGATGTCATGTCTATCCGATAATCACCATCGACGGTGGTAAGCAGGCCATGACGGTTGTTTTTTACCGCAATGACATATCCATCGCTGAAGTGCGTATCGAACGATCCGAATTGAGGACTTGCGATCACTTCATTTCCTGATTTAAGTCCATAGAGGTTGTTTTCGGAGAATACGGTGAAAACTTTTGTGTCACTGAAACTATCAGTGGTCTTTGGCGCGGAGTTGTTGTTTTTGTATGTTTGTATGAATTCGTTTCCGTTGAGCTTTCTGATTTTTTTCCCGTTCATGCCGATAAGAGCAAAATCCCTGTTGTAGGCGATAGCGGCATGTCCGTTGGAGAAACAGCTTGCGCTGGTCATATCTCCATAGTGGAAGTCGACTACCAATATGCTCCTTGAGGGGTTACGGTCATAGGTTTCACTGATGTATTTAAAATAGTTTCCCTGTTTTACCGGGGCCCATCCTTCCTTAAAGGGTAGCGCCATATCGAATTGCAGTTTCACAACTACTTGTCCGGCAGGATTGATATATCCGAATTTACCTTTCTTGTCCGATACAGCCAGTTTCCCTTCTGAAAAATATTGGTTGCTTGATGGCAGATATAATTTGTCGTCGATGGATGAGACCTCTCCATCTTCACTGATTATAGCTTGCAACAGGTATCGGGTGTCCTCTTTAACTCCGGCTAAGGCATAGCCGTTTACAAATGGTGTGATATATTCATAGGCAACCGGAAGAAGCTCGATGTTGCCAGGCTTGACCATACCCCAATATCCATTTAGCTGGCAGACAAAGATATCGGTGTGATATCTACAGATTTTATCGTATTTCGGGGATATAGCCCATGAAACGGTTTTGGCACCTGCATCAGCAAACGCCAAAACCATAATAGAGAGGGTTAATATTATTGTCCGAATAGATTTCATTCTCTTACTTTATGCTTATTGTATAGCTCAACCAAATGCTTGATGTTGCAGCAATATGTCACTTCGGTGCCGGAGAATCCACTGCAGAGGACTCCCACCAAACGATGGGATTTGTCAATCACGGGCGAGCCACTCTGACCACCAATTCCCACAGCCTGGATTTGAATCTGGTTGTCGTCAGGAGTCTTGCTTAAAGAAGCCTTATGGATGGTGGGGCGGAGTTCTTTGCCATTGAAAGTCGACATTCCGATAAGTTCTCCTTTGGGATAACCTGTGATGATCAGTTCTTCATCTTGAGGTTTTAATGTCCTTTCGTCAAGACGAGACTTATTGATGTCATATATGGCCCCCATTTTGACCAAGTATTCAGGTGTCTTTCTTGAGTTAAGGCGGATTAATGCCACATCCTTATCCGGATCATCAGATTCTGCAATTACCTGAGCTTGTTGCAAATCATATGAATTGTTGACTTTTGTTCCTGTCAGGCCTACTCCGAAGTATGCGAGGCTACCACCGATTTCAATATCGGACTCAACAAAACGTTGGTACTTGGCTATGGCATCACTTTGATCAATATGATTGAACGCACTCATAAGTCCCAATAGGAATCCTACAGTATCGTTTTCAGATGATCGCATTTTTTTCATGTGATCTCGAATTGCTTCCTCCAAATCCTTGTCTATATATTTCCAAGGAGCAGCGATGTGCCTATTCGTGCCCATTTCACCATCTTTTGAGATAAAGAAGGCTGTTCCGGTATATTGGATCGGGTTAACGTCTTTTTTATTAGTAGAGGCAGTAAAAACTCCGTGATCATTTAATCCAAAATACCATTTACTTGGCCATTCGCCAAATTTTTCATTTAGCAAAGGATTATCTTTTAGCGAAACCTCTATATAGTAGCCGCCATAGACACAAGCAGATGCGTTCTCCATGGCCTGGGTTGTGACCGGTGCGACCGTGCTATTCCAAGGGATATAGTTCCATGCACTCCAGCCACCAACGATAAGGATGACTATTGCCGCTGCAATGCCTGCAAATTTCTTCCAATTGTCATTCGGCAGGAATTGGGTAAGATTGACAGGTACGCCCCCGCATACGATGGAGTCGCTGCGTTTGATCTGGCGTGTCTGACCATGGTTAAGCCGCTCTCCATTTACTGTAGAGCCATTTTTGCTGTGATCTTGCAAATAAGCTTTACCATTTTTGTCGATTTTCAGCGTGGCATGATAGCGACTTGCAGTATTGCCAGCAATCTGTATGTCATTTCTCATGCTTGTGCCAATGGCATATACAGCTTTGTAGCGCGACAAATCTTCGGGTCTGGGAACTTGATCCCACATCAGTTCGACATCTCCAAAGCGAATGGCATCGCCTCGTTTTATAGAGACCTGGGTGCCAGGTTTAATGGGGCGGTTCATAATGAATGTCCCATTACGGCTGTTTTTATCCTCCAGGAGGATATCACCGTTGTTGAGTATCGTGATTTCGGCGTGGAGTGCACTTGCCCTGTCGCTATGGAGCACGATGTCGCAAGCGGAGTCTCTGCCAACTTTTAATAGTCTCATAGCTATTGTCCTTTATATAATTGCTCGTTCTTTCTGTTTACCGGCTTTGTCGTCCTTGCTCTTGTCGCTGTCTTCTTTGCCTTTTCCGGCAGAGTTTGATTTACCGGTATCTTTTTTCCTGACGGTTTTGTCTTTGTTTGCCGCGTTGATGGAGTCCTGACGGGCTTTCTCTTCCACTTTCTTTATCGAATCCTGCCGCTCCACATTCCTGATGGAATCAAGACGGGCAGCTTCTTTCTGTTTGATAAGGGTCGAGTCGTTGAGCTCGACAGGGGATTGAATGTCACTGTGGTTGTTGTCATCTTTTGAATTCAGCGATTTGACGCCAAAGATTATGCCAAGTATCACTGCAATGGCTGCGATTGCGCCAATGACATACCTGATCCATTGATTGGATCTCGGTATTTGATCCCAATCGAGTTTGGCAACGTGGGCAAGGGAAACTATGTCTTTGCGTGTGACAGGGACGGGTACATTCTGGGATATGCGTATACCGTTGACATATGTGCCATTGCTGCTTTGGTCAATGATTGTCATTTTCCCGGAGGGGGTGACATTAAGCAACGCATGGCGACGGCTGATCACATCGGTGGAGTCATTGATAATGATGTCGCAGTTGAGATCGCGACCTATGGAGTATGTTTTCATTTCCTTGTGTCTTCCTTGGCTTTTTCGACTACTGACTGTTTTATGGCTTTGATATTTTTGTTCTCACGGGCGCCATGCTCTATCTCCTTCAACAAGTCTATGAGATCTATTCTGAGGATGTCATTGGAGTCCTTCGCAGCTGACAGAGCATTTTTCTGATCGGTGATTTCTTTGTTGAGGGTGGAGATGCTATCATTCAGAGCAACGTTGGTCTCTGTTGCTGATGAATTGCTTCGACCGAGCAATATGCCGTTGAAGACTAAACTCAACAGACAGATTAACGTAACAGCCACGAACAAGAGTTTGGTTTTGGCGTTCATCTTGGATCTGAGTTTTGAATTTATTTTGGTTTCGATTATTGCGAGAGTCAGGTTGTCGTGTCCGCCCCCTTCGTTACGGCCTTTACCATCTATGGTGGTAGCTATCTCGTCGGTGACAGTGCCCAAAGCATGCTTCTTGTCGGAAACCATTTCAATCAAAGTGGTTTCGTCGACAGATCCATGTATACCGTCGGTCGAGAGCATGAATCTGTCGCCTTCCTGGTAAGGTAGCTCAATAGTGTCGACTTTAATATCCGGTTTGATACCCAAAGCGCGTGTAATGACATTTGACTGTGCTGACAGTCTGGCCTGCTCCTCGGTGATGACTTTCTGCTTTACCAAATCAAACACCATTGAGTGGTCGAAAGTCCTGAATATCTTGGTTCTCCCTCTCAGTTGGTACACCCGGCTGTCGCCTACATGAGCTACTATGGCAGACTCTTTATTGATAAGCAATACGGTACATGTCGAGCCCATGCCTCTCAGAGAGGGAGATTCCAGGCCTTTGTCAATAATGGCAAGATTGGCACGTCGGATCGCTTTGATTATAATGTTGGTAGCTGTGTCGTCCTGATTGCCCTCCTTGATGCCGTTGATTATCTCATTGACAGCTATTGAGGAGGCTGTTTTTCCGCCGGGGCCGCCGCCCATACCATCGCAGACAGTTACAACGAAGCCATATGGAGTGTCAGAACTGCCATAAGAATCTTGATTCTCGGAACGGCCACCTATCCGAGATTCAGCAAACCCGGTTATGAAGTCGGGAGTCAGTAGTTGTTGAATCAATTCCATTGTAAGACGGTTTAATTTAAGCCAAGCCATTCTTTGAATCGCTGAAACATGCTTTTGGGAGGGAGCAATGCCGCTTTGAGAGCATCTCTGAATTCTCCGGCGGTCTGATATCGTTTGGACTGTTCTTTTTCAGTAGCCTTTGCGATAACAGCCATCACGCGTTTGGGAATTGCGTCGTGAGCCGGAAGAGCTTCTCTCATTTGTCGCGTCAGGGTGTCAACTTCGGTATCCGCATCAAAGGGATTCTCACATGTCAGCAGTTCATACAAGGTGATGCCGAGAGCGTATAGATCTGTCGCTGCATTTATCTGGACAGTCCTGTTTTTATCTCTCAATATCTGCTCTGGTGCCGAATATTGCGGAGTTCCGATAAATCCATACTGTGAGAATTTATTACCGTCATTCATCCTGGCAATACCCAGATCCATAAGGCGGATATTGGAGTCATCCTCAACCATGATATTCGATGGTTTGATGTCGCGGTGTATCACACCACGCGAATGGACGTATTCCAACGCATCCAACACTTGAAATATGGCATTGCAGATTTTTTCCACACGGTCAGTGCCGTTAAGAAATTCTTTGACATAATCATCAATGTTCTTGCCTGACACAAACTTGCTTACGAGAAATATCGGCCCGCTGGAAGGGGCATATTCACAGTATCCGATCATCTCGACAAGATTCTGATGTCTGAATGCCAACGATGCTTCCTGCTTGGCCCGTTCTCTGATCATGGGGTTGTTTGAATAACTGTCCTTCACCCTCTTTATGGCCATGCGGGTTCCGTCCTTGACGCGATATCCCATATAGACAGTGCCCATAGCTCCACACCCTAATGGCGATGAAGTAGGGTCGTAGCAATACCATTCACCCATTACAAGCAGGTAGAGATACGGATCGTCCGGCCTTTGGAATACATTTTTGCTACTCATGTCGATTCACTGGTTTTAGGTTGACCATTCGTTTTGCAATCTCTTGTTCATATGCCATATCTCCTGCCTGCGCCGCCAATTGCTTGGCTTTGTTGAGGTATATATATGCCGAATCCGGATTGAAATTCGCGCCCCGTTGCTTGGACTTGTAATCACATCCAAGTTCATACAATGATTTATAGTCCGACGGATTTATGGATACCGCATTCTTGAGAAGTCTGTGGGCTTCTCTATTTTGGGCTGAAATACCAAGATTCTTTCTGAACATGGCTATGGAATCGGAAAAACTTCCCATTCTGACACTTTCATTGCTATAGAAATACAAGCGGCTCAGCAGGAATACCGATTGGTAATCCTGTTCATTAGCCAAGGTTTTCAGCATTGTCAAGCCTTGATCTGCGGTATTTTTGTCGGACAGCAGTGATATTGCTTTTTGATATGAATCCGGATTGTCTATAGTGTGGATGATATTGTCTTTTTGTGCTGTATGTCTGACTTCTGCTATGGGAGATCCGGTGTCGCTTTCTGGAGTATGGTTCTTTATGATGCTGGTTAAAGCGTTGATGCCGAGAATAGCAATCCCTACGAAAGCCACTGCACCGCCGGCGATCAAGGATATTGTTTTCAGATTTACAGTCTTGGCGGGATACTGCAAGGGAACCAGCTTGTCAATAGCGACTCTGAATTCGGCGGCACTCTGAAACCGTAGGGACCGCTTTTTCTGTGTAGCCATCCTGATAACTTCCCTTATCTGCTTTTGCTTGACATTTTGCAGAGGTAACTTTTTGTTAAGTTGCATATCAAGGACCTCTGCCATTTCACCATCGAAGGGTACTTTCCCTGTCAACAATTGATAGAGGAGTATGCCGACGGCATAGATATCTGTTGTCTGATTCTGGGAGTCCACAAGTCCCCTTACCAATTCAGGTGCTGCATATTTCGGCTTCCCGATAAACTGGCCATCGACGGTATAGGTACTCTCTTTGGTGTTGTTGCCGTTTATCTTCTTAGCGATACCAAAATCTATGAGTTTGATTTTGCCATCGGAAGTTATCATTATATTGGAGGGATCGATATCTCTGTGTATATAACCTCCGTCATGGAGTGCCATCAATCCGGACAATAGGCTGCGGACCACAGTAAGAGCAAAACTATAGGGATTGTTCAAAAACTTGCCATAAAGTTCCTGTGCAAAAGGGATGATATCTCCTTTTGAGTCGCATACATTGCCGGTTAATAGTTTGTCCAATGTCACACCGTGAAGGTATTCACTGATGACATGGTAGCGCACGATAGGCAGTCCAAGTTCGTCCTTTGCATTGATCTCAACGAATGCGAGCATCTCGACAAGGTTGTCATTACGCAGTTGAACAGCGGACTCACGTTTCGCACGGGCAATAACATGAGGAGGCAAGTCGCTATATAAGAACTTTATAGCGACTTCTCTGCGCTGACCGGACGTTTCGCTACAACACCATCCGCGGTATACCTTTCCCATTCCGCCCTCTCCGAGAGGGGTTTCTGTGGGATCGTATTCATAGTATATACCATTCTGGTGTTCATTTGCTCCCTGGATTCTTACGGATGCCATCAGTCTTGGTAGTAGTGGTTATCATTCCATGCCGACAGTGCCACCGCTCGCGAAACCTCCGCTGGAATCAAGGGCAATGGTTGAATCGTTCGGTCGGAAACGGCTGCTGTATGAATTGTTGTCAGGACCATTGAATCTGGGTGGAAAATCCTGCTCATTGCGTGTGGCGTTATCCCTGCCGGAGGAGAATCCGGATGGAATGTACTCCTCGTCCTGTTCCTCTCTGACATCAATGAATGTCTCCGCCAGATGCAATCCCAAAGCCTTGGTGTCAATCAGAACAAGAAGAAGATTGTAATTTTCTCCAATGGTGATGATATCACCATTGACACATTCCACAGGCCGGGCCATGGATACACTGTTTTCATTGACCTGTGTCCCGTTGGTGGAGCCTAAATCAGATATTGTGGCTTCGGTCTTTTCCGGCTTCTTCATCTTATTTATATGAAGATTGGCATGTTTGTGGGAAACTGTGCCTTCTCCAAGAACGATGTCGCAGTCGGCATCGTTTCCGATAATGTTCTGCCCAATATGCAATGGCCAGTATTCACCTATGCCAGTTCTGGAGATCGAGTATAGAAAGCCGACGATAGGCTTCCCATTTGGCCTTTCTATGTTGGATCTTTGGGAACTACGTGGGGCAACTGAGGGCATTTCCATTCCGGGATATACTGTGCCGTTCCCTCTGTTCGGATTGAAAGGTCGAGAGTACGGATGAACTTCGCCAGCATACCCTTGTCCCTGATTGGGATTGTAATCTCCCTCGGGGCTGACGCCCGGAAAAACTGTTTTGTTCTGTGACATGTTGGTTGTTTAGTTTTGCTCTTGTTTTAGGTATCTCTCGGTTAGAGATACGGATGTTTTCCAATGCACTGTTGTTCAACAATGTAGGTGAGCACAAAAACAGGATTTGCTAAACAAAGACAGATTTTTGGATAAAAACGGTTTAAAAATTGAATCTTATTATGCTTGTCTCAAATAAATTTAGTATCTTTGCGACGCATAAGTATCTCTAACCGAGAGATATGGATGTGCCCTAAGTAAGTGATATCCCAGTTGAAAAAGTAGAACTTAGGCATGTATTTTATTTATATTGAGAAGATAATGGTGGGGTGGGTGTCTTTGGATTTATACTTGTACCAACGTCCAATCTTAGGTTAAACAGAATTTGACTTCTGTACACATTTCCATGCCATAATCCAGTCAACATATTCAGCCCTGATTTGTTCCCTTTATATGAGAACAATTATAAACATAAAACGGGCATACGAACCAGCCTATCCTGAAGATGGGTTCAGAATATATGTCGACCGATTGTGGCCGAGAGGATTGTCGCACGAAACATTCCATTATGATTGGTGGGATAAGGAGATTGCTCCCTCAGGCGAGCTCCGGGAATGGTTTCATTCTAATCCTCAGACGGTATGGCCTGAATTTGAGGAGCGGTACAAACAGGAGTTGATATCGAATCCGGCTTTGACCGAGCTTAAGAGGGCAGTCGGCGATAAACCAAAGGTTACGCTGCTTTATTCATCGCATGACGAAGCTCACAATAATGCAATTGTCCTGCGCGATTTACTTATGTCTGATAACAGCCAGAAGTAAAACTGATCACCGCTTTCGTTCGGAAGTGACTGAAGGTCAAATGATATTCCGATAAAAGTCGAGGCCAAGCATTTGCCTGGCCTCTTAACCCTTTTATAGTGCGGGTACTTAGACTAAAATCAGTATCGGCACTTGGGTAGAGCAAAGATAGCTCTTTTTATTTGAAAAAAACGTGATTTACCTGACATCATGATATCATGGAGAGGGATGAGGGTCAGAAATTTATTTTTCAAAATTTTTATTGAAGAATTCCACAATGCGGTTGAATGGAATGATGTCCATGCGGTCATACAGGTCGGTGTGACTTGCGCCGGGAATGACTACAAATTCCTTGTTGTCTCCTTTAAGAAGAGCGAAAGCATCCTTGCCGAAATAGAAGGAATGGGCCTTGTCGCCATGAACTATCATCACGGCATTCTCCAACTCACCGGCATATTCAAAGAACTTGAAATTGAGGAACGGTAGGGGAGAGGTGGTGTTGAAACCGCCGTTGGAGTTGAGCGACCGTTTGTGATAGCCTCTTTCGGTGGTCTTGTAGTAGTCGTAATAGTCTTTCACAAATTGTGGCGCATCATCGGGGAGAGGGTCAACAACTCCGCCGCCGAGTTTATAGGAGCCATTACGGTAGTCTTCGGTACGTTGGGCGCACAGGGCGGCACGTTTGGCGTTGCGCTGTGCGGTGGAGTTCTCGCTGTCGAAATAGCCGTTGGCGTTTACGCGCGTCATATCGTACATTGTTGAGGCTACCGTAGCTTTGATGCGCGGGTCGTTGATTGCAGCTTGAATTGCAATGCCTCCCCAGCCGCATATTCCGAGGATACCGACCTTTTCAGGGTTTACATCGTCGCGGCAAAGCAGATAGTCAACCGCCGCACTGAAATCCTCCGTGTTGATGTCGGGAGAAGCGATATAGCGAGGTTCGCCACCGCTTTCACCGGTATAAGACGGGTCGAAAGCGATTGTAAGCAAACCGTTTTCAGCCAACTTTTGTGCGTAGAGGCCGGACACTTGCTCCTTGACTGCCCCGAATGGGCCGCTGACAGCAATAGCCGGAAGTTTGCCTGTGGCATTCTTAGGTATGTACAGGTCTGCGGCGAGAGTTATACCGTAGCGGTTACGGAAAGTTACCTTGCTGTGGTTTACTTTTTCGCTTTGAGGAAATGTTTTGTCCCATTCCTGAACGAGTGAAAGATTCTCTGTTTTCATCATGTTATAAGGGTTTTCTGATTCTGCTTTTACCGGGAGTACCATAGCTGATACAATTGTCGCCAAAACTCCTAAAAATAGTTTTGCTTTCATTCCTGTGGTATCTGTTTTATGAATTTTGCCGGGACACCTCCAACCATAGTATTGGGTGCTACATCTTTTGTCACGACCGCTCCTGCGGCAACAATGGCATTTTCGCCTATCGTCACGCCACTCAGTATTGTCACATTCGCACCTATCCACACGTTCCGTCCGATATGTATCGGAGCAGGAATATTGTCGGCGCGGTGCGAAGGGCGCGGGTCATGGTTGATCGTCGCCATCACACAGTTGTGACCGATAAGAGTATTGTCGCCGATATAGATGCCTCCGTGGTCTTGGAATTTGCATCCGGCATTGACAAAAACATTTTTGCCGAAATGGATATTCTTTCCAAAATCCGCCTGAAATGGGGCCATTACTCTTACCGACTGATGAACCTCGCAGCCTGTGAGTTCACAAAGAAGTGCGTTTCTCTCCTCATCGGTATGGGGATTGGTATTATAGTCGAGCATCAATCGTTGCGATTCAGCATAACACCTGTGCATCAGTTCGTGTGCCGCAGAACCGGTCGGGACTGTTTCACGACGCTCCATCATTTCAAGAAATTTATGTAATTCCATATCCCATTGATTTTACGATGCAAAATTACTTTGGTTCTGCGTGTGGAAAATACCACAAGCTTGGAAGTAATTACCAATTTCAATGATGAGGGGGAATTGGCAGTCATGGTGCTGATGTTACTAAAAATAGATATTACTGTCCTTTAGGGTTTACGGATAGTAATAAATCTTTATAAATCAAGATCTTATAAAGTGCTAACACTTGCACATCAGTCACTTACGGACACGAAAAAAGGGCCACTTAAAAGTGACCCTTCTGTGATCCGCCTGGGGCTCGAACCCAGGACCCCAACATTAAAAGTGTTGTGCTCTACCAGCTGAGCTAGCGAATCTCCTTGGGCTTGGGAGAGATAGTGTTGTTCCTCTCAAAAGCGATGCAAAGGTAGGCATTTATTTTTAATTGGCCAAATTTTTTTGTGTGTTTTTAGAGGCGGTGAATGAAAATGGG
>CAJTJG010000008.1 GCA_910576785.1 uncultured Duncaniella sp.
ATTAAATCAATGATACTTATTTTTTGTGACATAGTTGATATAATTTTGAAGTATAACAACTTTAAGTATAGAATATATTTGTCTTCCGACCACTATAACCCGGAGGGACGATGTTGTGGTATGTTTTTGTTGCGGAGTGGATATAACAAATGCGGGGCAAGTTTCACAACTTACCCCGCACAAGATAGAGTTTATTTACTTATAACAGATTTGCTGTTACCTCTATTGTACTCGTTTATCAATTATTTTCTGATCAGATGCCGCCTTCAACGGTGAAGGGGATTGTGCAGACTACAACCGAGAGGTTACCGAAGGTTACAGTAGCCTTAACGGTGAGGTTGTAGGTCTTCACGAGGGTGGCACCGAGGTTGGAGTAGGTAACTTCACCTGTCGTCGAGTTGAGTTTGAAGGTCGACTTGGGATCAAGGTTGCCTACGAAGTCCTTGTAGTCAGCAGTTGTAGTATCGAAAGCGTAGGTCACGGTGGGTTCGCCAAGCTTGAAGATATCAGTTGCTACAGAGGAGAGCTCGAGAGCCTTGTTGGTCTTGTTCCAGGTGTAGATGGCGTTGCCGTCAACATCGTTAACTACTACAGAGGGCTTAACGTCAACTGTTACTTCACCGAGCTTGTTGCCGTTGAGCGAGAGAGCTGCGCCATTGCCGGCTACAAACGGGTTCTTGAAGTAGATGTTGAAGTTGGTGGGTCCGCACTTCTCACCGTTCACGAGAGTGAGCATGTACTGCATCTGAGCAACCTTGAACGGTGTGGACAGAGGAGCAGTGAGATAGATGAGACCGTTGACATCGGGAGTTGTTACGTCATCGTACTTAACGCCAGTCTGAGTAGCGGGCTGGAGCGAGAAGTCGATAGCCTTGGTGTTGAAGGCCTGATCCTTGTAGTACTGGAAGATGTTCTTACCGTTAACCATGGCGAATACCTCAGAGATGTTCATCTGGAGGGTCCATTCGTCGTCAACAAGCTGACCCTTGGTGATGACTACATTGTGGTAGCCGGCATAGTTCTCAACATAGTAGTTGGGGTTGAAGTCGAAGGTGTTGTTCAGGCAGAGAACATAGAACTTCTGGGTGATGACAACGTTCTTGTTCTTGGTGTTGTCGTCAGCATTGATCTTGATGGTCACGGTGTACTCAGCGCCCTTACCGTCTACGTTCTTGTAGGTGTGCTGTGTCTTGACCATGTTGTCAATAGCAAGTTTGATGTTCGAAGTCTGAGTGTTGCCGTCGAAGAGACCGGTGGTGAGGAAGATACCCTCGTTGGTGAAGGTCTTGGCCACACCCATTTGACCCTTCTCGTTGATGATGGAGGCCTGTGTGCCGCTGGTAGTTGTAGCGGTTACAGTTACGGTGTACTCGTTCTTGTCGCCACCATAGTAGTTCCAGAATGTGCTGGAGGTGAAGCCGGTGATACCGTAGATCTCGTTGTTAACGCGAGTCCAGTTCATCTCACCTACAGCGGTCTGAGTCTCCTTGAGGTTCTGGTACTTGTACTCAGGAGCATTACCGTTGATGATGTTGACTGCGGGGAGGTCGCCGAGGTTTTCGGGATCGTCGGGGATCACGTCAACGATGTTAACCTTGATGTAAGCGGAAGCAACCATGTGAGCCTTGCCGGCGTTGTCATTGACGAAAGCGTCAACGCGGACAACGGGGGTACGGCCGATGGCGGGAGTAAGACCGTTTACGAGGTTCTTGGCGTTAGCCTTGAGGATGTAGTGGCCGGTGGCAGCGTCCTTGTCGAGCTGTACGAACCACTGCTGGTTGGTCTTCTGGGCATCATCGGAACGATACTCCTCGGGGAGGGTGAACACATAGTGAACGCCGTCGAAGCCGAGCTTGTTGAGCCAGTTGGGCACCTCGGTAGCGAGGAGACCGGGGAGGAGTGTGAGGTCGAGCTGACCGTCAAACTTCATGTCAACATTAGCATCGGCGTTGAGCGCGCAGAAGTACTTCTGAATGTTGGCGCTTGTCTCCTTGAACGAAGATGTGAAGGCGCGGTTACGATCGTAGAATTTAACGAGCTCAGCCTTGGCGTTGCCCTTCATTTTAGCGCTGTCCACGAGAGTAGCGGTGATCTCATCGTTCTCGATGGCTACATAGTCGGAGATGGTCTTCTCCTGACCGTTCCAGAGATAGAGAGCGGCGATGTTGCTCTTGGTGTTGTTGAGCATAGTCTGGAGAGTGATCTCGCCACCGTTCTTGGTGAAGTGGTGAACGGTCTTGTTGCCGGCTGCATCCTCGGTGGTGTTGGTGAGCACGGTGAGAGGATAAGCGATGTCGTCAGCAGCACGCGAAACGGTGCGGCCGATGAAGCTTGCGATAGCACCGTCGGCAACGAAAGCGTTGCTGGGGTTCACGCGGTAGCGGAGCTCAACTACGTTGGACTTGCTCCAGTCGGTCTGCGGAACGAAGGTGGTGTTGGTGCCTGATTTGTATTTGGTCTCTGAGATGTAGCTGGTCAGAGTGTAGAAGGGCACGTCGGTAGTAGCATAGGGGAGATCCTTGCTGATACGAGTGGGGATGAACTCGATCGAACCAACGGAGATGCCGAGGTCGATTACCTTGTCGCCGTAGATGGGAGATCCGTCAGCGTTGGTGCCGATCTGAACGTGGCCGAGGGTAAGAGTGTTGCCTGTGAATACAGCAGAGAGGGTCTGAGCCTTCCAGGAGATATTGGAGTTCTTGATCTTCTGGCCGTCTTTGTAGATCCAGAAGTAACCGTCGGACTCGGGAACGTAGTACTCGCCGTTTTCGCCGGCATCGCCCTTGTCGCCCTTGTCGCCTTTGTCACCCTTGTCGCCAGCAGCGCCGGTGTCACCCTTGTCACCCTTGTCGCCTTTGTCGCCCTGGTCACCTTTGTCACCCTGGGGACCCTGAGGACCTGTAGCGCCGGTAGCACCAGTAGCGCCGGTGTCACCCTTGTCGCCCTTGTCACCCTGGTCGCCTTTGTCGCCCTTGTCGCCTTTCTCTCCGGCGGGGCCCTGCTCGCCTATGGCACGATAGTCGGTCTTCTTGCCGTTCTCATACCAATAGCCGTCGGCGCCGATGGTCCAGGTAGTACCGGGAGCACCGTTCTCACCGTCCTTACCGTTCTTGAGGGTAAGAACCTGACCGTCGCTCAGTGTGATGTCTACACCGTTCGAGGTCTGGGCAATGCCAGTGATGACTTTGCCGCTGTTGATTTTCTCCTGAAGCGCACCGAGATCTACATTGATCTTGTCAATCTGATTCTGCAGATTGTCAATGTCATCATCGTAGTCCTTGCAGGAGGTGAAGCTGCCTGCGGAGCCTACCACGAGGGTGGCGAGAAGCAGCCCGTTGATGAATTTTTTGTTCATAGATGAAATTTTAAGTTATAACTTTAACTGGTTTTTGTGAATTTTCTGTGATTTGAGGTAGATAATTTGCATTTTTACATAGGCAAAAACGTGGTGTGAGGATTGGAGATAAAATTTTACGCAAAGTTAGACCAAAGTGCTATTTTGCACACTATAAGTATATTGCAGGTGTGCAACAGTGGTGTCTTCATTTTGACACACATGTGTCTGATTGTGACACACGGCGTATGGCAACCGGCAGATTTTCACTCAGTTCGGCGAAGAAGTCGCGTCCGAGTATCACGGATATGCGCCCGAGAAGGGCTGTGTCGACGGAGTGTTTCTGGAAGAGGCGGTATACGTTGGAGCGGTCGCAGCTGAGTTTGCGTGCAAACCATGTGACGGAGCGCTCCTGTCTCTCGAGTTCCTCGCGAATCATTGTTCCTATCGGTTCCATCTGCCAGTCGAAAGAGGGTTAGTCAATAATCTGATTTTAATGTAAGGGGATGCCGGCGAGGAACGCCACCGTGTGTCCGGACATGAGAGAACCGGACACAGGACGGCGCCCAACCAAACGTTGAGAAAATATTCTTGAGTTCCATCGAGGAGGAGCGGGTATTTGCAGAGTCGGAATCCATTGAGCGAAGATCGATGCTTGTGTGTATAGTTACTACTGTCGTTTTTTCGTGGTGTCTCCATGTCCGCTTCCTCATCCCTTGGATAGCCGGCTGAAGATGATGGTGTGATTGAGTGAAGTGTGATGTGTCGCTCTATATAATAATAGAGGTGTGACGGTATGCAAAACGTGGGATGCATAAACTTATCGCCATCCCCATTCAAAGGTCTTCGCATTACCTACACGTAAGGACAGTTGTCGACAGTTGCAGCCCACGTTGACAATATACACAAAAACCGCCCGACAAGCAGTGCCTCAAAAGACTTACTCTATCCGGAATAGGCTCCCGGGGAGTGGCGGCCGATCCATGGCAGGAAGCCGTCACCCTCAGGAGTTGTTTCCCCTGACAGATGCTTTCTTGACACTGTGCCGATGCAGATGGTATACATCGATTGTGGACGTTTCCGACTGTCGTTTCTCCTATTACGTGTTTCTAAAAAAGTTGCGAAGTTTTTTGAACGGCGAAGAAACGAAACGTAAAAACGTCTTGCTTTTTAATCTTAATTTATTAGGTTTTATACGCCTCCGCGCATATCCTTGATACCTGTGACGGGAAGAGGTGTCCCGTATGTCAGCGACACAAAATTACGCATTAATAATGAACCGCCAAAATAAACCGTGTGGCATAATTGACACACAATAATTGGCACGGCCGGCGGGCGGTGGTGGTGGGCGGTTTCAAAATTATTTACAATTCATGTTTTTTCACCTTTGCGGTATGTGAGTTAACAAAATAGTTGTTAACTTTGCAGCTTGAAACCGTCTGCGGAGACCGGCTTGGGCCGTGTCCCGCCGTATCACATATCGTTATGACAAGAAAACTTCCGATATATTTCATTCTGTCACTGCTCGTTGGCTGTTTTGCGGCTTCGTGTAACGAGGATCCGGATCCTGTGCAGAGTTCAAGCTATGCCAACTGTGCCGTGACCTCTTTCTCGCTCGCCAAGGATGACAGTGTGGTGGCCGCGCTCGACTCGGTCTACTTCTCGATCGATCTCGTGGGCGCACGTATCTTCAATGCCGATTCGCTCCCGGTGGGGACCGATGTGAGCAAGCTTATTATTAAGGTGGGGACATCGTCGGCAAGCGCGTGCGACATCACTTTCCCTATCCCCGGCACCAAGCGCGACACTACCATCAATATCATAGAGAGTCCCAACGACAGTATCAACTTCTCGGAGGGTCCGGTGCAGATGGTCGTGAAAAGTTATGACGGACAGGCCCAGCGTGCATATACGGTGAGTGTGAATGTGCACAAGGAGATCCCCGACACACTTCTGTGGCAGACTGCCGCAGAGCGCAGTCTCCCCTCCGCGCTCCAGACGCCTACGGTGCAGAAGACTGTGATGTACAAGGGTGAGGCCATGTGCTTCACCTCCAATGCCTCGGGTGCATCGGTGGCGGTGAGCGCCGATCCTTTCGCCGGTGTGTGGGACAGCCGTCAGGTGACCCTCCCTTCGGGGGCCGTGACCTCATCAATTGAATCGACCGACGATGCTCTGTATATCCTCACCTCGCGCAACGAACTGTATCGCTCGACCGATGGCGGCTCTACCTGGGTGGCCACGGGCGAAACAATGAATCATATATATGGCGGCTACGGCTCCACACTCCTCGGCGCACGCCGTGATGCCGACGGGTGGAAGCATGTGACGTATCCGGCCTCGACCGTGAAGAGCGTGCCCCGCGGCTGTCCCGTGTCGGGAACGAGCGCTCTGGTAAACTACACGAGCAAGTGGAGTGCCTCGCCCATGGCCATCATGATAGGCGGCCGTGACAGCGACAGTCATCTCACAGGCGAGTCGTGGGCCTATGACGGAAGTGTGTGGGGACGCCTCAGCACCGAAGGCATAGATGAGCGCGAGGGTGTGACGCTGTTTCCCTATTTCGCTGTGCGAGTGGACTCCAAGAACTGGAAAGTCTCGGAGCAGTCAGCGCTTTATGCCGTAGGCGGAAAGTATGTCACCGAGCATGGCGCGGTAGTGTCGCGCACGGTATACGTGTCGCGCGACTTCGGCATCACCTGGGATGAAGCTACTGAAACCATGCAGCTACCGGTGGAGATGGCTGCTTTCTGCAATGCTCAGGCACTTGTGTTTGACTCCACGCTGCCGTCGCGCGTCAGCAGGCCTGTCACGGAGTGGGAATGCCCTTACATCTATCTATTCGGAGGCACGAGCGCTTCGGGCACGCTGATCGACAAGGTGCGCCGCGGAGTCATCAACCGCTTCACATTCAAGCCCCAATATTAAATTCGACCAGGTGTGACGACGCTCCGTGGAATATATCCGGCATTATGCCTGACCCTTCTGGCCATGGCTGCTCCGGCGGCATCGGTGGCTCAGGAGGTGGCCCAGCCCGAGACCTACAAGTTTGATCTCGGCGCAGGGATAGGTATGTCGGGTTATCTCGGCGACGCTAATCCCGGTTCGCTCTTCTCGCGTCCCGGGGTAGGGGGTAATCTCTCTTTCCGCTATCTCATGAATACGCGCATAGCCCTGCGCGGCATGATAGGACTCGCATCGCTGAGCGGAACCACCGAGGGGATGGACAATGTAATACCCGGACTGGAGAACTACTCGTTCAAATCCACGGTATATGACCTTCAGGCACGCGGCGAATTCAATTTCTTCAACTACGGTATCGGCGAGACCTACAAGCGTCTGACCCGTATCACTCCCTATGTGGCGCTGGGACTCGGCGTAAGCATGAGTTCTGTGTCGGGCGAGAGTCATGTGGCCATGACCATACCGATGGCTGTGGGAGTGAAGTATAAGATCAAACCCAGGCTTAATCTGGCTCTGGAGTTCGCCATGACCAAAATAGTCGGCGACAAGGCCGACGGAGCCGTACTCTCGGATCCATATCTCATAAAAAGCTCATTTTTAAAAAACACAGACTGGTACTCGACGCTTGTGCTATCGATCTCCTATGAGTTCGGCAAGCGCTGTGTGGCCTGTCACCGCATAGATTGAACCACAACCGCATGAACGCATCAGCCCATAACGACAAGTCGCGCCAGCCCCGCCACATAGCTGTCATCATGGATGGCAACGGCCGCTGGGCCAAGGCCCGCGGACTGGACCGCAGCGAAGGCCACGTGGAGGGCGTCAACACCGTGCGCCGCATCACAGAAGCGGCCGTCGACGCCGGAATAGGGTATCTGACACTCTATACATTCTCCACCGAGAACTGGAATCGGCCGCAGGCCGAGGTGGACGCGCTCATGCATCTCATAGTCATAGCCATCGAGCGTGAGACGCCGGATCTGATAAAGAACAATGTGCGTCTCTCCATGATCGGCGACATCTCCCGCCTTCCCGCCGAGGCGGCCCGCCGGCTTGAGAAGTGCATGGCTGACACATCCCGTTGTACAGGGCTGACGCTCACACTGGCGTTGAGCTACTCCTCGCGCTGGGAGATACTCGATGCCTGCCGCCGTTTTGCCGCCGATGTGGAGGCCGGACGCGCCACTCCTGCCGACATGGCGACAGATGCGGACTTTGACCGATATCTCACCACAAACGGAATGCCTGACCCCGACCTGCTCATCCGGACAGGTGGTGATCACCGTGTCAGCAACTTCATGCTCTGGCAGATAGCCTACTCGGAGATATATGTGACCGACACATACTGGCCCGACTTCTCCAAGGAGGACTTCTACCGCGCCATAGACAATTTCCAAGGGCGTGAGCGCCGCTTCGGGCTCACATCCGAACAGATACAGTAAGACCATATCCATCACACTCTCCAATATCCACACACCGGACAATATTTCATCACGAAAATATGCGCAATAAAGTCAATCATATCCTTCTTCTTGTCATCGTCATGGTAATGGCGGGCACGCCCGCACTCCGTGCACAGCTCGCTTCGGATACCGTAATCAACCCCACGGTTATCTTCTCCGGTATTCCCAAAAGCTACGAGATAGCCGGCATACGTATCACCGGAGCTGACAACTATGAGGAAAAGAACATCATAGGCTATTCAGGCCTTAAGGTGGGCGATTATATCCCCATTCCGGGCAGCGACCTTACCGATGCCGCCAAGCGTCTGTGGCGTCAGGGTCTGTTCTCCAAGGTGCAGATATCGGTCGACAAGGTGTCGGGCAACAAGGCATGGCTCGCGTTCAACCTCCGTCAGCAGCCGCGCATATCCTCCATCAATTACATAGGAGTGAAAAAAGGGGAGCAGAAGGATCTTGACGAGGCTCTGCAGCTGCGCCGCGGCAATCAGATAACACAGAACATAGTCAACCGCGCCGAGCAGATCATATCCAAATACTACGGCAACAAGGGTTTCGGCAACGCCAAGGTGAAGATTGATCTCGTGGAGGATCTGTCGGCCCCCAATGAGGTGATTGTCAATATCAATGTCAACAAGAACGACAAGGTAAAGGTACACAAGATCTATATAGACGGCAATGAGGTGCTCTCCGACAACCAGCTGCAGCGCGTCATGAAGAAGACCAACGAGAAGGGCAAGCTGCTCAACCTCTTCCGCCAGAAGAAATTTGTGGAGAGCGACTATGAGGATGACCTCAAGCGTATCGTGCAGAAATACAACGAGAAGGGTTACCGCGACGCAGCTATCCTGAGCGACTCAGTGGTGCCTTTCGACGAGAAGACCGTGGATGTCTACATCAAACTCGACGAGGGTAAGAAATATTATATCAATGATGTGACATGGGTGGGCAATACCGTATATCCTACCGAGATACTCAAGGATGTGCTCGGCATCGAGAAGGGTGATGTCTACAATCAGAAACTTCTCAACAAGCGTACCACCGAGGATGATGACGCCATAGCGAACTATTATATGAACGAGGGTTATCTCTTCTTTGACCTCGTGCCCATAGAGAAGAATGTGCATGGCGACAGCATCGACCTCGAGATGCGAATTTTCGAGGGTCCGCAGGCCAGGATCAACAATGTGATCATCAATGGTAATGACCGTCTGTATGAGAAGGTGATACGCCGAGAGCTGCATGTCAAGCCGGGTGAGCTTTTCAGCAAGAACGACCTCATGCGTTCGGCACGCGAGATAGCCCAGACCGGACATTTCGACCCTGAGAGCATGGACATACGTCCCGAACCCAATCAGGAGGACGGCACTGTGGATATCCTTTTCAATCTTACCTCCAAGAGCAACGACCAGTTTGAGTTCTCGATGGGTTGGGGCCAGACGGGTATCATCGGTAAGGTGGCCATCAAGTTTACCAACTTCTCGATCAAGAATCTGTTCTATCCCAACTCCTACCGCGGTATCATCCCTCAGGGCGAGGGACAGCAGCTCACGATATCGGCCCAGACCAATGCCCGTTACTATCAGGCTTACTCCATATCGTTTCTTGACCCATGGTTTGGCGGCAAGCGCCCCAACTCGCTCTCGGTGTCGGCCTACTACAGCCGTCAGACAGGTGTGAACTCCTCCTACTACAACAACCGCTACATGAGCAATTACATGTACAGCTACGGAGGTCTCTACAACACCGGCTACAATGATTATTATAACAACGCTATCGAGAATGCCTACGACCCCAACAAGTATCTGCAGATGCTCGGTGTCAATGTGGGCTTCGGTAAGCGTCTCAACTGGCCTGACGACTACTTCCAGTTCCAGGCTGAGCTGGGTTATACCTGGTATCACCTCAAGAACTGGGAATACCTGCTGAACATGCAGAACGGTACGTCCAACTCGCTCGTGCTCGGCCTGACACTCAGCCGTAACTCGATTGATAACCCGCAGTATACACGTCGCGGATCGACATTCTCGCTCAATCTGCAGCTCACACCTCCGGCATCGCTCTTCGGCAAGAAGGACTGGAAGAAACTCTCTGAGACCAACACCGACGAGGCTCACCGCGAGCTCTACCGCTGGATCGAGTACTGGAAGTTGCGTTTCCTCTCGCGCACCTATACTCCGCTCACAAATCCTGACGGCAAATACACGCTCGTGCTCATGACCCGCGCCGATATCGGTCTGCTTGGCAGCTACAACCGTCATCTCAAGTCGCCGTTCGAGACATTCTATGTGGGTGGCGACGGTATGTCGGGATCCTACACCTATGCTCAGGAGACCATAGCCCTGCGCGGTTATGACAACGGACAGTTCACCCCCTATCGTCTCGGCGGTGGCAGGGCCTACACACGATTCGGTGTCGAGCTCCATTTCCCCTTCATGCTCCAGCCCACCACCACCATCTACGGTCTGGCATTCGCCGAGGGTGGTAACGCATGGATGGATGTGAAGAACTTCTCACCGTTTGACATCAAGCGTTCGGCCGGCGTGGGTGTGCGCATATTCCTCCCTATGGTCGGAATGATGGGTATCGACTGGGCGTACGGTTTCGACAAGGTGTTTGGCGAGAAGGGCGGATCGCACTTCCACTTCATACTCGGTCAGGAGTTCTAATCACATGAGGTTAAACTTTTTCAACCGGCAGGTGTCTATATAAGAAACGAAACAATAGAAAGACCCAACATGAAGAAACTCATAGTAGCGGTGATCATCGCCGCCGCCGGCGTCCTCGGGGCCTCGGCACAGAAATTCGCCCTCATAGACATGGATTATGTGCTGAGCAACATTCCATCATATGAGATGGCAAACGAACAGCTCAACCAGCTCTCCCAGCGCTGGCAGAAGGAGGTGGAGGCCGTGGCCAAGGAGGCCGAGACCCTCTACAAGAACTATCAGAACGAGATGGTGTTCCTCACCAACGACCAGAAGAAGAAGAAGGAGGAGGAGATCGTGGCTAAGGAGAAGAGCGCAGCCGAGTTGCGCCAGAAGTATTTCGGCCCTGACGGGGAGCTCTACAAGAAGCGCCAATCGCTCATGAAGCCCATACAGGAGGACGTGTATAATGCCGTCAAGAAGGTGTCGGAGGAACGCGGCTACCAGTGTATATTCGACCGTGCCACGTCGTCTGACATTGTCTTTGCGTCGCCCCGCATCGATGTCTCCAACGAGGTGCTTGAAAAGTTAGGATTTTCCAAATAAAATCCCTATCTTTGCACCGCATTAGCACATTTAAGTTAAAAATCAAAAAACAACATCCTACGATAAAAACGATGATCAAGAAATTACTTGTCGCAATCATGATTGCGCTTCCCATGAGTGTATTCGCGCAGAAGTTCGCCGTAATCAACACTAACGCCCTCATGGAGTCTATGCCCGAAATAAAGACTGTCAACGAGCAGATGGAGGCAGCAACCAAGAAGTACGAGGACGAGTTCGCCAAGCTTCAGGAAGAGTTCGGCAAGAAATATGAGGAGTTCCAGGCTCTCGATGCCAACACTCCGCAGACAATCAAGGACCGCCGCATGCAGGAGATGCAGGAGCTTGACAACAAGATCCAGCAGTTCCGCCAGACCGCTTCGCAGGATCTCCAGCGCCAGCAGCAGCAGCTCCTCGCTCCCATCCAGGAGAGTGTGATGAAGGCTGTGCAGAATGTAGGTGCCGAGGGTGGATACACCTTCGTGTTCGAGAGCATGGTGCCCGTTTATGTAGGCACTGATGTGACCGATATCACTGATACCGTCAAGTCGCGCCTTGGCGTGAAGTAAGCCTCTGTATCAGATCCATCTCTGCTGCAATACAAGCGAAGAAAACAAACACACAGCGCGTCCGGTCGGTAGTCAAAACCGGCCGGACGCACTGATTTTCACTAACCCCATCCCTACCAACGGATATCTACCATCCATCCCGCACTGCTATGTTGAGAATCAAGCGAATGGACCTTTTTATCCTGCAGAGCTTCCTGCCGTTGTTTGTCATGACGTTCTGCATCTGCTTGTTCATAGTGCTGATGCAATTCCTGTGGCGCTATATCGACGACCTCGTCGGTAAGGGCCTCGGTGTCGACGTCATCGCCGAGCTCTTCTTCTATGCCGCCCTGACCATGGTGCCTATGGCTTTGCCGCTGGCCATATTGCTGGCATCGCTCATGATATTCGGCAACCTTGGCGAGCAGTTCGAGCTTACAGCCATGAAGGCATCGGGCATATCATTGCTCCGCACCATGGCGCCGCTCATAGTCCTGATGGTGCTGATATCTACCGGCGCATTCTTTTTTCAGAACAATGTGCTCCCTGTGGCGCAGACCAAGATGTGGACGTTGCTCTTCTCCATGAGGCAGAAGTCGCCTGAGCTTGAGATACCCGAGGGAGTGTTCTATGATCAGATCCCCGGCTACAACCTGTTTGTCGAGAAGAAAGACCGCGAGAGCGGTGTGCTCTATGACATGATGATCTATGATGTGTCGAGGGGATTTGAGAATTCATCCATCATTCTGGCTGATTCGGGCAAGATGACCATCACACCCGACAAGACACATCTTTATCTCCGGCTATGGAGCGGTGAGTCGTTCGAGAACCTCAAGGACGCTGCCGCCGGCATGAAGAACGTGCCTTACAGAAGGGAGTCTTTTGACATCAAGGAGATCATGCTCAAGTTCGATGCGAATTTCAACCGTATGGACGAGCAGGGCATGCGCAATCAGTATGTGGGAAAGAACATGGCCGAGCTGCAGGCCACGATCGACTCCGTCACCCTCCGTGTGGATTCCGTGGGCAATCGTTTTGCCAAGGCACTGCGTGAGCAGCCTGTGCTCAATGTCCCCGTCTACCGGACACGCTATTCTGACGGACACGCCAGGACAGAGCGTACACCCGACGTGAAGATGGACAAGCCCGTGGATATCGATTCGGTGTTCCGCGGATCGTCGTCGGGATTCGCATTGAATTATCTCAATCAGGCGCTTTCCAAAGTGCAGCGTACCAAGCAGGAATATGAATTCGGCAATATCAATATGGCTGATGACCGCAAGACAATACGCCGTCATGCCATAGAATTGCAGAAGAAGTTCACACTCTCGTTTGCCTGCATCATATTCTTTTTCATCGGAGCGCCGCTCGGTGCCATCATCCGCAAGGGCGGACTGGGTACACCGCTCGTCATCTCCGTGTTCCTGTTCATATTCTACTACATCATCGACAATATGGGCTATAAGCTTGCACGCGATGGCAAGTGGCCCGTATGGCAGGGCATGTGGCTCAGCGCCGCAGTGTTGCTCCCTCTGGGTATATTCTTTACCTATAAGGCGGTCAATGACTCGGCGGTGTTCAATAAGGACGCCTATATGAACTTCTTCAGGCGATTCCTCGGTGTGAGCGAGACCCGCAAGGTGGAGATGAAGGAGGTGGTGATGGAAGAGGTCAGGCCACAGTTAGCTGTGGAACGCCTTGGAAGGCTACGGGCCGAGGCCGCCGGTTATCTCTCGGCCAATCCTGCCTCGCAGGGATATGTGAGCTATTGGCGCAAGGGTTATGACCGCACGCAGCTCCATGCTCTGCGCGAAGAGGTGGAGACAGTCGTGGACCGGCTGTCCAATTCTCGCGACAATATGGTGATATTGAAACTCATGGACATGCCCGTCATAAGAAGCATGTGGCTCATCCATCCCACCGGAACGGCATGGGTGAGCACCGTGATGATAATATTTTTCCCGTTCGGGCTACCGCTGTGGCTCATGGGTAGAAGCGCGCAGAAGAGTCTCCGCCATGAATTGGAGACTACCATGCGTGTGTCAGACGAACTGATAAAACTTATACAGAATGAATCCGATAAAGCTTGACAAGATTGAGGACGCCATAGAGGACTTCCGTGCCGGAAAGTTTGTAGTGGTGGTCGACGACGAAGACCGCGAGAATGAGGGTGACCTTATCATCGCTGCCGAGAAAGTAACTCCCGAGCATGTCAATTTCATGATATCCAACGCCCGGGGTGAGCTTTGTGCCCCTGTGACCATCTCCCGGTGCCGTGAACTTGGCCTCTCGCATCAGGTTGAGGACAATACGTCGATGCTCGGTACACCCTTTACTGTTACTGTGGATCTCCTGCCCGGATGCACCACCGGCGTGTCGGCTCATGACCGTGCGGCTACCATACGTGCGCTTGCTGATCCAGACCGTAAGCCTTCAGACTTCGGACGTCCGGGCCATGTCCATCCTCTCTATGCACAGGATGACGGTGTGCTCCGCCGTCCCGGCCATACGGAGGCAGCTATAGACCTGGCCCGTCTGGCGGGGTTGCGTCCGGCAGCCTCGTTGATCGAGATTCTCAATCCGGATGGCACAATGGCGCGTCTGCCACAACTCCGTGCCAAGGCCGACGAGTGGGGACTCAAGCTCATATCCATACGTGATCTGATAGCCTACCGTCTTCATCAGGAGACTCTTGTCGAGGAGGGCGTCGAGGTGGATATGCCTACAGCCTACGGTCATTTCCGTCTTATCCCGTTCCGTCAGAAGGACAACGGGCTGGAGCATATAGCACTTATCAAAGGAGAGATCGACCCGTTGAAACCCGTGTTGGTGAGAGTGCATTCCTCCTGTGCCACGGGCGATATCTTCGGCTCGATGCGCTGCGACTGTGGTGAACAGCTCCACAAGGCCATGGAAATGATAGAGAAAGAAGGCACAGGGGCTGTACTGTATCTCAATCAGGAAGGCCGCGGCATCGGTCTCATGGAGAAGATCAAGGCTTACAAGCTGCAGGAGGAAGGTCTTGACACAGTGGACGCCAACCTGCATCTCGGCCACAAGGCTGACGAGCGGGACTATGGGGTGGGTGCGCAGATACTCAATATGCTCGGCATACAGAAGATGCGTCTCATCACCAACAATCCCGTCAAGCGTAAGGGTCTGGAAGGATTCGGATTGGAAGTGGTGGAGAATGTCCCGATGGAGATAGCCCCCAACCGCTACAACTGCCGCTATATGCTCACCAAGAAGCAGCGAATGGGGCATACCCTGCATCTGGAGTGATCATATGGCATCATAAAGCCGCTTAAGGCGGGGCAAGGAGATAAGAATAAGGACAGATCCGACCGGAATTGAGTGATTCCATTATGTCGGATCTGTCCTTATTCTTGTTTATCTATCCCTTTTTGTGTCTGTCAGAACAGGGATTGGAAGTTCAATATATCACTCCCACTCGATGGTTGCCGGTGGCTTGGAGGAGATGTCGTAGCAAACGCGGTTCACACCTTTCACCTTGTTGATGATATCGTTGCTCACCTTGGCCATGAAGTCGTAGGGGAGATGTGCCCAGTCGGCGGTCATGGCATCGGTGGAAGTGACTGCACGGAGAGCCACAGCGCGCTCATATGTGCGCTCGTCGCCCATCACACCCACGCTCTGCACGGGGAGCAGGATCACACCGGCCTGCCATACCTGGTCATAGAGACCCCAGTCGCGCAGACCCTGGATGAAGATATCGTCGGCATCCTGGAGTATACGTACTTTTTCGGGGGTGATATCGCCGAGTATGCGTACTGCCAGACCAGGGCCGGGGAAAGGATGACGCTTGATGAGATGGTCAGGCATGCCGAGCTCGCGGCCTACGGCGCGAACCTCATCCTTGAACAGAAGACGCAGAGGCTCACAGAGCTTCAGGTTCATCTTCTCGGGGAGACCACCTACGTTGTGATGGCTCTTGATGGTGGTGCCTGTAATGGAGAGCGATTCTATGCAGTCGGGATATATGGTGCCCTGTGCGAGCCATTTCACATCCTTTATCTTGTGAGCCTCTTCATCGAATACATCGATGAAGCCCTTGCCAATGATCTTGCGCTTGCGCTCGGGCTCTGTGACCCCTGCCAGTTCGTCGAAGAATTTGGCTGACGCATCGACTCCTATCACATTCAGGCCGAGACATTCGTAATCGTGGAGCACGTTCTTGAACTCGTCCTTGCGGAGCATGCCATGGTCTACAAATATACAGGTGAGATTCTTGCCGATGGCACGGTTCAGGAGCACAGCTGCCACAGACGAGTCTACGCCCCCGCTCAGACCGAGGACAACTTTATCATCTCCGAGCTGCTCGCGCAGAGCTCTGACAGTAGAGTCGATGAAGGATTCTGCTGTCCAGTCGAGCTTACCTCCGCATATGTCTACCACGAAGTTTCGCAGTATCTGCATGCCGCACTCGGAATGGAACACCTCGGGGTGGAATTGCACGCCCCATGTCTTCTCGCTTTCCACTCTGTAGGCTGCGATGGCTACTTTGTCGGTAGAGGCGATTGTTTTGAAGCCTGTCGGGATGGAAGTGATCGTGTCGCCGTGGCTCATCCATACCTGAGCGCCGGGGTTGATATCTTTCATCAGCGGATCGGTGGAGTCGACCTTGGCGAGGTGTGCGCGGCCATATTCGCGGGATGGAGCCGGCTCTACGGTGCCTCCTGACGTATAGGCGATGAACTGAGCGCCGTAGCATATGCCGAGCACGGGCAGATGTCCGCGCAGACGGTCAAGCTCGGTGCGGAAGGCTTTCTCGTCGTAAACCGAGGATGGCGAGCCAGAGAGGATGACACCGATTACGGAGGGGTCATCGTAGGGGAACTTGTTGTAGGGAACAATTTCGCAATACTCGCCGAGCTCGCGCACACGACGGCCTATGAGCTGCGTAGTCTGCGAACCGAAGTCGAGAATGATTATTTTTTCCTGCATACTATGGGGATTGGTTTCGATTTCACCGCAAAATTACTCATTTTCCGCCACATTTCCTCGCCTCCGGTCATTTTCTTGCCGGGATGGTCAATGTTTGTTAAACAGTGGCGTATGTCGCTGTCATTTTGTACCTTTGCATTCTATTTCGCAAAATTTTTCATGGACAAGACATATAAGGATATAAAATTGTTTCTCACAGATGTCGATGGTACTCTCACGGACGGAGGCATGTACTATACCGCTGCCGGCGATACCATGAAGAAGTTCAATACCCGCGACGGCATGGGGCTGCAGCTGCTCCAGAAAGCCGGCGTGAAGGTTGGCATCCTTACCAGTGAGGACACTGAGATCGTGAGCCGGCGTGCGGCCAAACTCGGGGTGGATTTTCTGGTGCAGGGTAAGCGTTTCGGTGGAAAGCTTGAAGCGGCCGAGGCCATATGCGGATCGATGGGCATTAGCCTTGCCGAAATGGCATATATGGGCGATGATGTCAACTGTGAGCCACTTCTGCGTGCTGTGGGATTTGCCGCATGTCCGGCCGATGCCATGCCGCAGGTGCTCGCCATACCAGGCATACGGGTCATGACTCTGAAGGGTGGCGATGGATGTGTGCGTGAATTCATTAACGAAATACTGCCCCAGCTATGAGAGAAGCCCGTGTGTCAGTGACGTTCATGCTGTTGGCAGTGACATTCTGTGTATGTCTCATTGTCAGCAATCTGATGGAGATCAAGACTGTGGATCTCGGCCCGCTCACCATCACAGCCGGAGTCATAGTATTTCCTGTATCATACATACTGAACGACTGTATTGTCGAGGTATATGGATTTGCAAAGGCTCGCCTGGTCATATGGCTCGGCTTCGGTATGAATCTGCTCGTATCTTTGCTGCTACAGCTCGGTATATGGCTCCCGGGGGCTCCATCGTGGGGCGGACAGGAGGCCATGGAGCTGATATTCGGAGCCGTACCCCGCATCTTTGCCGCAAGTTTCGTGGCGTTTCTATGCGGATCGATGGTCAATGCCTATGTGATGTCGCGCATGAAACTTTCATCCGCCCGTGGCCGTGGCTTCTCCATCCGTGCCATCGTCTCCTCTTTATGGGGTGAGGGTGTGGATTCCATGATATTTTTCCCGATGGCTTTCGGGGGGATTCTTGCATGGAGCGAGATTGGCGCTCTTATCCTCACACAGACAGTCCTGAAGACCTGCTATGAATTAATCATCCTGCCGGTGACCATGCGGGTAGTGAAGCGTCTGCGTGCGCTTGAGGGAGAGGAGGCCCCGGCCAGACCGAAGTCCTATAAATGGTGGCGTATCAATGAGATCTGACAGTAACTATAAAGGATGGAGCCGGGGAGTATCCTGGATATGGTTCGATCTCGACGACACGCTCATAGATTTTCACGCCAACTCCCGCTCGGCCCTGCGGCTGCTCTATGAACAGGAGGGACTTGCCTCTTACTACGCTACCTGCGAGGAGTGGATAGGGGCTTATGAGTGTCATAATCATAAACTATGGGATCGGTACAACCGTGGCGAGATCACTCAGGACTTTCTGCGTCTCGACCGATTCAGAACGCCTCTTAACGCCGGCTGGGGCGGTACAGTGGACGAACTTGATGCCTATTGCCTTCGGCTTGATCCGCTCTACCTCGGGCTGCTTGCCGCGCAGACGGCGATGGTGGATGGTGCGGTGGAACTTGTGGAGTCGCTGCGGGACAAGGGGTATAATATAGGTGTTCTCTCCAACGGATTCACCGATGTGCAGAACCGCAAGCTTGTCAATACCGGATTGGACAGGATCGTGGATCTCATGGTGCTGAGCGATGACATAGGAGTCAACAAGCCGGATCCACGCCTTTTTGTCCATGCCATGAGCCGGACGGCAGATATGGAGCCATCGCATCACCTCATGATCGGCGACAACCCTGACACTGATATCGCCGGTGCTGTGCGCAGCGGATGGAGAGCCATACATCTTGACCGCCGACTTGGGGCAGCAGCCACGCTGTCAGAGGAAAAAACACACCTCGTCAGCCCGTCGCTTGACCTCCTGAAGGAGCTGTTTTGAATCTAAAGTGGTGAAAAAGTGAATTTTATCCAAACTTTTTGGGCTAAATTCATTGTCAATTCAAAAAAAGTTACGATATTTGCACCTGCAAAAATCGAGTCATCTCTCTCCGACCCGCAAAATAAACGATACTAACCAATTATAAAATTGCCGACAAAATGACTAAAGCTGACATTGTCAACGAAATCTCCAAGTCGACCGGAATCGACAAGGCCAATGTGCTCGAAACCATCGAGAAGTTCATGGAGACCGTGAAGGACTCCCTCTCTCATGGTGAGAACGTCTATCTGCGCGGATTCGGAAGCTTCATCATCAAGGTTCGCTCCGAGAAGACCGCTCGCAACATCTCGAAGAATACCACCATCATCATCCCCGAACACCGCATTCCCGCTTTCAAGCCTGCAAAGGTGTTCATGGAAGAGGTGAAGAACGCCGAGTAATCATCTACCAACGGCAGTCTGCATCGCTTCTGTCAACAAGATAAGAAAAATATAACCCGATCGTTAAACTAAATTCAATCCACAACCATGCCCAGCGGAAAGAAACGTAAAGGCCACAAGATGGCCACGCACAAGCGTAAAAAACGCCTTCGCAAGAATCGTCACAAGAAGAAATAATTTTGTGGCCGTCTGTTGAACGACAGGCGCTGACAGCAAAGAGAACAGACTCGGCCGGGACTATTCACTTTCCTCCCGGCAGAAGTTTGTTCTTTGCTTTGTGAGGCGTAATGTCTTCAAGATGACAATACATTTATTCAAGTACACAGAATGAAAAGTGAACTGATAGTCGACGTCCAGCCCGGAGAAGTATCCATCGCCCTGCTGGAGGATTCGCGCCTTGTCTCGCTGCAGAAAGAGGCGCGAAACATTGCCTATGCCGTCGGCGACATCTACCTGGCCAAGGTCAAGAAGCTTATGCCGGGTTTGAACGCCGCATTTGTCAACGTGGGCTATGAGAAAGACGCTTTTCTCCACTACTTGGATCTTGGTTCGCAATTCTCCACCTACGCCTCATTCATCAAGAGTGTGTTGGTGGACCACAAGGCCGACGCTACGGTGTCGAAAATGAAGCGTCAGCCTGACATTGACAAACACGGCACCATCACCACAACACTACAGCCTGGCCAGGAACTACTGGTCCAGATCGTAAAGGAGCCTATCTCATCCAAGGGGCCTCGCCTCACAACCGAGATATCCTTCACCGGACGCTACCTCGTGCTTATCCCGTTCGGCGACAAGATCTCCGTATCGCAGAAGATCACCACTACTGAGGAGAAGGTGCGTCTGCGTCAGCTCGTGGACAGTATCCGTCCTAAAAACTTCGGTGTAATAATCCGTACCTCGGCCGAAGGCAAGAGCGTAAGGGAGCTTCATCATGAGCTCAAAACTCTGCTCCATTGTTGGGAAGACACAATCGAAAAAGCCCGCAAGGCCACAGCCCCAGCTCTCATTTTCGAGGAGGAAAGCCGTATCGTGGGCATGTTGAGAGATGTGTTCAGCCCCACGTTCGAGAGCATTCATGTCAATGATCCGGAAATATTCAGCCAGATACAGAAATATGTGGCCCTCATCTCGCCGGAGAGCAAGGATATAGTCAAGCTCTACGAAAGCGACATACCGATCTTCGACCATTTCAGTATCACGAGGCAGATCAAGTCTTCGTTTGGAAAGACAGTGTCATTCCGTTCAGGCGCTTATGTGATCATAGAGCATACGGAAGCACTCCACGTCATCGATGTCAATTCCGGCAACCGATCAAAAGCCGCCGCTGATCAGGAGAGCAATGCTCTCGAGGTGAATCTGCGTGCCGCTGACGAGATAGCACGCCAGTTGCGTCTGCGCGACATGGGGGGCATCATCGTGGTTGACTTCATAGACATGAACAAGGCCGAGCACCGCCAGAAGCTCTATGAGCATATGAAGGAGGTGATGGCCAATGACCGTGCCCGACACAATATCCTGCCTCTGAGTAAGTTCGGCCTGATGCAGATCACGCGTCAACGCGTCCGCCCGGCCCTCGACATCATAACAACCGAGGAGTGCCCGTCATGCCACGGAAAAGGAGAGGTTCAGCCATCGCTGCTATTCACCGACACACTCCACGAGAAGATAGATTATCTTGTCAATACACTCAAGGTGAGAAACTTCGTGATGTATGTCCATCCATACGTGGCTGCATATCTCAAGAAAGGTTTCCCGTCGCTCTACCGTAAGTGGCAGTTTGAATACGGATTCCATTTCCGTGTGCTGCCCGATGAATCGCTCGCATATCTGCAATACAAGGTCGTTGACCGCGAGCACAATGAAATAGACCTCAAGGAGGAGAAGGATATCGCATCGTCGGCCTCCAAACAGAAATCCAGAACCAAATCCAACACCAAGGAAGATTAAGCAGTCTGACACTCAGGCTCAACCCTAAAGCAAACAGCGTGCCGCCATCACTTACTGATGCGGCACGCTGTATTTTTTGTCGTTTCAGGGATAGGACGACCTGTTACTTGTTAGCGCGTTTGCGCTCGAGCTCATCGAGAATGATCTTGCGCAGACGCAGATGGTGAGGTGTCACCTCAACATATTCATCCTCCTTGATGTACTCGAGAGCTTCTTCAAGTGAGAATACTACCGGAGGAACGATACGGGCCTTGTCGTCGGCGCCGCTTGCACGCATGTTGGTCAGTTTCTTCGACTTGGTGACATTTACCACGATATCATTGTCCTTGGCATTCTCGCCTACCACCTGCCCGGCATAAACTTCCTCCTGTGGGAAGATGAAGAATCGGCCGCGGTCCTGCAGTTTGTCGATAGCATAGGCATATGCCGTACCCGCCTCCATGGCTATGAGTGATCCGTTCGTACGGCGCTCTATGTCGCCCTTCCAGGGCTGGTATTCATGGAAGCGATGGGCCATGATAGCCTCACCGGCGGAAGCTGTGAGCACATTGTTGCGCAGACCGATGATACCGCGCGAAGGGATGAGGAACTCCAGATGTATGCGGTCATTCTGAGTGGTCATGGTCACCATCTCGCCCTTGCGGCGGGTCACCATGTCGATGATTTTCGATGAGTACTCCTCGGGCACGTTGACCGTGAGCATTTCCACAGGCTCACATTTCTGACCGTCGATCTCCTTGATGATAACCTGCGGCTGTCCTACCTGAAGCTCGAATCCTTCGCGGCGCATGGTCTCGATAAGTACGGACAGGTGGAGCACACCGCGCCCGAATACTGTCCACGTATCCTCATGATCGGCTTTGGATACACGCAGGGCGAGATTGCGGTCAAGCTCCTTGGTCAGACGGTCGGCTATGTGGCGTGAGGTGACATACTTGCCATCTTTGCCGAAGAAGGGGGAGTCGTTGATGGTGAATGTCATCGACATGGTGGGCTCGTCGATGGCTATGCGTGGCAGTGGCTCGGGGTTGTTGAAGTCGGCCACGGTATCGCCGATCTCAAAACCCTCTATGCCTACGAGGGCGCAGATGTCACCACTGCGCACACTCTGCACTTTCTTGCGGCCCATGCCTTCGAATGTATGCAGCTCCTTGATGCGCTGTTTTACGATTGTACCGTCTTTCTTGCAGAGGGCGATGTCCATTCCCTCGCGAAGCTCGCCGCGGTGTACACGACCGATGGCGATACGGCCCACATAGCTGCTGTAGTCGAGTGACGTGATGAGCATCTGGGCGTCACCCTCGAGAGTCTCAGGCTCAGGTATGTATTTGATAATGGCGTCGAGCACAGGGGTGATATTGTCGGTAGGCTGCTGCCAGTCGGTGCTCATCCATCCCTGCTTGGCGGAACCGTATACGGTGGGGAAGTCAAGCTGATCCTCGGTGGCGTCAAGATTGCACATCAGGTCGAACACCATCTCCTGTACCTCATCTGGACGGCAGTTTGGTTTGTCAACCTTATTGATTACTACAACCGGTTTCAGACCCATCTGTATGGCTTTCTGAAGCACGAAGCGAGTCTGTGGCATGGGGCCCTCGAAGGCATCCACGAGCAGAAGGCATCCGTCGGCCATGTTCAGCACACGCTCCACTTCGCCGCCGAAGTCGGCGTGTCCCGGAGTGTCGATGATATTGATCTTGTAGTCGTTGTAGTTGATCGAAACGTTTTTGGAGAGAATCGTAATGCCACGCTCGCGCTCGAGATCATTGTTGTCAAGGATTAGTTCGCCGGTGGTCTGGTTGTCGCGGAACAGTTTTCCGGCCAGGAGCATCTTGTCGACGAGGGTTGTCTTGCCATGGTCGACGTGGGCGATGATGGCGATGTTTCGTATCTTCTGCATGTTTCCTTAGAATTTTTTCGGGTGCAAAGGTACGATTTTTCCTCTGTATGGACAATAGTAAGTGACGAATTGGCTACGTGGGCTGTTGGCAGAGATACGGATAAACTTTTTCAAGGCGGGGTTGTTCTTGATAGTAAAGGATAAACAAAAACTCATTTATACAAGAAACAATTATGAATACTGCTCCTCTCCAGGGAATCAAGGTGATTGACTTCACTGAGGTTCAATCAGGTCCCTCATGTACACAGATGCTCGCATGGCTCGGTGCCGATGTGATCAAGATAGAACGCCCCGGTGTCGGCGATGCCACACGTAAGGAACTCCAGTTCGATCCCGACTGCCCGAGTTTCTACTACCTCCAGCTCAACTCTGACAAGAAATCTCTGACACTTGACGCCAAGACCCCCGATGGAAAGGCCATCCTCACCAAACTTGTGGAGACGGCCGATATCTTTGTGGAGAATCTCCACCCGGGTGCCATGGATAAGCTCGGTTTCAGCTGGGAGGCTGTCCATAAGCTCAACCCCAAGTGTATCTACGGTACCATCAAGGGTTTCCCTGAATCTTCCAAATATAAGGATCTGAAGGCTTACGAGCCTATCGCACAGGTTACCGCCGCAGCTGCCTCTACCACCGGATGGTATGAGGGCGAGTACAATATACCTACACAGAGCGGCGCCGCCCTCGGTGACTCCAATACCGGCATGCACCTGCTCATCGGATTGCTTGCTGCGCTTGTGCAGCGTGAGAAGACCGGAGAGGGCTGCTACGTATATCAGTCCATGCACAACGCATGTCTTAACCTCTGCCGTATCAAGACACGTGATCAGCTTACGCTCGATCGTATCGGCTATCTGACACAGTTCATGCAGTACCCCAACGGTAAGTTCGGCGACTGTGTGCCCCGTTCAGGCAACACCGAGGGTAGCGGTGTGCTCGGTTGGACTTACAAATGTAAGCCTGCCGGCGGTATGGACTCCGAGGTTGATGCCAACAACTATGCATACATCATCCTCCAGCGTGGCGCCAAGGACTTCGAACTCGCATGTCAGGCATTCGGATTCGAGGATTGGCTCACCAATCCTGACTTCAATACGGCCGATGCCCGTGACCGCCATAAGGATGAGATCATCAAGCGTATCGGCGCCTGGGCTGCTGACAAGACCAAATTTGAGGTCACTGAGATCCTCTCCAAATATGGTGTGCCTGTAGGCCCTGTGCTCTCCACCAAGGAGATGATGAGCGATGAGTCGCTCTATGACGGCAATACCCTCGTTAAGATCAACCAGGGTGGCAAGGTCGGCGAGTTTGTCACCGTAGGATGCCCGTTCACCATGTCCAACTATCAGCCTGTCTACGGTCCGGCTCCCGAGCTTGGAGGCAATACCGTAGAGGTGCTCAAGGCATACGGATACACCGACGAGCAGATAGCAGCCTTTGCCAAGAACGGTACTACGGCTCCCATGCCTAAGCCGGAGACTCCTGCGGCTCCTGCCAAGTGATGATGCCGTACAAGGACTCACGATCTGACACAGAAAGCTATTTATTATAATCATCAATTCAGCTAAAAAGGAGGGGACAATTGTCAAATGTCCGTAGCGAAGACGGCTGACTTTTGTCCTCTCCTTTTTCAGTACAAAAGCATATATGTCTATGGCAACAACTGCAACCAACCCCTCCGTCCCTGCCGCTCCCCACTTTCCCGAGCAGGTGACCGGAATGTATATATTGGCCCGTGCCCTTAAGAATGTCGGCATAGAGACTGTCTATGGTCTCGTGGGCATACCTATCACTGAGGCTGCCTATCTCGTGCAGGGACAGGGCATCCGTTTTGTCGGTTTCCGTCATGAACAGCAGGCCGGAATGGCTGCCGCTACCGATGGCTATCTTACCAAGAAGCCCGGTGTGTTCATGACCGTTTCCTCGCTTGGATTCATGAATGGCCTTACAGCCACGGCCAATGCCACGGTCAACTGCTATCCTGTCATCCAGATATCCGGAGCATCCGATCCAACCATGGTGGATATGAATATGGGCACCTACGAGCAACTTGACCAGCTCAACACTGCCCGTCCGCTGGTCAAGGCTGCTTTCCGCTGCAGCAAGGCCGCTGATATACCATCTGCTGTCAACCGTGCCTACCGCGCAGCCGTGTCAGGTCGTCCCGGTGGTGTGTATATCGACATGACCACTCCGGCTCTTGGCGAGGTGATGGATCGTGAGGAGGCCGAGAAACTTCTCTATCAGCCCGTGGATCTGTATTCACCGGTGGCTCCCAACAAGGATGCCGTCGACCGTGCCGTGGAGCTTCTCACATCGGCCAAGCGTCCGGCCGTATTGCTCGGCAAGGGCGCCGCTTATGCACAGGTGGATGACAAGATCAAAGCCCTTATAGAGAAATACAATATACCGTATTTCCCCATGTCGATGGCCAAGGGCCTTATGCCTGATGCCGGACCGCTCAGCGCCCTGTCATGCCGCTCCACCATCATGGAGAAGGCCGATGTGGTGGTGCTCATAGGTGCTCGTCTCAACTGGCTCCTCTCGTTCGGCAAGGGCAAGTGGAGTCCTGACACCAAATTCGTGCAGCTCGATGTCGAGCCTCAGGAGATTGATGTCAATGTGCCTATAGCCGCACCTGTGGTTGGCGATATGGGGCTCTCGCTCGATGCTATTCTTGCCGGATTGGACGGAAAGACAATGGCTGCCGATCCTGCCTGGGTACCTTCGTTGCAGGCCGAGACCAAGGAGAAGAACGCCAAGTTCCTCGCGCGTCTGACTGCCAACAAGAATGCTATGCCCATGGACCACTGGACAGCTATCGGAGCCATCAAGCCTATTCTCGAAGCCAATCCCGATGTGATCCTTATCAATGAGGGAGCCAATACCCTTGATGATGTCCGCGATGCCGTCGACATGTCTCTGCCTCGTCATCGTGTGGACTGTGCCACATGGGCCATCATGGGTATGGGTATGGGCTCGATGATCGGTGCTGCCGTAGCCACAGGCAAGAGTGTCGTGGCTGTGGAGGGTGACTCCGCATTCGGATTCTCAGGCATGGACTTCTCTACTGCATGCCGTTTCAATCTCCCGGTCACTGTTGTCATACTCAACAATGGCGGTATCTACAATGGTATCGGAGTCCCCATGGACAAGACTTCCGATCCGGCCCCGACCACCCTTGACATCCACGCCCGGTATGACAAACTCGGCGATGCCTTCGGTGCTCAGACCTATTATGTGCAGACCCCTGATGAACTTGCCAAGGCTCTCACCGAGAGTATAGCTTCGAAGAAGCCTTGTCTTATCGATGTGCAGCTCGCCGCGTCCTCCGGCAAGGAGTCAGGACACATCGGTTACCTCAACCCCGCTCCCCTTCAGGATATCACAGTTTAGTAATACCCGAAACTTCCCCTGCCGTCCGGATGGCCCGGTGCTGTCCGGACAGGCATCTCCCTCACACAAACACATTCTAAAAACAACTGTTTATGCTACACGTAATTCTCTACGCAATCGTCCCTATCATTGTGGTGATGCTTGCAGGCTACATTTCGGGTAAGTGTAAGATCTTTGACGGCGATGACGCGAAGAAATTCAACAAAGTCGTTCTTGACTATGCGCTTCCTGCCGCACTCTTCGTATCCATCGTGCAGTCGAGCCGCGAGATGCTTGCTGCTGATGTCAAGCTGTCGTTGGTATCGCTGGTAGGTATCATGGGCTGTTTCATGCTCACCTACTACGTGTTCCGCATCTTCAAGGGCAACACTGGTGCTGATGCCGCTGTCTCGGCCCTTATCAGCGGATCTCCTACCATCGGTTTTCTTGGATTTGCCGTTCTTGAGCCTATCTTTGGCACTACTCCGGCAGTGGCACTTGTGGTGGCCATTGTCGGAATCGTGGTCAACGCCGTCGGTATCCCTGTGGGATTGTCGCTTATGAATGCCTCGCTTGAGAAGCAGAATCCCGGTTCTACCAAAGGGCAGAGCGCGTGGACTCCTGTGATCCATGCTCTCGAACAGCCTGTGGCCTGGGCGCCTATTCTCGCCGTGGTATGGGTTGTGGTCGGTATACCCTGGCCCGCATGGCTCAGCCCTTCGTTCGATCTGATCAAGGGTGCCAATGCTTCAATGGCCGTCTTCTCGGCTGGTATCACACTCTCGGCTGTCAAAGTCGATATCAACTGGCAGGCTATTTTAGGCTCCATCCTCAAGATGGTTGTCATGCCGGCCGTGATCCTTATACTTGGTCTGGTGTTCAAGATGGATGCCCTCAACCTCAAGATGCTTGTCGTGGCAGCCGCTCTTCCTCCTGCATTCTCCGGTATCATTATTGCCGATGAATATGACACCTATGTGGCTACCGGTACGACTTCGCTCACACTTTCAGTGATCCTCTTTGTAGGCTTCTGCCCGCTGTGGCTATGGATCACCGAGATGTGCACCCATTCCTACGGATTCTGATCCCTTAGATTCTCTCATCAGAAAGAAAACGAAACCGGCACGGAGGAAACATGCGGATAATCAAAGCATTCGCCTGTAAGTTTCCTCCGTGCTGAATTTTTACGGTTATCACAGAGCTTAAATCATGAAGAAGCAGATACTCGACGGCTGCACGGCGGCCGCACATGTGGCATATGCGCTTAGCGACGTAGCCACCATCTATCCCATCACCCCCGTCGCTTCGATGGGAGAGACCGCTCTTAAGTGGGGCATGCAGGGTCGTCGTAATTTCATGGGGCAACCCATGGCTGTCAGGGAGATGGAGAGTGAGCTTGGAGCTGCTGGTGCGGTTCACGGTGCGCTTGCAGCCGGATCGTTGGCCACCACGTTCACAGCCTCGCAGGGCCTTATGCTTATGATCCCGAATATGTACAAGATAGCCGGCGAACTGTTGCCGGGAGTGTTTCATGTAGGATGCCGCTCTCTTGCCACACATGCCCTCTCCATATTCGGTGATCATCAGGATGTGATGGCATGCCGTGCTACAGGCTTTGCCATGCTTGCCTCCGCATCTGTGCAGGAGACGATGGATCTTGCCCTTGTGGCGCATCTCGCAGCTATAGACGGGTCGTTGCCTGTGCTTCATTTCTTCGACGGATGGCGTACGTCGTCCGAGATGGATACAATAGATGTGATAGATTACGATACGATATTCCGTCTGGTTGACAAAGATAAGGTCATGGCTTTTCGCCGCAGGGGGATGAATCCGTCACATCCCGATCTGCGTGGATCCGCGCAGAATCCCGATGTGTATTTCCAAAACCGGGAGGCTGCCAACAGTTATTACGACGCATTTTCAGGAATTGTACAGGATGCCATGGATCGTGTCGGAGAGGTTACCGGTCGCAGATATCATCTTGTGGACTATATCGGTGCGCCTGACGCTGACAGGGTCATCGTAGTGATGGGTTCCGGAGCCGATGTGGCAGCCGAGGCATCGCTATGGTTGAATTCAAACCGTGGTATGAAGACCGGTGTGGTAAAGGTGAGGCTCTACAGACCATTTCCGGCAGCTGAATTACGTGCGGCCCTGCCATCCACTGTAAAGACTGTAGCAGTGCTTGACCGCACTAAGGAGCCCGGCGCACAGCATGAGCCTTTGTGTCTGGATGTGATAAGCGCTCTGCAGGGCAATGATATCCGTGTGATCGGTGGCAGATTCGGGTTGTCGAGCAAGGAGTTCGATCCCTCCATGGTCAAGGCCATATATGACGAGATGTCATCGGCCGATCCAAAAGATGGCTTCACGGTAGGTATAGATGATGATGTCACACATCTGTCGCTTGATATCAAAGAGACTATTGATACACAGGGCGCGGCGGAGACATATCAGAGTATTTTCTATGCCATCGGTAATGATGGTACAGTCGGCGGGACCAAGCAGGTGGCGCAGATACTCGGCGATACCCCCGGACTGTATGCCCAAGCCTATTTCAGCTATTCAGCCAAGAAGTCAGGAGGATATACTATCTCGCAATTGCGTATAGGCCACGCGCCTGTCACATCGGCCTATAGTATCCATGACGCGGACTATGTGGCTTGCCACAAGACGAGCTACATACACCGTTTCTCCATGCTTGACAGGATTCGTGAAGGAGGTACGTTCGTGCTCAACTGTCCGTGGACCCCGTCGCAGCTTCCCTCGCGCCTTCCGGCCGGGATGCGTGGTGCTATAAAAGAGAAGAAACTGAAATTCTATATAATAGATGCTGATTCCATAGCTGCTTCCGTAGGGCTGCTCCCGAGGATAAACATGCCTATGGAGACGGTGTATCTGTATCTGAGTTCGCTGATACCGTTTGAGGAGGCGTATGCGCAACTGCAGGATTGTATCCGCAAGACATATGCGCATGAGGGTGGTGAAGTCGTAGAGCGTAACCTTAAGGCCATATCGATGGCCGTCGGTGCCATTGTGGAGGTGGACTATGACAGCATTGATGGATGGGATGCCGGTGATGAGCCGGTTAGACGTCCGGACCCAGCATACCGTACGGCGGCTCTCGGTGAATTTATAGAAAAGATCCATAAGCCATGTATGAAAGGAGAAGGGAACTCCATACCCGTATCTGCATTCTCTCCTGACGGAACCATGCCGGCAGGCACCACCGCCTACGAACACCGGCGTATAGCCACACGGGTGCCTGTTTGGGATGCTGACAAATGTGTGGAGTGTACGGAGTGTTCGCTCGTGTGTCCTCATGCAGCCATACGCCCGTTTGTGCTTTCGGCTGCGGAGGCATCGCAGGCTCCCGAGGGCTTTGTGATGAAACCTGCCAAAGGCTCTCCTGAGCTTGCGGGATATATGTTTCACATACAGAACTATCCGGAGGATTGTCTCGGATGTTCGTCATGCTCGCTCATATGCCCGGGACATGCGTTGACAATGACCCCCGTGGAGCAGGTGCTCGACAAGGAGATACCACTTTTGCAATGGGTTCGTGCCAATGTGACGGTCAAGGATGCGCTCCTGCCGGCCTCAACTGTCAACGGGTCACAGTTGCGCACACCATGTCTCGAATTTTCCGGCGCTTGTGCCGGATGTGGCGAGACGCCTTATGTGAAACTGCTCACCCAGCTCTTCGGCTCTCGTCTTCTGATAGCCAACGCCACTGGATGTTCATCTATATGGGGTGCCAACTACCCATCCAATGCCTACTGTACAGACTCGCGTGGCGAGGGGCCGGCCTGGGGTAATTCTCTTTTTGAGGACAATGCCGAGTACGGATACGGGATGCTCGTATCCATGAGGCAGCGCCGGGAGGGGTTGGCTGATATGGTGCGTGGCCTGATTGATGATCCTGCCACTATGCCCTACCTTAAAGCGCCGCTTGAGGCATGGCTCAGCGCCAAGGATGATCCCGTGATGTCGGCCCGCACGGGGGCGCAGCTTGTGGAGATGATGAAGCCCGTGAGAGATGCTTCGCCAAAATACGAGGCGTTGCTTGACAGTGCCGATATGCTGTCCGCCAAGAGTGTCTGGGCTATAGGTGGCGACGGATGGGCTTACGATATCGGATTTGCAGGTCTCGATCATGTGCTTGCATCGGGCGAGCCTATCAAGGTGCTCGTCATGGATACAGAGTGCTATTCCAACACCGGCGGCCAGGCATCGAAGGCTACTCCGCGTTCGGCTGTGGCGAAATATACGCCTGACGGAAAGAAAGTGCCCAAGAAGAATCTCGGACGTATGATGATGACTTATGGAGATATCTATGTGGCATCCATCTCGCTCGGAGCCAATTACCAGCAGGCTATAGATGCGCTCACCGAAGCCGAGGAATATCCCGGGCCGGCCATAGTGATAGCCTACTGCCCGTGTATCAACCACGGTATCCGTCCGGGGCTCGGCCACTCTATCATAGAGGAGAGGAGAGCGGTGGAGGCCGGCTACTGGCCTCTGTATAGGTTTGATCCGCGTGCGATTGAACGTAATGAGAATCCGCTCACCATCGACAGTGTGATACCCGGACCCGATAACAGCGGGTCCAACGGATCGGATGCACACACCACATCGCCCTCCTATCCTGACAAGGAACCGGTGGACACTGTGGCACTGTATATCCGCAACGAGGACCGCTATGCCGATCTGGCCATGACTGATCCGTCGGGGGCATCCCTGCTCCATACGCAATTGCAGCGCGACTGCGATCTTGAGAGCGAGGCCCTTGGAAGGATCAAATAAGTGAATCTGGTTTTATGAAAAAATAACGAAAAAAGTATCATAACGAATGGAAAGTCTGCATTTGTTTGGATGATTGGACGAAAATTGCTACCTTTGCATCCGCTTTTTAGCATCCCGTGTGATGGGAAATTAAGGAGCACTTAATTTTGAGTAACACAACCCCTAAACAAAATCAGAAAATGAAGACATTTCAGCTGAGCGCCGAGCCCCGTACCGATCTGGGCAAGAAGGCAGCCAAGGATCTCCGCAAGGAAAACAAAATCCCCGTCGTTCTCAATGGCGGTGCCATCATCGACCTCCCCTATACCGCCGCCCTCAAGCCCGGCGAGAAAATCGTGGAGATCGGCAATGGCAAGGGTCTTATCACTACAGACCTCGTGGTTAGCCAGGATGCTGTCCGCAAGCTCGTCTACACCCCCGATATCTTCGCCATCGAGCTTACTGTAAACGGTGAGACCCGTATGGCAGTCCTCAAGGACATCCAGTTCCATCCCGTCAAGGATACCATCCTCCACATGGACCTTCTCGAGGTAAACGACAAGAAGCCCGTCACCATCGAGGTGCCTGTCAAGCTCGAGGGTCACGCCGAGGGTGTGAAGGCCGGTGGTAAGCTCAACCTCTCCATGAAGAAGATCAAGGTTAAGGCTGTATATACCGAGATCCCTGAGCGCGTTGTCATCAATGTCGATCATCTCGGTCTTGGCAAGACTCTCCAGATCGGTGACCTCCACTTCGATGGTCTCGAGCTGATGAACGCCAAGAATGCCGTTGTCTGCGCTGTGGCTCTTACCCGTGCCGCACGTGGTGCCCAGGCCAATGCCCAGGGCTAAGACAGCAGTCGAAACAAAGAGTAAAAACTTACGCACAGATTTTCCTTCACCAAAGAAGGGGAATCTGTGTTTTTTAAGAGGTTGTTTTTAACCAATCTCTAAATCAGCAGGATATGAAATTTCTGATAGTGGGGCTTGGGAACATTGGCCCCGAATATGAAGGAACCCGTCATAACGCAGGCTTTATAGTGGCCGATGCGCTGGCGTCTTCGTGCGGAGCTGCATTCTCCACCGAACGCTATGGAGATGTTGCCCATTGCCGTGTGAAGAACGCTCAGCTCGTCATACTCAAGCCATCCACCTATATGAATCTTTCGGGCAATGCCGTGCGCTATTGGATGCAGAAGGAGGGTATAGCCATACAGCAGGTACTCGTCATAGTGGACGACTGTGCGCTGCCGTTCGGGGCCATACGCCTAAAGCCTTCTGGAAGCGATGCCGGTCACAACGGGTTGAAGAACATAGCGCAGATGACCGGGACGCAGGCATATCCGAGGTTGCGCTTCGGGATAGGCAATGATTTCCCACGCGGTACACAGGTGGATTATGTGCTCGGCCACTTTACAGCCGATGAAGTCAAGGCGATGGATGCGAGGGTGGAGATAGCTGTGGAGGCTATCAAGACTTTCTGTCTGGCCGGCATACAGACTGCAATGTGCAACTATAACAACAAGTGAGACATACGCCATGAATGAAGTTCGCGTAGACAAATGGCTGTGGGCCATGAGAGTGTTCAAGACACGCACAGTGGCCACCGAGGCATGCAAGAAGGGCCGGGTGCTTATAGGAGAAGCTGTGGCCAAACCGTCGCGTACCATAAAGGTAGGTGATGTGGTGAATGTTCGTAAGCCGCCGGTCACGTATTCTTTCCGGGTGAAGGCTTTGACCCAGAACCGTCTCGGAGCGAAGCTTGTCCCCGACTATCTCGAGGATATCACGCCGAAAAGCCAGCTTGACCTGCTTGATATCGTCAAGATATCAGGATTCATAGATCGCCGCAAGGGACTCGGACGGCCTACCAAGCGAGAAGGCAGGGAACTTGCCGAGTTCACAGGCTCCATGTATGATTCCGACGGATGGGATCTTGACTTCCTCGATGATGACGATGAGGAATGAACCTTCGGCATTTTCGTTTTTTTATCTGACGGAAATTCAGTAATTTTGCATTCTGCTAACCAAGACGCTCTTCAATTATGGGATTTTTTGACCTGTTTTCGCGCAATAAGGAGAAGAAGGAGACCCTTGACAAGGGGCTCGAGAAGACCCAGCGCGGCTTTTTTGACCGCATATCCCACGCTATCGCCGGCAAATCGACCGTGGATGATGATGTCCTCGACAATCTCGAGGAGGTGTTTGTCACATCCGATGTCGGTGTCGACACTACTCTCCGCATCATAGACCGCCTCCAGAAACGTGTGGCACGCGATAAATATGTGGGAGCCTCCGAACTCAACAATCTTCTCTGCGAGGAGATTTCAGAGATGCTTGCTGAAAACGACAATACATCCTCGCTGCCTGACTTCACGCTGCCGGAGGGTAGTGCCCGTCCGCATGTGATAATGGTGGTTGGTGTCAACGGTGTGGGCAAGACCACAACTATCGGCAAGATGGCGGCCCAGTTCAAGCGTGCAGGCAACAAGGTGATGCTCGGTGCCGCCGACACATTCCGTGCAGCCGCCATAGAGCAGCTTGAGGAGTGGGGACGCCGTGCCGATGTCCCTGTGGTGAAGCAGAGAATCGGAGCCGATCCGGCTTCAGTGGCTTTCGATACGCTTCAGAGCGCGATCGCCAATGATGTGGATGTCGTCATAATAGATACAGCAGGACGTCTTCATAATAAGAAGGGTCTCATGGACGAACTGTCCAAGGTGCGCAACGTCATGCAGAAACTCGTTCCCGATGCCCCGCATGAGGTGCTCCTCGTGCTTGATGGCTCTACAGGTCAGAATGCATTCGAGCAGGCCCGTCAGTTTGTCGCTGCTACTCAGGTCAACGAACTGGCTATAACCAAACTTGACGGTACAGCCAAGGGTGGGGTGGTGATCGGTATCAGCGATCAGTTCAACATCCCCGTGAAGTATATCGGACTTGGCGAGAAGATAGATGACCTGCAGGTGTTTGACAAACGTTCATTCGTGGAATCACTCTTCGGCAACAGGAACAATGGCTGATAGACTTGCGGTCATATCTCTCGGTTGCTCCAAGAACCTCGTGGATTCCGAGCGGCTCATGCGCATGATGGCTGATGTCGGCTACGAGGTGGCCGATGGGGCCGATGAGGCATTTTTAGAAGGAAAAGGCCGCAGGCATGTGGTCATCAATACTTGTGGCTTCATAGGAGATGCCAAGGAGGAGTCCGTCAATGAGATTCTGTCTTGGTGCGAAGCACGCAGGAACGGTGATATCGACGGTCTCTACGTGATGGGATGTCTGTCACAACGCTATGCTTCGGAACTCCCCGCCGAGATCCCGGAGGTGGACCGCTGGTATGGCAAAACGGATTGGGTGAATCTGGCCCGCGATCTGGCTGCCAAGGCTCCGGGTTCGGCTCCGTGGGACCGTGTGATAACGACGCCGCGCCATCATGCCTACCTCAAGATAGCCGAGGGGTGCAACCGCCGGTGCGCCTTTTGTGCCATTCCTCTTATCACCGGTCCTTACCGGTCCCGTCCACTCGAGGAAGTGATAGAGGAGGTCAGGAGCCTCGTAGGACGCGGTGTGAAAGAATTCAATGTCATAGCACAGGATCTCACATATTACGGACGTGATATCTATGGCACGCCTTCCATAGCGCGACTGGTCGATGCCATAGCCGATGTGGAGGGAGTGGAGTGGATACGTCTGCATTACGCATATCCCAATGATTTTCCGATGGATCTGCTCGATGTCATGGCCCGTAGGGAGAATGTGTGCAAATACCTCGATATAGCCTTGCAGCATGCTGCCGACAGTGTACTGTCCAATATGAACCGCCATATTACAGCGGCGGAAACATGTGAGTTGCTTGACGAGATGCGCCGGCGTGTTCCCGGTTTACATATCCGCACCACCCTTATGGTAGGATTTCCCGGAGAGGGCGAGAAGGAGTTTGAGGAGCTCCTCGGGTTTGTCCGCTCGCAGCGGTTCGAACGCATGGGTGCGTTTGCTTATTGCGAGGAGGACGATACCCCTGCCGCACGAAAATATACTGATTCCATCACCGATGAGGAGAAACAGCGCCGTCTCGGTATCCTGATGGCTGAACAGGAGAAGATATCTTCCGCCATTCAGGAGTCAAAAACCGGTAAGGTGATGAAAGTGATCATAGATCGTGAGGAGGAGGATTATTACGTAGGTCGCACTGAGTTCGATTCTCCGGAAGTCGATCCGGAGGTGCTTGTCAGCAAGACACGCACTCTGTGTTCGGGAGAGTTTTATAATGTTAGAATCACAGAAGCCTATCCGTTTGAACTTGTAGGCATACCCGTAGATGATGAAGCTCATCAGTGACGAACAGCTTGAGGCGGTAGAGATCTGCCTTGTGCGCAATATACCATTCGCTTTATTCTCCCATCCCGGTGAGAAGACATGCCGGTTCATGGCCGCTCCTCCCGATAATGACGGAGGTAGCCATGCTTTTATCGAGGATGATGTGACATGTACCATCGATCGGTCTGATTCGATGGACACGTTCTATATAAGCACATTCTGTGCCGATGAGCCATATACTCCGGGAGTGCGTGCCGTATGGAAAGAGTCGAATATTGTTGCGCTGGCCGCGCACAGTGAATTGCCTGAATATTCCAGATCGGACGTCCTTCCTTCGCTCATATCCACCCGGAGGGGATCGTATGACAAGGCCATTGGCATGATGACCGCGCGTGTGCGCAAGCTTGGGGGCAAGGTTGTCTTGTCACGCATGGAATCGGTGTTCAGCCCAAGGAAAGTCATTGAGGTGGCTGAAGACTATTTCAACAGCAATCCCCAGACATTCCGCTATCTGTGTCAGACGCCCGAGACCGGTCTGTGGCTCGGGGCTACCCCTGAACTCCTGCTGCGGGGCGACACCACCAGCGGACGTGTCAGCACAATGGCTCTGGCCGGTACACGATCCAATGATGATGCCGGCGAGTGGGATGACAAGAACATTGCCGAGCATGAAGTAGTAGCAGATTATATCGTATCCGTGCTTGAGGAAAGGGGCGTCGAGGTAGAGCGCCACACCAGGCGAGAACTGGTCTTCGGTCCGGTAAAACATCTGTGCACACCAATCACAGGCAACGGATGCCAGGACATACCTGATCTCATTGCGCATCTCAATCCTACACCGGCAGTGCTTGGAGTTCCACCGGCCATGGCTCTTGCAGAAATTGATGTCTGCGAGACACACCGCCGCCGTTGCTACAGCGGTGCGGTGGGTACGCGTGAGGATGACCGGTATATCTCATATGTAAATCTCCGTTGTGCTTTCGCTGCACCGGCCAGACTGTCCGGCTGTGACGGATATGTCTACAATCTATATGCCGGAGGGGGTATAATGCCTGACTCTGAAGCCGACAGCGAGTGGGCCGAGGCCGATGCCAAGATGTCGGCGCTGCGCTCCATGATAGCACGCGGTCTATCCGCGGAATCGGTGATCATCAATCCGCGTGGAGCACAGTTTTATCCCAACGTGTCACAGAATCACACACTCTGAATATCCATTATCGAAAAAAATGAAAAAAGGAAGACCTTTAATCATCATATTTCTTGCTCTTGTAATAGTCACTATTCTCTCCCTGCTTCCCCTCTCGAAGTGGACGGGTGGCCGTGTCAAGGACTTCTCGTTGATCAGTGATATCCTCAAGGAAGCCGGTATCATGGAGCGCTCGCCCGAGGCTGAGCAGATAGACCCCGAGCTACTCAAGGCCATGGAGGAGGCCGAGGCCCGCAATCCTCTCACAGCAAGCGATTCAGTGCTTTCACAGCCTATAGATACGATAATCCATCCCGCTAAGACGCCACGCAGTGGTGATCTCGTTGTGATCGAGGACTATACAACCGATGGCGTCGGTCTTGTGCAGTTCAGCCATGCGGTCAGTTCCGGAGCCCTTGCACGCGTTGCCGTGGTTGGCGACAGCTACATAGAAGGCGACATTTTCACTCAGGATCTCAGAGCCAGTCTGCAGAACGCATATGGAGGGAGTGGTGTAGGTTATGTCAGCATGCACAGCGACTTTCCCGGGTTCCGTAGGTCTGTGAAGCAGGGGGGCAACGGCTGGAAGACATTTATGGCCAACAAAAAGGCTGAGAGCCGCTATCTTGATCTTGCCGAGCAGTATTCTATCCCCACGGGCAACGCTACAGCTACATATGAAGGTACGGATGCTTTTCCCACCACCTCATGCTGGACACGTTCACGCTTCCTGTTCATAGCTCCTGATGATTGTGTAATCAATGTTAAAACAGCCGGAGGCGAGTGGCAGGAGCGCAATATAACGGCTTCCGATACCGTTCAGTGCATAGAGGTGGCAGCTCCCACATCCGGTTTTGAGCTCAAGACGTCCTCCACATCACTTGTGGGGCTTGGAGTGTGGCTCGATGCCGACAGCGGTGTGAGTCTCGACTGTATGTCATCGCGTGGATTCTCCGGTATCACACTTACCAAGGTCAATGCGGGGCTTTGCCGTCAGATGGCTCCATATGTGGACTACAGCCTCATAATCCTTGAGTTCGGCATCAATGCCATGAGTGCATCGCAGAAGGATTATTCCGTGTACTGCAATCGCATGGTCGATGTGATAAATCACGTCAGACGCTGCTATCCGCGTGCGGACATCCTTGTGATGGGTGTCGGTGACCGCGGTGAGAAGCGTGGCGGTGTCGTAAGATCCATGTCGACAGCGCCGGCCATGATATCGGCCCAGCGCGATGCTGCACGTCGTGCCCATTGTCTTTTCTGGGATACGCGCGAAGCCATGGGCGGAGAGGACGCGGTGGTGGAATGGAGCGATGCCGGTCTCATCAACAAGGATTATATCCATATGACCCACAAGGGTGGCGCACGTCTTGCCGGTGAGCTATTCCGTGCCATCCAAAACAGCATGAAATGAAACAGACCGCACGTAAAATACTGCTTTTGATCGCCACACCGTTCATTGGTGCCGGGATTGTATACAGCCAGACCGCTGTCACCACTCCTCAGGCAGCTGATGATGAGGAGGTGCTTGGCGAGGAGATCGTGTCAAGCGAAGAAGATGACGAGACTGAACTTCGCGAGAGTATTGTCCTGATACCCGAAGAGGCCGATGATATAGATATTCCCATCCCGTCGTTTATCAACAAGGGTGCCAACCATATAATATTCAACGGAGCTGACTGGGGTGGACTGCGCAAGGCATTCACATCTTCAGCTTCATCGCCTGTGTCCATAGTTCATATCGGCGACAGCCATATCCAGGCTGACATCAGTTCAGGCACCACAAGAGAGCTGCTTCAATATGACTTCGGCAATGCCGGACGCGGCTTGATCACCCCATTGAAGCTGAGCGGCACCAACGAACCCACCAACTACTCGTTTCAGAGCCGTAATTCGTGGATCCCCAATAAGCTCATGAGCAATTCGTGGCGGCAGACCGTGGGATTCACCGGTACATCCATTCGTCCGGCCACATCATCGGGCGAACTCACCCTGTCCACTTCCGAGCGCGATGATTATAATCCTTTCAGCTCCGTGATCATATTTCATGCCGGGCGTCTGTCTGTCAATGGAGTCAGAGGGTCACAGGGACAGAAACTGCAATTCCGTGCTATCCCATCGAGGGATTACACACATATCATACTTCCCTCGCAGGAAACAAAGATCAGTGTTGATTTTTCGTCGGCCGGTGATCTCACAGTGTTCGGCGCATCGCTGTCAGGCGATCGTCCGGGTGTGTTCTACCATGCTATCGGAAATAACGGTGCGGCTTACGACACATACAACCGTATAGGTAATGTAGGCGCCGGATTGAACCCTCTGCAGCCGGATCTTGTTATAATATCGCTTGGCACCAATGAGGCTTTCGGCCGTTTTGACTCGCGCTCATTCACGCGTGCAGTAGACAATCTTGTCAATAATATCCGCACCTCCAATCCCGATGCTCTGATCCTGCTGACCACTCCCATGGAATGTCAGCGTAGTGTGACCACTACCAAGAAGGTTACTGTGCGAGGCAAGAAGCGCCGCAACGGTCGCCGTGGCAAGTCCCGTACAGTGAACCGCAAGGTTAAATCCTATGCAGTCAATACTAAGATCGCGCCCATCCGTCAGGCCATACTCGACTATGGCAAGGAGAACGGGATCGCTGTCTATGATTGGTATACTGTGGCCGGAGGAAACGGAGCAAGCAGCTCGTGGATATCAAACAACCTCTTTGCTGGTGACCGTGTGCACCACACCCACAAAGGTTACAATCTTGAGGGTCGACTGCTCTACGAAGCCATAATGGATGCCCTTCGCACCGTCAATTAAGAATTTGTCATACTCACTCCTTCTCTTCTCTTATTTTCCGGACTTTGGAACAGATTATTTCCATGCTCAGAGACCTTCCGGTCAATATCATTTCCTTTCTCGAGAATATCGGCATTGATATCGCGAGACTGCTTGATGTGCTCGCATATGACGCTCGTCAGCCGCTGCTGTTCAACACTGGACTTTTCCTGCTGCTGTTTGTCGGTTTCATGGTGATATACCATGGACTTAAATTCTGGCGTGCCGGCAGGATGATTTTCACCATCCTTTTCTCGCTTTATTTCTACTATAAGTCATCGGGCCTTTGCTGTCTGATCCTGATCGGTGTGGCCGCGAGCGATTTCATACTCGGGCTGTCAATGGAGCGGGCTTCGCTTATCAATGGAAGAGCACGCGGGATGGTAATGAAATTCATATTGCTGCTCAATGTGTTGACTAATGTAGGGATGTTGCTGTACTTCAAGTACTTCAATCTGCTGATCGACACGTTCAATCAGTTTATGTCCGCACGTATTGATATAATAAATGTCATACTTCCCGCAGGTATATCTTTCTTCACATTCCGCTCCATAAGTTATATTGTGGATATATACCGTGGTGACATCAAGGCTTGCCGCAATCCGTTGGACTATCTGTTCTTCCTCACATTCTTCCCCCCGCTTCTGGCCGGACCTGTGGTGAGGGCCAAGGATATGCTTCCGCAGATCAAGGGCAATCCTGTGGTGACACATGAGATGACCGGCGAAGGTGTGTTCCTCATCATATGCGGTCTCATAAAAAAGATGGTGATAGCCGACTTCATATCCGGAAATTTCGTGGATCGTGTGTTTGATAACCCTGCGCTCTACAGTGGTTTCGAGAATCTCATGGCTACTTTCGGATTCACCATACAGCTCTATTGCGACTTTTCCGGCTACAGTGATATGGCCATTGGCATAGCGCTACTGCTTGGCTATCGTTTCAAGGAGAACTTCAACTCTCCCTTCAAGGCTCAGAATCCTACTGAGTTCTGGCATCGTTGGCATATATCGCTTTCCACATGGCTCCGCGATTATGTATACATACCTCTCGGTGGCAACCGCTGTTCGAGACCGCGAGCCTATTTCAATCAGTTCATCACCATGGTGGTGGGCGGACTGTGGCATGGAGCTTCATGGATGTATGTCATATGGGGAGCTGTACATGGAGGTCTTCTGGTGGTCCATAAGATGATGGTGCGTCTGCTGCCGGCCACCGTGGCGGGAGCCGGAGTGAGCGGTAGTGGCGAGGTGTTGTTATCGGCTGTGCTACAGCGGCGTCCACAGTGGCTCAGAGTGATCAACATGCTTTTCACGTTCTGTCTCATGTCGGCCACATTCATGCTTTTCCGTGCCCGTTCACTGGAGGATTTCAGCATGATGTGGCATCAGATAGTTTCCGATTTCCACTTATCGGTGGCTCCGCAATTCGTGGAGGGATACCTTGCCATCGTCATAGCTATGCTGGCAGGCTACGTTTTGCATATGACACCGTCCCGATGGGCATCGGGCGTGAAAGCCGGGTTCATAAAGTCGCCGCTGCTTGTGCAGACCATACTGCTTGCCGCAGTAGTCTATGCGGTGATTCAGGTACGCTCGAGCGATATTGTCCCGTTCATATATCTTCAGTATTGATCATATCCACACAGTCCGTTTAACCAAAAAGGAGTTAAATGGGCCTGGTAGCTGGTTAAGTTGGTTTAAATAGTTGAAAATTAGGAGTATAGTTTGTAAATTTGATAATCAATTACAAACCTGACCTAAATTTTTGATGAACCGACCAACCATTATCATACTTCTGGCAGCATTCCTGGCAGCATTAAGTTCGTGCGAGCGGGTAACCCCGGTGAGCATAGCTCAGAAAGAGCAATATGACAGAGATTTCCTCAAGGAATTCGGACTGTTTGATTCTGATATAGAGTGGAACGGCGCTAACCGCATATCTCTTATTTTCTCAGCCGATCTGGTTTCAGATGCCGAGCGCGTAAATGTGTATTCGGCTATGCCCGGTACGCCCGGAGCAGTCCATGTAGCGAAATTCAATGCCGGAGTGTCCCGGTATGAATTTGATTATCCCGGTCATCAAGAGGATGTCTATATCGAGATCGTGGATAGATATGATAGTGTGATCACCCGTGGTTATCATGATATCAAGGATGGAGTGATTGAAGTAGCGCCATCCGGCATGCCTTCACGTTCGGAGGTATGTGGTGTGATGAAGGGCGCGGAGATAGCTGACAGTATCAAATATCATTACACCGTATCCATGCTCGATCAGTATGCACACATAGGTACATCGTCTGCATTCTGGAGGGATACCATTGGTGCGCACGACAATACTGTCGTGAGCCATCTTTCCAAGGCTTTTCATCTTGATGGTAAAGGCGATACGGAGTATAGGCAGGTGGTACACAAGCTTTCTGATCTCCTACCGATGGTAGGGCATACCCATGGCGTGTATTCCGAACAGCAGTGCAATCTTACAAAATTCTCATCAGTGCTGCATCCGGAGCTCGGAGTCAGCCTCACCACAGCCTCCGAGACTGAGATATCGCTCGACTATTTTTACGGTGCCACGGTCAAGAATGAGAATGCACTTGAATATATCTACTACCGCCGTGGAGCCACCGAGGAGGAGACATGGCGCAATATAGTCAACGCCGAGCGTTACATACTGATCGATGATGCAGGTCCGCGCGCCAATCTGCTTTGGGATGGCACACCGCTTACCGATGGGATGGCACTTTCCACAGGTGTAATGAGGCTTGAGAACGGCTGGGGCACAGATCACGACATTTCCGCATCACGCCACAGACTGGTGTATTTTGACGGAGATGTCCCATCCTATCGTTTTCCGGCCGATATGAATGTGGTATTTTTCATATCCATGGATGCAGACTTCTTCATGCCTTATTTTTCTCTCCCGGCCATCAATCAGAAGTATGGTCTGCAGAACTACAGGTGTCATATTGGTTCCCATCGCCATGATTCAGAGGTATCCAATGTGTTTTCAACCTTCAGGTGGGGGCGCAATCTCGTTATGGGTGTAGAGGATCTCGGTGATCACGATATGAATGACATGATGTTTTTCGTAGATGGCGACTTCAAGGAAACACAGGATATTCCCCAGATCAATCCGGATAATCCCACCCGCCAGTCGTGGATAATAGCAGCCGAGGATATTGGACAGACTCGCGATTTTGACTTCAATGATGTAGTGTTCGGTGTGAGCCATGTGGCCGGTGAGAATCATGCCACGGTGACTGCTCTCGCTGCAGGAGGCACGCTGCCAGTCTACATACATTCCTCTTTTCCACAGATTGAAGACGGGATAGTCCGTCCTACCGACAATCACCAGCTTATACCTCAGGGATCGGCCGATGGGGAGATACACTCCTGGTTCGGGGCCGGAACGACCGACAAAGTAATTAACGTGCATGAATGGACCGGTCCCGGCGCTACGGTCACCGTACAGGTGCCGGAGGATTTTTCACTGGCTGGAGCAAACGATCCCGGACATCCGTCCGACTCCAACATGGGCGGCTTCTGGATCAGTGTGATGACGAGTGACGGTGCAACCACAACAATAGGTCCGCCAGTCATCGGACCCGACCATGACGCTCCGCAGATGTTTCTTGTGCCATCATCATGGCATTGGCCCAGAGAGGGTATCATAATAACCCGTGTGTACGACGGTTTTATCAAATGGACCCCTCGATGGTGGCTTTATCCGCTATCCGGAGATTTTGTCCGCCACGATTGGAAGTGACATGTCATAACACTGATACAGTTCCTGTGTCTGAGATGAAAAACGCAGACATAGGAACTGTATCAGTGTTTATTTTACTACGGTGTCATAATCAGGGGTCCGTTTTCTGTTCGGCTTCAAACTCCTCGCGGGCTTGCTTGAGCAGAGCTTGCGACTTCGGGTCGGTCTGCCAATGGAACGGTACGAAGTTGCTTGATGGATTTACCCACGATGGCTTGCGCATGGCCAGTATGATGAACGGGAGTACTGTGAAGAGTATCACTCCTCCGAATAGGACACCATACCACACGGCTTTCGATCCCATGGCTATCTGGTCCGGTGGAAGGAAGCTCAACACGAAAGCCAGAAGTGATCCGAGGAATCCTACGCCTGCCACGATGAATAGCAGACCGTTGCCACGACGCCCGATACGGAAGGGGCGGTCGGCCTTTTTCATGGAGAAACGCAGCTTGATGACTGACATGAACATGAGCAGATATGCTATGAGATACAGCAGTACGGTGAGCTGCGAGAGTATCTGGTAGAAGCTCTGTACGGTGGGCATGACAACAAACAGTAGTGAGAGCAGTGTCACGGCCAGTCCCTGAAGCAGGAGGATGTTTTTCTGTACACCTGCCTTGTTGGTTTTCTGGAAGAAAGGCGGCAGGAATCCGGCCTGTCCTACAGCGAGGATACCTTTGGAGGGCCCTGCAACCCATGTCAGTACGCCGGCCAGCACACCGAAGGCGAGAGCTATGGCTATGACGGGTGTGAACCAGTTCATGTGGAAGGCCTTGAAATAGTTGTCGAAGCCTACCAGAAGGCTTTGTACGAGGTTGATATCCTTGGTTGGAATGATGATGCCGAGGGCGTATGTGCCAAGCACGAAGATAAGCACGGTCACCAGCGCGCCTCCGAATACGGCCTTTGGATAATTGACTGCCGGATTGTTGATCTGGCGCACGTGTACGCCCGACATTTCCATACCGGCATAGAAGAGGAAGATGGAGGCGGCCAGCACCACATTGTCGAAATTGCTGAAGTCCGGGATAAAATCTCCGTGGAAATCCATCTCCGAATGGCCGCCGGAGACGAGGTAGGCCACGCCGCAGATCACGAGAATTATCACAGGAATGATTGTCCCGACAATACCGCCGATCTTGGATACCTTACCAACCCATCCGAGGCCTTTCATGGAGATGAGCGTGGCGAGCCAATATATGGCCAGTACAACGGCCAGGGTATAATAGCGGTTTGCCGCGAGATGCGAGTCCGCTATATGGTCGAGTCCTATGAATGCGAGCGACACGGCACCGAAGGTCAGTACGGTCGGAAACCATATGGTGCTCTCCACCCATTGCAGCCATATGCCAAGGAATCCTGCCTTGCTGCCGAATGCCTCGCCTATCCAACGGAACATACCACCCTGCTGATAGGGGAACATGGCTGCAAGTTCGGCGGCCACGAGCGATACCGGGATCAGGAATACGAGGGCCGCGAAGAGATAGTAGAAGGCCGAACTCATGCCATATTCGGCTTCGGCCGGGAGTCCGCGTAGTGACACAACGGCCACAATGTTCATTATCATCAGGGTGAAGACCCCGAGTTTGGCTCCTGATTTCACTTTTCCACCGGAGCCGTCTGGTGCTTTGTTTGTCATTGCGATGCAAGTTTATCGGATGTATATTATTTTACAATCGTTACATTCTGCCCATTCATTATCCCTAAGCCGAGGGTCTGCATTATCTCAAGCAGAGCGGCTTGCGCCTTCACCGAATTACCGGCGTCGTCGAGTGGTGGCGCGAATGCGGCCACACCCATCACGCCCGGAAGCACTCCAAGCACCCCTCCTCCAACTCCGCTCTTGGCCGGCAGACCGGATGTGTAAAGCCAATCTCCGGAATGCTGATAGAAGCCCACGGTGGCTATGAGGGTGGTGATCTTTGGTGCGATCTCCGTATCGAATACCGGTTTGCCTGATATTGGATTCCGTCCGCCTGACGCTATCGTGGCCGCCATTGCCGCCATCTGTGAGCAGGTGATGCCGAGAGAGCATTGGCGGGTGTACAGGTCAAGGCTCATCATAGGGTCATCGTATATGCGGTTGTAGTTCTTGAGCAACCATGTGATGGCGCGGTTGTTGAAGTTGGTCTCGCTCTCGCTTTTATAGAGTTCGTCTATAAGTTTTACCGGAGACGCGCATAGATCGGCTATGTTGTCCGTAATGGCTTTCCATTTCGCATCGGCATCGCCTGCCGGGCTTATCATGGAGCAAGCCGAGATGGCTCCGGCATTGACGAGAGGTGTGGATGGATGGTCATTTTCGAGCAGGATGGCAAAGATGGAGTTGAATGGCAGCCCTGTGGCATCGGCACCTATCTTCTCCAGTACACCGCGCGGAGTGTGCTGCTTCATGGCCAGTATGGCGGTAGGCACCTTCGAGACGGATTCTATACCGAATTCATAGGTCGTGTCACCGAAGTCAAAGTGGGTGCCGTCTGTGAGCACGATGCTGAGTCCGAAGAGATCAGGATCGATATTGGCCAGATATGGTATGTAGTCGGCGTTGTGTCCCCCTTTCAGTCCGGACGCATGGGTGAATGCCTGACTGGCCGCATCCCTGATCTGGCTTATTGATAGTTTTATATCATCCATAGTGTTTTAAAGAAGCAGCCGGTCGGCATCAGCTTGTATAGCAATGATGACGACCGGCTGTATTATTATCTTATTTTGTTTCTACGGCAGAAGTGTGCCGTTTGTCCTGTCGAGGATCATTTACCGGTGTGGTTGAATGTCTTCGAGACAAGAGGTACATTCTTCTCCATCTGTATACGTGTGGGAGTGGGATACTCGAGCTGATTGAGTTCGGACACGGCAAAGCGTATGTCGTTGAGAAGCTGATCGGCCATATCTCGGCTGAATCCCTGCTTGCAGAGCACACGCATCACCACGATCTGCTCGATATTTGCGGGCATCGTGTAGGCAGGTACCATCCAGCCCTTCTGGGCGAGCTTGTCCTGAAGATCGAATAGTGTCCATTTGGCGCTCTTCTGCACCTCGGGCTTCATCAGCCATACGAAGATAGGATTGGGGACATCCTGCGAGTAGGGCTGGAACTCAGGCATGGAACTTACCTGCGAGTGGAGATACTTGGCCACTGAAAGAGAGTTGTACTGTACATTCTTGTAGCCCTGGAATCCAAGACGGATGAACTGGTAGTACTGACCGAGTATCTGGGCGGCCGGACGTGAGAAGTTGAGTCCGACCTGACTGATCTCCGCACCGAGATAATTCACGCTGAAGGACATTGCCGAGGGGAGATACTTCTTGTCGCGCCATACCACCCATCCGAGACCGGGATATACAAGTCCGAACTTATGGCCGGAGGTGGATATGGAGAGTACCCATTTGAGCCTGAAGTCCCATTTGCGGTCGGGATCGAGGAACGGGAGAATGAATCCACCCGAAGCGGCATCGATGTGGATAGGAATGTCATAGCCAGTCTTGGCGTTGAACTCGTCAAGAGCTTTGTCAAGGGCCTCGACGTCATCGTTCAGACCTGTCCATGTAACACCCTGGATGGGGACGATACATATTGTATTCTCATCGCACATCTTGAGGGCATCCTCGGGGTCGAGAGTGGTTTTTTCGAGCGACAGAGGCACTGTTCGCATCTCTATCTGCCACAGTTGAGCGAACTTCTCCCACACGATCTGATAACCTGTGGAAATGACGAAGTTTGGTTTGTCGAAAGGCTTGCCCTCTTTCTGACGGCGTTCGCGCCACCTGATCCATGCGGCGATACCGCCGAGCATACATGCTTCCGACGAACCGATGGCGAGTGCGCCGGTTTTCCATTTGGCAGTCTCAGGGGTGTGCCAGAGATTTGCCATGATGTTGATACATTTGGCGTTCATCACAGCGATGCGGGGATATTCCGTCTCATCGATATAATTGATATTGATCGCCTCGTTCATGAGTTTTGTGGCATACTCATCCATATAGGTGGTCACAAAGGTAGCGAGATTAAGCCTCGGCTGGGTCTGGGCGAATGTTTCGTCCTTGACCATCTGGTAGGCTATCTCGGGCGTGGTAGGACCATCGGGAATGAAATCCACTGGCGCTGGTTGGAGCATGGCATCAGAACCGAATGTATCGGTCTTGGCATCGCCGTTACGGAAGTTGGGGTCGGTTTTAGAGTCTAACATGTTGACGAGAGATAAAATTAATGATTCGTGAGCCATATTCCGGCCCGCGTTGTTTGTATATCTATATAAAAAAACACGGTAGTCACGAAATGGTTTCGTGACTACCGTGTTTTTTATTGTATACCGACTATGCCTTGTTTCAGGCAGGAAGTTCAAGACCGCGCATGATGGCCTGCTTGTTGACCGGCAGGAGGTGATGGTGGCGCTCTGGGAGAGTTTTCTTAAGTCCGGCCATCACGGCATCGACCGATACGAGCGGACGCACTTTCAGCAGGGCGCCAAGCAGGACCATATTGTAACTCTTGGCCGATCCGAGTTCGAATGTCGCCTCCATGGCTTCGACAGGAATGATGGTTATGTCAGTTCTTGTCGGGGCGTGGTGTATGCTATAGGGGTCATAGATGAGGGTGCCGCCGGGCTTTACCTTCGACTCGAATTTGTCAAGACTCTGCTGGTTGAGAATCACGGCAGTGTCGTAGGAGTTCAGCACAGGGCTTGATATGGGTGCGTCCGACAGGATGACCGTGACATTGGCTGTGCCTCCGCGCTGCTCGGGGCCGTAGGATGGCATCCATGTCACTTCAAGATTGTCCATGAGTCCGGCGTAGGCGAGTATCTTTCCCATGGATAGCACTCCCTGGCCTCCGAAACCGGCTATGATGATTTCTTCTTTCATTTCTCGACAGTGTTTTTAAGGTCACCCACGGGGTATTTTTCAAACATATGTTCCTCCATCCAGCAGTTGGCTTTTTCGGGAGTCATCTTCCATCCGGATACACATGTGGAGACTATCTCCACGAGCGAAGTCCCCAGACCGTTCATTGAGTTCTCGAATGCCTTTCGGATGGCTTTTTTTGCTTTGCGGATAGCAGCGGCTGTATGGACACTCTGGCGTGTGACGTAGCATGTGCCCTCCAGACGTGCGGCAAGATCGGTGATATTGAGCGGATATCCGTTGAGCTCCACCCGACGCCCGTAGGGAGTGGTCGATGTCACCATACCCTCGAGGGTGGTAGGGGCCATTTGTCCGCCGGTCATGCCATATATACCGTTGTTGATGAATATGATGGCTATGTTCTCACCGCGGTTGGCCGCATGGATGGTCTCGGCAGTGCCGATAGCGGCAAGATCACCATCGCCCTGATATGTGAACACCAGACGCGAAGGATTGAGTCTCTTCACGGCTGAGGCAATGGCGGGTGCGCGTCCGTGGGCGGCTTCTATCCAGTCGATATCTATGTAGTTGTAGGCCATGACCGCACAACCCACTGGGGCTATGGCTATGGCTATGTGCTCGGCTCCCATCTCCTCGATCACTTCTGCCACGAGTTTGTGCACTACACCATGCGAGCATCCGGGGCAGTAATGCATTGTGTTGTCGTTGAGCAGACGGGGCTTTGCGGCCACGATGTTCTCGGGGCGGCGTATATCCTGTGGTGTCATAGCTGAAATTTCTCTTTAAGTGCGACGAATACCTCGTCGGGGTCCATGACTATGCCTCCCATGCGTCCGAAGTGATGTACCGGGGTGTCGCCGTTGAAACTCAGTCGTACATCCTCGATCATCTGTCCGGCATTGAGCTCCACTACGAGTATGCCTTTCACCTGATGTGACAGTCTCTCTATCTCGGCCGAGGGGAATGGCCAAAGGGTGATAGGCCTGAGAAGCCCGACCTTGATGCCTTCCGCGCGGGCCTCCTCCATGGCTTTCTGGCATATGCGGGCCACACAGCCGAAGGCCACGATGAGGTATTCGCAGTCGTCGGTCAAGTGTTCCTCGTATCTTGTCTCGTTGGCCTTGATGAGATCATACTTTTCCTGAAGGTGTATGTTGTGTTTCTCCATGAGGGCCGGGTCAAGTTCGAGGGTCGTCATGATGTTGGGTTTGCGTGTGGACGGACATCCGGTGACTGCCCACGGACATTGCAGGGCTATCTCCTCATCGGTGCGGCGTGGACGCATGGGTGGGAGGGTGACTTTCTCCATCATCTGTCCTATCACACCATCGGCGAGCATCATCACCGGATTGCGGTATTGGTAGGCGAGGTCAAAGCCGAGACCTACGAAGTCGGCCATCTCCTGCACCGATGCAGGAGCGAGGACTATGAGATGATAGTCGCCATGTCCACCTCCTTTCGTGGCCTGAAAATAGTCGGCCTGAGAGGGCTGGATGGTGCCGAGGCCGGGACCTCCGCGCATGCAGTTTATGATAAGCGCCGGCAGTTCGCCGGCAGCTATGTAGGAGATGCCCTCCTGCTTGAGGCTTACACCCGGGCTTGACGATGATGTCATGCAGGCTTTGCCGGTGGCGGCTCCGCCGTATACCATGTTGATGGCGGCAATCTCGCTTTCTGCCTGGAGCACCACCATGCCGGTGGTCTGCCATGGCATGAGCTCCTCGAGGGTCTCGAGTATCTCGCTCTGAGGAGTGATCGGATAGCCGAAATAGCCGTCTACACCGTAGCGCACGGCGGCATGGGCTATCGCCTCATTGCCTTTCATTAATGTGACTTCTTGTTCCATAACTTGAAGATTTGAGGGGAGAGGGGTGGGGTGATAGTGGCTGGATAGCCCGGTTATTTTTCCACGACGCGGTATACGGTTATACATCCGTCAGGGCAGACGGTGGCGCATGCGGCACATCCTATACATGACTCGGGCTTTGTGTCGGTGGCATAATGATAGCCACGATCATTGACATCTTTTTTCTGCAGGGAGAGCACGTCACACGGACATGCTACCACGCATAGGTCGCATCCCTTGCAGCGTTCGCGGTCAATGTCCACAGCACCAACTATTTTTGCCATATCTTGATTGTTGTGATGCGGAGGCCGGTGGAAATGGTCAGCCCGCCGCGGTGTTTTTTTATGTTATACAACACAAATTTATATAAAAATCTCTTACTGACAGCGGTTTTAATGTATTTTTAACCATTTGCACACCCAGACGGTCCATGAGCAATGGAGATGTAAATATCTATAACTTAGATAAATCTACGATATTGCCTAAAGGTCGGTTTTCTGAAATGTGAAAATATGTTTATGAAGGTTGGAGTTGGCCACGTGTACATTCACTCCTTTTACGTGCGGGAGATCCCATACTGACGATATGTCAAATGAAGCGTAGTAGCTCCTGTCGTGATTGTTTACCGGTTTTTCAAGTACGTGGACCAGATAAAGATCGGGTGTTTCTGATGAAACGGTGGCGGGATCGGTTGCCAGACAGAATATGCGTGGCTCATCCGAATAGGTGATGCGCATGCGCAGATTGATCCACGAGCCTGAACGCCACATGCTGTAGACATATACAGGATAGGCATCCCAGCTGTCATATTCGTCTTTCCATTCTGTGGCCACGGGAGCTTGTGTGATACGGGATGCGGAGAGGAGTCTGACGGGACCTCCTGAGTAGGGTATGCCGTCGGCCGGTATGTAGGATATGAGCATACGCACCGGTGGCGCATCCTTGTCATCATCGCTGTCTATGATGACCGGACGGTCGGCGGTGAGCGTTATGGCCGGGGTATCATCCACTTTTACAAGGGTGAAAGTCGCGTTATTCCCGTTGGTATTCCCCTCGAAAGTGACTATGTCAGTGAGGGCCATCTCCACACGGCCGTCTATGCCATCATCGCCACATGAGGAGGTTACACCTGCGGTTAGTGCTGATGCAGTGGCTGTGAGGATATATGTGAGTGTCTTTTTCAGCATGTCAGGGAGTCGCTTGAACCTGTGATACGTCCGTCCTTCATGTGGATGACCCGGTCGGAGCATGTGGCGAGTGATTCGTCATGAGTAACTATGATGAATGTCTTGCCCGTCTTGTCCCGTAAGTCAAGGAAAAGCCGGTACAGTTCCTCCCGGTTGTGGCTGTCGAGGCTTCCGGTAGGTTCGTCGGCGAGTATTACCTTTGGATCATTGACAAGGGCCCTGGCCACGGCTGCACGTTGTTTTTCTCCGCCGGAAAGTTGTCCGGGTTTATGGTCGAGGCGGTCGGCGAGGCCCATTGATCCTAACAGTTCCGCAGCTTTTTTCATGGCGTGGGAGCGCGGCTGCCCGGCTATCATGGCCGGAAGAGCTACATTTTCGGCTATTGTGAACTCCGGCAGGAGCTGGTGGAACTGAAAGACGAATCCCATGTTGAGGTTGCGGAAAGCTGCCAGACGATGCTCCTTCATACTCACGATATTTGTTCCGTCGTATAGCACACTGCCGCTGTCTGGCGCGTCAAGCGAGCCTATGATCTGCAGCAGGGTTGTCTTGCCGGCTCCGCTGGGCCCGACAATGGAGAGAAACTCACCGTCAGCGACGGTGAGGCTCACATTGTCGAGCACCTTGAGGGTGCCGTAGCTTTTAATAATGTCCCTGACTTCGATCATCAGATGGAGAGACGGCGCAGGGTGTCGATGAGTTCACCTTTGACAGGCTTGTCATTCTTGATAGCCTTCGAGAAGGGTACGTATGTGATCTCATCGTTGCGTATGCCTATCATCACGTTGCGCTGATCCTCGAGTAGGGCATCGATGGCGGCTGCTCCCATGCGTGAAGCAAGGATGCGGTCGCATGCTGTGGGCGAGCCTCCTCGCTGCAGGTGTCCGAGTATGGATACACGCACGTCATAGCCGGGATATTCGTTCTTCACACGCTCGGCCAGTCCCATGGCGCCGCCGGTGACGGGGCTCTCTGCCACGAGGACTATCGAAGAGTTCTTGCTCTTGCGGAAGCCGTGCTCGATGAGCTCGGCAAGCTGGTCCACCTCGGTGGATATCTCAGGGATGATGGCGGCCTCGGCTCCTGATGCGATGGCTCCGTTGAGCGCAAGGAATCCGGCATCGCGTCCCATCACTTCGATGAAGAAGAGCCGTTCGTGGGAAGTGGCGGTGTCACGTATCTTGTCGACACACTCCATGATGGTGTTGAGTGCGGTGTCATATCCGATGGTCGAGTCAGTGCCATATAGGTCGTTGTCGATGGTACCGGGCAGACCGATGATGGGTATGTTGAATTCGTTGGCGAAAATACGGGCGCCTGTCAGGGAGCCGTCGCCACCTATCACCACGAGAGCGTCGATCTCCTGCCGTCTCAGGTTGTCGAAAGCCAGCTGGCGTCCTTCGGGAGTAGTGAACTCCTTGCAGCGTGCTGTCTTGAGTATAGTGCCTCCGGCCTGGATGATGTTGGATACGTTCTGTGTCTTGAACTCCACGATCTCATCCGTGATAAGGCCTTTATAGCCACGGTATATGCCTTTGACACGCAGGCCTCCGTAGATGGCGGCGCGTGTGACGGCGCGTATTGCGGCGTTCATGCCGGGGGCGTCACCTCCTGAGGTGAGGATGCCCACACATTTGATTTGTGACATGTCGTAGATGTTTTTTCTGTTCTGATGGCAAAGTTACGCAATTTAATTCATAATGCACGGCTATGCCATCGACATTTTTTTGCGGATTTTGTGTCAGAACAGAGGATAGGTAGCCGGACTGAGCACGTATTTTTCCTCGAACTGGCGGTCAGTCATGGTGAGCATCATTATGCCTTGTACGAGCATGAGTACCTGCCATAATCCGCATGTGACGAGTGAGAGCAATATGGTGATGAATCCTGCCGCTATCTTGCCGAGATAGAAGTATTGCACTCCGAGTCCGCCAAGAAGGATGGCGAGAACGCCGGCTGCTACTTTGTTTTTGTCGGTCAGTACGGTGTAGTTGCCGTCATAGGCCGGCGGGACTTGCTGACGGTGGTTGAGCATCTCCATCAGTTCGGGAAAGTTGAATAGCGGCAGCCAATTGTGGTTTGATGTGGTGCAGACGAGGGTGGTCGATGTGACGGGATAGGCAAACACCTGTTCTTTGGTCATCGGGCCGATGGTCTGTCCGTTGAAGGAGAGAAAATATTCCGGTTCCATAATTTGTATCGGTGTATGGTTTTATTGGGCGGATGTGTGATTGAGTCATTCCTCATCGCTCTCTCTGGTCATGGAGGCGGCGAGTTGCTTTTGGGCCTTTATGCCGAGGTCATGGAGATCGCGTGCACGTTTTACAAGATTGCCTGTTCCTGACGAGAGTTTGCGCACGGCCTCCTGGTGAGCTTTGGAGGCAGATGCGAGAGCTTTCTCTATGCGCTCCATGTCGAGTGTGAAGTCGGCAAATTTGTCGTACATCTTGCCTGCGTCTTCGGCTATACGTATGGCATTGCGTGTCACCTTGTCGCGGCTCCACAGTTGGGCTATGAGCCGCAGGCCGGACACAAGATGGGTGGGGGAGACTATCAGCACCTTGTGGTCGTAGGCTTCCTGCCATAATCCCGGGTCGAGACGCATGGCGGCAATATAGGCGGGTTCGTTGGGTATGAACATCATGACGAAGTCGAGCTTGCCATCGGGGGCGCCGACGTAGTCGTGGTAGTTCTTGCGGGAGAGTTTCTCCACATGGCTCTTCACGGAGCGTACGTGGCGTGACGAAGCCTCCTTGCGGGTCGCATCATCTTCTGCGTTCACGTAATCTATGAATGCTGTCAGCGATACTTTCGAGTCGATCACCACAAAGCGGTTGTCGGGGTATCTCACAACCACATCAGGACGTATGGCCATGCCGCCTTCACCGCGCAGGGCTTTCCCGTCGTCGTCGGTGGTGGCCTGGATGAAGTATTCCTCGTCGCGTATCAAGCCGCTTTTCTCGAGTATGGTCTCGAGCACCATCTCGCCCCAGTCTCCCTGCACACGGTTGTTGCCCTTGAGTGCCGACGAGAGTTCGCGGGCTTCGCGCGATATGGTGTTGTTGAGTTCTACAAGTTCGCGGATGCGTTCTGTCAGCGAGAATCGTTCGCGGGCTTCGTTGCTGTATGTATCGGTGACCGTCTTGCGGAATTCGTCGATGTTTGTGCGCAGCGGTGAGAGTATTTCTGCGAGCCGCTCCTCGCTGCGGGCCTTGAAGTCGGCTGAGTTCTGGCGAAGTATCTCGTTGGCGAGATTTCTGAAGCGGTCCTCCAGCTGCTTTTCGCGCTCCTCGCGTCCACTTTCGGCGTGGTGCAGTGTAGCAGTGAGCGATGCGTTCTCCTCACGGGCGGCAGCCAGCTCGTCGCGGAGGGACGCTGCTGTCTGTTCTAGGGCTGAGATTCGGGCTGCGTCCTCGGTCTGTCTGGATATGGCCGTCTCACGTTCGTGTTCGAGGATAGATGTCTGCACAAGAACCTGCGCCACGGCTTTTTCTTTCTCGGCAGATATGGTCGATATGTCGGCGCGTAGCGTAGCTTCTATAGCCGAGATCTTTCTCAGCCGCATATATAGTGACAGTGCCGCCGCCAGAGCGAGCAGCAGGAGCGTGATCAGAACCGTTGACATATGTCAGAGGTGAGTGGATTGTGTGTTTCAGAGTGGGTGTATCAGTTCATTACCATGCCTCCGAGCCCTGCCGGTGCCGGCATGCATGTATAGGCCCGGGCAAATTGCCTGATACGGTCGAGTGTGGCGCGGCGTGGACGGGCCGGCGCTGCAAGGTGTGTCCGGTGCGACAACGCGGTCATGTGGTTGGTAGATGTGGAAGGAGTAGAATTTTTATCCATAGGCATCGGTATTTGTGTGAATGGAGGGGTATGGGTGTATTGTCATCTTTATAACGGTCATACAGGTTGAAATATTTTTTACGATGACTTGATTTTTTCAATTCTTTTTGGGTATATTTGCAAACGGGATTTATCCTGCCGGAGAAACAATCCCTTCCGATGCGCCATGAATCTGATACAACTCAATGAAAACGACCCCCGTCAGCTGCCGTTCTATCTCGCACTGGAAGAATGGCTGGCGCTCAGACGTCCTGCCGGGGATTATTTTTTCATATGGCAGGTGAGACCTACGGTGATAGTGGGGCGCCACCAGATGCTTGAGGCCGAGGTCAACCTTGACTTCTGCCGTCGCGAGGGTATCGAGGTGTACCGACGCAAGAGCGGTGGCGGCGCAGTGCTCGCCGACATGAACAACATCATGTTCTCCTATGTCACAGCCTCGCCATCGGAGGTGCCCGTCACATTCTCGGCCTACACTTCCATGGTGGCCCGCTCGCTTCGGGCGCTTGGCCTTGATGCATCCGACAATTCCCGTAACGATATCCTTATATCCGGACGCAAGGTATCCGGTAATTCATATTACCACATGCCGGGTCGCAGCATAGTGCATGGCACCATGCTGTATGATTGTGACGGCGATATGATGGCTTCGGCTCTCACACCGGCTACGGCGAAACTGCGGTCGCACGGTGTGGCTTCGGTGCGAAGCCGCATCACTACCATACGTGAACATCTGCCGTCGCTGTCGCTGCCGGCATTCAAGGAGCATGTGCTCGCCACGATACCCGATGGTGATATCGAGACACTTACTCCTGCCGAGATAGCCGAGGTAGAGATGATGGAGCGGTCATATCATGATCCTGCATGGACAGGTGGCCATTCGCCTGCAGGTACCGTAGCGCATACGGCTCGTATCGATGGGGTGGGAACACTCACTGCGCATCTCACTGTGAAAGGTGGTGTGGTGGCGGGTTTCGACCTCACAGGCGACTATCTCGAGACGGCTCCGGCCTCGCAGGTCATAGCTGCCGCGCTCGAAGGGTGTGCCTACAGCCGTGATGCTCTGTCAGCGTGTCTCGCAGAGCTACCGTCGCTATGTATTCCCGGACTGGAATCTGAAGATTTAGTTAACCTCATATATTAGACACATGAACGACCTGAAAAACACTTGTCTCCATGATCGCCACGTGGCTCTCGGCGCGCAGATGTCGCCGTTCGGGGGCTTTGATATGCCGATCCAGTACAGCGGCATCGTGGAGGAGCACAACGCTGTCCGCAACGCATGCGGTGTATTCGATGTCTCCCACATGGGGGAGGTCAATATATCCGGCCCCGATGCGGAGAAGTATGTGAATCACATTTTCACCAACGATCTCAGGGGTATTCCCGCCGGAAAGATCCTTTATGGCATGATGCTCAATCCAGAAGGCGGAGTGGTGGACGATCTTCTCGTCTACAAGCGTGGAGAGAACAATTTCTTCCTCGTCATCAATGCCTCCAACATTGACAAGGATATGGCCTGGATAGAGAAGAATGCTGCCGGCTATGACGTGGAGATCGATCCTCTGAGCGATGAACTCGGACAGCTTGCCGTGCAAGGGCCGGGGTCGGAGGAGGTGATGGAGCAGGTGCTCGGCATCACATGCTCGGATCTGGAATTCTATACATTCAAGGAGGAGGAGCTTGACGGTGTGCATATTCTTGTGAGCCGTACGGGCTATACAGGCGAAGATGGCTTTGAGATATATGCCGAACCTGAGGCCATAGTGCGCATGTGGGATATTCTCATGGAGTCCGGCCGTGCACTTCCCTGCGGTCTCGGATGCCGCGACACTCTGCGTTTCGAGGTCGGTCTGCCGCTCTATGGCGACGAACTCTCCGATACGATCACGCCGCTTGAGGCCGGACTGGGTATCTTCGTCAAACTCGACAAACCGGAATTCATCGGCCGGGAGGCTCTTGAAAAACAGAAGGCTGAGGGTGCTCCGCGCAAGCTTGTGGGCCTCGAACTGCACGATAGGGCCATACCGCGCCACGGCTATGAGGTGGTCAACGGTGAGGGCGAAGTGGTGGGACATGTCACCACAGGTTACCGCGGCATATCCGTTGACAAGAGTATCGCCGCCGCGCTCGTGGACACTCCGTGGTCGGCCAAGGGTACTGAGCTGAAGGTGCGTATACGCCGCAAGGAATTCCCCGCCACTGTCACAGCAAAAAAATTCTACAAGAAATCATATAAAAAATAATCATTCATTACACACCAAAAATCTATTACAATCATGAGCAAGATATATTACAGCAAGTCACACGAGTATGCACGCGTTGAGGGCGATATCGCCTACATCGGTATCACCGACTATGCCCAGAAGGCCCTCGGCAATGTGGTCTACGTCGACATGCCCGAGCAGGGCGATGACATCACTGCCGGCGAGGAGTTTGGCGCAGTGGAGAGTGTAAAGGCTGCCAGTGATCTTTTCGCTCCTGTCAGCGGTGCTGTCATAGAGAGCAATGAGCAGCTCATTGACAATCCACGTCTCATCAACGAGGATGCCATGGCCAACTGGATCATAAAGGTTTCGCTTACGGATCCTTCCGAGCTCGACAATCTGATGGACGAAGAGGCATACAATGCCTTTTGCGCCAGTGAGTCACACTGATATGCCGCTTCGCCCATGACACACCACCGTTATTTTCCCCACACGCCCGAGGATATCTCAGATATGCTCGGCAAGTGCGGGATGGAAAGTCTCGACGATCTCTATGCCGATCTTCCCGAGCAGCTCAGACTCGGGCGCGACTATGACCTCAATCCGCAGATGAGCGAAAGTGAGGTGCGGGCTTATTTCAGCGAACTTGCCGAGATGAACCGTCCTCTCACCACGTTTGCAGGCGCAGGATTCTATGATCACTATGCTCCTGCAGTGATACAGACCATACTCTCCCGCTCAGAGTTTCTCACCGCCTATACCCCTTATCAGCCCGAGATATCTCAGGGTACTCTCCAGTATATCTTCGAATATCAGACCATGATGTCGCAGTTCACAGGTCTCCCGGTATGCAATGCGTCCATGTATGATGGTTCGACGGCTCTTGCCGAAGCCATGCTCATGACTGTGGCCGCCGGCAGGAAGAAGAACAGGGTGCTGGTCAGTGCTACGATAAATCCGATCTATCGTGAGGTGATTGACACATATGCCCACTATCACGGAGTGACCATCGAGACCATTCCGGCCGAAGATGGCGTCACATCGCGCGAGGCTCTCGCAGCCATGCTCGACGGCAGCAAGGATGTAGCAGGAGTGATACTACAGTCACTCAACTATTACGGCATAATGGAGTCGCTCGAGGGGGTGGCCGATGCTGTGCATGCAGCCAAGGCACTCCTTGTGGTTTCGGCGCCGGCTTCGGCACTGGCGGTCATAAGGACGCCGGCTGAATGGGGCGCTGACATCGCAGCAGGCGAGGCCCAGTCGCTCGGCATGCCTCTCGGGTTTGGAGGCCCATATCTCGGCTATATGTGCTGCACAAAGGCTCTGATGCGCAAATTGCCGGGACGTATCGTCGGTGCGACCACCGATGCGTCCGGCCAGCGCACATATGTGCTCACTCTTCAGGCTCGTGAGCAGCATATACGCCGCGACAAGGCTACATCGAACATCTGCTCCAATCAGGGCCTGATGACTCTCTATGCCGCGGTCTATATGTCGCTGATGGGAACGCGTGGTCTCCGTGAGGTGAATTCACTCTCGTGCGCCGGCGCCCATTATCTTGCCTCGAAACTTGTGGATACCGGAGCGTTCGAGCTCAAGTATCCCGACAAACCGTTCCTCAATGAGTTTGTAGTGCGTTATACGGGCGAGCAGTCCCTCCAGGATTTTATGGATATATCGAGCGCATGCGGCTGTCTGGCAGGTGTGGTCATAGCTCCCGATGAACTTCTGGTATGCGTCACGGAGACACGTACACGCGAGGAGATGGACCGCTATGCCTGGCGTGCCGAGACATTCTCAAAGTCTAACACACCGATGATCCCTAAGCCATGAACAGGAAACTTTACGGAAAAAACATATATGAGATCTCCCGTCCTGGACGAGTGGGATATTATCTCGGGGGTAACGGATGTGAGGATGTCCTCTCGTCAATGCCCGCCGGTCTGATGCGCGGTGAGGCCCCGGTACTTCCCGAGGTGGACGAACCTGCCGTGGTGAGACATTATACAAATATGTCCACAAATAATTTTGGCGTTGATACCGGCTTCTATCCCCTCGGGTCGTGTACTATGAAATACAACCCGAAGATCAACGATGAGATAGCCTCTATGCCGGGGTTCACACAGCTTCATCCTCTGCAGCCGGCCGACACAGTGCAGGGTGCTCTCAAGGCCTATTATGATTTGCAGACCATGCTGTCGGAGATCGGTGGCATGGCGGAGTTCACGCTCAATCCATATGCCGGTGCACATGGCGAGTTGACCGGCCTTATGGTGATAAGACGCTATCATGAAAGCCGTGGCGACATGAACCGCACCAAGGTGATAGTGCCCGATTCGGCTCATGGCACCAATCCGGCTTCGGCCGCTGTGGCAGGACTGACGGTGGTCGAGGTTGGATCGCTTCCCGACGGAACGGTTGATGTCGAGGCTCTGCGTCCGTTGCTTGACGAGACGGTAGCCGCCGTGATGATGACCAATCCCAATACGGTGGGAATATTCGAGCATAACATTCCGGCCATCTCCGGAATGGTGCATGAGTGTGGCGCCCTGCTATATTATGATGGAGCCAATCTCAATCCTATGCTTGGCGTGGCCCGCCCGGGCGATATGGGTTTCGATGTGATGCACATCAATCTTCACAAGACATTCTCCACGCCTCATGGCGGTGGCGGTCCCGGTTCTGGGCCCGTAGGAGTCAGGGCCGGACTGGAGGAATTCCTGCCTAATCCGAGGGTGGTGAAGCGCACTGTCGATGACGAGGATATATACGCACTGGACTATGGTGTGGAGAAACCGTCCATGACACTTGGCCGCATCTCCTCATGGCTCGGCAACTTCACTGTGGAGTTGCGGGCATTGGCCTATATCCTGTCGCTCGGACGTGACGGGCTGCGTATGGCCGGTCCGTTGGCCACTCTCAATGCCAATTACATCAAGGAGTCGCTTCGCGATGTCTACAAGCTACCCATTGACCGTGTGTGCAAGCATGAGTTTGTGTTCGACGGTCTGGCTGATAAGTCGACAGGAGTTACCACGCTCCATGTGGCGAAGCGTCTGCTTGACCATGGGTTCCATGCTCCGACCATATACTTCCCCCTGCTTTTCCATGAATCGCTCATGATAGAGCCTACAGAAACTGAAAGCAAGGAGACTCTTGATGAGTTCATAGCCGCTATGCGCGAGATAGCACGCGAAGCTGCCGAGACTCCTGATGTGGTCAAAGAAGCTCCGCATCTCACTCCGGTGAGAAAACCAGACGATACGGCTGCGGCTCTCAATCCGGTAGTGACATTCATCTGACATAAACGGTTTGTACGATGGATTATGATATAATTGTGATCGGTGCCGGCCCCGGAGGTTATGAAACCGCCGTGGGTGCGGCCCGGTCGGGCAAACGGGTGCTCGTTGTGGAGCGTGACCAGCTCGGAGGCACTTGTCTCAACCGTGGCTGTATCCCCACCAAAGCTCTCTGCCGGTCGGCTGAGGCGGTGGAGACAGTGCGCCACGCGTCATCGTTTGGCATAACCGTAGGTGGTGACATCAATGTCGACTTTCCTGCGGTGATGAAGCGTAAGGATGCGGTCGTGGCGGAACTACGCGATGGTGTGGCCACTCTCCTCAAGGATGTGGATGTGAAATGTGGCGAGGCTGTTTTCACTCCTGAGGGTGCGGTGTCGGTCAACGGCGGGACATTCACCGCTCCGATGGTCATAGTTGCTACCGGATCTGCTCCTGCAAGACTCCCGGTACCCGGCGCGGAGATGGCACTGACCAGCGATGAGCTCCTTTCGCTCGAGGCTCTGCCGGAGAGCATCGTCATAATAGGTGGCGGTGTGATCGGACTTGAATTTGCATCTATCCTCGCAGCCTTGGGCTCATCTGTCACCGTGCTTGAGTTTTGTCCCGAAGTTCTGCCTCCATTTGATGCCGAGGTGGCCAAGCGTCTGCGCATGTCGCTCAAACGTCGGGGCATAAACATCGTCACCGGGGCGTGTGTCACACGCATCTGCCCGGGTGGGCAGGTGGCATACGAGGTAAAGGGGAAGGAGAAAACCGTTGAGGCGGAAGCAGTCTTGATGGCTGTTGGCCGCAGGCCGGTCATTCCTCAGTCGCTCATTGACATGGGTGCGCTTACTGAACGTGGTGCGCTGATGGTCGACGATAGCTATAAGGTAGTATTTGCTGATGGCAAAGTGCCTGCTGATACAGTGATCTATGCAATTGGAGATGTCAACGGCAGATGCATGCTTGCCCATGCTGCTTCGGCTCAGGGTGAGGTTGTGCTTGGTCACAGCAGAAGTATGGGAGTGATACCTTCGGCAGTGTTCACTATGCCCGAGTGTGCCATGGTCGGATTGACGGAGCAGCAATGTCAGGACGCCGGTCTTGAATACAAGGTGGGTAAGGCCACATTCCGATCTAACGGGAAAGCGCTTGCCATGGGTGAACCTGATGGCATGGTCAAGGTCCTTGTCTCGCTTACCGATGGCAGATTGCTCGGATGTCACATTGTCGGTGCTCATGCTGCCGATCTCGTGCAGGAAGCTGCAACCGTCATGACTGCCGGTCTCCCGGCCACAGCCATTGCAGATGCCATACATGCCCATCCTACACTCGGTGAGACCCTTCGGGCTGCCTTATAAACATCACTTCAGGAATACAATTCTGTGATGTAATTGAAGTACGGATAAAGGAAAAGTGACAGAAAACATAATTATCAATAATTAATTGTTTTCTGTCACTTTTCCTTTATCCGTACTTCTGTCACTTTCTATGTATGATATTGGATTACAGTCTCATCCTGTTCAGAACTCTACGTTAAGGGTATGGTCGACCACAAGGTGGCGTGTTGCCATGCCGGCTATTGTTGACATCTCGTGAGATACGAGCAGTATTGTGGTCGAGGCCGCGAGCTGTTCCAGAAGGGTATATATGCTTTGTTCAAACTGTTTGTCCACGTAGCTCAGAGGTTCATCGAGCACAAGGACTTCGGGTGACGATATTATGGCCCGGCCCAGAAGTGCACGTTGCAATTGGCCACCGGAGAGTACTCCTATGGGCTTATCGGCATGTGCCGTGAGGCCTATGGTGGCGAGTGTGGATGCGGTAAGGGTACGTTCGCGTTCGCGACCCAGATGTTCTCCGGTCAGACCTGAAGCTACAAGTTCATGTACGGTGACCGGGAATCGCGAGTCTATCATGTTTTTCTGCGGAAGATAACCTATGGGCAGACCCTTTACGGGGTTACCCTGTGGATCGAGATATGTGACTGAGCCGGTGGTCGGTTTCAGTAGTTTCAGGATGATGCGCAACAGGGTTGTCTTTCCTCCGCCGTTTGGACCGGTTATAGCGATGAAATCGCCGCGGTTCACATCAAAATTTATATCAGACAGAATATCGCGGCCATCCCATCTGCGAGATATGCCACGCAGTGATATTATGGTTTCGTCAGGATGTGTCATTGCTCCACAAGTGCGTTGGCGGTTGCCTCAATCTCCTCTTCCCAATTATACGACAGCGGATTGACGGTTACCTCCTGTGCGTCAATGATATCTGACAGTACGGATGCCTGGCGCCCGTCGAAATCCTTCTGATAGAAGAATACGCGTGCACCGCTGTCATGCGCATGGTCGATGACATCGCGCAGATTGGCTGCCGACATCTCCTTGTGCCCATCGCCACCTATGACGATTTGCTCCAGACCATAGTCTCTGGCGAAATAGCTCAGCGACGGATGCCATATCATGAATGCTTTGCCACGCATGGGCGCAAGGCGTGCGGTGAGTACTGAGTCGAGCGAATCGAGACGTGCTGCGAACCGGTCATGGTTGTGGTGGTAATATGCCTCGTTGGATGGGTCAAGACGCACCATGGCATTGAGCATATTGCGTATTATTATCTTGGCATTCTTTACCGATGACCATGTGTGGGGATCCGTGATCTCATGTGCCACACCGTCATGTCCATGTGTGCCCTTAACGGGTGTGACACCTTCTGAAGTATTGTAGATAGGCAGACCGGGATTGGCCTCCTTGATCTTGTCAAGAAGAGCGGCTTCGAAACCAATATTGCCCATGCGCAGATATCCGAGTGATTTCTGCAGGTTGAGCATGTGGGTCATGGCCGGATCGTATGTCTCAGGATTTGCTCCATCGGAGAGCAGACATCTCACCTGTACCTTGTCCCCGGTTATTTGCTCGAGGAGATACTTTTGAGGTTCTATGCTCACGGTGACGATCTTCTGTTCGGGGGGGGACCCTGCACAGGCGGCAAAGATCCATCCTCCGCATATGAGCGCCAGAATAATCCGGAATATGATGCGAATACGGGTCATTTTCTATATTTTTTGCAAATATAAGCAAATTTTTAGTATTCTTAAAATATTTTTAAGATAATTACGGCTCAGATACTCATGTAGAGGTTCATTCCACAGCGCGAACAGTCACACTCCACCCGCATTTTCATGTCTGACGTGCATGAGCGCAGGTAAAGCTGACGAGGCATTTTTGATGCCGTGGGTGTGAGCAGACAGCATCCGAGTTCCTTGCGTATGCAGTAGCGGGTGGTCATGACCATGGTCTCCCCTTCAGGTCGCACGCTTTCAGCGGCCGGAGTGATGAGGCTTACACCATGATCTGTATAGAACTGTCGGGCCAGACGGTTGGCCACGTTGTCGTGGATGGTGAGGGTGGTGGTCGGACATGAAATGGCCGGATCCTCTGTCCGGCGCAGACGTACACTACGGGTCATGGCTCTGGCTTTTATGAGCATAGCCACCGCATCACGGCGCATTGCGGCGAGAGCCGAGGCCGGGATGAAGCGTCCACCGGCTATATCCACTATCTTGACCGCTCGGAAGGGTGTGTCGCCGAGTTTATCGAGTATCTTGCGGCGTGGTCCCTCCTGTGGTGTGACAGCAGTGTCGGTGTATGCGGTCTGTGAGGCGATCGTGACGGAATTCCCACGGATGTCAGTTATCTCAAGGGCCACACGTGAGTCGTATAGGAGTCTGAGATTGATCTCTACATCTATTTTGCGTTCGCATCTGGCGTCAGCGATGGTGTCGTCCCAATGCTTGTCACGGTTGCGGTAGAGTATGGTGCCGGGCGGTATGTTCTGCGGGGTTGCCGGAAACAGGCGCTTGCCATCCGCTTTGTTGAGACGGAATCCGGTGAATATCCCTGATCGGTCGAAATATCCCAGTCCGTCACCATTGGTCAGCTCGTTGGTCAGCTCAGCTTCTATCACACCACGCCGACAGTCTGTCACTTTTCCCACACGTTCTCCCACCGCCTTGGGCGAGTCCATCGATGCCATTCCGGAGGCAGGTGACTTTCCGGTGAGGAAGTAGGAAGTGAAACCACGGTTGAACGCTTTTTCCGGACGTGGCGTAAACCCTTGGCGGGAACGTCCGTCGCTCAGCCGGATGTAGCGCCCGTCGCTTTCGTCAACAATACGGTCAAGGATGCGAGAATACCATGCGGTGACATTCTTTACGTATGCTTCCTCCTTGAGCCGCCCCTCGATCTTGAATGACATGATCCCGGCATCGGCCATGTCGGATATTGACGATGAGCGGTTGAGGTCGCGGAGCGATAGAAGGTGTTTGCCCTTGACAAGGATATTACCGTCGCTGTCGGTAAGGTCGTAGGGCAGACGGCATATCTGTGCACACTCGCCGCGGTTGGCTGACCGTCCTCCGGCCATGTAGCTTGCGCGGCAGTCTCCGCTGTAGCTCACACACAATGCTCCATGGATGAATGCCTCGAGTTCCACATCCTCAGGTATGGCGGATCGGATCTTTCTGATCTCTTCAAGTGATAGCTCGCGTGGCAGGACGAGCCTCGAGAATCCTGCCGATGCGAGGAAACGTGCTTTTTCCGGTGTGCGTATGTCACACTGTGTGGAGGCGTGCAGATCGATAGGTGGAATGTCCATACGCAATATGCCCATATCCTGTACAATGATGGCGTCAACTCCGGCACGGTACAATCCGTTGATAAGACGTTCCACGGTCCGAATCTCCTCGTCATATACAAGGGTATTGACCGTGGCATAGACCTTGGCGTCATACAGATGGGCGGTTTCGGCAACACGTGCTATGTCGGATAGCGTATTGGCTGCGGCACGGCGTGCACCGTGGCTGTCGGGCCCTATGTATACCGCATCTGTGCCTGCCATTATGGCTGAAATGGCTATATCGGCATTGCGGGCGGGCGCGAGGAGCTCGAGTGGGCGAGGTATGGAAACTTTGTTTTTTATCATCGGAAGAAACCTTTCAGTACATTAGCGGAGATCTCGGGAGGGGTATGGACGGCAAGCAGTGAGGGTCGGGCGCATGGCCGTATGAATCTGGCGAACTCCCTCTTCAGTTCATCGACTGACGAGGCTTCGTAATAATCCACACCATAACCATGACAGAGGTCGCGGAGCGGCAGACGGACGCCAACGGCAAACCGTTCCTCCAGTTCCGGAAGTCCGGATGTGCTACCGATGAAGCGGAATATTCCACCTCCGCCGTTGCATATCACCACCATCTTCATCCGTCCTGACATGAGGGTGGATGATAGTGCGGCGATGTCGTATTGGAAACTCATGTCGCCAGAAAGAAGCATCGTGCATCCGCTGTCGTATACGGCTGATGCTCCGAGAGCGGTGGAGGTGGAGCCGTCTATTCCGCTCACGCCTCGGTTGCAGTCAGAGCGATGTATGTGCGAGCAGTCCATGAGTTGAGCGTAGCGCACCGGGGTGCCGTTGGACAGATGGAGATTGCATCCGCGCGGTATATGGGATATGATGTGGCGAATGGCTGTCATATCGCTCCATGGCGCAGAGTCCATGTATGCCTCGGCTATCTCCGCGGCATGGAGAGATAACTCTGCCCATTCCGCAGCATAACCTGAGGGTGCCTTGTAGGGCTGCATGGCCGATGCAAGCTGGCGCATGAATGTGGCGCCGGGAAGCTCTATCTTGAGTGTGAGATGTTTGAAGCAATCTATGGTGGTATGGCTGACACCCACATGCCAGTGCTGCATCGAGGCCGGGCGTGAGCGAAGCCATTCCTTGACGTGGCGGGAAACGAGCGCCCCCCCTACGGTTATCACCACATCGGGGGCCAGACTCTCGCGCTGTCGCTCGCTCAGTCGCACGAGAGTGGCGTCGATACGACTTATGAAGAGCGGTGAGTGCAGATTGGCGAGGGTCTCGGTCATCACTGCCACGTTAGGAAGCGAGGCAAGCTTGACAAGGGCACGGTTCAGACGCTCGTCCGGCTCATGGAATCCGGCTACGACAAGCACCTTGCATGGCGAAGCGAGCATCTGCCCGAGTCTGCGGGCCTCGGCCACTGGGAGTTCAGGAGAAGGGGTTACTGTGTGTATCGGTGTTGCCGATCCACATTCATATTCGCACTCGCGGTTGAGAGGTGCGTCAAGACGGAGGTTGATGTGCACAGGACCTTTCCTTCCGCTCTCCGCCTCGAGCAGGGCATCGTTTATGGCTCTGCGGGACCACCATTCACCGTTAGTGAAGTCAAGGCGTGCGCTGATATCGCACCCGCGTTTCACATAGGGGGCCAGTGCGTCCTGCTGCCAAAGTGTCTGGGAGTCGTCCTGATCTATCCACTCCTCTGGTCTGTCAGCCGAAATGACGATCAGAGGTATTCTTCGGTAAAAGGCTTCGGCTACGGCAGGGGCATAATTGAGCAGTGCGGTGCCGCTTGTGCAGACCATGGCCACCGGACGTCCTGACTGCAGACTCATGCCGAGAGCTATGAACCCGGCCGAGCGCTCATCAACCACGGTGGCACATCTTAGCTCACTGCGTCGAGAAAGGGCTATGATCACAGGAGCGTTTCGGCTTCCGGGTGACAATACCACATCTCTTACGCCATGGGCCACAAGTAGATCTGCGAGTATGTTGCATGACAGTTTGTCGGTGGATAACATCTGGATTTTTTATTGCAAAATTAACCATTTTACTCTGGATTTGTTAACTTTGCAGAAGCAAAAATATATCCCGGACATGATAATAGCATCCCAGAAACATAAGGAGAACATCGCCGAATACCTCATATATATGTGGCAGATCGAAGATCTGATTCGCGCCAACGGGCTTGATATTGACCGAATAAAGGAAAATGTCATAGATCGTTTTGACCTTACCCCCGGTGCACGTAAGGAGATGACGGAGTGGTATGAATCGCTCATCGACATGATGCGTCGCGAAGGTGTGGAGAAGAGCGGACATCTGCAACTCAACAAGAATGTCATCATCCAGCTCACCGATCTGCATCTGGCATTGCTGAAGGATCCACGTTTTCCTGAGTACACAGCCGAGTTCTACAAGACGCTCCCCTATATAGTGGAGCTTAGATCCAAGGCCGGTGAAGCGCCCTCCGGCGAGATCGAGACATGCTTTAATGCTCTCTACGGTATGCTCATGTTGCGGCTCGGCAGCAAGGATGTGACTCCTGCCACTCGCGATGCTGTAAGCCAGATAAGCCGCTTTATGGCTATGCTCGCGGGATATTATAACCTCGATCGTGAGGATAAATTGTTTACAGACTCGGAAGAAAAGTAAAAATATTTGCTACGGGATGTAACAAACAGTCCTCTTCCACGTCATGAATATGATGGAACGGAAGGAGTTTGAACGCATGGCCCCGGAGCTCAGAGAGCGCATCATCGCTATGGTGATGCGTATGAGTACATCCTCCGATATTCATATGGCAGAGGATGTGGCTCAGGATACGCTTCTGAAACTTTGGACCATGCGCGATCGGCTTGATGATTATTCCAATCCCGGATCTCTTGCCATGGTTATAGCCCGCAACAGGGCTGTGGATATGCTTCGTAGTTCCCGCGGTGGAGTCACACTGCCTCTTGAGGATGGTGAGATGGCCGGCAGTGGCATGGAAGATCCACATGAAAGACTTATAGAGCGGGAAGCCGGCGAACGGCTTGACGCCATAATGGCATCTCTTCCGTCTGTACAGCAGGCAGTGATGCGGATGAGGCATGTGGAGGGGATGGAGATATCGGAGATCGCGGCTGTCACAGGCTCCTCACCGGTCGCCATCAGGGTAGCTCTGTCGAGGGCCCGAAACCATGTGAAACAGATTTTTCTTAAGGAATGAAACAACTCTCGGATCATATAATCTCCTCCACGGATACAATACGTGCTCTTGTGGATAGTTTCCTTGATGGTGGCACCACTATCGGGGAAGAGCGTATGCTGTACGACTATTTCTCCTCAGACCGGGTTGATCCATCTCTTGCGGAGTATCGCGACATGTTCGTCTGGTATGCTTCACTTGCCACTATGGATTCGCCGGAGGTAGCGGACGCGGAGCCTGCACCGGTTGCCGGTCCATTCAGAATCCTTCCGTTGCGCAGGTGGCAGTGGGTGGCGGTGGCTGCCTCGTTGGCACTTCTTTTCACTGCCGGTTATTTCATGCGTCCCACCATCGGTACAGGAGTTGAGGATATGTCGGCCGACTATGCCAACAGCTACATGATCAGCAACGGCGAGCGAACAACTGACCTTTCGGTAATAATTCCTGAGGCCGAACGCCTCGAGGCTGAACTGGAAAGACGTATCATGTCATCAATAAACCGCCGCATAGTGACCGTGGACGGCCGTGTCAATGCCACCTTCTCGGCAGAGAGTGATATGTCCGATGCTATGGTGAATGCAATATTTGACGACACTTTCAATTGATAACCTGAAAAGACATAATATATATGACACGCATACTCCTCATCATCACCTCTATGCTGCTTCCCCTGATGGTATCGGCGCAATCCTCTCTGATACGGCTTTCCTCCTCGCTCGAGGACAATAAGGATGTGAGCAATATCATCTATACAGAGAAACGAGATCCGCAGACACGCAAGATTGTCAAGTCTACACGTATGATACAGTTTTCCAGTCCAAAGCTTGCCAAGAAGATCATTGAGGCTATGCGTAAGGAGCGGGAGAAGTCCGTATCCTATCAGGAGGCGAATCAGGGACCGTATGATCAGATCCATTGCGTGGAGTTTGATGATAACGAGGGGGCGGTATCACGTTACACACTTATCCGTGATGCGTCCGAGAGGTTCACGTTCTCTATACAGACATACGACTCTCCACGACCGAAGTCAGGTCGTCGCCGCCACCGATGAATCTGTGCTCCTATTGAGGAGCACCGGGGTAAAAAGACGCTATTTTAGCCGGTGTACGATCTCACCGGTAAAAATAGCGTCTTTTTGTATTTTTATGTCAATTATAATTCAGACGATTCAGAGATCGTTGACCTCCATTACATAGACAGGGGTGGGAGGCGAGTCTATCACTTTCTCGCCGTCACCCTGGCTTGTGGTCTGCACATAGATGTGGAGTTTCCCGTCGCGTCGCCAAAGCTCGGTGTCAAGCGAGGGTTCCCATGCGTTCACATCAAAATCGGTAAGGTCCCTTATGAGCCATTGCCCTTCCGGTCCTGTTGTGGATGAGGTGAGTGTGACTTTGCCATCGCGCTCCCGGTCGCGGTATATCACGCCGATGTAGTCGCCGTCAGCCACTATGCGAGGTCGCGATATGGGTATCATTTTAGTACCTCCGCCCGAAAGAGAGAACGGTTGCGTACGGTTCGATATCTCCCTCTGCTGCCATATGCCGTCCTTGTGCCATACCATGCGGTATTGCGGCACATCCGAGCCGGCAGATCTCCAATATGTGACAATATACGGATTTGACTCGCGGTCGGCGGTCATGGAGGTCTGGTTGATCAGTTCGGAGCACTGTGGTATCTGCCATGCATACTCGGCATTTGACGCTGTGATGGGGAGAGAGTAGGGGGCGCCGTCCGAGCGCGACCATGTCTTGCCTCCATCGGTCGAGCGTGCGTAACACATGTCATGGTTTGTCTCCACCAGCCATGTCTCGCGCCACACCCATGACACATGTATCACATCGTTTGCGTCCACATAGACCTGCCAGTAAGGGCTGCGCTGCTCCTCGCCGTCGATCAGCGAGTCCTGTACACGTATCCAACGGTGGTTTTTCAGATCATAGCGGTTGATGGCCATATTGCCGCGACCCGATGCTCCTGAACGGTAGACGAACAGAAGGTCGCCATTGGCCAGAGAGTAGAATTCGGGATATGTGACTTTGTTCTCATCCACTCCTGTCATGGCTTCAGCCGGTCCCAGTTCCAGAACTCCGGGCTTCAGGCTCCGGGCGTAGTGGAGTGGGCTGCCATGATGGTCGAAAGCCACATGGACGTATCCTTCGCCATCCACACCTATGCTTATTATGTTGTGGCCGTCGCGCACATTTCCCTTATATTGTGTGCGTGCCGTGACCCAGCTGTCAGCACCCAGTTTGCGTTTGCCGAGCGTCACATAGCCTTCGGGATCATAATATGAAATGTATTGTGTGTCGCCATGGGTCACTACTGAGTTCGTACGGAATACGGCGGTGTTGACCGATGTGCTGCTGTATCCGTCACCGGCACGCACCATGCGCACGCCTTCAGTAGGAGCGGGCGATACCGGTTCGGCGGCATTGCAGCAATGATGTCCGCAACTGCATGTGGCGAGACCAACGAAGGTGAGTGCGGATATGGTTCTTGTCAGAGTGTTCATTTCTTATATTTGAAGTCGGAATTTTTCACATATATACGATAGTCCTTGGCCGCTCCCGGCACTTCTGCCTCCATGCGAGGCAGATATTGCATACCGGAGAGTTTGTGGGGTGCACCCAGATCTATCACTACGGTGTGGGGGTATGGATTACCCTTGCCGGTGGACCAATAGGTGGATTCCTGAAGATCAAAGATCTTGTCGGCAGCGCGGTTGCCACCTTTCACATCTTCGGCATCGGCATAACGGATGGTCCACGGTTCGCGTGACAGTCGCTCCCCGTCGGCATCAAGGAGATACAGCTCTGCTATGGCAGCATTGTCGTCACCACTGATGGAGTTGAGAAGCTCTACTGCCACATAGCGACCCTCGGCTTCGGATGAGAATCTGATCTCCTGCCATCCGTTACCGGGCGTAAATGCTCCGGTAGCTACAGTCTTCTCTCCACTGAGATCGAGCGTCTCACCTTCGGCTCGGTGGGTGAGTGGCTTGGGGATCTGGAGTCGGTCTATCACCGGGGAGGCAAGACCTTCCGTACGGATATCACGCGGTCCGGTGATGTCGAACACTACTATCTCGTTCTCACCTTTTTTGAGCCAGCACCCCGGCAGATAGAGTGTCTGTTGCGGGCCTATCTCCCAGAAGCGTCCGAGCGCATGACCGTTGACATACACGAGGCCTTTGCCCCATGTCTCCATATTGATGAAGGTATCGGCCGGCTTCTTGACATTGAACCGTGTGCGGTACACGCCGATAGGCATCCGGCCGTTATCTCCGGCCGAGAAGGCTCCGACAGGCATGTACTCCATGGAGTCGTAGAATTCCATGGTGTCCGGCAGATTGAAAACTTCCCAATCCTTGAGATCACATACAAATGTATGCCCTTTGCGGTTCTCGGTGATGGTCACCTTGTCGGTTATGCCCTTGAAGTCCTTGATGGCGCGACCGAAATTTATACGCCCCATAGCCTCCACGAGTATGTCGAGCGTGGCGCCTGCCTTGACTGCGGGTAGTGTGAGAGCCTTCTCGCCGAGACGGCGGTCGAGCTTACCGATATATTTCCCATCGACAAATACCTGTGCGAAGTCGTGTACATCATTGATGGTGAGCAGTGACGGGGTGGAGAGCTCGGGCAAAGACGTGCGGTAGAGTATGCTTCCGAATCCTTGGTCAAACTCCTCCATGGTCTTGATGTCGCGGGTTCTTACTGGCTCAGGAAGGTTAGGGAACAGTGGGGCCACTTCAGTGAATGTGAACGGAGCTATGCGTCCGGTGGCAATAGCCGCGGGGATAGGAGCCTGTTTTCCGGAGGTGTACTTGGCCAAAGCCTCGCGCAGCGCGTGGTATTTAGGTGTGGCTGCACCCTGCTCGTTGATAGGAGCGTCATAGTCGTAGGATGTGACGTCAGGGGCGAATCCAGGTGAGTTAGCTCCTGCCCAATGTCCCCAGTTGGTGCCTCCGTGGGTCATATAGAGGCTGAACGAGATCCCTTTCGATAGCATTTCATCGATGCCGGCTATCATGTCGGCTGCCGGACGGGTCTCATGATTGCCGCCCCATTTATCAAACCATCCGCTCCAGAACTCTGAGCACATCAGCGGGCTTTGCGGACGTATCTCCTTTAGGCGTGCGAACTGCTGGTCGATGTTGGCACCGGTGCCGAAGTTCATAGTCCAGATCAGGTCGTCGAGACCATTGTTGAGGAAGTTTGACGACCAGTCGCACTGGAAAAGCGTTACGTCCGGGCCGAAGTTGCGGCGAAGCATATCGCGGATCTCGCCTACATATTTCTTGTCTGTGCCGTAGGATCCGTATTCGTTCTCTACCTGCACCATGATGATAGGACCGCCGTCGGCTATGGTCTGACCTTTCACCTCGTCGGCCACGGCTTTCTGGAATTTGTCCACACGCTCCATGAAGTAAGGATCGGACTCGCGCAGACGTATGTCCTTTTTCTTAAGTAGCCACCAGGGTAGGCCACCCATCTCCCATTCGGCGCACACATACGGTCCGGGACGGAGTATGACATACATGCCGTTGTCCTTGCACAGGTCAATGAATGCCGAGAGATCCTTCTGTCCGTCGAAGTCAAACGCGTCAGGGGTGGCCTCATGGTTATTCCAGAACACATAAAGACAGATGGTGTTCATGCCGAGAGCCTTGCACATCTTTATGCGGTGATCCCAGTATTCGCGTGGTATACGTGGATAGTGGTGTTCGGCGGCTTTTACCACAAACGGTTCGCCATTGAGAAGGAATGTACCGTTGCCGGCCTCGAAACGGCCTTTGTCTTCAAATACATTCATGTTCCAGCTATCCTGCCAGGGTATTGTGATCCCATTGTCGGATATCTCCATAGGTAGCCATACATAGCGGGAGTCCTCAAGATCTGTCTTGTTCCAGCGGTCAAACATTGCCACATAGGCATTCTTCTTGCCCATTACCGGCTGTACGTATGTGCTCTGCGCATAGAATGTCTTGTCGGCTTCCGGACCGGTGCATGGATTGCCGATGGTTTTCCACGGTCCCATCACGGAGTCGGCTACAGCGAGTTCGGCCTGGTTTGGATCCCAACCGGTGCATCCGGAGGAGAGCATGTAGTACTTCCCGTTGTGTTTGAACACGGCAGGAGCCTCGCGGGCTTCCCCGATGAAATTGCGTGTATAGCGGCCTGTGGGGCGGAGATAGTCATCAGTAAGCTCGTTGATGTGGAGGGTCTGATTGTTTTCCGATGAACTGAATTGATAGGCTTTGCCATTATCATCCACGAATATGGTCTGGTCGCGGCTCATTGCGCCGTTGGGACGGAAACTGCCCAGATAGGTGAATGGCCCAGCGGGGGTATCGCTGACAGCAACGCCTGCGCCGGCCTTGCTGTAATCGGCGCTTTCGGCATGGATCCACATCACGAACTTTCCTGTCTTTGGGTTGTAGACCACCTTGGGCCTCTCGATCACTTTGGACGGATGGAGGTCGCTGCCGGGTATGTCAGGCTCAGCTTCAAGGGCAAGGCCCTCGAATGTCCAGTTGATCATGTCGGGCGAGGAATAGCAGCTCACCCCTGAAGCATCGGTGCGGTAGCACTCCCACGTGGCCCATTCAGGCAATATGGTCTCACCCTTTTTGTATTCTCCATACCAGTAATACTTTCCGTTGTGATAGAGTATGCCGCCTCCATGTGCGTTGATGGGATTGCCGGCGGTATCCTTCCATACTTCGCCGGGCACGATGTCACCAACGGCTCCGGCAGCAGGGAGCTGTACAAGTGCCGCGGTGGCAATGATGATTGATCTTAAGTAATTATGCATATGTGATGTCGGTTTATTTATCAAGAAATTCATTGGTGAGATCGGTCGTGTCAATCACCTCGGGGCGTGTGGCCGAAGGAGAGGATGGAATCCATACTGACATCTGTCCCTGTCCGCGGTGGGCCCAGGCGTAGTAGGGTATCAGTGTCAGGTCCACATCGCTTATATCAACATTGCCTGCAGCATCACGGCCAAGGAGTCTGGCACGACCGCGGAGCTCGGTGAGACCGTTCACCTTGTCGGTGACGGATGCTATGAATCTGGTGTTGGGATTGAGAACCACATTTTGTATGTCGAAGTCATTGTCGGGCCATTCGGCACAGTACACCAATGGTCCACGCTCGATGGCTATGCGGCCACGGTCGGCTGTGACGTTACGGTGGGCGGCGATGACGCGCGGTGACATGTCGAATCTCAGTTCAACCTTGTCACCCTTCTTCCATTTCCGGTTTATTGTGAGATAACCCTTGTCAGGAGTACCGCTTACAGGTTGGCCATTGAGAGTGACGGTGTAGTAGGGTGTGATACCGTCGGCATAGGCATACAGATCGCCCGGCACTGGACGGTTTAGCATACGGCCGGGTATACGTAGCCTGAGAGCGAATTCACCGGCTTTGTTGGTATCGATGGTTATATCGACATCTCCATTCCAGGTATAGTTTCCGCTTTGAGAGATGGCTACTTTTCTTCCATCGACATTGAGTTCGGCCTTGTTGCCAATGTAGAGGTTCACGTACACATCCCTGTCCTTGACGGCATAGATGTAGCCCGGTAGCGATGGCATGAACCGGCAGATGTTCGACGGACAGCATGCGCAACCGAACCATGGCTTGCGTTCATATCCACCCTCGCTCGCCAGAGGATTGGGATAGAAGAATGTACCTCCATCGACTGACATGCCTGAGATGAGGCCGTTGTAGAGGGTGCGTTCAACGACATCGTAGTATTTGGCATCGCCGTGCAGCAGGAACAACCGATGGTTTACGTACACATTGCCTATTGCCGCGCATGTCTCGCCATAGGCTTCGAGATTGGGCAACTCGTAGTTGTCGCCGAACGATTCGCCGTTGTGACGGGCTCCGATGGCACCTGTGATATAATATTTCATGTTGATGATATTCTCCCAAATTCGGTCAATGGCTGCGATGTATGCTGAATCGCCTGTCAGTGCAGCCACATCGGCCATTCCGGCATACATGTAGGTGGCCCTGACGGCATGCCCTACGGCCTCGTCCTGCTCTACAACCGGTTTATGTGCCTGACTGTAGGCATCCTTGCGGGAGGTATGGCCTCGTTTGTCGAGGAAGTATCTTGCCTGATCGAGATATTTCCGTTCCCCTGTCACGAGATATAGCCGTGCGAGTGCCATCTCCGCTATCTGGTGGCCCGGTACTTTGGCCATCTGCCCGGGGGCATCGCCGATCTCGCGGCATATGCAGTCGGCATATCTTATGGCTATGTCGAGGAAGTTGCGTTTGCCGGTGGCTTGATAGTGTGCAACTGCACCGTCCACCATATGGCCGAGATTGTAGAATTCGTGTGAGAGATTCTCCACTCTTTCCCATCTCTTGCCGGGAGCCATCCACGGATGAGGATTGGCCGGATTCATGGTGAATGATGTATTGAGGTATCCGTCCGGTTCCTGTGCGCCTGCCACTATCACGAGCACACTGTCGATGTATGCTTCCAGTTGTTTGTCGGGATAGGATTGCAATAGATAGCTTGCGCCTTCGATGGTCTTGTAGACATCAGTATCGTCGAACGGGAAACCATCCACCTTGTATGTGTCGCTTGGGTTGGCGGCCTTGACGAAATTATCGTATCGACCCGACTCCTCGCATTTGCTGAATGCCAATGGAATGGTGACGTCGCGGGCAGCCTGAAGACGTTGTCCCCAGAATGAATCGTCTATCTTTACTGATGTGAAAGGCACAGGGTCTATCGGATAGTGTCCGCCGCTGTTGCCGGCAGGGGCGGATGTTCCGTAGAGAGAGGTGATCAGTAGTGCATATGGCAATATGAATCTTTTCATTGCAGATATTGTCAGTTTTTGTATATGTAAGGTATGCCTTTTTCGTCAAATTTCACCGGGAGCCAGAGGTAGCGCGAATCGGGTAGTGATTCAGGGTTCCAGATGTCGGCCATGAATGTGATATCATCACCATCGCGGAGTATATAGGTGCCCTGGGCGCCGAAGGTCGTCTCCGATCCCTCACCCCTGCATGGATTTGGCAGCTGATGCCATTCACCCATCATGGAGTCGGCCCACATGAGCCTCGCTTCATTCGGTGCCCATCCGGTGCATCCTGAAGTGATCATCCAATAGCGCCCTTCGTGTCTGAATATGGCCGGAGCCTCGTTGTGGCCTCCGGGGAATATACGTATGTATCTGCCCGAGTGGGATGTGAAGGTTGAGTCGAGTTCCGCTATGTGGAGTGTCAGATTGTCTTCCGACGAGTATATGTGGTAGGCGGTCGAATCATCATCGACAAATAAGGTCATGTCACGCGACATCTGTCCTCCGGCCAGATCACGATATGTGAACATACCCTCTCTTATCAGCGCATACCATTCCGGGGTCCACCATTCAGTCCTGTTGTCATATGTGGGCGCAGTCTTGGAGCGGATCATATTAAGCGGCAACTTTCCTGCGTTTACGCGCGAACTCTTTAAGGGCACAAATGGGCCGAGGGGATTGTCGGCTGTTGCCACAGCGACCTGTGCAGCCTCATAACCACGCCCCTTGAGTTCGTGATGGAACCACATCACATACTTCCCGGTGGAAGCATTGTAGATCACCTTGGGGCGTTCGACCGTGGAGCCACGTTCTACGATCGATCCAGGCGTATCGCTTACTGGCATGACTATTCCACGGTTGTGCCAGTTTTTCAGATCGGTGGAGGTATAGCATGCCACACCCTCCTGAGGTGTGTCTGTGCCACGGTGTTCACCATACCAGTAATATATGCCATCGGAGGCTTTGGTGACGCATCCGCCGTGGCAATTGATGTGGAGGCCGTCGGAGTCCGGCCATATATCACCCGCCACCACAGGGATCTCCGCATGGCATGCATATGAGATAAGGATAAGACCTGAGAGAAGTGTCGGTTTGATGCCTGTCATATGATAGAATCGGTGGGGAAATTTAATATTCAATTGTTAGTTGAGGAGGGTAGCTTTTGAGCGTATTCGGTTGGTGTCACGCCATACTCTTTCTTGAATATACGGCGGAAATATGCCGCGCTGCTGAAGCCGGTCATGTATGCCACATCGCTGATCTGAACCTCACCTGACTGTATGAGGTCGGCAGCCCTGCGGAGTTTGATCTTCCGTATAAATTCATTGGGTGTCAGGCCGGCTATGCTTTTCACTTTGCGGTAGAGCGTGGAATGCGACATGCACATTTTATCGGTGAGGAAGGTCTGGTCAAACTCTTCCATCTCCATGTTTTCTTCCACGAGGGTACGGAATCGGGCTATGAATTCCTTGTCAAGACGTCCGAGTGAATCCGGTTGTGTGGGTTGCGGAGGGAGTGTCACGGAGCATCCGTTTTTGTCGGATGATACGTTTTCACCGGTAGTGGCTGGCAGCGGGGTTGGCTCGTCAAGGAGATTGAGGGTCAGTTTGTGGCGCGACTCGATGATATTGTTTATGCGTGCACGCAGCAGGCTTGCGCTGAATGGCTTTGTGATGTACGAATCCGCACCTGAGTCATAACCCTCCTCCCTGTCGCGCAGGGAGTCCTTGGCGGTGAGGAGTATGACGGGTATATGACTCGTGGCCATGCTCGTCTTGAGAGTGTTGCACAGTTCGAAACCGTCCATTTCTGGCATCATTATGTCGCTCACCACTATGTCGGGTATCTCGCGGAGGGCTGTTTCGAGACCTTCGCGTCCATTGGATGCGGTGAGTACTGTGAAGTCTTCTGTGAAGGACTGGGCTATATACTCGCGCACATCGTTGTCATCTTCTACCACGAGCATCACGAGTTTACTCTCGCCGGAGGTTTCGGCGGTTATGAGTTCAGGCGTGCGCGAGTCGGGAACTTCATCCGAAGAATTGCGGTGGGCGGCATTGGGGTAACTGTTGTCCATGATGAGCCTTACATTGAATGTGCTTCCGTGACCTTCGGTAGAGGTGACAGATATTGTGCCTTCGTGGAGTTCCACAAGATTCTTTGTAAGGGCGAGACCGATGCCTGTTCCAGAGGTCTTCTTGGAGTTGGAGGCCTGGTAATAGCGTTCGAACACATGTGGCAGCGATTCGGCCGATATACCGGTGCCTGTGTCGCTGACTGACAGATCCACATACTTTACTCCCGCCTCCTCTGTGGGGCGAAGGGATAGCGTGACGTTACCTTTGTGCGTATATTTCAGGGCGTTGCCCATCAGGTTGTTGATGACGGTGCTGATCATCTCCGGATCGTAGTACAATTCTTTCTCTTCCATTTCGGCCACATCGATCGTGATGTTTACATCAGGATTGTTGTTGAGTTCCTTGAACCGCAGTCCGATCTCGCGAACGAAGTTGGCAAGATTGCCGTGTATCACTTCCAGCTTACGATTTCTTGTCTCGGTCTTGCGGAACTCGAGTATGCCGTTTATGAGGTTGAGCAGCCGCATCGAACTGGTACGGATGGTGAGGAGTTTTTTTCGTTGTGATTCCTTGAGTTCATGATCGTTTACAAGATCCTCCATGGGGCCTATGATGAGGGACTGGGGGGTACGCAGTTCGTGAGTGATGTTGGTGAAGAACACAAGACGCTCTTCGTTGAGCGCTTTTATATTCATGGAATTCTCGCGTTCCACGGCAAGATTCTTCTCAAGCTCCATCTTGTGCTTGTAGAAGTTTACAAAGAAGAGTATGAGCGATATGATAGTTATGATGTAGAGCATTATGGCCCACCAGGTAGCGTAGACAGGCGGTTGGATGGTGATGTATGCGATGGTCTGCGGTTCGCTCCAGTCCTGTCCGTTCAGGCGGTGGCGCACACGGAATTCATAGTTGCCCGGTCGCAAATTGCGGTATATCGCACTGTTGTCATCCTTGACTTTGGTCCATACCTCATTGACACCCTTCATGTTGTAGACATATTCTGAATTAGCCGCACGGGTGATGTCAAGGATATTGAACCGCAATGTGAACGTATTGAGGTTGTAAGGCAGTTCTATTTTATCCTCTGAAATCGGTATTTCAATCTCCATGTTCCGGTTGGTGGAATTGCTGTCGTGAGCCGTCATGCTTGTCAATGACACTTTGGTGACGACGGGAGTATGGCTCATGTTCTTGGGGTTGAAATGTATGAGGCCGTTGAGCGATCCGAGAAATATGCGGCCACCGGTGGTGATGGTGGATGCGTTTTCGGTGAATGATCCGAGCATAGAGGTGTAGTTGCGCTCATAGACCGCGGTCTGTCCGTTGGATAAATAGAGTACTATACCGTGGTTGGTACCGAGCCATAGATTCCCGACGGCGTCTTCTTCGATTGTCTTCACGTCGCAATTCACAAGACCCTCTTTGTTGCCGATGAGGTGCTTGCGGTCAAAACTGTCAATGGAGATACCTGCCACACCGTCTCGTGTGGCCACCCACATGTTGCCGCGCGTGTCCTCACGCATGGCATTGACGGTGTTGGAGGGGAGTCCGCTGTCGGCGTTGAAGTATTGCAGAGCTTTCCCTGCCGGGGTGAATACAGTGGCACCCTCGCCGAAGGTGCCTACCCAGAGATATCCGTTGCTGTCAATGGTAAGACCGGTGATATAGTGGTCAAGGAGCTGATTGTTGAGGACAGAGTCGGGGGTAGCTTTCAAGGTGGAGATGTCGCATATGTATATGCCGCTGTGGGTCCCGGCCAGGATGCGTCCCTCGGGAGTGCGGACGAAACAGCGTATCTCTTTTTCAGGAATGTCGATATGCGAGAAGGTATGCGTGGCCGGAGTGTATGCGAAGATACCGTCGTTGCTCGTGCCGATCAGAAGAATATCGTTGTCGGATGGGAGGATGGCGCGGACGAGGGTGTTGTGACCCTTGGTGGCTGTGGGCAGTTGTATATATTTGTGCTTCTTGCCGTTGATGTTTATCATCTCATCCTCACCACCGATCCATATCTGCTCGTCAGGGCCGCGGGCTATGCTCCACACCGACTGTCTGTAGGGCTTGCCCTTTGTGTAGGGAAATGGCTGTGCGGCATTGAAGAACGGAGGTTCGTAGCTGACCACATCGAGACCGGCACTGTAGTTGCCGAGCCATTTGTTGCCGAATGAGTCCTCAAAGAGAGTGTATATGTAGGATGACGAGAGATTTGCATACGGATCCTCATTGTCATATGGCTTCAGATTGAAAAATTTCTGTCCGCCGGCCATTCTGCTTACCAAAGGCAGTATGCTCACTCCTCCGGCCGAGGTGGCACACCAGATATCGCCATTTGAAGTTTCCATTATGCTCTTTACAGCGCCGGGTAGAAAGTCTGCATCGGCTGTCGATGAGGATATGTTCTCGAATTTTTCAGTTGTGGGGTTGAATATTGATACACCTTTGTCGGTGCCGAGCCATACCTTGCCTGAACGGTCGACAATGATAGTGTATACCGACGCCCCGCCTGGGCCGTCGGCTGATATCGCTGCGGGACGGTAGGTCTTGAACTTGCGGTCCTTGAGCGACACACGTGTCATTCCGGCGCCTTCATGCCCTACGTACAGATATGTGCCGGATGGATCCTCCACCGTACACCATACCGGACGGGGAAAGTCTTGCGGGGTATCGCTGAACAGAGGTTCAACCTCGCCGGTGACCGTGTTGAGATAGTCGGGGATGTTGTGGTAGTGAGTCACCCATATGCCTCCATCGGTCGCCGCCGAAAGATGCGGTATGGCTTTAGAGCATATTTTTCCATCGAAAGGTGAGATTTCACCTGTCTTGTAGTCGTAATGGCACAGACCGTGACGGCGGGTGCTGATCCACATTATATCCGGATCCTGCGGGTCAGGGAGCAGGCAGTTGAGTTCGTTGCTTGTGAGTCCGGAGAACTCTTTGGTGAAGGATTTGAATTTCCCACCGTCAAATCTGCTCAGTCCATCGCCGGTGGCCACCCATATGAATCCATGGCCATCCTGAGCGATGCTTCTGACATAGTTGCTGTTCAATCCGTCGCGATGATCGAGATGGAACTTGTGGAGAGGCTCGCCGAGTAGAGTGGAAGGGAGCCACAAGAGTATAGTCAGAAATGTGATATAGACACTGAAGCTTTTCATCCGGCAAGGGACTTTAAAGGTGGTTTAAGGTAAACTTTTCATACATCGGGAGTGGAGAGGATCCATCCGTAAAATGATTGATGATACAAATGTATACAAAAATATGCTGACGAAGAGCGCTAATCAGTTCAAATACCGCATTAAATCGGTCAAATGCGGCTGAAACACGCGAAATTGAACGATTTGTAACTGATGGTTGACATAAAATTACATCGGTTAATACATTTTAAGGAATTACCTTTGCGATACGAAAATACTGTCGCACCGGCGGCGTATACCGCGACGGTTCATGGCCGGTGATATCAGTCAGTTTTAGTTTATAGTTAGGGTAGGTAGAATCTTCTCAGGTAAAAAAGGTTGTTTTTGAGATCCGACATAATACAGACAAACAACTAAACCATAATACCAATAAAACATCACAGTTACCATGAACAAAACATCAGCATGGAAAAATGTGGCGGTTCTCTCGCTGCTTATGGCGGGCGGTTCCGGTCTGGGGATTCCAGCCGCACAGGCAGCCCCGGTGGCAATGCCTGCCGCACAGAATAACGCCAGCACCATTTCCGTCAAAGGAACAGTCGTAGACAAGAATGACGAGCCGCTCATCGGCGCCACAGTTCTTGTAAAAGGTGACGAGAAGAACGGTACGTCAACCGACATTGATGGCAACTTCAATCTTAACGTCAAGCCCGGCTCTACCCTTGTGGTATCCTATGTGGGTTTCAACACAAAGGAGGTACCTGCCAGTGCGACACCCATGACCATAAAACTCGAGGATAACGTAGAGATGCTCGAGGAGGTAGTTGTGGTGGGCTACGGCGCCGTACAGCGCAAGAACTTCACAGGTTCAGTATCGTCCGTCAAAGTAGCCGACTCCCCACTCTCGCTCATGCCTACATCCAATGCCATGGATGCTCTTCGAGGCACAGTGACCGGTATCACCGTGTCGCAGCAGCAGGGTGCCGGTCAGGCTCCTTCCATGATGGTTCGTGGTCAGAAGTCGATCAATGGCGGGTCTGATCCTCTGCTCGTGGTGGACGGTGTGATCTATCAGGGCTCTCTCCGCGACATAGATCCCGCGAGCATCGAGAACATGAGTGTGCTCAAGGACGCAACTTCGCTGGCCGCTTATGGTTCGCAGGCCGCCAACGGTGTGATCATGATCACCACCAAGAAAGGTGAGCTCGGCAAGCCCCGCGTGAGTGTGGGTACATCGTGGGCCTTCTCAAATGCCATCCACAAGCCTGACCTCCTCAGCCCCGAGGATTTCGTAAGGAAAGGCAACATCATGGCCGGTTTCGATGAGGATGCCGATCCCACGTGGATGAGCAAGATGGAGTACGACAACTATAAGAAAGGACAGACTACCGACTGGTATGACTACTCCACACGCACCGGTGTGATGCAGAACTATAATCTTGCCATCTCCGGCGCCACAGAGAAGCTCAACTATTATCTCTCCGGCACTTATACCGATCAGGAAGGTGTGCTGCAGGGCGATGACTATGAGCGCTTCGTGATGAATAGCCGCATCACTGCCGACATCACAAGCTGGCTCCAGCTGGGTGGTCAGATGAACTATGCCTATAACGACTATTCAGGCGCAAGTGTGTATGACATCTACTCGGCTATCCGCCTCAGCCCCTATGGCCAGCCCACACGTGTGAACGGTGAGGTGAACAAATATCCCTGTAATGAGGGTCTTGCACGCGTCAATCCTCTCTGGAATGTGCTCAGCAACTCCATTGATGATCATGACACCTTCGCAACCACAACTCTTAAGGGACACCTCGTGCTCAAATGCCCCTGGGTAAAGGGTCTGCAGTTCCGCATGAACGGCAGCTACTCAGTGGAGAATATCGAGCGCGACTATTTCACCCACGAGGGAAACTACGTGCGCGAGATGGGTGGATCATCCATCGAGGATGCCGAGCAATACTACACCGACGCGGCTGTAAGCGGTTTCCTTGCATCTACCAACGGTTACAGCAACCGTACCAAGAATACCTCATGGGTATGGGATAATATCCTTAGCTATACCGCACAGTTCGGCAAGCATTTCCTCGATCTCACAGCTGTATATACACGCGACTCTTACGAGTATGAGTTCCGTGGCATGAGTGGATCCGACTTCACCGCTCTCGGCAATACCAACCTCGGATATTATGGCCTCAACAATGCCGGCACACAGAAGATCACGGCTCCCGGCTATACCCGCCACACCGATGTCGGTTATCTTGGTCGCGTGAACTACAACTTCGACGAGCGTTACCACATCAGCGCATCTGTACGCCGCGACGGTTCGTCCGTTTTCGGATCATCCAAGAAGTGGGGTACATTCCCTGCAGTAGGTCTGGCATGGACAGTGTCCAACGAGGAGTTCTGGAAAGACTCCAAGACTGTGGACTTCCTCAAGGTCAAGGCTTCGTGGGGTAAAAACGGTAATCAGTCGTTGTCACCTTACCAGACTCTCTCCACCATCACGCTCGGTCAGACCGGTGGATTCGTCTATCCGTTCGGCAACTCCTCGCAGGCCAGCTACGGTCAGCGTATCACCCGTATGGGTAACGTAAACCTCGGTTGGGAGACCACGACATCGTGGAACTTCGGTTTCGAACTCGGTCTCTTCAACGAGCGCGTTCATCTTGACTTTGATGCCTATACCTCACAGACCACCGATCAGATCTTCGACCGTACCATCCCTGTCATGATCAACGGTCTCACAAGCATGAAGGCTACCATGGGCCGCGTGGACAACTGGGGTATAGAGTTCAATCTCTCCACCGTCAATATCCAGACCCGCGACTGGCAGTGGACATCCGGTCTCAACTTCTATCTGAACCGCAACAAGCTCAAGGAGCTTTACGGCGATGGCAAGGATGACATCACCAACAGCCGCTTCCTTGGCAAGTCGCTCGGTGCCATCTATGGCTACAAGAACATCGGTATCGTTCAGGAGACCGACACGGAGTATATCGAGAAGAACAATGCCCAGCCCGGCGACGTGATGTTCCAGGATCTTGACGGCGACGGTGTCATCACATCCGATGACCGCCAGATACTCGGTTACAACAAGGAGAACTTCCGTATGGGCTTCTCAAATACCGTGACATGGAAGAACTTCACTCTCTACGCTCTCTTCACAGGCGTGTTCGGCGGCAACGGTTATGGCAAGGCCACCAATCTCTATGCATACCGCACGCTCTCCGACTCACCCTACGAGAACAACCTCAACCATGGCTGGTGGACTCCTGAGAACAAGAGCAACAAGTATCCCCGCATCAACTACACCGATGGCCGTTACAATCCTCTCCAGGACTACACATTCGTCCGTCTCGCTGACCTGAGCCTCTCCTACAACTTCAACCAGCCTTGGGTGAAGAACCTCCACATCAGCAATCTGCGTGTATACTTCGCAGCCAAGAATCTTTTCACCATCACAAGCTGGGAGGGCGGTGACCCCGAGATCCGCCAGACAGTCGGCACAGGTTACAGCTACGGCTATCCTCTGTCGCGTACATTCTCCTTCGGTATTAACCTCTCATTGTAATCTTCTGTCATGAAATTCAACAAAATATCCGCTTATATCCTCACAGGAGCTGTCGCGCTCGGCGCCCTCTCGGCTTGCAACGACGATGACTTCCTCGAGGAGAACCCCCGCACCATTTTCACCACTGCCAACTCATATGAGACCGTTGACCAGGTGAGAGCATGTGTGACAAACCTCTATGTCCATATCCGCTATTGGTATGACTGCAACTTCTTCCTCAAGGGCATGGGGTCCGACGTGGCCGATACTCCCAACTGGCGTGCCAGCGGCAACGGTGTCAGCAACTTCTCCAACTGGAGTTCGTCGTCCAACCAGTCCAATCAGATCTACGATGCTATGTTCCAGCTGGTGAACTATGTGAACCAGTCGCTCCCCGGCCTCGAGAATGATAAGCTCAAATGGAGCAGTGAAGCTGAGAAAAACGAGCTTTACGGCGAGATGATGTTCATGCGTGGTTACGGCTACCTGCGTCTCGGCGAGATGTTCGGCGGTGTGCCCCTGGTGACACAGTTCTACGAGACTCTCAAACTCGACTTCGTTCGCTCGAGTCGCGCCGAGACATATCAGCAGGCTATCTCCGATCTTGAGGAGGCAGCCAGATGTCTTCCCCAGTATCCGTCAGAGGCCGGACGCGTGGCTCAGGGTGCCGCTTACCACTATCTTGCCGAGGCTTACCTTGCTCTTGCCACCATCAACGGCAATAACAAGGAACAGCTCAATAAGTCTGTGGAGTATGCCGACAAGGTCATTGCCATGCACCCGCTCATGAAGGAGCGTTTCGGTAGCCGTGCCAATCCCGAGGATACCGGCAAGCGCAACGGTGCAGACAATTACTATCCCGAAGGCAATGTATTCTTCGATCTCTTCCAGAAGGGCAATCAGGACCGCGAGAGCGGTAACACCGAGTCGCTATGGGTATTCCAGTATGACTACGACGTATACCACGAGAAGGGTGGCAACAAGAGCGAGAGCGCACGTAACTGGTCGCCCGTGATGCGCGACGTGTTCTGGAAAGCCGAGTATCAGGAGAACGGTCAGAGCTCTCCCTGGAACAATCCTGACAATGAACTCTTCCCCGGCGGAAACCAGTGTACTTATGTAGGTGGCCGTGGTGTATCGTTCAACTCTCCCACAGCCTATGTGATCCACGATATCTGGCAGAACGGATATGACGATGACATGCGCAACGCAGAGTGCAATATACATCGCATCTACAAAGTCATCGACAAGGACCACTCCCGCTTCGGCCAGGTTGTCACCATCGATCAGCTCGAACCTTCACGCCTTGACCGCATGTATCCTGTCTGGACCAAGTGGGCATCCATCGACGAGTGGGGTTGGGACGATCTCGCCGAGGGATGGCAGCGCAACGCTTACTTCGTTGATACTTACGCATGCCGTTCTGCCGAGACCTATCTGCTCCGTGCAGAGGCCAAGTTCCGTCTGGGCAATGCCGGTGAGGCCGCCAAGGATATCAACGCACTCCGCGACCGTGCCAAGTGCTCGAAGAAGGCCCAGTCTTCCGACATCACCATGCAGTATATCCTTGACGAGCGTGCCCGCGAGCTCTTCTACGAGGAGCAGCGTTGGGCCACACTCCTCCGCATGGGCAAGGATGGTATAAACAGTGTGAACAACCACGCGATGTACATAGCCGACCAGTCGGCTGTATGGCCTGGATGTTTCACATCCAACCTTCCGAAGATCACCAAGTGGGAGCTCTTCCCCATACCTCAGGCAGTGATCGACTCCAACACCGGAGCTGTGATTGACCAGAACGAGGGCTGGAATTGAAAATTAGAGTGAAATAGGTACATTCTGTAATCAAAGACACTTCCCCGCCCCTGAAATATCAGACGGGGAAGTGTTTTATCATATAAAAAGCGTATCTTTACGAAAAATTTTTTGCAAGGATGAAAAAGTTATTCAAGACAGCTGTTATTATCATGACGGCCATGCTGCCGGCTATGGTTCTGACAGCAGCACCGAAGAAGACGGATCCGGCAAAGGAGGCCAAGGAGGTGCGAGCTATGATCGACAAGGTCAACAATTACTGGCAGAATGCCAAGCCTGCTGAGGTCAATCCTTTCTGGGATAATGCCGCCTATCACACAGGCAATATGGAGGCCTACCGTCTGACCGGAAATGAGGATTGGCTTGATTATTCCACACGTTGGGCTGAGCACAATGAGTGGAAAGGTGCCAAGAGCAATGACCGCTCGAAGTGGAAATACAATTATGGCGAGACCGACGAGCATGTGCTCTTCGGTGATTGGCAGATATGCTTTCAGACATATGCCGATCTTTATAATATACTTCCCGACGATAAGCGCATCAGACGTGCCAAGGAGGTGATGGAGTATGAGATGTCGACACCTCGTAATGACTATTGGTGGTGGTCGGATGGTCTCTATATGGTCATGCCGGTAATGACAAAGATGTACAGGATCACTGACAATCCGAAATACCTCGGGAAATTGTATGAATATCTCGTGTATGCTGACAGCATAATGTTTGATCCGGAGGAGAATCTTTATTACCGTGATGCCAAATATGTGTGGCCGAAACATAAGAGCGCCAATGGCAAAAAGGACTTCTGGGCCCGTGGCGACGGTTGGGTGCTGGCCGGTTTGGCCAAGGTGCTTCAGGATCTCCCCGCCGATTATAGCCACAGGCAGTTTTTCGAGGACAAGTTCCGTGCCATGGCCGATGCTGTCGTGGCATGTCAGCAGCCGGCCGGCTACTGGAGCCGTTCGATGATGGATGAGGCTCATGCCCCCGGCCCCGAGACATCGGGCACAGCGTTCTTTACCTACGGTCTGCTATGGGGTGTCAACAACGGTTATCTGACCGACCCGAAGTATCTTGATGCGGCCAAAAAGGGTTGGGCATATCTCAAGGGGACGGCTCTGCAGAAGGATGGCCGCGTGGGTTACGTGCAGCCGATAGGTGAGAAGGCCATACCCGGACAGGTGGTGGACGCCAACTCTACCTCCAACTTCGGTGTAGGTGCGTTTTTGCTTGCTGCATGCGAGTATGTGCGCTACCTTGAGTCGGGGGCAAATGCCGACAGGGCTTATTGGGTGGATCTGCTTTATCAGATGGCCCATCCGGTTCTGAGTAATATGTCAAAGGGAGAGTTGCGTAAGAATATGCTCGTGGAGGTAAGTCCCAACTGGGATGGCCGCAACAAGGGTGTGACATATATGGAGACATTCGGCCGTCTTATGGCCGGTATAGCTCCTTGGCTTTCGCTCCCCGATGATGATACCCCCGAGGGTATTCGCCGTAAGGAGCTCCGCGACATGGCTCTGGCAAGCTATAGGAACGCCGTGGATCCTGATTCGCCCGACTACCTGCTATGGCGTGGCCACGGTCAGGCTCTCGTGGATGCCGCATATGTGGCCGAGAGTTTCCTCAGAGGGTACGATGCACTCTGGAAACCTCTGGACGACACGACAAAGCAGCGGTATTTCGAGGAGTTCTCTCAGCTCAGACGTGTGGATCCGCCGTATACTAACTGGGTGCTTTTTTCGTCGACCATCGAGAGCTTTCTTGCCAAGGCCGGAGCTGATCATGATGAGTATCGTGTCAATTCCGCCATACGCAAGGTAGAGGAGTGGTATGTAGGTGACGGATGGTATGCCGACGGGCCGTCGTTTGCCTACGACTACTATTCAAGCTATGTGTTCCATCCCATGTATCTGGAGACACTCCAGGCCATGAAGGATGCCGGCAAGAATACCCGCATTCACTATCCGAAATATTATGCGCGTGCATTGAAGAGAGCGCAGAAATTCGCCATCGTGCTTGAGCGTCAGATATCACCGGAGGGCACATTCCCTGTGTTCGGACGCTCTATCCCTTACCGTATGGCCACGCTTCAGCCTTTGGCGCTTATGGCATGGTATGAGAAACTCCCCGCCGGTCTGACAAACGGACAGGTGCGCTCGGCTCTCACGGCGGTGATGCACCGTATGTTTGACGGAAAGGAGAATTTCAACGATGGTGGCTTCCTTACCATTGGTTTTGCCGGACGTCAGCCCAATATAGCCGACTGGTATACCAACAATGGTTCGCTCTACATGACATCTCTCGCGTTTCTGCCACTCGGCCTTCCGGCCACACATCCGTTCTGGACTGATGCCCCCCTCGCATGGACCAATCAGAAGGCATGGGGAGGCAAGCCGTTCCCGAAGGATCATCATTGGGGTGACGGCGAGAAGATCAAGGATCTGTGGTGATGAAAGGACTTGCCATACACGCATTACCGATACCTGCCATACTGATGCTGTTTGCGGGGTGCTCGCCATCGATGGAGATAAGCGTGAGCAATCCTTATGAAGGAGACCGTCGCGGAGAGGTGGTGGAGATCGATGCAGCCGGGATAACCGGCCGATTCGGCTCGGAGTTCCATGTCAGTACAGCTGACGGCCGTCAGTTGACACATCAGCTCACTCATGATGGGAAACTGCTTGTGGAGGCCGACTTCCCTGCCGGGACCACCACACGGCTCCGCATAAGGTCCGGTGCTCCTGCGCATGCCGATACTGTGTGTGTCGGACAGATACGCTATGATTTCCAGGATGATTTTACCTGGGAAAATGATCGTGGCGGCTACCGTCTCTACGGCCCGGCCTATCGCAATGGTGGTGGCAACGTGAGCGGATATGACATCTGGACGAAGTCGGTGACGTTTCCGGTGCTTTCGCAGCGATATCACGACCATTGTCGTCGTGGCATATCATATCATAAGGATCATGGCAACGGAATGGATGCCTATATAGTGGGGCATACGCTTGGTGCAGGAATGAACGCGCTCGTTGATGCGGATGGCAATGTATGCTATCCATGCGCGTATGAAAAATGCGAGATCAAGGATAACGGCCCATTACGCACTACGGCTCTGATCACATGCTATCCCTCGGTGGTTGGGCCGGACAGTGGTGTGGTGGAACGGCGTGTGATAACGCTTGACAAGGGTTCATGGCTCAACCGCACTGTTGTGAGCTATGAGGGGCTATCCTCCCCATGTCCCATAGTCACCGGTATAGTTATCCATCGTCAGAACCGTCATGGCTATGTGGCCGATCCTTCAGGACGATTCATGGCCTATGCCGACCTTACGGACAATCCCGACAATGGCAACGGTGTGATATACATCGGTACGGTAAATAAGGCTGTGCCCGACAGTGTGGGCTGCATACAGTTCGGCCAGCCGCAAGGCGATGCTATAGGTGAGCTCAGAAGCCATGCTGTCTATTCACCTGGCGACGAGTATGTGTATTTCTGGGGCTCGGGATGGAGTAAAGGTGGTGTGCCGGGCATGCAGGCCTGGGAGAGCTATCTTGCCGACTTCCATGACAGACTTAAACATCCATTGAAAATAACAGTGAAATGAAATTTAGAAATATAGTGGTTTATGCCGCTCTCTCGCTCGCTATGGTGCCGTTTAGGACAGTGGCCGAGGAGACATATGATGGCTATCTGTTTACATATTTCACAGGCAATGATAAGCGTGACGAGGCTATCAGATTTGCGCTGAGCCGTGATGGTCTCACATTTACCGCACTCAATGACAATGCTCCTGTGATTGACTCGCGCCTGATAAGCGAGACGGGGGGTGTGCGTGATCCGCACATACTCCGCACGGAGGATGGACGGCATTTCTACATGGTGGTGACCGATATGGTCAGTGCCAACGGGTGGGACTCCAACCGTGGACTCACGCTACTCAAGTCGGACGATCTCGTCAACTGGACATCATCGGTCATCAACATCCAGAAACGCTTCCCCGGCAATAAGGATCTGCTCCGTGTATGGGCTCCGCAGACCATATATGACCGCGATGCCGGAAAGTACATGGTATATTGGTCGATGAAACATGGCAATGGCCCGGATATCATATATTACGCTTATACCAACGATGATTTCACAGATTTCATCGGTAAGCCCAAACCTCTGTTTATCCCCGCAAACAAAAAGTCGTGTATAGACGGCGATATTGTCTATAAGGATGGACTCTACCACCTTTTCTACAAGACTGAGGGACATGGCAACGGTATTCGTAAGGCTACCACAAAAAAACTGACCTCAGGAAAGTGGACGGAGTCGGACGACTACAAGCAGCAGACCGACAAGGCTGTGGAAGGATCGGGAATATTTAAGATCAATGGCTCGGACAAGTATATACTCATGTATGATGTGTATATGAACGGTGAATATCAATTCACCGAGTCGTCCGATCTTGACAATTTTAAAGTGATCGACTCTCAGGTATCCATGGACTTCCATCCCCGTCATGGCACTGTGATGCCAATCACTTCGGCAGAGTATGACAGACTCGCCAAGGCATTTCCATCATATCTCAAGGCGGTGAGGAATCCTGTTCTGCCACAGTTTCATGCCGATCCGGAGACATTGTGGTCGGAAAACACCGGGCGATATTACATATATTCCACCACCGATGGCTTTCCTGGATGGGGTGGCTCATATTATACATGCTACTCCTCGCCCGATCTTGCGGACTGGAGATATGAGGGTGTGACCCTTGATCTGTCCACATCGGACGTCCCTTGGTCCGACGGCAACGCATGGGCCCCTGCCATAGAGGAGAAAAAGATCGATGGCAAGTATAAATATTTCTTCTATTTCAGCGGTAATCATGTGAAGAAGGGTGGCAAGCAGATAGGTGTGGCTGTGGCTGATTCTCCCATCGGTCCGTTCACGGCTATGGACACTGCCATGATCACTACCTCACTTGTGGGACGCGGTCAGCAGATTGACGTGGATGTGTTCACCGATCCGGTGAGCGGTAAGTCATATCTCTACTGGGGCAACGGCTATATGGCCGGCGCCCGGCTTAACAGTGATATGGTGAGTGTGGATCCATCGACCATCACAGTGTTGACTCCGGAAGGTGGATCGCTGAAGGATTACCGTTATCGTGAGGCTCCTTATGTGTTCTACCGCAATGGATTGTATTATTTCATGTGGTCGGTGGACGACACCGGTTCGCCCAACTATCATGTGGCTTACGGAACATCCGCCTCCCCGCTCGGACCTATTGAAGTAGCCTCCGATCCCATAGCTCTGATACAGAAGTCCCGCGTCTATGGGCCGGCCCACCATTCGGTGGTGAAGCTTCCCGGCACGGATGATGACTGGATCATAGTATATCATCGCATCAATCCGGCTTATCTTAAGGATAAGCCGGGCATACACCGCGAGGTGTGCATTGACCGGATGCAGTTCAATCCGGACGGCACCATTGTGCCAGTCACTCCTACGTTCTAAGCATGATTTGATAGAGTATGCAGTTCCTATGTTTGTGTTTTCGTCATAAACATAGGAACTTTATTTTTTGACAGATATACCGGATCACGGATATATATTTCTGTTAAAAAATGTATAGTGGAGTTCCAGTTTGGAGAATATGAGGTAAATTTGCAATGTCTTTACAAATGTTTGGGGTATTGCATTTATCATGCCCCGGTCAATACACCATGAGGAAAACATTCACACTACCTTTTCTGCTTGTCAGTTCTCTATTCATGATGTGGGGTGTCGCCAACAATATGAACGACACTCTGCTGGCTGCATTCAAACGGGTCATGTCGATGTCCGACCTGCAGACATCACTGGTGCAGTTCGCATTCTACGGTGCTTATTTCTGCTTCGCGCTTCCGGCTGCTCTTTTCATCAGGCGCTATTCCTATAAAAGCGGTATCCTGCTTGGGTTGGCTCTTTATGCTGCCGGTACAATGCTCTTCTATCCCGCAGGGAATATGGCGAGCTATGGTTTCTTTCTGTTTGCTATCTATGTTATGGCCTCGGGCTGCGCTTTTCTCGAGACTACGGCCAATCCTTATGTGTTGGCGATGGGGCCGAGGGAGACTGCTACCCGTCGGTTGAATATAGCACAGACATTCAATCCGCTCGGAGCTTTCCTCGGTATAATGTTGAGCCGGCATTTTATCCTGTCGGAACTCAACGAGGCCGATGCAGCCGAGCGAATGCGGATGGGTGCGGATGCTCTCCGCTCTATTCAGCAAGCCGAGCTTGACGCGGTGTCCGGGACATATCTTATCATAGGGGCAATACTTGCGGTGATATTCGTCATTATTTTAGCGGTCCGGATGCCTGATCACCGCGATGATTCTGATCTTCCATCTGTAGGAGCCACTTTCAGGTCATTGTGGCGCAATGTGCCATACCGATCCGGAGTCGTCGCTCAGTTCTTCTACGTAGGTGTGCAGACATGTATGTGGTCATTCACCATACGTTTTGCCATGGCTGGGACCGGATGTCGCGAGAGTGAGGCTGCCATGGTGTTTCTTTGGTCCATAGTGGCCTTCACTGTATTCCGATTCATCTTCACGTGGCTCATGCGATATATACGGCCCGAGAAGCTTCTTGTAGTCGCTTCTGCCGTAGCGGTGATATGCGTGGTCATGGTGATGATGTGTCCGGTATCAGTGGCCGTATGGGCTATTGTGGCAACCTCTGCGGCCATGTCGCTGATGTTTCCTACCATCTACGGTATCGCGCTGGGCAATGTGGAGCCATCGCAGACCAAAGTCGCAGCCTCAGGACTGATCATGGCAATCCTCGGCGGTGCGCTCATCACCCCGGTTCAGGCTTTCATATCGGATGTTGCCGGTATCACGGCCTCGTTTGCGGTGCCTCTCGTATGTTTTGTGATCATTCTCATATACGCAAGCAAATCAGTAAATCAAAAATAATATGAACTCTACAAATGATATAAAAAAGAAAGTATTCGTATCCGGATGTTACGATATGCTCCATTCCGGGCATGTCGCATTCTTCAGGGAAGCTTCCGGCTATGGTGATCTATATGTCGGGATTGGTTCGGATGCCACCATCGCCGAGCTTAAGAACCGACGTACCGTATATTCGGAGAAAGAGAGGCTTTATATGGTCAAGGCCATACGCTACGTCAAGGAGGCATACATCAATACCGGTTCGGGAATGATGGATTTTGTGGAGACAGTAGACCGCGTGCGGCCTGACATCTTTGTAGTAAACTCTGATGGAGGCTCTGATACGAAGCGACGGTTCTGTGAAGAGCGCGGCATAGAATATGTGGTGCTAGAGCGTGTGCCTGACGCCGGTCTCGAGGCTCGGTCCACAACTTCCTTGCGCAAAGGAGTGACCTCCCATCTGCCCTATAGGATAGATCTTGCCGGGACGTGGATAGATCAGCCATATGTGTCGGAATATGGATCGGGGTGGGCTCTGACAGTATCGATAGAGCCTACAGTGGAGTTTATGGAGCGTGGTGGCATGTCAACATCCACACGCAATGCCGCACGTAAGATATGGCCGTATGAATTGCCGAACTACAACGAGGAGATGCTCGCACGCCTGCTGTTCTGCTTCGAGAATGATCCGGAGAACAAGGGCCATGTTTCCGGTGCGCAGGACGCCATAGGCATATGCATGTCCGGGCTTACCCGACACTTGTACGACGGACATTACTGGCCGTCAAGGATAGAGTCTTGTCACGATGAGGAGGTATTGTCATGGCTTGAAAACCATATATGCCTTGTGCCGATGTTCCCGCGCAGACCTGGTTGCTCGGTAGTGGAGGGAAAGGATATAAACGCAACCAAGGTCGAGGCTCTGACATCGGCGGCCGCAAGATGCTGGGATGCTATAGTCAGCCGTGATCTGCAAGCATTTGCAAAGGCATTTGCAGATTCCTTCGACGCTCAGGTAGCCATGTTTCCTGCCATGATGCAGGAGGGAGTGGCCGATTACATAGAGAAAGTCAGACCGGATGTATTGGCATGGAAGATGACCGGGGCCGGAGGCGGTGGTCATCTGTGTTGCGTCATTGACGGTAAGCTGCCAGAAGGTGGTATACCGGTGAAGATCAGACGTAAGGACTCTTTCTGAAAAACATCTTTTGGATATGAAAATCAGGACTAAAACTGTCTTTGGGGTTTTGGTGGCATCATTTGGTCTGATGTCGGCAGCGTGTACAGGTAACTCTAAAGTCCGTCCGGAGGCAATGGTAGAGGCTGAGGATAGCATTATTTCCGAACCCACGGCCAGAGATATTGACGTGGATCGTGAGGAGTTGCTCAGGAAAAGAATCCTGGAGATTTACAGCATCGATGATATTGGCGGAAGAGAAGATCGATACTGCTCCGCGGCATATCTGGAAGTCTACAAGGCTGTGCTCGCCGCAGATGCAGAGACAGGAGAGATAGGATTCTTTGATTATGATCATTGGACATCGGCACAGGATTGCCCGGACGCTCCGGTTTTCATGATCAAACGTATTGACCGTCTATCCGATACAGAAGCTATCGTGGAAGTACGGGAGGATGATATGAATACCGGCGCACGCCTGAAGTGTGTATGGGAGAGAGGCAACTGGTATATTGATGACTTCTTAAGCCCCGACTCAGTCAGCGAACTTCAGCAAATGCAGCTCCACCTGGGGCAATCCTGATCGCTGCATTTGGTGGCAGTCAATGACAGGCTGTGGTGAACAGCGATGTATCAATAATTGGATTTGAAGGCACAATAAATATATGACGAATCCCACATAATACATTGTCCACAGCATCGATATCATATATCGATATCATATAAGGTGAATTGGACAGCAAAATGAGGGGCATTGGGCTCGCTTAGCCTTGATCATCGCACCCATGTCTCATGCCCAAGCCCCAGCAATTACCCTATCAACGCCATCACTTGGAAGCCAATCGGTCAACGACTCAAAAATGGTGCTTGGTGGAGACCTGTCCGATGACTTCGCTCTCTCCCTAAAAATGCACCCCGGCCTCAGCATCGAAGAAGCCAAACGCAAGTTCAAAGAACAACAAAAACTCAATGCCCGGCAGCGCAAAGGCCCCAAAATACGCCGCTAACCACGAAGTCGCCGAGAGAATCTTTCGGCGTTTTTTTTAACATCCCGATTCGAGCGTACTATTGTACAACTGAAATATTTTTTGTAATTTTGCGACCGCAGACCGCATCGCAGAGCCCGGTCACGGGCGATGTGGGTGGGTCAGCAGACATACGAAAAGCGTTTACTCGACGCTCTTTCTTGACGCATAGAAATCTGGTAAATTTCAATCACTGTCAAGAATGAAGCAAACAGTAGATGCCTTGTGGATATGTATATTCCGTCCAATTCGGCGCGTGAGCGTTGGGGTTGGGTGTATTGCATATTCTGCGTGAGGCTCTGCATCGTTTGCTCGTTCAACAGTGATGGGCAATACCAGAGCCTCTATGCGTGGGATGAGCAAACAGTACGGCTCTCACGCTTTTTCTTTATAAACCAATCAATCGCCAACGAGGTGAGCCCAGTTGCTGTGTTTTAATACATGACTATCGCCAAAGGCAATACCAGTTGTCAATCAGAAAGAGATCTAGTGCTTAAAGGGTTCTCTGAACAATTGCAAATATTAGAAGATTCTCAAATTGAGCAAGAGAATGAGTTCAAGGCTCATCTATATGACATCATCTCAGATTATTCAATATCTGAGGATGAGAAATCTTCGTTAAAACACACATGGTCAAATGAACTCCAAAAACTAGAAGAACGCCATATCAGAATCAGATGCTCCGTCTTTATTGGCCTGTATTCATTTTGGGAAGTCTCTTTGATGGAAATTGTTAGTTCATGCATCCCTAACTACATAGAAGAACTAAAAATCATCTCGAATAAGACTGGAAATTTTGGAGCTAGAGACTATACTAAATTGATATATGGAGCCAATGTGCCCAAATCTATAGATTTAATCAACTACAACATCTGTGAATTGCGTAACTATATGGTACATGGCTCCATGAATGAATCACGCGAATCACTGATTGATGAATTAAGGCGATCGCATCCTGAATTTTGCATCGTGAGCCAATGTAAAGACTCCTATATATATAAATATAGTGGACTCAAGGTGCTATTAGGACTGTTATCTAAAGAATTAGAAGCAACTGAAACCCAAATAGACAAAATTAAAAAATAATAACATTAAATGATACAATTACTTACACCTCTGACTTGCATCAGAAAGATGATGTTGAATCTTCATCTCTCCCGCTACAATAGTTTCTTCAAGAAGCATTCTTTGGCATGGATAATAGTGGTTTTTTTCTCTATGTATTCATATGCAGAATTTATGGAAATTCAATTAGGAAAGTATGATTTGCTTTCAAAAAAGGTTACCTCAGAAATTGAAAATGTGGATAGCCTAAAAATATCAGGCCATATTCATTCTGAAGATATTTCTTTCATCCAAAACAATCTAAGTCATACAGAAACAAAGAAAGCAAAACTTAGTTACTTGGATCTTTCAAAAGTAGATGCATATGTGTCCAATGGCGGCATAATGAATTGGCATACTACTACATATTTGCCATCTGCTTTTGGGAATGACCTAACGGTTTCAGTCTTGAAACTGCCAAAATTACATATTTCTTATGGATCATTTAACAACAATCCGTATCTTACCTCTTTAGAACTTGCTCCTGATACTGAAATTGAGGAGTCATGCTTTTGTAATTGCGACTCTCTTGAAAGTATTTATATCCCTAAAGGTTGTGTTATCACTAATTCAATTAGTGATGTAGCAAATACATGTTTTTTGGGGAAACGTTTTAAAGTCTTCGAAGTAAGCCCTGATAATAATTTTTATAAAAGTGAGGAAGGATTGTTATTAGACAACGAAGGTAAAACACTTATAGCTGTTCCAATGGGCTTAAAGAAAGTAAAAGTTCCAGACATTGTTGAAATAATTAGCAAGAATGCATTTGGCTCAGAAAAGACCAATCAAAATATTGAAACAATTCAGTTTGGGAAAAATCTTATGACTATTGAAGATTGTCCGTTCAATAATAAACCAAGATTGGCAAGAATTATAATACAATCAGCATTGGTAGGAGATATACCGAAATGCCAAAGTTCGCACTTTTATAGCGGATATTTCTTTGATAGAGGTGAATTGTATGTCCCGATAGGTACACGTCGGTATTTTGAAAACACTACAGGGTGGAGTAAAATACCAAAAATCATAGAATATTCATCTGAAGAACTCAGGCAGATTTATGAGGACGAGGCCTATGATGAGACATATGGATACGACTATGATTTCAAGGTTGATGGAATATATTATAAGATAACCTCATTTGAAGATGGCACGGTAGGAGTTGTCAATGGCAATATCTCTTATACCGGTTCAGTAGATATTCCTGAAAAAGTCATGTATAGAAATAATACACTAACTGTAACATCCATCATTTCCATGAATGGAAATATCGCGGAGCTTACTATTCCTAATTCTATAGAATCAATACAAGATTTGTCTGGTAATGAATTTGAAACTATACGTCTGCCTAAGGAATTAAAAGAATTCGGATATGGCGTGTTCAGCAATTGTAAATTTTTAAAAACTATTGACATCCCTGACGATATAAGTGAAATACCAGAATGCGCTTTTAAGAACTGCAGTAGTTTGGAGACTGTAAATTGGAGACCGCAAAAATATGCTCAAATCTCACCAGAAGCTTTTTTTGAGTGTGTCTCATTAAACTCGTTTACTTTCACAGACAACATACATTATACAGGAACTATAGACACTTCACATGGTTCTACCTCATCATTTTATAATTGTCCTTTAGATTCATTGATATTTGAGGATGATTGTAGTATTACGTTAGGATATACATCTGATGGGGTGAAATATAGTCCATTATATTGTGAATTTGAAGGGAATAAGGTGAGGAAGATTTATTTAGGTCATTTATATTGGTGTAAATCGGGACCCTCTTTTCCTAAATTAGAGGAGTTAATAATAGGAGATAAAATAGAAAGGGTTATTTATGATATGTCCAATTACGGATACCGTTATCCCTCGTTAAATGGATTAAAAAATCTAACAATTGGTAGTCGGTGTTCCAAAATTGAACCTTTTTCATCCCAAAATATATGGGTTAGGAATCCAATCCCCCCAAATATAAATGGGTCTTTGAGCAACGATGTGTATCTGAATTCTAAGTTATATGTTCCCATAGGATCAATCGATGCATATCAAAACGCTCCAATTTGGAAAAACTTCTGGAATATAGAAGAATTTGATTGCGGCAATTCATCATTCAATCAAGTAACGGTTGTAAATAAGTGCCCTGTTGGAATATACGACTTGAATGGTACGAAACATGAAATGTTGATTAATGGATTAAATATCATACATTACTCAGACGGAACCGTAGAAAAAATTTTCAAATAGTCTAAGTATAAAAAAGGGTTGGTTTAACTCGGGAAGTATATACCCGAGTTAAACCAAACTTATATATAAGACCACCGAAAAGAAATACTGCTACCGAGAAAAGGGCTGGTGAGAAGAAATACGCCGTTGAGCGTTGTTGCGATAGCTTGTGCTGACGATGCAGATGTTGGTCGATAAGGTGGTCAGAGGGAGAGAAAGGCTATGTCTCCGCTTCAAGTGTGTTAAAGAAAGTTAATAAATCAAATTCGGTTTATTCAGTTGGATTTGTGGCGGTTCAGTGGAGTTGAATCGCTGATCCCCAATAGCGGTGGGGTGGACACACCCGCCGTCCCTTGATAATTAAGGATTTGTGGACCCGCATGCACGGGTCACCGATGGGGTACAGACCTCACAGCTTCACGGTGTACATACACTCCACCACCCGTGACCCGCGCATGTGGGTCCAAAGCAACGACACTCTCATATGCCGGCGGGTGTGTCCACCCCGCCGCTACTATCGGGACACCCGCTCTTGCGGGTGCGTTGTTTGACCGTTGAGAAAGGAGTCCGGATACAAGCGTGTCTGAGTATCCTTTCGGAAGTTGTGGTTCTGTTACTTATTGGATCAGCGGACATCTCACCAACCGCTCCTGTCCGCTGATCCATTTTTTCTATACGCCGCTTTAACACTTGGTGTGAGTGTAGAAAAAAAGAAAGAGCTAAATCTTGATGATTTAGCTCTTTCTTTGTGTTGCCTTGGAAGGATTCGAACCCTCACAGGCGGAACCAGAATCCGACGTGCTACCATTACACCACAAGGCAATATTTTGTTGTCTTCAACTACTTACCGAGCTTTTTGCGGGGTGTTTCGTTTTGACAGTGCAAAGGTAGGCATAGTTATTGAATTGTGCAAGTTTTTTTGAGTTTTTTTATGCTTCGCACCGCAAATTTTTGTTTTGCGAGGTTGCTGCCATGATATGTATGGTGGAGGAGAGACTTAAAACGGCTGATAGCAAAGGATGTATAGTCTATCACAGCTGTGTACAAAAAATACGCTATATTAGCCGGGTATCAGATATCATCGGCAAACATAGCGTATTTTTTGTATCTTGCTGTTAATTGTGATACAGCTATAGAAGTTTCCCCGTGGCCGTATGGGTAGGAAGATGGGGTAGGGGAGCGTCACTGCTCTGTGGCGGCAAACTCCATGAGGTATGCCTTGATGAAGGGATCGAGGTCGCCGTCCATCACACCGCCTACGTCAGATGTCTGATGGTTGGTGCGGTGGTCTTTAACTCGGCGGTCGTCAAACACATAGCTTCGTATCTGCGATCCCCATTCGATCTTCATCTTTCCGGCTTCGATCTTGGCCTGTTCCTGGAGGCGGAACTGGAGTTCCTTGTCGTAGAGTATGGATCGGAGCTGACGCAAGGCGTTCTCTTTGTTCTTGGGCTGATCGCGTGTTTCGGTGTTTTCGATGAGGATCTCTTCCTGTTCGCCGGTATGGGGGTCAGTGAACTGATAGCGGAGACGTACACCTGATTCCACCTTGTTGACGTTCTGGCCTCCTGCGCCTCCAGAGCGGAATGTATCCCATGAGAGGAGCGCGGGATCAACCTTGACTTCGATGGTGTCGTCCACGAGTGGGGTGACGAATACTGACGCGAACGATGTCATGCGTTTGCCCTGTGCGTTATATGGAGATACGCGCACGAGGCGGTGCACACCGTTCTCGCTTTTGAGATATCCGTAGGCAAAGTCACCTTCAATATTGATGGTGCAGGATTTGATGCCGGCCTCGTCGCCTTCGAGGAGGTTGGCGATGGAAGTCTTGTAGTGATGGTCCTCACACCAGCGCAGGTACATGCGCATGAGCATCTGCGCCCAGTCCTGGCTCTCGGTGCCGCCGGCTCCGGAGTTGATCTTGAGCACAACGCCAAGTTTGTCTTCCTCGCGGCGCAACATGTTGCGGAGTTCGAGGTTCTCTATCTTGGCGATGGTGTCGGCATAGATTGTGTCGAGTTCCTGCTCTTCGACGAGTCCTTCCTTGAGAAAGTCCCAAGCGATACGGAGTTCCCCGATGGCTTTGTCTACTTCTTCATAGCCATTGATCCAGGCCTGTAGGTCCTTGATCTTTTTCATCTGGGCCTGTGCTTCCTTGGGGTGTTCCCAAAAGTCGGGGACGTGGGTGCGGAGCTCTTCCTCCTCTACCTGGATTTTCTTGCCGTCAATGTCGAGGTATCTTTTGAGCGCGTCCTTGCGGTCACCGGCTTCCTTGAGTTGTTCCTGTGTGATCATTTCTGTGTGGGGAGATGTGTATAAAAAAACTGACAAAAGGATGGGCGCGGATTCATGTGTCGATGCGCCCTGTCCTTTTGTCAGGTATGGTTAGTGTAGTCAGAGTTCCTGGGCGATCTTCTTGAAGTCGTCGAGGCTTACTGTCTGCTTGTCGAGGGTCACGGCCTTCTCGATTGCGTCATAGAGCTTGGCTGAGAGCACCTGCTGTGCGATCTGGTTGCGCACCTCGGCTTTCTGGAGCTGTTCCTTGGCGTAGCGGGTGATGATCTCGTCGTCGATGCCGGCCATGCCGTACTGTGCGAACTGACGGGCGGTGAGATGCTTGGCTGTGTTGAGGATCTCCTCGTCGGTCACCTTGATATCGAGTGCGGTGAGGAGGTTTGTCTCGATGATCTCGTGCTTGATACCCTTCTCCTGGGCAGCGAATGCCTCGTCGGCGTTTTCAGCGTCGGCAAAGAAGAGTTTCTTGATGGTCTCGGTGGGGAGGGTCATGTCGCCATACTTCTCCATCATGGCCTTGTCGAAGGTGTTGCGGAAAAGGATGTGGGTGTTCTGGGCGAGCTCACCGGCGATGAGGTCCTTGACAGCAGCGCGGTATTCCTCCTCATTGTGCACCTTGTCCTCGCCGAACACGGTGTTGTAGTACTCCTCGCCGAGCTCGGCAGGTATGTTGACGATGATTTCGGAGATGTTCATCTCGAAGTCGCCCTTTACATCGGCTGCGATGGCCTTGTCGATGTTGAGCATGGATGCTATCTCGGCAGCATCGCCGCCGGCAGCCTTCCAGGGGTTGAACACCACCTTGTCACCGGGCTTCTTGCCGTTGAACTTAGCTGTCTCCTCCTTGTCCTTGAAGTAGAGGGGGAATACGATGCCGTTGGTCACCTGGATGGCGCCCTCGTTGGTGTTGACGGTGCCGTCCTCGTTGAGCTGCATGATGGAGCCCTTCACAACGCCGTCCTCGGTCATCTCCTCGCCGGGCTTCTGGGTGCCGAAGCGCTTGCGCATGTTCTTGTCCTGCTCGTCGATCATCTCCTCGGTTACCTCGATCTCGTAGTAGGGATAGTGATCGTCGGCCGAAGGTTTGATGTCGAGCTGCGGGATGAGTGCGAGGTCGTATTTGAACTCCTGGTCGCCCTCCTCGAAGGCTTCCTTTACCTCTACGGGCATGGGGTGGCCCATGACGCGGAGATTATTCTCGTCGATGTAGCCTACAACGGCACGGTATACGGTGTCGTTGATGACATCGCTTGTGAGCTGCTTGCCGAAGCGGCGCTTGAGCTCGGCGAAGGGTACGTGACCTTTGCGGAAACCGGGAATGGTGTGTGTGCGGCCTATTTCCTTGAGCTTTTTGGTGACGTCATCTTTATAGTCGTTCTCGGTGAGGGCGACGGTGAGGCGAAGTTCTACGGGAGAGAGTTCTTCTTTTGTGATATTCATTTTGTATACGTGATTGTGTTAATTTGTTTCGTTTTCTTTAACTGTGGCCTGCGCCGTATATCTGCCGGCGAAAAAAATCAGGCGCGTTGACCGGAATCCGGCCCCTGCGGGGGCATTTTTCCAATCAACGCGCAAAATTAACGATTTTTCCGCAATTTAGCAAGAATGAGCTTACATTCTCTCCATTTCGAGGCAGGCCATGATGAAGGGGCCCACGCCTTTGGCGTCATTGTCGCGGATAGGTTCGGATATGTAGTATTCGAATGAACCGTCGCGGTAGCGCTTGTCGCCGCCAAGTCCGGCCACGGCGCAGCAGTTGGTGAGTGATATGGTGCCGTCCTTGTCCTTGCGAACGAGATGTTTCAGCATGCCGTTCCAACCGGTGAGGGCTGCGTTGAGATAGCTCTGGTCAAGCAGACCGAGGCGCACACCGCGCAGCAGCGAGTAGACATACATGGCCGTGGCTGTGCCTTCGAGGTAGTTGCCCTCGCGGCCGGGCTGATCGAGCACCTGCCACCATATGCCGCTCTTGGTGTCCTGGGCTTTCACCACACCGTCGGCCAGCGACTTGAGGAGCTTGAGGAGCTCGGGTCGGTTGGGATTGTCGGCAGGCATCTCCTCGAGCACATCGAGCAGAGCCATGAATATCCATCCCTGTGCGCGGGCCCAGGCGTGGGGAGCCTGGCCTGTCTCCTTGTCAGCCCAGCGCTGCTCGCGGCTCTCGTCCCATGCGTGACGATAGAGTCCGGTGGCGGGGTCGTAGGTGTGGCGTGCTACGGTGAGGAACTGGTTGGCTATGTCGTCCCAAGCTTTAGCACGAGCGTTTTCAGGCATATAGCGGTTGATATATTTGGCGCTGAAGGGTTCGGCCATGAAGAGGCCGTCGAGCCACATCTGGTGGGGATAGATCTTCTTGTGCCAGTATCCGCCCTCCGAGGTGCGGGGCTGGCCGTTGAGCTGCTCGTGGAGGGTGTGGATGGCCTTGAGGTAGCGCTCGTCGCCGGTGCTGTCATAGGCTGCCATGAGGAGCTTGCCATTCTTCACCTGGTCGAGGTTATAGTGCTTGATGTCATAGGTCTTGATGGAGCCATCAGGGTTGACGAGTGAGTCCACGTAGGATATCGCATAGTCGGCTATCTCCTTGCTGCCGTAGCGCTCGCTGACAGCCATGAAGGCGTCGAGCTCGGTGCCGATGGAGTATGTCCATTTGGGTCGCTTGGAGAAGTCGAGCTGCCAGCTGAGGGGATTGCGCTTCATCTCGGAGCGCACCATGGTCTGCGAGAGGGGTTCAAGGGCGCCCTCGACGAGGTTGCCGTTGATGTATACGTTGCCGAGGCGGACGTTTCTGGTGAGACCATTGATTGAGTTGCCGTTGTTCTTCACGCCATCCCAGTGGCAGTCGATCACCTCGATGTTGCGCACGTTGCAGAGATCCTCATATCCCTCTATCACCACGCCCCAGTCGCTGTTCTTGCAGTTCACGTTCTCGAGGTATACGTTCTGCACTACAGGGGGATAGCTGTGGTCGCAAGCCTCGCGGCGCTCGTAGAGGAGATTGATCTTGAGGATCGACTCCTTGCACTGGCCCACCTCGATGTTGCGGCAGTAGATGTTCTCTATCACGCCGCTGCGGCATGAGTTTGTCTTGATTCTGACCACGCGGTCAAGGTCGGGGGAGTCCATGACGCAGTTCTCGGCAAAGAGGTTGGAGAATCCGCCGGATATCTCGCTGCCCACCACGATGCCGCCGTGGCCGTTCTTCATGCGGCAGTTGCGCACTATCACGTTTTCCGTAGGCATGGCCTTCTCTATACCGTCGCGGTTGCGTCCGCTCTTGATGGCTATGCAGTCGTCGCCGGTGTCAAAGAAGCAGTCCTCTATTATGACGTTGCGGCACGACTCGGGATCGCAACCGTCGCCGTTGGGGCCATCGTTCTGAATGTGCACGCCTCTCACGGTGAGATTTTCGCAGAAGAGGGGATGGATCACCCAGAAGGGGGAGCGCAGGAGTGTCACATCTTCGATGAGGACATTCTTGCAGTTTACGAAGTTGACCAGCTGCGGGCGCAGACCGTAGCCGTCGCCCATCACGCGCTTCTCCACGGGCACTCCGTTCTCGTTCCATTCCTGCAGGAGCGGGCGTCCGCATTTCTGGGTGGATATCGTGCCGGTGCCTTCGAAGTCGTGTCCTTTCTTGGCGCTCATGCCCCACCATGTGGCGTTGCTTGCGGCGCCGTCCACGGTGCCCTTGCCGGTGAGGGCTATGTTGGTCTGTCCGTTGGCGTAGACCATGGGCTGATAGTTGTAGCAGTCCATGCCCTCCCATCGGGTGTACACGAGGGGATACTGTGTGGTGTCGGCGGTGAAGAGCAGTGTGGCGCCCTCCTCGAGGTGGAGGTTGACATTGCTCTTGATGGTGATGGGGCCGGTGAGCCATGTGCCCTTGGGGACGATCACGCGGCCGCCACCCTCGCGGGAGCATACGTCGATCACTTTGTTGATTAGCTCGGTGTAGAGGAAACCCTTTGTCTTGGATTTCTTGCCGTAGTCAAAGATCTTGTAGTCCTTGTCGCGGAACTCAGGCTGTTTGACCGATTTCTCTATCTGCGGATAGAGGTCGCGCCATGCCTCCCCGGGGGTGTTGGCAAATGCCGCCGCCCCGAGCCAGGCTGCCAGAAGCATCAGGATGGTTTTCTTCATGGTAAGGTCGGTTCGGATTTTGGGATTATTTTTATATGATGAAAATATAGTTACTGTATTATATATAATAAGGTGTGTCCGTGCGGATTTTGCCCTATTTTATGCAAAATTACTAATAGTCGGCATGCGATGCAAAGAAAATGTTAAAAAAAAGCTTATTTAATGTTAAGTCTTTGCGGTTTGGAAACTTTTTGCTATTTTTGTGCCACTTTATGCGGGCGTACGCCTTGTCCGAATTTGCTGAAATGTACAGACAATGCGTGCGTCGAGCTAATTAGTTGAAAACCATAAATCTATACCGAAATTTAATCAACCAATCAAATTACCTCATCAACTACAGAAACCAACGATCCCTATCACGAAAAACCAGAAAAGAAACAGCAACCAGACCAATACAATCCCTACTCACAATATATTCATTGGAAAAATTGCATGAAAAAAATCTTATTTATCAGTTAACAACATGAAAGACTTAAACACAGGTCGTAGTCAATGGCTGCGGCGCTTTTCCTTTGCCATGCATTGGAAAACAATGCTTCTGCTGATGGTGCTCTGCGTAGGGCTTCCCGTGCATGCACAGAACATCACAGTATCCGGTACAGTCGAGGATGCAACCGGCGAGCCCATGATCGGCGCTACCGTGCTTGTCGAAGGCTCTAAGGAAGGTGTGTCCACCGACTTCGATGGTAACTTTACCTTAAAGAACATTTCCCCCAAGGCCACCCTCAAGGTGTCCTACATCGGCTACAAGACCGAGACTATCAAGGTCGACGGCCGCACTCAGATCAGTGTTGTCCTCCGCGAGGACACCGAGACCCTCGACGAGGTTGTTGTTGTGGGTTACGGCACCGTTAAGAAAAAAGACCTCACAGGTTCCGTGTCCACCGTAAAGGGTGACGACCTCGTGAAAGTCCCCACCGCCAACGTTGCCCAGGCCATGACCGGTCGTCTCGCAGGTGTGCAGATCACCACTACCGACGGCTCGCCCGACGCTGAGATGGTGATCCGTGTGCGTGGTGGCGGCTCTATCACCGGCGACAACTCGCCTCTCTACGTGGTGGACGGCTTCCCCGTGTCCAGCATCTCTGACATCAACCCCAACGATATCGCCGACATCACCGTCCTCAAGGACGCATCGTCGACTGCTATCTACGGTTCGCAGGGTGCCAACGGTGTTATCCTCATCACCACCAAGAGCCCCGAGGGTGGCAAGACCACCGTATCTTATAGCGGTTATCTCCAGGGCAAGCACATCAACAATAAGATTGATGCCATGGATCCCTATGACTACGTGATGTTCCTCTATGAGAAGTACAGCATCCGTGGCAACTCCGACGACCGTCGTAAGTTCGAGAACCGTTTCGGCGCGTTTGCCGACCTCGATCTCTATCAGTATCAGAACGGTACTGACTGGTATGACGACGCTTTCAACAACCATGACCTCTCGCAGAGCCACAGCGTGAGCGTGTCAGGTGGTAACGACAAGACCAAGTTCTCCGTCTCGGCCGCCTACATCAACGAGCAGGCTCTCATCAAGGATCAGGGCTACAGCCGTTTCAATATCACCGCCAAGATCCGTCACAACATCGCCAAGAACCTCCTCTTCGAGTTCGGCACACGTATGAACGACACCGAGACCAACGGCGCCGGTACTACCGGTGGCAAGAAGTCTTTCCGTTCCTACGACCTCGTGACCAAGGGCCCGGTCAACGGTCTTATGGACCAGCTTGACGATGCCACCATCTCGCAGATGGACGAGGACGAGTACGACGAGTACCTCTCCCAGACACAGCTCCTCTCGCAGCGCGCCGCTCTTGACTGGCGTAAGCGCAAGGACCGTCGTTTCCACTATGATGCCGCCATCAACTGGGATATCATCAAGTCTCTCCGCTACCGCGGTGAGGTGGGCTACGACTACAACTTCTACCAGCAGCAGCAGTGGTGGGACGCCAAGTCCAACAAGGCTCAGCAGGAAGGTGGCGAGCTCCCCATGGGTGAGTGGGAGAAGAAGGACACCTGGAAACTCCGTGTCACCAACACTCTTACTTTCAACAAGGACTTCGGCGCTCATGCCCTCAACGCCATGATCGGTCAGGAGTACATCGCCACCAACTATGAGTCGAACACCATGCTCGGCAAATACTTCGTGGACGGTACCACCCCCGAGAAGATGTTTGCTGCCATGCAGGCCAACAGCGGTGCCACCGGTGCCGTGACTATCTCCTCCGTGCTCGGCAAGGAGGATCGCACAGTCTCCTTCTTCGGTCGTGTCAACTACAACTACGACGGCCGCTACTACGCCACCGCTACATTCCGTGCCGACGGTTCCTCCAAGTTTGCCCGCGGCAACCGCTGGGGTTACTTCCCCGCCGGCTCTCTCGCTTGGCGTATCAGCCAGGAGCAGTTCATGAACGATACCCGCGAGTGGCTCTCCAACCTCAAGCTCCGTGCCTCTATCGGTACCTCCGGTAACAACCGTATCGGTTCCGCTCTCTTCGAGACTCTCTACAAGAACTACTCTTCCAGCAAGTACTACGGTGCAGGCAATATCCGCAACCCCCACTGGACTCTCAACAACAGCCAGCTCGCCAACCCCAACCTCAAGTGGGAGACCACCATCACCCGCAACATCGGTCTTGACTTCGGTTTCCTCAACGAGCGTTTCTCGGGTAGCATCGAGTTCTACTGGAACACTGTGAAGGACCTCCTTCTCAACCGCAACATCACCGCCATCGGCTACACCTCCATGCAGCAGAACATCGGCCAGACCTCCAACAAGGGCGTCGAGTTCCAGTTCAACGGTTATGCCGTCAACACACGTGACTTCCAGCTCTCTTTCAACGCCAATATCGCTTTCAACCGCAACAAGGTTGACAAGCTCGCCGACTCCGACAACATGAGCTTCAACTCCGGCGCATTCTCCACCGATATGCGCGGATCTGACGACTACCGTGTTATCGTGGGCAAACCCCTCGGTCTCGTATGGGGCTTCGTTCATGACGGCGTTTACGGTGTGGACGACTTCGAGACATACATTGATGATGCCGGCAAGACCCAGTTCGTGATGAACGGCAAGGACTATGTGCTCAGAAAAGATGTGGCTGACAACAGCTTCACTACCGCAGGTTCCTATGGCGGTCTCCGTCCCGGTGCCCCCAAGTTCAAGGACCTTAACAACGATGGTAAGATCGATGCCGACAATGACCGTACCATCATCGGTAAGACCCAGCCCAAGTTCACCGGCGGTTTCGGCCTCAACGCTTTCTTCAAGGGCTTTGACTTCTCCGCCATGTTCAGCTACGTAGTTGGCAACGATGTATACAATCTCGACAAGATGGTCACCACCCAGCAGTACCGCAACGACTGGGGTAACCTCCGCGACTACATGGGCGCATCGCAGGCTTGGACATATCTCGACCGCACCACCGGCCAGATCGTTTCCGACTACGAGACACTCAAGGCCATGAACGAAGGCAAGCAGTACTGGTCGGCTCTCACCATGAGCGGCAACAACCCCATCGCCACCTCTTGGGCTGTGGAGGACGGTTCGTTCCTGCGTCTGCAGACCCTTACCCTCGGTTACACATTCCCCGCCAACTGGACCCGCAAGTTCGCTTGCAACCAGCTGCGTCTCTACTGCACCCTCAACAACGTGGCCACCATCACCGGTTACTCCGGCTACGACCCCGAGGTTTCGTCCGCTATCAACAACAGCTCCTACAGCGGTCTCACTCCCGGTGCTGACTACTCGGCTTATCCCAAGGCTCTCTCCTGGACCGCCGGTGTGAACATCACCTTCTAAATCCTTATCTCAATTCAATTTCTTTCAGAATACAATGAAACTTAAGAATTTATATATGCCGGCGCTGGTTGTCGCAATGGGAGCATCCTTCACTTCGTGCGAGGATATCCTTGACACCGAGAACCTCTCGACCGACACTATCGACAACGTGCTGTCCAACGCTACGGACACACGCAAGATGGTAAACCACGTCTACGCCTACTTCTGCGAGGACTCCTATACCTCGCGTATGTCCACCAACTGGATGCAGAACACCGACGTGGAGATCGCTTCCATCAACAAGAACCAGACCACCGGTAATGACCGTCGTGCCGTATGGTGTCTCAACCCCTCCTACTTTGGTGACATCCGCACCGCATGGGACCACAACTATGCAGCCATCGACTTCGCCAACCAGATCATCGAGGGTCTGGAGCGTCAGCCCAACTTCATCAACGGCGACTCTGAATATCTTCAGCTCTACGGCGAGGCTAAGTGTCTGCGCGCTTACCGCTACTTCCTGCTCTGCAACTTCTGGGCAGACGTACCTTTCGCCACAAAGCCCACCTCTGTAGATAACCTCAACAACGGTGGCCGTGTGGACAAGAACATCATCTACTCATATCTCATCCAGGACCTCATCAACTGTGAGGAGGGCATGCAGTGGAGCGAGAAGACCACTACCGAGTATATGAACCGCGAGTTCGCTCTCGGCTTCATTGCCAAGCTCGCCATGTTCCGCGCCGGCTACTCCATGCAGGCCGACGGCACCATGGACCGCTGCCGCATCTCTTCCGAGATCGAGCCTGTTGTCTACAAGGATGAGAACGGTGTGGAGAAGACCGCACAGAGCAACGATGAGTTCTATGAGGTAGCCCAGGCTTATGCCCGCAAGCTCATCAACCTCAAGGGTCGCGCCCTCTCTACCGACTACAAGGGTATCTTTGATGTCCAGGTCAACAGCTTCTCGCCCGCCAACGGCGACGTTCTCTACGAGGTGGCCTACATCAAGAACGCCGGTGGTGATATCGGCTGGTGCCACGGTCTTACTGTTGTCAAGGGTTCCAAGGGTGCCGGTTCGTCCTACACCTTTATGGCTGCCCCCTATGCCCTCTCGTTCGATCCCGATGATCAGCGTTACCCCGTCACCTGCGCACATTACCGCTGGGACAACGACGACATCCAGACCGCCAAGAACGGTTGGGGTGTCGAGACCGCCAAGTGGTGCCGCATGGACCTTAATGATGTTGCAAGTACCGATAGCAAGGGTACAGGTATCAACGACCCCCTGCTCCGCTACTCCGATGTGCTTCTCCTCCTTGCCGAGGCTGACAATGAGATCAACCATGGCCCCACAGGCGAGGCCAAGGAGATGCTCCGCACTGTCCGCGCACGTGCTTTCGCCAAGTCGGGCAACGCTGCCGAGAAGGTTGACGCTTATGTGAACAACCTCACCACCTACGATGCTTTCCGTCAGGCCATCATCAACGAGCGTGCATGGGAGTTCGGCGGCGAGCGTCTCCGCAAGTTCGACCTCATCCGCTGGAACTACTATTCAGATGCTATCGTCAACACTCTCGAGAAACAGCGTGAGATGGTGATGAACGCTCTCCAGCTCGAGGTAGCCGGCGACCAGTTCGTACAGAAGAAGGACGATATCGAGATCAAGGATCTCGGCATGGCTCCCAAGCTCTACTACAAGGTCAAGAACGGTCGTGTTGAGTTCCTCAACGATATCTGGACACAGGTTGACGACTCCGAGGAGCCTTATGCTTCCGCCAAGTCCTTCGCCTCCACCGACGTTGTGGCCAACTTCTCCAGCGAGGATACCTATCGTGTAAACTTCGCCGAGCAGTTCAGCCAGACTGTTCAGGACGCTGCCGGTAAAGAGGATCTCAAGGACGAGAATGGCAACCGCTACTATCTCCTTGACGACGGCACTCTCAGCTGCTTCTACGGTTTCACCACCAAACTCCACAACACCTGGAAGACCGGTACCGAGGACATCTCCATTCTCCGTGGCCAGCCCGTGCCCTATGTGATGCCGATCCCCACCGACCGTATCATCACCTCCAACGGTGTGCTCGACAACCACGGATATCTTATCCTGAACCCCTGATACATGAGGCCGGGCCGACAGGCTCCCACCGCCAACGGTGGGGCCTGCCGCCCAAGCCCTTGGAAATTTCTAAACATATAGAAACTACAAAACATTACAACCCATGAAACTTTTCAAATATATGGCTTGCGGTCTTCTCGTAGCGGGTTCACTCTCGGTGTTCACCGCATGCGATGACGACGATGTCCTCGAGGCTCCGCGCCTCTTCAGCCCGGTCGTGACCATTTCCTCGTCGGCCAACACTGTTGTGTGCAAATGGAACGGCATACAGGGCGCCACATCCTATGAGCTCACCCTCCAGCGCGAACTCACCACCGACGATGGTGGCAATATCATCACCGAGGATGTGAAGAGTGCTACCGTTCAGGTGGATCCCACCGGTGTGAACCACTTCTCACCCTATGTGTTCGAGGATCTTGCCTGGGACGAGCGCTACCGCGTGGCCATCAAGGCTATCGGCACCGACAAGACCAGCAACGTGTTTACCACCGAGCTTATCACCGTAAACTACCCCACCAAGCTCAAGGCTGTCAGCAATACTATCGACACAGGTGTGAGAATCGAGTGGAGCGCCGATGAGGGTACCACCACCGATCTTGCATACTTCAACGTGCTCACTCTCAACGAGGATGGAACCACCACTCCTTACACCCGTCCCGGTGCCGAGGAGCCCGCTACACTTTCGCGTGCTGACGAAGGCGAGGGCAACGGCGGTGCAGCCAACGATCCTATCGTAGCTCCCGAGCCCAACGACGATTACTACTACACCCTTACCGAGGATGATATCCGCAACGGATATTGCGAGATCTATGGCCTCGAGGCAGGTGGCAACTATCGCGTTGTATCCTACAGCGTTGAGGGTGAATACCGCGGCCGCCGTGACTTCAAGACCAAGGAAGCTCCCGTATATGAGAACCCCGATCTCGTGTTTGACCTCCGTGGTCTTGACGAGGAGGTTGCCGACACAATCATGTGTACTGACTTCTTCAATACCCTTCCCGAGAATGCAACAGTCATCCTCAAGGGTGGTCGCAAGTATGTCACCAAGGGCACTCCCAAGATCACAAAGAGTGTTATCATCACCACCGGTCAGTCTCTCTCCGGCAAGGCTATCATCAGCCTCAGCGGTTTCGCTACTGAAGGTGATATCAATCACGTTGAGTTCAACAATGTAAAGCTCACCAACCTTGAGTCGGATGATGTCACCGAAAACTTCGGTGGCCGTTATCTTTTCAACCACTCGAATGCTACTACTGTAAATGAACTCGTGTTCGAGAACGTTGATGTCAAGTACATGCGTGGTTTCGTCCGTACCCGTAAGGCCGGTCAGAGCTTCGGCAGCATCAGCTTCAACAACTGTACACTCGACTCCATCGGTGGCTATAAGGTGATCCACCTCGACACCTCCGATACTTCCATCGGAAGCATCTCGTTCACCAACACAACATTCTCCAATGTTGACGGTGTGGTTCGTGCCAACAACTGCGATAATACATCGGTAGGCAGCATCTTTGTTGACAACTGTACATTCGCATATTGCAGCGCAGGTGCCGAGCTCTTCGCCATGAAGCGCGACGGTTGCAGCCCCAACCTCCAGTTCTCCATGACCAACTGTATCATAGGTGGTAACTTTGTAGGCAAGACCGGTATGGGTGCCTCGTTCAACGATGGTGTAGCTCCCAACTTCTCTACAATCTATGTTACCTCCGACTTTGTATGGGCTATCGACGATAAGACCGGCGACCTCAAGAATCCTCTCGGCGGCTACGATACCATGTCGCAGTCGGTGAATGACATCTGGGTTGATCCCGCAAATCTTGACTTCACACTCAAGAACGCTCAGCTCCCCTGCGCAGCAGCAGGCGACCCCCGCTGGCACGTTCAGTAATTGAATCCAAGACCAATCAAAAAAAAGAGCCTCGCATTGTGCGGGGCTTTTTTTGATCGGTATAAGGAAGCAAAAGGAACATAAGAAGAACATAAGAAACAGAACCTTCATTCAGGTGGCGGTATTTTGCAAGGTAAAGCAAGGTGCCCGCGCAGATAGTCAAGGCGGGTAGTTGAGTCTACCCGCAGGATGTTTCACTCTACGTATGGCGCAAGATGAGGAGTCCCGCCAGGGACGATGTTATGGTAAAGACGTTACCACGACATCGTCCCTGGCGGGACTCATTGCGTATTACTTTATACGGCTCCCCGCACTGCATGCGGGGTTATCCATTACATCGTCCCTGGCGGGACTCCTCAGGACTGTTTCTTTTGTTTCGTTCTATATAGCATTACCTGCTATTACTGGGTAATCTCAGCGGGGAGTACCGGCATGGCGCCTGGTCTTGTGCATACGAATGCCGATGTCTCCACAGCCTTGCAGTGGGCCTCCGATACACTCTTGCCCTTGAGGATATTTGCTATGAACGCGGCCGTGAAGGAGTCGCCGGCGCCTACAGTATCAGCCACCTCTACCTTTGGTGTGGGCTGGAAGGACACGTTGCCCGGGGTGAATACATAGCTGCCGTTGATACCGCAGGTGAGGATCAGCATCTTGAGATTGTACTTGCCGAGAAGTATCCAACATTTGTCCTGGAGATCAATGCCGGGATAACCGAACATGCGGCTTACCGTGACGAGTTCTTCATCGTTGATCTTAAGTATGTTGCAGCGCTCCATGGAGTTGCAGAGTATCTCCTTGTTGTAGAAACCCTGTCGCAGGTTGACGTCAAACACCACCAGGGCATTGTTCTCCTCGGGGATGGCGTCGAGGAAACGGTTGATGGTGTTGCGCGACACCACATTGCGCTGGGCGAGCGATCCGAAGCACACAGCTTTGGTGCGCTGGGCCAGTGAGTCGAGGCGTGCGGTGTAGGGGATATTGTCCCAGGCCACATTCTCCTTGATGTCATATTGCGGTATGCCGGCCTGATCTATCTCCACCTGCACGGTGCCTGTGGGATAGGGGACGGTCTCTATGAGGTGTTTCACACCCTTGCTGTTGACATTCTCCATCAGCTCCTGACCGAGGGCGTCATCGCCAACAGCGCTGACTGCGCAGCTCTCGAGGCCAAATTGAGATACATGGTAGGCGAAATTGGCCGGCGCTCCACCGATCTTCTTACCTTCGGGCAGTACGTCCCACAGGGCCTCGCCCATACCTATTACGATGTCATTCATGATATTGCGTATTTTTTATAAGATGTTTGATTATGCGTTTTTGATTTTCATTGTGTAGTACATCAGGTAGATGACACCTACGGTCATCACGGCCACGGCTCCGGCCTGACCAACAGCATCGGCTGCATAGCCCATGGCGAGGGGGAATACGGTGCCACCGAATAGTCCCATGATCATGAGGCCTGACACCTCGTTCTTCTCATCGGGCGATGACATGAGGGCCTGCGAGAACACCACGGAGAAGACGTTGGAATTGCCGAATCCGATGAGACCGATGCCGATGTAGATGGCCGTGAGGGTGTCGCAAACGAAGAGCATACCCATTGCGGCGAGCATCATCAGCACACTTATGCCGAGGAAGAGCTTGGGCGATACGGAGCGCAGTATGAAGGCGCCGAGGAAGCATCCCATGGTGCGGAATATGAAGTAGACGCTTGTAGCGAATCCGGCCTCCTCGAGCGGCAGCCCGAGACGCTCCATGATGATCTTGGGTGCGGTGGTGTTGGTACCCACATCAATGCCCACATGGCACATGATGCCGAGGAAGCAAAGCAGGATGAACGGACGTCCGAGCAGACGGAGACATTCGCCCACTCCTGATGCGCGGTCAGGACGCTCCTCCTCAATAGGAGTGGCGGCGAGAGCCGAGATGGAGAGCACGCTCACCACGGCGTAGATCACGAAGAGCACTCTCCAGCCAAGTCCGAAGGTGGGGAGGTAGGTAACGGCGCCCCATGCGGCGAGGATAGGAGCGAGGAATGAGGCGATAGCCTTGACAAACTGTCCGAATGTGAGGGTGGAGGCGAGCTTGTCGCCGGAGATGAGATTGGTGACGAGAGGATTGAGCGACGTCTGCATGATGGCGTTGCCTATACCGAGAAGCGAGAAGGAGATCAGCATGGTCATATAGCTGTCGCCGGTGACGGGGATGATGAGCGACACGGCTGTGACTACGAGGCTGATCAGAACGGTCTTCTTGCGGCCTATCCTGTTCATGAGCATTCCGGTGGGCACCGAGAAGATCAGAAACCAGAAGAATACGAGCGAGGGGAAGAGGTTGGCCTGTGAGTCGGTAAGGCCGAGATCTTTCTGAACATAGTTGGAGGCGGTGCCTACGAGGTCAACGAACCCCATGGCGAAGAAGCATAGCATCACGGGCACTATCTGCATGAGCATGCCCTTGCGGCCATATTCGAGTGAAGTGGTATTTTCCATTGGTAAATGTTTTTTTATACGTTGAGGGAGTGGATGCGGATATTCTTTATTTTAGCCTTGCCACCCTCGGCGCTGACTGTGAGGGTGGAGTAGGGAAGGGTAGGGAAGACGAGGTTGGTCATGACGCCTTTGCCGCCGTTGGCGAATGCCTCGATGCTCGAGCGGTCCACGAAGAGGCGCAGCTCCAGATCGCCGCCATCGGTGAATGTGGGGGTGACGGTCACGGCCGGGAAGTCCTGGCTGAAGTCGGTGAGTCCGCTCTCGCGGCGGTCAAACGACAGTGTGCCGGCCTTGACATCATAGTCCATGGTGACATGTTCGCCGGCTGTGTTGGCGAGTGAGAAGGTGACTTTCGACGACTTCTGCGGATCCACGTTGAGCGATATCTCACATATGCCGTCATTGGCCTGCGGCAGCTGGTAGGTGCGCCCCTTGGCGGTGACGCTCCGGCCGGATTCGTTGACGGTGAGTTTTCCTCTGAGGACTTCGAGCTCGGGCGATGGTGTTGAGGCGGCATAGATCTGGCCGTCGGGGGCAGTGAAGAGACTGAGTTCGCGCGGCAGAGTGTTGGCGCTGCGGAACTGCGAGGTGGGGACTTCGGCAGCATACTGCCAGTTGCTCATCCAGCCTATCGCTGTGCGTCGTCCATCAGGGGCATCGCTCCAGCTCACGAGAGCATAGTTGTCCTTGCCATAGTCGAGCCATTTTGTCGGGATCTTGCCAGACGCATCGGTGTCGGCCTTGAAGGTCTTGCCGTCGAAGTCGCCGGTGAAGTATTGGATGGCGCTGCCTCCGAATGGACCTCCGGGATTGATGTTGCATAGAAGCACCCATTTCTCCTTACCAGAGCCATCGACGGGGAGTTTGAACAGATCGGGACATTCCCACACGCCATCCTGCGCACCTTCACCGTTGCCGAAAGCGCTCTGGAGAGTCCACTCCTTCATGTCGGGCGATGTGAAGAAGAGCATCTCGTGGTCGAGGGCGTGGGCCAGTACGAGGGTCCAGGTCTTCGTTTCGGGATTCCAGAAGAAATTCGGATCGCGTGCCTCGCTCTCGAGCGTGAGCACGGGGTTGCCGGGATAGATGTTGAACGTCATGCCGCCGTCGGTGCTCCATGCCAGACTCTGTATCTGGCTCACACCGGCCGAGGTGTACATGGCCACGATGGCGTCGTTGCCGAAGCCTGCGCTGTTGCTGCTGTCGATGGCCGCGCTGCCGCTGAAGACGGATCCGAGTCCGTTGGGCTCAATAGCGGCAGGATGGTGGGTCCAGTTCACAAGGTCGGTGGACGATGAGTGTCCCCAGGTCATGTTCTGCCATTTCGAGCCGTAGGGATTCTGCTGGTAGTAGAGGTGCCATGTGCCATCCTTGTAAACCATGCCGTTGGGATCGTTCATCCAACCGTAGAGCGGGGTGTGGTGAAATGCCGGACGGTATTTCTCGCGGTTGGTAGTGTCGAAGGTGTCGGATGTCTCGAAGTTCTTCCAGCATGCGTCCTCCTTGGCTTCGCGCACGGTGGAGCGGTTCTGTGATGTGACAATATTGAGCATGACATCATGACCCTTGTAGGGAGAGAGGTCGAAAGGCACCTGATAGTCCACCTTCGATTTGGCGAGACGCACATATATTGTACGTTCCAGTTTGCCGTCGACCACCACATTCACGGTGGCGTCATCGTAAGCCTCCTGCACGGGCATGAGCAGATAGCGGGCGTCGGAGTCCACACGCACAAGAGTATTGTTCGTGCCGAGGTGCTCCACTTTTACCCCGTCGGCGGCGATGGAGTATATGGCCGGAGAGAGAGCCAGTGTCATCAGAGCGAATGTTTTTTTGAACGGTATTTTCATAAGTTGCTTGAGATTTACGGTAAAAAGAGTGTGTCAGTTTTCGACAATGCAAATCTACAACATGATGCTCTGAGAAACTATAAATAATCGTGCATAATATGTGAATAATGATGCATTGACCAAATTTTATCATGATATGCACTGTTATTCATAAGATTATGTTTAACTTTGTAATGCCTGAATGAAAAATCTCATGTCATGAAAAAATATACAGCGTATATACTTGCGTTTATGCTGACACTCATCATGGCCGGATGCGGTGGCACACGCACCTACCGTATCGGTGTGTCGCAGTGCAGTCAGGATGACTGGCGCGCCAAGATGAACGACGAGATCAACCGCGAGATAATGTTCCACCCCGGTGCGGAGGTGGAGATACGGTCGGCTGATGACAGTAACGAGAAACAGATAGCCGACATCAGATACTTTGCCGACAACGGATTCGACATCATCATAGCGGCCCCCAACGAGGCCGAGGCCATCACTCCGGTGATCCGCGAGGTATACGAGTCGGGCATTCCCGTGATAATATTCGACCGCGACATTAACGGCGACACCTACACGGCCCGTCAGGGTGTGGACAATGTGAGCATAGGCGAGGCTGCGGCCAGCTATGCCTCCCATCTTGTGGGCAATGGTGGAAAGGTACTGGAGATCTACGGACTGAGCGGATCTACCCCTGCCATCGAGCGTCACCGCGGATTTTTCAATGTAAAGGATTCACTTGGTCTCGAGGTCCTCGCTTCGGCCCACGGCAACTGGAACTATGACGATGCCTCACGAGTGGCCGACTCGCTCCTTGCCATATATGGTGACAGAGTGGATCTTATCTACGCCCACAACGACCGTATGGCCATAGCCGCATCTGAAGTGGCGCGTCGCCGTGGACTTGACCTCAAGGTGATCGGCGTTGATGCTGCCCCGGAGATAGGTATAAAAGCGGTGGCCGATGGTGTGATAGACGCCACGTTCCTTTATCCTACCGAGGGCTACGGGCTCATACGCACGGCCATAGATATCCTTGAGGGACGTCCTTTCGACAGGGATGTGCGCTTGCCGCTCCCGTCGGCGGTCGACAAATCAAACGCTGATATATTGCTGCTTCAGAATGAGTCACTGCGCGAGGAGACCGATAAGATAAGGATACTGAAGTCGCAGGTGGATGACTACTGGAACCGCCATTCGGCACAGACCACGCTCTTCTATGCCGCCATTGCCATAGTGCTCCTTCTATTTGGCATACTCTTCATGCTCCTGCGGTCATTCTGGATAGGTAGACGCCACCGTCGCGAACTCATGGAGCAGAACCGCCTGTTGGAGCAGCAACGCGACACGGAGAAGGCTCTCAACGAGCAGCTCAATGAGGCCACGCAGTCGAAGCTCGTGTTCTTCACCAATGTGTCGCACGACCTGCGCACACCACTCACGCTCATAGCCGAACCGGTGGAGCAGCTCGTGGGCGCCGACAATCTGACTCCCCGCCAGATGACACTGATGAAGATTGCCGACAAGAATGTGCGCATATTGCGCCGGCTCATAAACCAGATACTCGATTTTCGCAAATATGAGAACGGAAAACTGGATCTCAACCTCTCGGAGGTGGAGTTCGGGAGCCTTGTGGTGGAGTGGGCGGATGCCTTCACAGCCATAGCCCGCAAGAGGCAGATACGGTTGTCGGTTGATGTTGGTATACAGCCGGGAGTGACCATGGCCCTGGATGTGGAGAAGGTGGAGCGAGTGTTCTTCAATCTTATGTCCAATGCATTCAAGTATACGCGTGACAATGGCCACATACAGTTTAGTTGCTCATGCACTGCCGACAATCTTATTTTTTCTGTAGAGGATACGGGGCAAGGCATAGCTGTGGAAGACCTCGGCAATATTTTCGACCGTTTCTATCAGGTGGACAAGGTGCACCCCAAAGGTTCGGGCATAGGGCTCTCGCTGGCCAAGGCGTTCATTGAGCTGCATGGCGGCTCCATAGCAGTGGAGAGCGAGCTCGGGCGCGGAAGCCGCTTCACGGTCACATTGCCCGTGCGGCATGTGGCTCCGGCTTCGGCTATGCATGATGTGCCGGCCATTACAGGATCAGATGTCGAGGCTGAACTTGGGAGCGTGGATATACAGGTGGAGCAGACGGATGAAAACAAACCGTTGCTTCTCGTGATCGATGACAATGATGATATACGCACAATGGTGCGCGAGCTTCTGGCCGATGACTATAATATACTTGAAGCGCCCGACGGCAAGGAGGGTATAAGACTTGCATCGAAATATACGCCCGACATTATAATATGTGACGTGATGATGCCGGTGATGGACGGACTTGAATGCTGCCGCCGCATCAAGGAGGAGATATCCACCTCGCATATACCCGTGCTGATGCTCACGGCATGTTCCATGGACGAACAGCGTACGCAGGGCTACGAGAGTGGAGCCGACGGCTATCTCGCCAAGCCCTTCAACAGCCGGATGCTGAGCATGCGCTGCCGAAATCTGATAGAGAACCGCAAGCGTATACGCGATCTGTGGGATCGTCCCGAATCAAAACCAGCCGGAGTCCGACCGACGGCACCTGCCGTACCTCAGCCGGGTGACATGGACAATGAATTCTATGCGCGTTTCCTTGAAATAGTGAACCGCGATATGGGCAACCCTGATCTAAGCATCGACTCCCTTGCATCCTCCATGGGACTGGGACGCTCGCAGTTCTACCGCAAGATCAAGGCGCTTACCAACTTCTCGCCTGTGGAGTTGCTCCGCAACCTCAGGCTCAAACATGCCCGCGAGCTCCTGCTTACCACCTCGCGCTCCATCAGCGAGATAGGTTATGAGGTAGGATTCACCTCGCCGGCATACTTCACCAGATGCTACCGCGAGGTGTATGGTGAGACTCCGACGGATTCGCGGGAGCGTACAGGACATAAGTAATTCTAACTAATAATATATAGCTACGCCTCTCCTTTAGACTATCCATAAAATATATATGAATAGGTTCTCGATGAAATCAGTGCTTGCCGCCATGGCGGTGGCTATGTGTGGAAATTTTGGTCATGCCGGCGAACTCGTATGGTACGATGGGAATACTCCGGTCAGTCTCGGTGTCAGCACCGCTGCGGATCCGGTGGTGAAGACGGCAATGTATATGTTCAGTGATGATATGGAAGCCGTCACCGGACGCAAGGCTGAGATAAGAAAACCGGGCCGGGCCGTGATACGGCTCAGTCAGCTCGACAGGACATCTGCCTCCCAGCGTAGGGAGCTTGCCCGTGCGGGCGTGCCCGTCGACTCGCTCGCCGGACTCACTGACGGATTCAACATCACGGTGGATGGCGGACATATACTTGTCACCGGAACGAATGGCCGGGGCACAGCCTATGGACTGCTCGAACTCTCCAGGGTTGCCGGTGTGAGTCCGTGGATATGGTGGGGCGATGTGACTCCTGAACATAAGGACCGGCTCACTATCAATGATGGATATTCCTCAACACAGGGGGCCTCGGTAGAATACCGGGGTGTATTCATCAACGATGAAGACTGGTCACTGCGCCCGTGGAGCTGCATGACGTTCGAGAAGAATGATTTCGGTGTCATCGGCCCGCGTACATATAAAGAGGTGTTCAAGTTGCTGATGCGTCTCAGGGCCAATGCGCTCTGGCCGGCCATGCACGAGGGGACGGTGGCGTTTTTCAAAGATCCGCTCAACAAGCTTATGGCCGACAGTTGCGGTATAGCCATCGGCTCATCCCACTGTGAGCCATTGCTGCGCAACAACGTGGGCGAGTGGGATGTAAACACCCGCGGCCGCTACAACTACATGACAAACCGCAAGGCAGTGCAGGATTACTGGGCCGAGCGCCTGAAGGAGGTGAAAGGCTCGAGCGGAGGAAATATGTTTACCATCGGAATGAGAGGTATACATGACGGATCCATGGAGGGTGTGAAGACTCCGCAGGAAAAATTTGATGGTCTGCAGCAGGTGATTGATGACCAACAGGAACTTTTGGCCGAGCATATAGGCGATCCTGCAGCTCAGATGCAGGTGTTTGTGCCATACAAGGAGGTGCTCGAACTCTACGAGATGGGACTTAAGGTACCGGAGCACGTCACGCTGATGTGGTGTGATGACAACTACGGCTATATGACCCGTCTGTCTGACGAGCGTGAGCAGATGCGCCATGGAGGTGGAGGCGTATACTATCATCTCAGCTACTGGGGACGTCCGCATGATCACCTTTGGCTCACGACTACACAGCCCGGACTCGTGTACAACGAGATGCGCACCGCCTACGATCATAATGTACGTAAACTATGGATTGTCAATGTTCATGATCCCAAAGTAGCCGCCTACGATCTTGAGCTGTTCCTCGATCTGGCCTGGAATATCAACTGTATCGAGTCAGGCTCGGTGGGTAATCATCTGCGGTCATGGTTGTGTTCCAATTTCGGTGAGGAGGCAGGAGATAAGCTCTATCCGCTTATGCGCCGCTACTACAACCTGTGTGCCAAGCGTAAACCGGAGTTTATGGGTTGGAGTCAGGTGGAACTGAGCAAACAGACATTCAACCGCGGATTGAGCCCCGTGGCCAATACTGAATTCAGTTTCACCGAGTTTGGCAGTGAGGCCGACCGATATATGGAAGAATATCTTGCGATAGCCTCCGGCGTGGAAGAGATAGGACGTGATATTCCGGCGCGTCTTGCAGACGTCTATTACGCTGCGGTCAGATATCCGGTGACAGCCGCCGCCTCGCATGCGGTGAAGATGCTCGAGGCGCAGCGTGCGCGGGCATATGCATCTGGTGGCACATATGCCGATATGGATGAGAGAAACGCCTTGCTGTGTAAGGCTGTAGCCAGAAGCCAGCGTGCCTATCGGAACATCCGGGAAATGACGGCTCATTACAATGACAGCATGGCCGGTGGCAAGTGGAAGCGTTCCATGGACATGCGTCCGCGTGATCTTCCCGTGTTCTGCGCTCCATCGCTCCCTGTCATGCTTTCCGATGACGAGGTGGACGGGTGGCTTGCAGCAGATGATAGCCGTCCGACGCATCCGCTCGATCTTGACGGCGTGATGTCGCGTAGCGCCGCTGCATTTGATAGCCATACAGGTGATGCGCGGGTAGTGGATATGCTTGGGCATAGCAACAACGCAGTGGCTCTTGGCAAGGGGAGTACGCTCTCGTATGTATTCAATACAGATGGAACAGAGGGATACCGCTCGCTTACCGTGGCCACTATACCCACCCAACCCAACGATGGCGGTGATCTGCGTTACAGTGTGAGCGTGGATGGTAGCGAACCGGTGGTCTTCTCGCTCAAAGAGCCGTTCCGATCGGAAAGATGGAAAGGCAATGTGCTTCGCGGACAGGCATTGCGCACCATGGAGCTGCCGGACCTCTCAGGCGGAAAGCACACACTTACCATCACCGCACTCGACCACCATATAGTAGTGGATCAATGGATGCTCGACAATAAGGGGGGCCGGAAATTCTATCTCATCCCTACTGAGGAGTGACCGGAAACCAATACCGCAGGTTATGTGTTGTAAAGCATAATTGGATAATTGATTTTTCAAACATCGGGTGATTTTTGACACAATCTCTTGTCTACATCGGTGAAAAACGCTAAATTCGTGAATTTAAAAGCCGGGAGCGGCTTTTACTGCGGTTTCTCCCATCATCAATTCTCCCCTCCTGACGGGATCATCCACGACTCTCACCTCTTACACAGAAAAGGAATCTAACTAATAAACTCAATATACAATAATGAGCTATCTTAAATTTGATAAGAACCTCATGATTAACTTGGAGCAGTCACTCCCGAAGGAGATGCTCCGCACCAATCAGTCAGGAGCCTATCACTGCACAACGGTAGTCGATTGCAACACCCGCAAGCAGCACGGTCTGCTCGTGGTGCCCGTCCCCGAACTCGGGGACTCTTGGCATGTGATGCTCTCCTCGCTGGACGAGACGGTCTATCAGCATGGTGTTCCGTTCAATCTCGGACTGCACCGCTACAGCGGTGGCGTGATGAATCCCAACGGCCATAAGTACATCCGCGAATTTGACTGTGAGAGCGTGCCCCGCACCACATATCGTGTGGGAGGTGTCATCCTTACGAAGGAGAAGATATTTATCTCCAATGAGAACCGTATCCTCATCCGTTACACCCTTGTTGAGGCTCATTCGGCCACTACACTGCGTTTCCGCCCTGTGCTCGCATTCCGTGAGGCCAATGAATTGTGTATAGCCAACGATGCTATCAACACCGAGATCCCCGAGATAGACAACGGCGTGTCGGCTTGCCTCTACAACGGGTATCCCCGTCTTTACATGCAGTTCTCTCACAAACCCAAATGGACATACGATCCACATTGGTACAACGGATTTGAGTACGTGAAGGATCTTGAGCGCGGTGTGCCTTACACCGAGGATCTGTGGGTGCCCGGATATTTCGATGTGCCTATCAAAAAGGGTGAAAGCGTGATCTTCTCGGCCGGACTCAGCGAGGTGTCGCCCCGCCAGCTCTCCAAGATGTACGAGAAGGAGATAGCTCAGCGCACTTGCCGCACATCGTTCTTCAACTGTCTCAAGAATGCTGTCAAGCAGTGCTACCTCAACGAACCTGATGGAATGTATCTCATCTCCGGATATCCATGGGGAAAGGTCATAGCACGCAATACCTTCATGGCCCTTCCGGGTGCCACCATAGCTATAAACCACCGCGAGGACTTCGAGAAGATAGCCGCCACGGCACTAAGAGCCCTCGACGGATTCCTCACCAACGGAACTCTTCACAGCAGACTTCAGGGTATTGACCTCCCTGACATACCGCTGTGGGCCGTTTGGGCTCTGCAGCAGTATGCCAAGTCATACGGCAAGGAGGAGTGTGCCGTCCGCTATCTCGGCGATATCAAGCGTATACTTGACACAATACTCGAGAACCGCCACCCCATGCTCAAGGTGGATCAGGAGAGCGGAATGGTGTATACAGAGGGTCGCGACAAACCCATGTCGTGGATGAATGCCTCGCTCGGTGGCCGTCCTATTGTTCCGCGAACGGGCTATCTCGTGGAATTCAACGCGTTGTGGTATAACGCCCTTGTCTTCGCCACGCGTCTCACAGAGGGCGCCGAGCAGGAGAAGTATCAGGCAGCCGCCGACAAGATGGCTGAGCCTTTCGTCTCCACATTCCTCAATGACTACGGCTATCTCTACGACTACGTGTTCGGCACTTACGCCGATCCATCAGTCCGTCCAAACATGGCCATCGCCATCGGACTGGACTATTCGCCGCTTGACCGTCGACAGCGCAAGCGAGTGCTTGACATTGTCACCCGCGAGCTTCTCACACCCAAGGGACTCCGCACACTCTCGCCCAAGAGCTTCGGCTATCGTCCCAACTATCTTGGTTCGCCCGAGGATCGCGAGATGGCGCTTCACAATGGTCCCGCCCGTCCGTGGCTCATGGGTTTCTACTCCGATGCTTATCTCAAAGTGTTCGGCATGAGCGGAGTCAGCTATATAGACCGCATGCTCATCGGATTTGAGGATGAGATGACACAGGGTTGCATCGGATCGCTCTCGCAGCTCTATGACGGCAATCCCCCCTATGTGGGACGTGGAGCCATAAGCCATGTCACAAATGTGGCCGAGGTGCTCCGCACGCTTACCACGCTCAAGAAATTTATAATGGATTAATCACCCCCTCTCACATATACTAATAAAGAAGACATGAAAGCATTAATGTTCGGGTGGGAGTTTCCACCTCACATCCTCGGCGGTCTCGGTACTGCCAGCTACGGTCTCACCAAAGGCATGTGGGAGTGTGGCGACATGGATATCACATTCGTCATTCCCAAGCCGTTCGGCGATGAGGAGCGTCACTTTGCAAATATCATAGGTATGTCGCAGGTGCCTATCGTATGGCGCGACGTCAACTATGACTACGTGAAGGAGCGCATAGGCCATGTGATGGATCCGGAGCTGTATTTCCGGCTCCGTGACCATATCTATGCCGACTTCAACTACATGCTCACCAACGATCTCGGCTGCATAGAGTTCTCCGGTCGCTACCCCGACAATCTCGTCGAGGAGATCAACAATTACTCCATCTGCGCCGGTGTGGTGGCTCGCACGGTGGATTTCGATATCATACACTCGCACGACTGGCTCACATATCCTGCCGGCATACACGCCAAACAGGTGTCGGGCAAGCCTCTGGTCATCCATGTGCACGCCACGGAGTTTGACCGCTCGCGAGGGAAACCCAATCCCACCGTGTTCGGCATAGAGAAGGACGGCATGAACAATGCAGACCATATTATCTGTGTCAGCAACCTCACGCGCGACACCGTGATCCATAACTATGGTATCGATCCCGCCAAGGTGACTACCGTGCACAATGCCGTGACGCCCCTCACCCAGGAGCAGCTCAATGTGCCCGAGCACAAGTCCACCGACAAGGTTGTGACTTTCCTGGGCCGTATCACCATGCAGAAGGGACCCGAGTACTTCGTAGAGGCTGCCGCCAAGGTGCTCAAGAGCAATCCCCACGTACGCTTCGTGATGGCAGGTAGCGGCGATATGATGAACAAGATGATACTCCTGGCTGCGGAACGCGGTATCTCCGACCGTTTCCATTTCCCCGGATTCCAGAAGGGAAGTCAGGTATATGAGATGCTTAAGGCGAGCGATGTCTACATCATGCCTTCGGTATCCGAGCCATTCGGCATATCGCCTCTCGAGGCCATGCAGATGGGAGTGCCATCCATCATCTCGAAGCAGAGCGGCTGTGCCGAGATCCTTACCAATGTCATCAAGACCGACTATTGGGACATAGATGCCATGGCCGATGCCATCAACTCCATTGTCACCTATCCGGCCATGTACAACCAGCTCCGCGAGGATGGTCTCGCTGAGGTGAACCAGATCACCTGGGACAAGGCCGGCCAGAAGGTCATAGATATCTACAACAAGGTGCTCGGACGTTCGTGAGCCATAACTCTCCTTACCCTCTAACTCTAATAATCAAATCATCCTTACCAAAGATATGAAAGCAATCTGCTTCTATTTTCAGATTCACCAGCCGTTCCGTCTCAAAAGATACCGTTTCTTCGACATAGGCAACGACCACTATTACTATGACGACTTTGCAAACGATGACATCATCACACGCATAGCCGAGCGCAGCTATATCCCCGCGGCCCAGAGCCTTCTCCGCATGATCGAGGAGTCGAAGGGCGCGTTCAAATGTGCCATCTCGGTGACCGGTACAGCTCTCGAGCAGTTCGAGCAGTATGTGCCCGAGTTCATTGACCTTCTGAAGAAGCTTTCCGACACAGGTTGTGTGGAATTCCTTGCGGAGACCTACGCCCACTCACTCTCGTCGCTGGCCGACCCGGAGGAGTTTGCAGAGCAGGTAAAGGTACATGACCAGAAGATCAAGGATCTCTTCGGCCAGTCGCCCAAGGTGCTCCGAAACACTGAGCTCGTGTATTGCGACGAGCTCGCTCCCCAGATCCTTGCCATGGGCTACAAGGGCGTGATCACCGAAGGTGCGAAGCATATCCTCGGATGGAAGTCACCCAACTACGTATATAGTGCAGCTTCGGCTCCCAAACTCAAGATCCTTCTCAAGAATGATAAGTTCTCGGAGGATATCACAGAACGTTTCAGCAACACCGCATGGGATGAGTATCCCCTCACCGCCGACAAGTATATCAACTGGATCGCATCCACACCCTCCGAGGAGCAGATAGTGAATCTGTTCATGAATCTTGAGGTGTTCGGCGACTTCCAGCCCCGCGAAACGGGTATCTTCCAGTTCCTGGAGGCTCTTCCCCGTTTTGCAGCTGAGAAGGGCATAGAGTTCTGCACACCCTCTACCGCCGTTGCCAAGCTCAAGCCAGTGGCTGAGCTCTCCGTGCTCCACCCCATCAGCTGGGCCGATGAGGCACGCGATACTTCCGCTTGGCTCGGAAACAAATTGCAGAACGAAGCTTTCAACAAGCTTTATTCCGTAGGCGAGCGTGTGCGTCTTTGCACAGACCGCCGTCTGAAGCAGGACTGGTATTATCTCCAGTCGGCCGACCATTTCTTCTACATGTCCACCAAGAACATGCAGGATGGCGCCGTTCACTCCCAGTTCTCGCCTTACGACACTCCCTTTGATGCGTTCACAAACTATATGAACGTCCTTGCCGACTTCATAGTACGCGTCGAGGAGCAGTACCCCATGAGCATTGACAATGAGGAGCTGTCATCACTTCTCCACACTATCCGTAATCAGGAGCGTGAGATCGAGACCCTCAATAAGGAGGCTGAGTCGATGCGCAAGAACATCGAGCACTTCAATGAGGAACACCTTCTCCGCGAGAAGGAGGAAGCTGAGGCTTGCAAGTGCTCTCCCGCCAAGGCTAAGAAAGAGCCCAAGGCCAAAGCTGCTGCAAAGAAACCCGCCAAGAAAACCAAGAAGGTGAAGGATGAGCCCGTGCTCCCCGACACCACCGAGGCATAACGTCACCCATAAGTGACCGTATACAAACAACAGAAAGAGAAGGGCATTCGCCCTTCTCTTTCTGTTGTTGTTCGCCCGACATGGGCATAATCTAATGGGTGGAAGTCCCTAACGCGGCCTAATAGCGGCAAGCGTACAGCCA
>CAJTJG010000009.1 GCA_910576785.1 uncultured Duncaniella sp.
AGAAGAGCCTTATGGCTAAGAAAACCTTTACCATGTTGGGCCGGCGTCCGTATTCACCGGCAAACATAGCGTCTTTTGTATCTTTCTATCAATTATGACACAACCTCTTTATCCATCATTAGCCTGATAACTATCTTATGATAAGCGTGCCCGGCGATCTGAATTTCACGACAACACACATATTCAGCGGCAATCGTCTTGGAGTGTAATATTTCACCCTGAATTTGGGCATGGCATTCACCAGACGCAATGCCTCGGCCTCGATATCCTTCCTGCCATCCTTGGGTTTTATCACTTTCGCGTCAGCCACACTGCCGTCAGGCATCACCTTGAAGCCTACCACAACCTGTGCGCTCCCTTCAAACGATTCAGGCACCCGGATATTCTGCTCGATCCATTCCCTCATCTTACCATTCCCGCCGGGAAATTCGCATACAGGGTCCTGATCAATAAAAATATCCTTGTATTTGTCCTTTACCGTAGCTTTCAGCTCCTCCAGGGCCCCAGGAACCAAAGTGAAGAATATAGCCTTGTTGCCATATTCATCATTCTTCACTTTCATAGACGTGATCTTGTCCGTGTCGATCATGTCAAGCGTAGCTCCTGATATCCATTCATCGTTGAAATAGAGGAATGTTGTGCTCATGTCTATCTCATCAAGCGGGTACTGGATCATGGTGTACACGGTATCATTTTCATAATACTCAGGTTGAGCTACCGCCACGCCGCCGGTCAAGGCAAGCAGCACTGAAAACATCAAAGCCTTTTTCATAGTCAAATTGGTATTTGTTAATGATATCCGCAAATTTAAAAAAAAAGTTCTCGTTAAAGCAAACCTTTTCACAAAATATTTTTTCGGAAAACGGAATATCCGCAAACAAATCGCTATTGTTCCATAAAACGCCTGATGTCCGCGAGCTGCCGCATGCATGCCTCACGCCCGAGTTCGTAGACCTGACGTATTTTCTCAGGACTCATCTCAAGTCGTCCTATTGGCAACGGCTCTTCAGGAGCTATGATCATTGTGTTGCCGAGCGACTCCTGTGCGTTTATATAGTCGAGTTGCGAATTGTACATGATGTGTCTGCGCCCCATTGCCTTGGCTATCTCCGGAGCGTAGGGCATCAGCAGTCTGAACAACCATTGCGGGGCGGGGGATTTCCTGTAGTCACGGGGTTGGGTTAGTACCACTATGTTGCGAGAATAACCGATGGATTGGAAATATCGCAGGGGTATTGAGTCGCTTATTCCACCGTCGAGCATACGGCGATCGCCATCCACTTTCACCGGCCGTGTCAGCACAGGCATGGACGCGGAGGCCCGCAGCCATTCAAGTGATTGGTAGTCCACCTTCTCCATAAGGTAATACTCCGGTTTGCCCGATGCCACATCCGTGCATACCACATGGAATTCCATCGGATTTTCCTCGAAAGCCCGGCTATCGAATATATCCAGTTGGAGCGGTAAGGTGTGGTAGGCGAACTCGGCACCGACAATATTGCCGGTGGTGAGCAACGAACGCCATCCCATATATCTCGGATCCTTGCAGTACTTGAGATTATAGCGCAACACGCGTCCCGGCTGACGTGACTTGTAGTTGCATCCGAAACTCGATCCTGCTGATACCCCCACCAGACCGTCGAACTCTATGCCATGCTCCATCATCACATCGATGACTCCGGCGGTGAACAGTCCACGCATGGCACCACCTTCCAGCACAAGTCCGGTCTTCATGCTATCCCTATAAGCTCAATCTCGAACACAAGGACGGAACCTCCGGGTATACTGGGCTGGTTTATTCTGCCGTATGCCTTTTCTGCGGGGATATATATCTCCCACTTGTCCCCTACGTGCATATGCTGCAGTGCTATGATCCATCCTGTTATCAGTTCGCGCAACCTAAATGCAGGAGCCACTCCTCCGCGGCTACTGTCAAAAGTCTTGCCATTGATGGTTTTACCCGTATAGTGTACGGTCACCACGCTCCCACGGTCAGGGGTGCGGCTGTTTTTGTCGCCCGACTTCAGTATCTTATAGAATACTCCTCCGTCAAGAGGCTTCACACCCGGCTCACGCGATTTATCTTCGAGCCAGGCCTTGTTTTTCAATATGTAATCCTGTTTAGCCATAATATATATTCTTTTATAACAGCATCCGCTCCATGATATCCAGGTCGCTCTTCACTTCTCCCTGAAGCAGGTATGTGTCCTTTGTCGTCAGGAGCCTGTCATATATACTCATCGCCTTATCGCGGTCATGATCCATCATAAGGGCTTTGCCACACAGCAAGCGCTGTTTGGATGACATCACTCCGGCATATTGGTTAACGTAGTTCATCAGCTCCTTGTCCAGCAGGGACATGGCGCGGTCAAGTCGGCCGGTCATCATGGCGCAGAATGCCAGTTCGCAGGATATTTCATAGACATACAAGGATATTATCTCGTCCTTGTGGCTATACATCTCCTCAAACTCGCCATAGGCCTTTTCCCATTCCATCCGGTCTACGAGTCTTGACGCGTGCATAAGTGGCATAGACACCTCAAGCGAATTCCGCCAATCGGTATGTTCCGGCCATTCAAACCATCTATCGGGCATATCCTTCGGCCGTATCCCTTCCTGGATCAGAGCGTTGGCATGCAATTGCAACATGATCGCACGTTTCGCGGCATGATCATTCCGGAGATGCAGCATGTTGTAAGCATCATTGCCGGCTCCGCCCATTTTCAACGGAATGCCATTTATCAATATGAGGATGAAGTCTGTGAGCATGAATATCACAAGAAATTCCACCATCATGGGGTGTGACACAAGAGGAAACAGCACGGCAGCTATGATCAGGAGCAATAGATTGGCAAGAACACCTCCGGCGTTGTACCAGAATACAGGGATGTTCTCCACCGGACGATCGGGCGGATCCAGCAAGCATTGACCGCCGGTACCGGCCACGGCAAACCGTTTCAGTCTGAAGTGTCCATTGCTGCGGAGAATCGTATAGTTGAATATCCTGAACGACACAAAACGGTATCCTGACATGAGGCCGCACACCAGATGTCCGGCTTCATGTGTGATTATGATCACAGACAACGAAATGAGAAAGAACATCACCCCGGCTACTGCCGCATAAATCACCTCCAACATGTCGGCCCCGCCAAGTGAGGAGATAAACTGGGCAGCGGTCCGATCCGTAAACAATACCACTCCGACCCCGGCGAAGGTCAGGCCTATAAGTATGCCCGCCAGAAGTCCGACGGCTAATTTGAGTATATTTTTGAGAATATCCATTACTTTCTTACAATTTTTCCGAATTTATAGCTCGATATTTATTATTCTCTCTATGGGTATCAGCGCGCCGCGTTTCATGATGATATGCCTGCCATCCTTATCCAGTCCGGCTACAGTCCCGGTCATTTTCACCATACGACCTCCGGACTTCAGCCGGTCAGGACAAAAAAATGTTATGGTGATATCCGTGCCGCTATTCCCGTTGGCGAGTATCTCCTGTAGCTTTCTGTCTATCTCAGCCGCTGCTCCATCGTCAAGCTCGACCATCCCTGATGTGTGGCGTGCTGTCTCAGAGATAGCCTCCTCATGTCCCGACAGGGCAGCAAATGGAGCGAATTGTGCGGCACGGCTCTCTACTGGCATCCGCCTGCGGGTAGGAGAGTCGTAGTGGGGCAGATCGATTATATCGTCGTATTTATTCATGATGTCCTCCTATATATCTGTTCCTGTCACGCTGCGTGGCTCCGATAGCGAAATTCAATCCTCTGAGTATCGCGTTTTTACCAAATTTCCGCTTTATCTTCAGTATTGTCTCCTGGCGTCGGCGCTCCTTCGAGAGAGCTTCAGCCTTACTCTTTTTTTCGAGCATCTGTTTTTCATAATCCACGAACAGGTCAAGCTGTTGGGGCTTTTCCCGAAGTCGGCAGTCACCCTCATGTAGAAGGTCGCACGCTGTCAGGGTGAGTCTGCGCACCAGCAGTCCCGGATTCACGATACGGTCAAACAGCGATTCAATATGCCCGCTTATTGAGGTATATGATGATGTTGGCTCCGGCAGGCTTGCCGTTCCATGCGCATGAAAGGGGACATTCCGTCCGTAATGATCGGTAGTGATGCGTCCGTGATAGCCCGATGCGATAGCCGGATTGGAGAGCGACTCCACGTCATAACCCACCTCAAGCACAAGTCTGTCCGTCAGATACCTTTTGTCAAGCAGCTCGAGGGCCAGTGAGTCAGCCATTTCCATCGCTACGATCCGGGCTTCTGCCACCGGATACGGCCTGTTGAGCACCTGTCCGCTACTTATGGAATGAGTCTCTGGCCGATAGGATTTGACTTGGGCCATTGTCACCGGTTCCCATCCCCATGCATGATCGATCAGAAGTTCGGCATTTACTCCGAAGAGCTTATATAGAAAACTCTCGTGGGTCAGCGATGCCCTCGCCACATCACCCATGGTGAGAATACCATAGCGAGCCAGCTTTGTGGCGGTGCCTCTGCCCACACGCCAGAAGTCTGTTATCGGGAGATGGTCCCACAGCTGACGCCGGTAGCTCATCTCATCAAGTTCGGCTATGCGCACACCATCCTTGTCCGGTTTCATTTTCTTGGCCACGATATCCATGGCTATCTTGCACAGATACATGTTGGTGCCAATACCCGCAGTGGCGGTGATACCTGTCTCCGCAAGCACCTCGCGGATCATCTTCATGGCGAGGTCATGGGCCGAAATGCGGTAGGTAGTCAGATAGTCGGTCACATCCATGAATACCTCGTCTATGGAATAGATATGGATATCCTCGGGCGCTATGTAGCGGAGATATACCTGATATATACGTGTAGAATAGTCGAGATAGAGAGCCATGCGCGGAGGTGCCACGATATAATCGACAGCACATCCCAGATCGCCGTCAAGCATCCTGCGGTATATTGATCTGCTGGATCGTCCCCGCGTTCTGTTCACCTCACGTACCCGTTGAACCACCTCGAAGAGGCGCGGTCTCCCTCCTATCCCAAAGGATTTGAGGGCGGGGGAGACCGCAAGGCATATGGTCTTTTCCGTCCGCGACCGGTCAGCCACCACAAGACATGCATCAAGCGGATCAAGCCCTCGCTCCACACACTCCACCGAGGCGTAAAAGGACTTGAGATCAATGGCTACGTACTGTCTTTCTGCTCCTGTCATAGAATACAAAAGTACGAAAAAATCCCTTATCCGTCAACAGGCAAATCCGATCCGCCTCTCTACGGGACGGATCGTCACTCCGACCGGAATATCGCCAGGTAACAGCGTGGTCAGATCCGCGATGGTCGGATGATCTATGGCTGAGATCCTGCGGCCCATGGCCGGAAGAATCTCTGTCTCTATCACATTCACCACATGACGTGCGTTTCCAAACGAACTATCCCGGCAGGCATAGTCAGCGGCCAGACGGGATCTGAGTTTCTCGCCGGCAAGGTCTGACAGGGTGAATTTTGAATCATTCAGATATCTTACAGCTATCTCATACAGCTCATCGACAGAAAAGTCGGCAAACCTATACATGTTACTCGACGGAATTCTCGATGCGAGTCCGGGATTCAATTTGAGCATGTCAAGCATCGGTTCCTCATAGCCCGCGAGTATGAGCATCCAGTCGCGGTTGGCGGTATCGGCCAGTGCTGTCATCAGCGATTCTATCACAAGTCGGCCCGGATCCTTGGGATCCATGGTCTGATGCAACTGATAGGCTTCGTCTATAAACAGGATGCCCCCATGCGCTTCTTGGATAGCCTCGAGCGTCTTCTTCTCTTCATCGCCATAGAACCGGCCTATGAGTGAAGAGCGCTCACGCACCACCACATGTCCGCTCGACAACGCACCGCATTCATGCAGTATCTCACCCATCCTCTTGGCCACTGTGGTCTTGCCTGTGCCGGGGGATCCGAGAAACATGCAGTGAAGTGGGGTAGTGGGGACGGGGAGACCTGCACGACGTCGCAGGGCATAGAAAGTCATCAGACATCGGTATGCCTCAAGTTTTGATTTCACATCAGCAAGACCTACCAACGATTCAAGCGGATCTCCTCCACCTGCCTCTTCATTGTCATCAGTCCTGTCATTCTGCCTCATGAGATTGGCATAAGTTTCTTTACGCACCTCGAGGATTTTCATTGCTGTCTCATCATCAATGGACTTCACAGGTCTGAGATCATTATGCATCAGTTCACCCTCTTCATCCTCACTTCCCACACCGAAGAGGGCGGCGGCAAATGCGTAGCCCATACTCTGGAGTTCCGCATATACGAAACCCTCCACTCTAAGCTGTTGTGGTATCATGCAGGAAGCCTCCACAACAGGGGTGCCATCACCTCCAGAACAAGTCCCGTCTACCGACAGTGAGCATCGCTCAATGAGTTCATGGCCATCCTTACCCACAAAGCGCATGAAGAGTTCCGGCAACCGTGGCGATTCAGTCACGGTATTTTCAAGTCTGAACGTCACCTCCAGATTGAATGTGAAAGTGGATCCGACCGAAGTAAGCCTGCGGTTGAACAAGTCGAGTTCGCTGGAGAACTCCGGTCTCTCCATGTAGGCTGAGACTGGGTTATAGTATTTGGTAGGGAGCTTCTTTACGGCTATGAACTCAAGCGATTTCGACATGAGCATGCCATCAGACTTAGATGGTGCCGAGACCTCCACCGTATAATATGTGGCAGCATCATCGATCATGTCGCGGCGCAGCGGCAGATCCACGCGCTCGCTTTTGGTAATGACATTCCACGGTATCTCCACACAGACAGTGCGTGAGGAGATTATATCTCCGGAAGTCCGGTTCCGGAGATTCACATAGAGGGTCTGTCTTGTTTTGTGATGACGGGAATTGTCATATAGCTTGTTGTAAAGGTCTATTCTGACCGCAAGCTTCGACAATTGCCCGAAGGGTATGAACTGTGTTCGGGATGTGAAGGCCTCGAAGGCCGGAAAGTCTGTGGCCAGTCTGGATGACTGGCAATAGGGTTGTACGGATATAGAGAGAACGTCTGTCTTTATAGAATTTGTCATAGTTTATACAGTTTATTGAGTTTAATAGAATAATTTGACCAATAACCGGATATAGCCGGATAGAACGACTGTTTGTGTCCCAAAATGTCAATGTGCGCACGCCACCGGAGCCTGACATGCATGTGAGGTTGTCCGGTTAGGGTCAGGACACACCACGGGCTGTCAGCCTATACGGCAGTGAGGTTGATTGTTGGGGAAATGGGATTTTCCGACAAGCACACAGATCACCGTCGCCGTCGTGAAACACGACAGATGGCAGGATTCGTTTTTCGGAAGTCTGTGTGACTCATCATTGGTCAAATCTATATGAAACTGTATAAACTATGATAGATTTCCGGCAAAGATAATATGAAAAAACCGGATATCCAAATAAAAGTGTCTATCCGGCCCTGATCAATTATGGATCAGCGGACATAAACGGTTGACCCTCAATTATGGCTACATGGCAGGGAAGGGCATAAAAAAACTATCCGCTCTCCAATGTCTTGGTGCGGATAGTTTTTTGTGATCTTCAAGCTTGACCTGGCTGCATCCTTCCTTGTATAGAAAGAATTGCCTGAGTCTTACTTTCTGATACCGAGCTCCTTCTGGGCGATGATGGCACGGTAGCGGTTGATGTCCTTGCGGATCAGATAGTCGAGAAGACGACGACGCTTACCTACCAATGCCTTAAGGGCACGTGCGGTCGTATAATCTTTGTGATTTGACCGAAGGTGCTCGGTCAAATGAGCAATACGGATGGAGAATAATGCAATCTGTGCTTCAGGAGAGCCAGTGTCAGTCTTGCCCTTACCGTACTTCTCAAAGATTTCTACTTTTTCATCAGAGTTCAAATGCATTGATACGGATGTTTAAAAGTGATTAAAAATTGGGTATTTTGCGTTAAAAAGCATGCAAAGGTAGTAATTTTTCCGGAGTCACACAAATGTTTGAGATAAAATCATGTTCAAAATCCACTCTTTTATCTCCCGATAATGTGATTCTCTGGGTTTAGTCCATGCTGAAGGACTCCTTCGACGGGTTGCGGAAGTGAACCTTGTGGTCGAGATACTCCTGCGTGGCGATGAGAGTGGGCTTGGGAAGACGCTCGTAAAAGCGGGAGATCTCTATCTGCTCGCGGTTTTCGGAAATCTCCTCGAGATTGTCATTGAGCGAAGCGAACTCCTGAAGTTTCTTCTCAAGATCATGCTTCATTTCTGCTGCGATCTGGTTTGACCGCTTTGCAATTATGCAGACGGTCTCATAGACATTCCCGGTATCCTCGCTCATGGTGATGAGGTCGCGGGTCTGTGTGTTGAGCGGTGCGTTTGTCTTCTTGTAGTCCATATCTATATAATAGGTATTTTTTCGTTTACTTGATTGTTTTCAGTCCTTGGTATAGCGGCTTGCTATCTTGAAGATATTCTCAGCCTCTTCCCTGTGGGGAGAGTCGGGATAGTTGTTGATAAAGGAGTAGTACTCGTCAACAACCTCACGGAAACGGTCGGCCTTCTTCTCGTCCACGCTCTCTCTCGCCTCCTGATAGCGGGATTTGAGTATGAGCAATTCCAGATCCTCCTTGTATTTGGAGTAGGGGTAATCCTTTATGGCATTCTTGGCCACGATCACCGCGCTTTCGTAATTGTTGCCGAGATACGTGCCGAGATTGTAATACAGCTGAGCATTCTCAAGCTGTTTGAGTGTCAGTTTGTCCTGAAGCTCGAATATGGCGTTCTGAGCCACAGAAACTTTGTCACTTCTCGGGAAATAATCAAGGAAAGACTGCAGTTCCTGGATAGCCTTTATGGTGCCTGTCTGATCGAGCTGCGGATCTGGGGAGTCAAGATAATATCCGTAGCCGCAGAAGTATCTGGCAAGCTCGGTATACTTTCCCTTTGGGAAACGCTGATAATACGTCTTGAAATATGCGCCGGCGCTCTCATAATCCTTGTTCTCGTAGTTGGAGAGAGCAAGGAGATAAAGGGCGTCTTCGGCTTTCTCCGAGCCCTTGAACACCGTGACTACCGGTTCGAGCACGGTAGCGGCCTGAGTGTATTTCTTTTCCTCGAATGCACGCTTGGCAAAGTCAAGATGATAGTCTGCATCCGTGCTTTTAAGTACACGCTGATACTCTCCACAGGATGTGAAGGCTGCAAGCAGCAAAAGAGCATATATAATTCTAAGCATTGTCTTCTTTTAAGATTTCTGTGGGTCGAAACGGAAAGGATCTGCGTTTCAACTTGCAAAATTAATACTTTTTGGCGGAAAAACGGCTATTCAGAAGTGTGTAATTTTTAAAATAGTGTTAATTTTGCGGAAGAAATTCAGAACAGAATACCGACATGACTCTATATAACCGATTGCTCACGCTGATATGCGTATTGGTAATGACATGCCTCCCTCTCGGAGCCTCAGGTCCGAAACGGGAACTTAGAGGTGTATGGCTCACCACCGTATGGGGCATAGACTGGCCCTCACGCAGCGGAGTGGGAGAGACCGCGGCACGCCATCAGAAGGAGGAGATGAGAAAGATACTCGACAGATGCAGACGTCTTAACCTGACCACTGTTTTCTTTCAGGTACGATCAGTCGGCGATGCCATGTACAGATCATCCCTCGAGCCATGGAGTGGATTCATAAGCGGCAAAAGGGGGGAGAATCCCGGATGGGATCCTCTCGAATTTGTCGTGGAGGAGTGTCATGCCAGAGGGCTCGAATGTTATGCATGGGTCAATCCTTTCAGATGGTCATCAGGCACAGACTACGCCACTCCGCAGGACAAGGAGTTCAAACGCCGCGGCTGGCTCATAAGCCACAATAAATACACAGCCTTCAATCCCGGTCTTGAAGCCGTGCGCGAACATGTCACCAATGTATGCCGCGAGATCGTGGAAAACTATGATATCGACGGAATGGTGTTCGATGATTATTTCTATCCAAACAGGATATCCGAATCAAAGGATGCGCCCGACTATGATATCTACATCAATGAAGCTCCGTGGATGTCGTTCGGAGACTGGAGAAGAGCCAACGTCCACAAGGCCATAGCTGATATCAGCGCCATGATCAGAGACACACGTCCCGACCTGCGTTTCGGAATATCCCCTGCTGGAGTGGCCGGAAAGCATGACACATCCGCGCCGAAATGGGGGATGGAGATATGCGATGTCAAAGCCGCAGACTGGCAATATCGCGAGATTTACTCCGACCCCCTCGGGCTGCTCTACCAAGGCACCATCGACTTCATCTCCCCACAGATTTACTGGGCCACCACACATCCAACCGCTCCCTTCACCAGATTGTCATCGTGGTGGAATTCCGCCGCCAATTTCTACGACCGACACTGCTATACCAGTGTAACCCTTGAACGCGTTGAGAATGGCGACAAGCGGGAAAACTGCCGGGATCTCATCAGGCAGATCGAGTCAAACCGTCGCTCAAGCATCGACGGCGATCTCGGCTTTGTCATATACAGCGCCAAATTTCTCCCTGTAGTGGAACGCTATCTGTCAGAAGGACCGTTCGCCAGGCCTTCCATCCCTCCTGTCAGGCGCGGGTTTGAAAGTGATCATCGTCAAGGTCCCGAGAGATTGAGACTGAAAGGCAGCAAACTCGAATGGTCGCCCGTCAAAAGAAAATCCAATGAGGTGATACGCTACACTGTCTACGAGATCCCCCGCAAGGTGAGCTATGAGGATGCGCTGGATCCAAAGGGCGACGGACTGAGGGGTGAATACCTGCTCGGTGTGACATATGACCCGGAAATAACTCTTGACGGCGCTCCCGATGGTTTCAGATATGCAGTCTGCGTGCTCGACGGCAACTCAACCGAGAGCGCACCTGCATGGTGTGAATGATCCGTCACCCGAGGCTTTCTCGCGGCTGCGCTCCATGTCCTGTTTCACATAGAATCGCAGTATGGCATAAACCACATTCTGCATTGGCGTGAGTGTGGATTCGGGGTTCTGTCCGAGTATGAACTCCATTGTCAAAGCATTGGATATCGGACCACGGTCATTGGCCGAAAGCGAGTTGATGGTATCAATAACTCTGGCAGTTATGATTACAGGACATCTCATGGCTGAATTACTTAGAGGTTGAAGGTGATATCGCAAAGTTATAACTTCACATGGGCAAGAACAGCGCACACATCTGTTAAAACTCACTAATAAACCACGCTTATCCCTATACATTCAATATAACACAAAGAAACAGTTCCTGTGTTTGCAATGGATATACAAACACAGGAACTGTTCGTTTATGATCCTGTCTCCTTAAAAAGAGAATATCCTTAGTCAGCAAACTCAATCAGAGGAGCATCAGTGCCTACCACTTCACCCTCCTTGACGAGAACGCGTTTCACTACGGCGTCAGTCTCGGCCTCAAGATCGTTTTCCATCTTCATTGCCTCATAGACCAGCAGAAGATCACCCTTCTTTACAGCCTGACCATCCTTGACATTGACCGAAACGATGCGGCCGCCCATGGGTGCGGTAAATGTCGGGCCTGTGATCGGCTCTACCTCAGCCTGCACCTCAGCAACAGCGGGAGCGGCGGACGCGGACTCTTTCATCTCAGCCTCGAACTCCTCCGTACGGCGTTTGCGCAGGAAACCGTTGGCCACATTGGGGAGGAGTTCCAGAAGCAGCATTTCCTCATTGTTGGAAGCAAGTTTCTTACCGCCGAGATCCTCAAGCACGGGATTGACAGGCTTCTTGTAGGACGATACATCGTAGGGCTTCTCCACAGCCGATCCGGTGATCTTCTCGCGGAATGCAGGATCAACAGGCACCGGAGTGTGTCCGTACTCACCCTTCACAAGAGAGATGAACTGATTGTTTGTGGTTGAATAGTCAGGTTTGCCGTTCTTGCGGTCGAGCGCTACAAGCACGGCCTGGCTGCCAACAATCTGGCTTGTCGGAGTAACGAGGGGGATCAGGCCGGCATCACGGCGCACCATGGGGATGAGCTTCATGGCATCCTCAAGCAGATCCTCGCTCTTGAGCTGACGGAGCTGGGCCACCATATTGGAGTACATGCCGCCTGGCACCTCAGCTGTCTTCACGAGTTCGTTGGGCTTCGGGAAGTGGAAATATGCCTCTATCTTATGGCAGGCATCCAGGAGAGCCTCCTCGTCGCCGGCCATGGCAAACTCGATGGCGCTGTCGAAGAGGGCCGCGATCTCAGGAGGCAGCTGATCCTTGAGCGGATCAAAATCGATAGGCATATTGTCGCGGTTGAGATCGAAATCCGCCAACTCCTTGCGGGCACCGAGAAGCTCCTTGCGGATGCGTCCCACTGCCTCCATGTTGGCTTCGACCTCCACTCCCATACGCTGGCAGAAGATATAGATGAGCTCGATGGCGGGAGCAGCAGAGCCGCCGCCAAACCACCAGATGTTGGTATCAAGTATATCCACACCGTTTATCACAGCCATAAGCGCCGATGCAAGACCGTAGCCGGGGGTGCAATGTGTATGGAAGTCAACGGGCACCTTCACCTCGCGCTTCAGAGCCGAGATAATCGAGGCCGCACGCATGGGATTGACAAGTCCGGCCATATCTTTGAGCGTGATTATTTTCGCTCCGAGAGCCTCCATGGCTTTGGCTTTGCCCACAAAGTACTCATCGGTAAAGATCTTCTCGGGTTCAGGCTCTGATCCGCCGAACATCTTCTTTATCTTACCGAAGAACCCGCCTTCGGATTCTTTCACCTCCGGCTTGGGATCCACCGTATAGCAAACAGCGCCATCGGCTATACCACCGAGATTGTTGATGAGGCGGATGGATTCCTTTACATTGTCAATATCATTGAGTGCGTCAAAAATACGCATTACATTCAGACCATTGGCGATAGCCTCCTTGTAGAAGCCCTCGAGGACACTGTTGGGATAGGGTACATAACCAAACAGGTTGCGGCCGCGCGACAGCGCTGACAGGAGCGATTTGGGATGCTCGCTCTTGGAGTCCATGGCTTTGGACACCGTGCGGAGACGATTCCATGGTGACTCATCAAGATAACGCATCACCGAGTCGGGCACAGCACCGCCCCACACCTCCATGATATGGAAATGTGCATCCTCATAAAACGGAAGAAGACGGTCTATGGTAGCCTGGCTCATGCGTGTGGCAAAAAGCGACTGCTGGCCATCGCGGAGTGTCAAGTCGCGGATTTTGAGTATAGGTCTGTTAATTTTAGCCATATGTTTCCTTATTACTTGTTTTCAATCGACAAAATTAGTATTTATTGGCGAATTAAAGAAAAATTTCCTCAATTATTTATCATATAAACGGATTGGACATCTTCTCGTGCCCGATCGTGGTTTCACCACCATGGCCCGGGAGCACAACGGTATTGTCAGGGAGAGTCATGAGTTTATTCCTTATCGCGGATATGAGGGTGGCATGATCGCCGCCAGGCAGATCCGTGCGTCCTACCGAACCGGCGAAAAGTGCATCTCCGGTGATGACAAACCCGCTTTCGGGCGCATAGAGCGCGATGCTTCCAGGCGAATGCCCCGGCACGGACAGTACCTCGAGCGGTTCTTTGCCTATCATTATGACGTCACCGTCATGGAGCGCGATATCCACACCATGATCGGGCGTCGACACCGGTATATGAAACCGTGCCGCGCTCTCGCCGAGGCTGCGTCCGAGAAAGTCGTCATCAGGATGCGCCTCGATCTCCACACCATACCGCTCCTTGACCTTAAGATTGCCGAATATATGGTCAAGATGCATATGGGTATTGATCAGATGTGTCACCCGGAGGTTGTTTCTCGCCATGAAGTCTTCAAGTGCCTTTGTCTCGGCGTGATCTATCATACCCGGATCTATCACGGCTGCCTCGAGGGTGGCGGGGTCATACACTACATATGTGTTGACGCCGAACATATTGAACACAAATCTGCTTACTTTCATAGCTCCACGTATATGAGATCCTTGGTGGCGAAATATTCATCCTGAAAATAATCGCTCAGCGGAATATCTATCAATGGCTGCCTGACACGCCCGAGTTCGGCCCCGAGATCACCCCCCTTCAGACATATCAGTCCGTTGGGGATACGGGACCCGTTCTTCTTCGGCGATATATTGCGGCGGATGAGCCGCACAAGCTCATCAAGCTGCATCACGGCACGCGACACCACAAAGTCGACCTTCAGCGCACACTCTCCGATATCGCCATGCTGGAATGTCACATTATCAAGTCCGATGGCTTCTGCTATCGACGATGCCACCTTGATCTTTTTGCCTATCCTGTCTATCAGGTGAAACCTGCACTCTGGCCACATGATAGCAAGTGGTATGCCGGGAAATCCTCCTCCGGTGCCGAGATCGATGAATGTAGTGCCTGCGGCCGGTGTGAAAAATTTTGCGATGGCAAGCGAATGCAGCACATGATGCGAGTACAGATTGCCGATATCTTTACGTGAGATCACATTGATTTTCTCATTCCATTCCGGATACAGAACACCAAGGGCAGCAAACTGTTCGCGCTGACGATCGGTCAGTCCCGGAAAATATTTCAATATCTCTTCCATTATGATTCTGGAGTTGTTTATGTGTCGGATTTAACAATCGTGACCGTACAGGTGTTTTCTATACAGAGTCTTTTAAATTACAAATTTAGCCTTTATTTATGAGAATTTGGCTATATTTGCATGAAAATCAATTCAGACATGATAAAAATCGGAAAATACAACACCCTTAAAGTCGTCAAAAATGTAGACTTCGGGGCCTATCTGGACGGCGGGGACGCCGGTGAGATACTTCTGCCGGCACGCTATATCAGCCACACCCTCAAGCCCGGCGAGGATATCAACGTGTTCATCTACAGAGACAACGAAGGGCGCCTCATAGCCACGACCGAACACCCGTATGCCGAGGTGGGCGAATTCGCATTTCTTCAGGTCAACGATGTCAATGCCACAGGCGCATTCCTTGACTGGGGACTCATGAAGCAACTGCTTGTGCCCTACAGCGAACAGCGCATGCGCCTGAGCCGCGGCATGATCATACCAGTATACGTATATCTCGATCAGAACACCAAAAGAGTGGTGGCATCGGCTAAGATCGAGAAGTTCATCGGCAATACCATCCCGACCTACAAGATAGGCCATAAGGTGAAGATACTCGTACTGAAACACACCGAGATGGGCTACCGCGTCATTGTCGACAATCTCTTCTACGGCATGGTATACAACAACGAGGTATATGCTCCCCTTGAGATAGGGGAGACCATGGACGCATATGTCAAGCAAGTGCGCGAGGATGGCAAGATAGACCTGACCCTGCATGGCGGCAATGATGGCCGGATCGACAATCTGGCAAGACGCATAGCCGAGCGTCTGCGTCAGGAACCCGACGGATTCATTCCATTAAACGATGCTTCTTCGCCCGAAGCCATCAGGGAGACATTCCAATGCTCCAAGAAAGACTACAAGAAAGCCATAGGCAATCTGTATCGCGACCACACCATCACGATCACGGAGGGCGGCATAAAGCTCAACTGATCTCCTCCAGTTCCATCGACGCCAGTTCCCAGAGCGACATGGCGTTCTCCAGGGCCCTGGTGGTGGCGGCATGCCGCTCGTAAATGTCGGCAGGATATTCCCCGATGGATATCTGGGCCTCTATCCCGGCGAGCTCTTCCTCCAGCCTGTTCACCTCGGCTTCGGCTTCCTCAACCTTACGCTTGGCCTTGCGGACAAATTTTTCATGTTCGCGTTGCTCGGCATATGTGAGTTTACGTGGATTGGCTTCACCATTATTTTTCGACACACTACCGGAGGAGCTGCCTTTGTGCGGCTCCTCTTTTTTTGCGGGCTCGGCCGATGCCACAGGTTTGTTTCGCTCAAGCTCGGCAAGCGAATCGAGCTTCTTTTTCTCAAGGAACTCATAGATACCACCGAGACACTCCTTCACATTGCCGCCGCCGAATTCATATACCTTGTCCACGAGGCCGTCAAGAAACTCTCGGTCATGGCTGACAAGAATCACGGTCCCGTTAAATTCCTTGATGGCAGCTTTGAGGATATCCTTGGTTTTCATGTCAAGGTGGTTGGTGGGCTCGTCAAGAATCAGGAGATTGACCGGTTCAAGCAGCAGCCTTATCATGGCGAGACGGGTTTTCTCGCCACCTGACAACACCTTCACTTTCTTGTCGGAGGCTTCTCCGCCAAACATGAATGCGCCCAATATATCCCGTATCTTAGTACGGATATCACCGACAGCCACACGGTCGATGGTGTCGAACACCGTGATCTCTCCATCCAGCAACTGGGCTTGGTTCTGGGCGAAATATCCTATCTTGACATTATGGCCTATCTTTAGATTGCCCGTGAATGGGATCTCACCCATGATACATTTCACAAGCGTGGATTTACCTTCGCCGTTTTTGCCAACGAAAGCCACCTTTTCACCCCTCTTGATTGTGAAGGTAGCATGGTCAAACACCTGGTGCGCCCCATAGGCCTTGCCCACATTGTCGGCTATCACCGGATAGTCACCCGAACGGGGAGCCGGAGGGAATTTTAGATTGAGATGCGACGTATCCACCTCATCCACCTCCAGGCGCTCGATCTTCGCCAACTGCTTTATGCGGCTCTGCACCTGCACACTCTTGGTGGCCTTGTAGCGGAAACGCTCTATGAAGTCCTCTGTATCCTTGATCATCTTCTGCTGATTCTGGTAGGCCCTCATCTGCTGTTCGAGACGTTCCTGGCGGAGCGTGACATATTTTGAATAGTTCACGGAATAATCGTAGATCTTGCCGAGCGAGATCTCGATTGTACGGTTGGTGACATTGTCTATGAAAGCCCGGTCATGACTCACGAGCACCACGGCATTGGCCTTGGTCATAAGGAAATTCTCAAGCCATTGTATCGACTCAATGTCAAGGTGGTTTGTAGGCTCATCGAGCAGGAGCACATCCGGACGGGTGAGCAGCAGCTTGGCCAGCTCTATACGCATACGCCATCCGCCGGAAAATTCCGCTGTGGGACGATCAAAGTCATCGCGGGTAAATCCAAGGCCAAGCAATGTCTTCTCCATCTCAGCCTCGCAGTTGTCGCTCTCCTCCATGGCTATGCGGTCGCTCAGCGACGTCATGCTTTCTATCAGCTCCTGATACGATGCCGACTCATAGTCCGTACGGTTCGAGAGTTCCTCCGACAGTTTGTCGAGACGGTCATGCATCTCTTTCAGATGGCTGAACGCTGTCCGCACCTCCTCTATCACCGTAGCGGTATCGGATATTGTCATATGCTGCGGCAGGTAGCCTATGGTCGTGCCACGGGGCACGGATACACTGCCGGATGTGGGACGCTGTATGCCGGCTATTATTTTAAGCATGGTGGACTTTCCCGCACCGTTCTTTCCCACCAGTGCGATCTTGTCCTTGCGGTTGATTATATAGGAGATATTGTCGAACAGAGATTTTGCGCTGAACTCCACCGACAGACCATTTATGGAAATGCTCATTGGGCTATTTGTTTTTCAGGATGCAAAATTACTCATTATCTCCCGTATTGGCAAATCACCGCATGAAAGGAATACCCCCGTCCGTATCCGGAATGAATGATTCGTAGGTACTGTCATCATAATACACCACTATGCCGATGACACGTTTCCTCTTGCTCCCGGTCGCAATGGGGTTAGGGGAGTGGTCTGTCTCCGCGGCCGGCTTTTCATCTTTTTTCTGAGAAACATCCGGTCTGCCGAAGTCAAATGTGGGCTGCATATCTGACACGGAGCGATTATTTCCAAACACAAATTCATTTCCACCACGGTCAGCCACCGTTTCTTGACTCATATCGGACGAAATATGCTCATGAAATTTTTCTGCTCCTGCGTCACGATCATCCGCCAAAGCGTGTCTAGTTTCCTGTTCCTGCTGTTTATCAACGTTTTGAGCTGTAGAAAAGGCTCCCAATCCCGTTATTTCAGCCTCCGAGGATCCAATATTTGCTCCGCTTTCCATATTTCCCTCGCCAAACATCAACCATATCACGTTAAGCGACGGATAGCATTGGTGAATCTTACCTATGATCTCATCACTTACCTTTTTGTTGCGTCCGGCAAGAAGCTGCGAGGCCGTAGGGCGGGGGATACCGCATTCATCCGCAAACTGGGTCACACTGATCTGATGCGAATCGAGATAGAGTTTGAGTCTTGAAACAAGGTCCATAGAATAATGTATGTGATTTTGTAAATACAAACTTCAGTTTTGCATATGCAAATGTAGGAATAAAATTTGGATTTGCAAAATTTACAATCGAAAATTGCATAGTCGTTTTATACTTTGCAATCATGAACAAATACTATATGCATTTTAAAACAGTCGCCAAACCACGACAAACCCTAATCTAAATCATTTGTTTAATATAATTAATTCAATGCAGTGATATTTCGCTGATTATACCAATTGACAATTATTAGTAGCAACATACTGCATCCCTTTTGCCGACATTATGAAAAGTCTAAAGCTTATTGTTAGATTTATTTAGTATAGCTACTGATAAACAGAGGTGTATCTTATGTATGAAAATATGTTAACACCGGCTCTTATCGCCTATTTACATCTGAATAATGGGAATGTCAAACATAAACCATTAGCTCTTCACCACTGTGTCGAATGACTGTTGGATTCTGTAAACTCAGTTTGCAAACCCATGATTGGATGTTTGTCTATATTGTTTTTACAATTGCAACTTCTACAAGTTTGCTTATTCACCTTGTTTTGATTTGCAAATGCAAAATACATCTCTTGAATCCTTGTATATTATTAGAACAATTCTTCAAGAGCAAATTATGCGAAAACTCCATATTTTAACACAATTTTCTTGTTTATTTTATAAAATTTTACTATTGCACATATTTCAGGTGTTCATGCATACATATGATCACTACAGTAGGGGGTCTCCCTTACATTAATATTGCACTGGTATTTTATCGGAAAATCCCTGCGATATTTTCATCTACTCTACAAAACCTGTGGAAATATGGAACTCTCGCTCACACTCTGTTTGCTTGTTGTGATACTTGAATATTTAAGACTTGTTCATGTATTTAATAGTATCCTGTTCATCTTCAAGGTCAACGCGGTTGAGCTTGCCATAGGACAGTCGCGCCCCGTTCCATTGTCTTTGAGTCCTTGCGTTTCTCAGCCATTTTGTAAGTAGGTTAGTCGTAGGCATAAAATAACCGGCTTGGTTACTGCAAAAGAAATCAAGCCGGTTATATGCCGTAAAAGACGTGTTAATCAAACGATGGCACGTTAGAAGAATATTGTGTGGCGGAAAGAGTTATATGAGAGCCATCTTCTGACTTCATTTCTACTTCTATCCCTCGTCCATGAGAAGTTTCTTCTGTATATGGTTTCATCTCAACTTTTAACTGTTTCTTGTTATCGGCTGGAATTGTAACCGTTAACCATTCGTTTGAATAAGTGCAGACATCGTCACAAGTCTGATTGGTGGGATATTCTATTTGCTCGGTGTCACCAACGACAATCAGATATTTTTCAACCATCCAATATGAATGATTCTTACAAACAAAAGTAAACTCACCTCCCTCAGATGGAATGTTCACACTATATTCGTTAACTTCAATGGTTCCTGCATCCGGGCCATCTGAACATTGAGAAGAAGATAGGAAGCATAAAAAAACTACACTTACGATAAATGGGATAAATCTTTTCATATTGATATAGATTTTTTTAAGAAAAACGCCAAAGGCACGAATTATATTTTACGCGTCGTCCTCCATTTCGGTGCAATATTTTATGGATTAAAAGACGGCTTACCAAGGTCTGTGTTGTGGTTGAGCCGGTTTGAAATCCCAAGGAGTTTTATGATATTCAGTTATCCTTTTACCTACTGTGTTCAGGAGGTACCATCCCAAGACTTTATCTTTAACGAGTGCCACTCCACGATGAAATGGATAGGCTTCATCAAAATAATCAGATACGAGTTTATTACCTTGTCCATTGATAAATGTCCACCCCATGACTTTATCTCTGACAAGAGCGTATCCCTCGTGGAAATCATCAACTTCTGTGTAGTAGTCAGTGAATCTTTTCCCAGAAAGATTTATGAAACACCAACCCATAATTTTATCCTTTACAGCGGCTGCTCCTTGGCTATAAGGACGTATCTCTTGGTAGTAATCACTAATACGATTGCCGTCAAGGTCAGAAACGTACCAGCCCATAATTCGGTCTTTTTGAATTATGAGGCTTGGAGCATCATCATAGTAATAATTACTGGTATCGTAGGGATAATAATATTGTGCATTGGCTGAAACAAATGCACAAAGAAGTGAGATAATGAGAAGAACGTGTGTCATACAAAACTTTTTCTATATAGACTACAAAAATATATAATAGTTTATTATTACTGTTAATGCCGATGAAGAAAACGAGGTTGTAGCTGCAACAGCTCGCGCTTTGAAATCATCGTGGCCCAGGTGGTAACAAAATCGTCGAATACAATTATGTTGCGCTCCGTCATGAGTGTTGCAAGGCGGCCAGAAATGAGCTATGCTAAATTTCTGACCTTGTCTTTACACCATCAGATGCCCGAAATTCTACAGTTGTAGCAGGATGATCCTCCGTCTATGGGTACAGACTTTAAACAGATTTAAATCGGGGGAGGACTTTAAAATAGGGGATACTTATACAGCCGCTTAGGCACACATTCCCGATATCTTCCTATGTCTATTTAACATAATAGTGATTATGAATCAATTCTCACTATTTCATTTCCATTACATAATTATTACATTTTTGTTATATTTCATGTTTAAGGCATTCCTGATTTGGTTATTTTATACAGATCGTCTAATTTTGCATCAACACGACTATTATGCATCAACTGATAGATACGGAAATGACCGACACTCCCATAAACCCACTGTTTTCAATCATAACTGTGAGCTACAATGCTGCCGACACAATCCCACATACGCTGAGGAGCATCGAGAGCCAGACATGTAAGCTTTACGAATATATCGTCATTGACGGAAAATCAAAAGACGATACCGTCGCGCTTGCCATGGATGCCAAGATTGAAAACAAGACTGTGATATCTGAAAAGGACTATGGGCTATATGATGCCATGAATAAAGGTCTCGGTTATGCCCGTGGTGACTATGTCATTTTTCTGAATGCAGGCGATACATTCCATTCTCCCGACACCCTCCAGCATATAGCCGACACAATAGTATCCCAGGATTATCCGGGCATTGTCTATGGCCAGACAGACATCGTCGATTCAGAACGCAGATATATCGGGCCACGGCATCTCACTGCACCAGAGCGACTCACTCTCGAGAGTTTCGGCGATGGCATGTGCGTGTGCCATCAGGCGTTCGTCGCTCTAAGGAAACTTACAAGCAATTTTGACACAAGGTTGAAGTATTCTGCCGACTACAAGTGGTGCATATTGTGTCTACAGCGCTCTCATCGCAATTCATATACCGGAGAAGTGCTTATCGATTATCTTTCAGAGGGCGTCACCACAAACAATCACATGGCGTCGTTGTTTGAACGTTTCCGGATCATGAGCCACTACTATGGCTTCTTCCCCACCCTACTCAATCATTTCAGATTCATCGCTCGTTATCTCAAGCGCAGAAGGCAGAAACGGTCGTGAGTTTATTTCACTCTTCCGGGATTTTTGGCTATGAAATCCGCCCACGATTTGGGGCCGGAGGTCGGAATGGGCCGCGATTTCTCGTAATGATGGCATAGTGCGGCGGCAAGTCCGTCCGTGGCATCCAGCTCCACACCCTCGAGTTGATCGCTGGATATTTTAAGTATGCGCCTCAACATCTCTCTTACCTGCTCTTTCGAGGCTCCGCCATTCCCGGTTATGGCCATCTTTATTTTACGAGGTTCATACTCTGTGATCGGCACATCCCTCGACAATGCCGCCGCCATGGCTACACCCTGGGCACGGCCGAGTTTCAGCATTGACTGCACATTCTTGCCGAAGAATGGTGCTTCGATAGCCATTTCGTCCGGAAGATACTGTTCCACAAGACCTTGTACACGATCATATATACGTTTGAGTCTCATGTAATGTGATTCGAATTTATCAAGTCTCACCACACCCATGGCTATGAGTACAGGATTTTTACCGGTGATACCAAGTATCCCGTAACCCATGATATTGGTGCCCGGATCTACACCGATATATATTTTGTCGTACTGAGGTTTGCTATCCATCAAAGCGGCACGTTCTCCATATAGGTTGTAAAGAATAATATTTTGCCATCGCGACCTTTCATCAGACGGCTCATTGATTCCGCACCGGCACACCCGGTCCATCCCTCAGCCACATCAAGTGTGGAGGCTGTGAGCTGTACCGCATATCCGGTCACTCCTTCGCCCACCTCCGCGAGGATAATATTCACCATCGGATCAGACAATCCGGCACATGCCGAGGCGGGTATATAATCCGTCTTTACCCATTGCATGAACTCAGCCTCCTCTGTCGGGCTCACATAAAACGTGGTGTTTACTATGATCATCTCTTATTTCTTTACGGTTGGTGAATTCCTGCGTTTTGACGCGCATCTGAATGCTGCGGCGGCACATGCCAGAGTGAACGCTGCCGCCACGAGCGATGATATGAGTTCGGATGACACTCCTGCAAACTGCGGTGAGAACACCACAAACTGTGCCACTATGAATGTCATGAACAATGCCGGGATCAATGCCACCCAGTAATTCTCGCCACGCTCCGCGAGCCATACGTATATAGTCCATAACACTATGGCGGCAAGTGTCTGGTTGGCCCATGCGAAATAGCGCCATACAATCCCGAAATCAACAAGCGTGATGCCATATCCTATCAGGAACAGCGGTATGCATATGGCAAATCTGTTGAGTATGGGCTTCTGGTCAAACCTGAACATATCAGCTACTATAAGACGTGCTCCGCGGAAGGCTGTATCCCCTGATGTGATCGGGGCTGCAACTACTCCAAGCAATGCCAGCAGTGCACCCACCTGCCCCATCGTGGTCTTTGATATCACATCCACCGCCCAGGCAGCATTGTTGCCATGCTCGGCAAGTTGCTCGCCAAGCGTGCCCGCACCATTGAAAAAAGCCATGGCGATAGCTGCCCATATGAGTGCGATGATACTCTCCGATATCATCGATCCATAGAACACTGAACGGCATTCACGTTCTGTTGACACACATCGAGCCATCAACGGACTCTGTGTAGCATGAAATCCGGATATGGCTCCGCAGGCTATTGTAATAAAAAGAGTTGGGAATATGGGTAGTTTACCGGCATCCGGTTGGAAATTATGCAGGGTGGTGAGTTCAGGAATAGAATACTCCCCCTTGATCAACACAATGAACAGGCCGGCGGCCATAGCTATGAGCGCTATGCCAAACACCGGATATATTTTGCCTATCACCTTATCCACGGGCAACACCGTGGCTATGATATAATAGACAAGGATTATATATACCCATGCATTCTGCCCGACGGAAGGAACCATCGACCCGAGCAGCTGAGCCGGGCTGAGGATGAATACCGATCCGACAAGCACAAGCAATGCTATTGAAAAATACCTTACCACTGTCCTCACGGAAGTGCCGAGATATTTACCGATTATCTCCGGCAGACTCTTTCCATCGCCTCTCACTATCATCATACCCGAGAGATAGTCGTGCATGGTTCCGAAAAATATACCGCCGAGAGTGATCCACAGGAATGCCACCGGGCCGAAGCATGCGCCGAGAATAGCGCCGAATATAGGACCGGTTCCGGCTATGTTCAGAAGCTGTATCAGAAACACACGCCAGCGGGGAAGACGGATATAGTCCACTCCGTCATTAAGCCTTATGGCAGGTGTGACATTGCTGTCGTCAGCACCGGCTATGCGCTGTAGATATTTCCCATAGGTAAAGTATGCCGTGACAAGCAATGCAAGGCAAATTATGAATGTTATCATGGTTTATTTGTTTATATCAAAATACCACGGGTGTGATGTGACGTACACTGCACCCGGCTGAAGATCCATACCATCAATTCTCACCGCTCCGCAGTATTCCCGTCTGGAGAAATCGGGGTCATCCTGATCCATGTGGCTGACTTTCACCTGCCCCGAGCAGTGTATGTAGTACCCGTCCCTGTCGTATATCCCTACATGGGTTATACGACCGCTTTTATCCGGGCTGAAAAAGAGAAGATCTCCGCATCTCAGAGCATCGTTATCTTCCACGGCAATACCGCTCCTCGACTGATCGGCGGCATCGCGCGGCAATATCATGCCATGAGTCATGAATGCTATGCGCACCAATCCCGAGCAGTCCATTCCCTTCGTAGAAAGTCCGCCCCATAGATATGGTGTGCCCCCAAGGGCATGACAGCTGTCGGTCATCGCCGTATAGTCTATCGGGCAGACGGCAAACCTGTCAAGAGGCGCGGTTCTTGTGACTGCGACATACCCTGACATTCCATCCGGCAGGATGATATGGCAATAGCTGGAACTGTTATCCATATCATCCTGCTTCTCCTCTACTACGATGGCTCCTGCAGTGAGCGTAGTGACGACATTGCGTGCATCCGTCTTTAGTGTATCGCCCACAACCCTTGTCTCGGACATGGGCATGATCATACGGCGGGATGACCGGCGCCACCGCGCCATTTCATCTTCCGTCATACCTTTCAGTGCCGAACGGTTTATGTATCCCTCATAAGAATCAGGGAGCACTACACTCACCCAGTCAGAGCCTTCGTTATCGTCCACGATCTCGACAGGAGTCCCAAGCAATGCCTGTGTGACCATTTCCGATGCATGTGCCGGAGCCTGACGCACAGGTGTGACCGGAACCGACACAAGTGCCTGCCGCGCATATGTATCGTGTACGGCAAATGCCAGTATCGCGTTAATTATGATCAGATGCTTCAAGTGCATGGACAGAGGGAAGATATGGATATCAATCGGTGATGGCAAAAAGCTTTTCCGCATTCTCAGTAGTGACGGTCGCCACTTGCTCTATGGTCAGGCCCATAGTGTTGGCTATCGTCTCAGCAATGAGCGGAATATTGGCGCTCTCGTTCCGCTTTCCGCGATACGGCACCGGTGACAGATAAGGAGAGTCTGTCTCAAGTATTATTCTCTCGATCCCTATCTCGGGAAGCACCTCGCGCAGGCTCGTGTTTTTGAACGTGACAATTCCATTTATTCCGAAATAGAAATCACCCGTTTCTCTGAAGGCTCTGACATCCTCGGCCGATCCTCCGAAACTATGGAATACACCGCGCGGACATCTGTCCATATCCGATAGTATCCCGATTATCTCTTCGTGAGCGTCACGGCAATGTATTATCACCGGTTTGTCAAGCTCCACTGCAAGTTCGGCCTGTATCCTGAAAGCATCCCGCTGCTGTAGCAGATATGTCTTGTCCCAATAAAGGTCAAGACCGATCTCCCCTACGGCAACATACGATGAGCTGTTGTCCCGCAGCTCACGTTCGATAGTCGCATAGACTGCCTTCCAGCCATCATCCACCTCGGTCGGATGCAGCCCCATGGCCATATATGTGCAGTCAGGAAAGCTCTCGTGCAGCGATTTCATCTGCCCGATAGTGGAAAGATCCACATTCGGGAATATCATCTTCCCGACACCGGCCTCGAGCGCACGCTCTACAGCCCCGCCGCATTCACTGCCGAAGTCAGGAAGATACAGATGTGTGTGCGTATCGACGTACATCTCTCACTTATCGCGTGTGGCTGATGCAAGAGCCAGATCCATGAAGAACACTCTTGCCTCGGGCTGCAGTTCCAGATAATCGAGACATTTTATAGCCGAGTCGATATACGCGCTGATCAGTTCGTGGATCCGCTCCGGGAGTCCGAGACGATCGTAGACACTTCTTACAGCAGCTATTTTGCCCTGAGGGTCAGTGGTCTCGCCCAACAGCGACCGCACCTCGCCTGTAGTATCCTCATTCATGGCCATTATAAGGAGCCATGTTTTCTTGTCATTCAGGATATCTCCTCCTATGGCCTTGCCGAACGTCTCCGGATTGCCGTAAGTGTCAAGATAATCGTCCTGAAGCTGGAAAGCGAGTCCGAGATTCACTCCATACTCGAAAAACTTCACCTGTGTCTCAAACGGAGCATCGGCCATGAGTGCGCCCATGCCACACGCACATCCAAGTAGCACGGAAGTCTTGAGCCGTATCATCTCCATATACTCTTCGACAGTTACATCCTGACGCGCTTCGAAATCCATATCGAGCTGTTGCCCCTCATAGATATTCATGGCGGTGCCGTTGAATAGTTCGAGCGCCTGTCCGAGCTTTTCGCCACATTTGATGGCAAGCAGCATGGTCGAGGTGGTTAGCATGGCATCGCCTGACAGTATGGCGGTCTCGCTGTTCCATTTCCGGTGTACGGTGGGACGTCCGCGCCTCACATCAGCATTGTCCATCACATCATCATGAAGCAATGTGAAGTTATGGAACATCTCGATAGCCACAGCCTGATGTATGGCGGTGGAAGGTGCCTTGCCAAACGCATCGCATGCCGCGAGCGTCAATACCGGACGGAGGCGTTTGCCACCTCCGTCGAGTGTATAGGTAATGGGGTCATATAAGCCTGCCGGCGCTTCCGGAAGACGGAGATTCCCGATGGCCTCATTGACCATCGAGAGATATTCTTTATAATCCTTCATGCTGTGTCATTTACTTGCGGCGGCGCTTCTTCTTGCCGTGCTGCTCACGGGCAGGACGCGAATTGCGCTCCTCGTCTGTTTTCATGGGGTTACCCTTGTCATCTACAAGCACGAAATCGAGCTGCTTTTTCTCAAGATCGGCACGGGCCACCTTGACATCCACCTGATCACCGAGACGGTAGCGGTGGTTATGGCGACGACCCACCAGACAATGGTTCTTTTCATCAAAGTCATAATAGTCATCTGCGAGATCGCGCATGGGTATGAGCCCCTCGCAGAGATTCTCACTGAGCTCCACATACAGGCCCCACTCGGTCACACCCGAGATGATGCCTGAGAATGTCTCGCCAAGGTGCGACTGCATATACTCCACCTGCTTGTATTTGATCGACGAGCGCTCGGCAGTGGCTGCCAGTTGCTCCATGTCGCTGCAATGCTTGCACTGATCCTCCAGTTTCTGAAAGTTCACGCTCCTGCCTCCGGCCATATAGCGTTCGAGCAGACGGTGTACCATCATGTCTGGGAATCGGCGTATCGGTGATGTAAAATGTGTGTAGTACTCAAATCCAAGGCCGTAGTGACCGATATTCTCGGCTGTATACACGGCCTTTGCCATTGACCGTATGGCGAGCGTGGCAAGATAATTCTCCTCACCCTTGCCTTTCACCTCGGCGAGCATTCTGTTGATGGATTTGTTTATCTCCTTCGGTGTGCCCGACGACTTGATCTTGTAGCCGAAATTACGTGCTATGGCTGCAAGGTCGGCCAGACGCTGTGCGTCAGGCACGTCATGCACACGATATACGAATGCCTTCGGTTTCTTCCGTCCCTGGGGCTTTCCGATGAATGTGGCCACAGTGCGGTTGGCGAGCAGCATGAATTCCTCTATGAGCTTGTTGGCATCCTTCGACACCTTGAAATATACTCCTACGGGAGTACCGTCGGGAGTGATGTCAAATTTAACTTCGGCACGGTCAAATTCCACCGATCCTTCCTCGTAACGCTTACGGCGGAGTTCCTTGGCGAGTTTATCAAGTGTGAGTATGGCGTCCACACAATCACCCAGTCCGGTCTCTATCACACTCTGCGCCTCCTCATAACTGAATCGGCGGTTGCTGCGTATCACAGTCCTGGCTATCTTGTAATTGTGTACTTTGGCATCGCTGTCCATCTCAAATATGACAGAGAATGCGAGTTTGTCCTCATCGGGACGCAGCGAGCATATGCCATTGCACAGATGCTCCGGGAGCATGGGCACCACCCTGTCCACAAGATACACGGACGTAGCGCGCTTCTGTGCCTCCTTGTCGATTATCGTGTCGGGGTGGACATAGTGTGTGACGTCGGCTATATGCACACCTATCTCATAGCGTCCGTTGGGGAGTGCCTTGAACGAAAGGGCGTCATCGAAGTCCTTGGCGTCGGCAGGGTCGATCGTGAACGTGAGAGTGTCACGCATGTCGATTCGCGTTGCCACCACATCGTCCGTTATTCCGGCGCCGATCTTGTCGGCAGCCTTCTCGACTGCCTCGGGATACTTGTATGGCAGACCGAATTCAGCCAGAATGGCATGGATCTCGGCGTTGTTCTCGCCGGCCACTCCAAGTATGTCCACCACTTCACCGCTCGGATTCTTCATATCATCCTTCCACTCTGTGATCCTGACCACAGCCTTGTCGCCGGTCTTTCCACCTTTGAGCTTGGATCGGGGTATGAAGATATCTGTGGCGAGATATTTCGAATCGGTGAGCAGATAGCCGAAGTGGCGGTCCACGCGAAGTGTGCCGATAAACGTCTGATCTTTTTTCTCGATGATCTCCACAACCTCGGCCTCGGTCTCGGCCCCACGCCTGTGTGCGGCTATATTGACACGGACACGGTCGCCGTTCAAGGCGTGTTTTGAATTGCGCTCGGCCACAAAAATGGTCTCGCCGTCCGTATCTGTGATAACGGAATTCTTGCCATTGCTGCGGCGCACGAATACACCTGTGGCCTCATTGCCACGCTGGGGCGATTTGTACTTGCCGGGCGACACCTCGATGATCTCGCCGTTGAATGCCATCTCCACAAGCAACAGCGCTATATTGCGCTGCTGTGTGGCAGTGGTTGCGCCGATGGCATGAGCCACCTGCTTGTAGTTGTATGTGTTGTTTTTCTGCCGGGCCACAAATTCCTCGACCTGCTTGTCAAGGTTGGCATTGCCGCGTCCGGCAGATTTATTTTTCTGTGATTTAGCCATAGTGATGATTATTTATAGATTAAGGGCGGAGCCTGAGTGAGTCCCGCCCTTACATATATAATAAACAGCGGTGGCTTAAAGTTCAGACTACGGCGTCATGCATCGATATTCGCATAGTTTGCGTTGGCCTCGATGAAGTCCCTGCGCGGAGCCACATCCTCACCCATAAGCATGGAGAAGATACGGTCTGCCTCGGCGGCATCGGTGATGGTGACTTTCTTAAGCAGACGCTGGTTCGGATCCATCGTGGTGTCACGCAACTCTTCGGCCGACATCTCGCCAAGACCTTTGTAGCGCTGCACCTTTGTCTTGTCTCCGTTCACAGCTATGAACTGCTGCACCTGGGCATCGGTCCAGCAATACTCCTCCACCTTGCCGCGTGAGCACTTGTAGAGCGGCGGTGTGGCGAGATAGAGGTATCCGTTTTCGATCACCGGACGCATGCGGCGGAAGAAGAATGTCATCAGAAGCGTGGCGATATGGCTTCCGTCCACATCGGCATCAGTCATGATTATGATCTTGTGATATGCCAGTTTGGATATGTTTATCGCCATAGGGTCCTCCTCGGTGCCTATGCTCACGCGCATAGCCCTGTAGAGGCTCTGTATCTCCTGATTGTCCAATATCTTGTGGTCCATCGCCTTCTCCACATTGAGGATCTTGCCTCGCAGCGGGAGGATGGCCTGGAATGTACGGTCGCGGCCCTGCTTGGCTGTTCCGCCTGCGGAGTCACCCTCGACGAGGAAGAGCTCGCAATCCTCGGCATGACGCGAGGAGCAGTCAGCAAGCTTGCCGGGAAGGCCACCGCCTGTCAGCGGCGACTTGCGCAGGATTTTGTTACGGGCATTGTAGGCAGCCTGACGGGCCTGGGCGGCAAGAGCCACCTTCTCCACGATTGTCTTAGCCTGCTTGGGGTGCTCCTCGAGGTAATATCTCAGAGCCTCGCTTACGGCTGACGACACCGCGCCTGTCACTTCGCTGTTGCCAAGTTTGGTCTTTGTCTGACCCTCGAACTGAGGTTCGAGCACTTTGACAGAGATCACGGCTGTAAGTCCCTCGCGGAAGTCATCGCCCGACACTTCAACCTTCACCTTCTCCAGAAGTTTGTTGTCCTCGGCATACTTCTTGAGCGTGGACGTGAGACCGCGGCGGAAACCGCTAAGGTGTGTACCACCCTCTATGGTGTTGATGTTGTTTACAAACGAGTGGACATTCTCGTTGAACGTGGTGTTATATGTGAGAGCGACCTCTACAGGGATACCCTGCTTCTCGGTGTTGAGGTGTATCACGTCATTGATAAGCGACTCCTTGTTTGAATCGATGTATTCAACGAACTCGCGGAGTCCTTCTTTGGAGTAGAACACCTCCTGACGCGGAGTCTCGTTCTCGTCCATATTACGCATATCAGTGAGTGTCAGGGTGATCCCGGCGTTAAGGAATGCCAGATCCCTCAGGCGCACTGCAAGCGTGTTGTAGTCATACTCCGTCACAGTAAATATAGTGTCGTCTGGCTTGAATGTGATCGTGGTACCGGTCTCATCGCTGTCGCCTACCACCTTCAGTTCCGAAGTAGGTTTACCGCAGGAATACTCCTGCATATACACCTTTCCGGCACGGCGCACCTCGGCCCTGAGATAGGTGGACAGGGCGTTGACGCAGCTGACGCCGACGCCATGAAGACCACCGGACACCTTGTAGCTTCCTTTGTCAAACTTGCCACCTGCATGCAGCACCGTGAGCACGACCTCGAGCGCGCTCTTATGCTCTTTCTCATGCATATCCACAGGGATACCTCGACCGTTATCGACCACGGTTATGGAATTGTCCGGATTGATCACGACCTCTATATGGCTGGCATATCCCGCAAGGGCCTCGTCAATGGAGTTGTCCACCACCTCATATACCAGATGGTGAAGTCCCTTGGCGCTTATATCGCCGATATACATGGCCGGACGTTTCCTCACGGCCTCAAGTCCCTCGAGCACCTGAATATTGCTCGCACTGTATTCCTGTTCCTTCTCTTTGTCTTCTGCTGACATTGCTTATTCTATATTGTTAAGAAGCTTGTTTCTTTTTAGTGAATTCAGCCTTTTTATTTGCATACAAAATTAGTAAAAAAAAACCAAACCCCAAAATATATCCATGCCTCAGGCGCCAAAAAAACGCCCGAGAATCACGTCTGCACCCCGGGGCATAGCCCCCTATTGTGCAGCATCAATCATTGATCATGACTTGCGAAAGCTTGTGTTCGAGATCGGCCGAGCTCAGACGGGTGGTCAGCACCCCCTTGTGCGCCACAGAAATATTGCCAGTCTCCTCCGACACCACGATGGCAAACGCGTCAGTAGCCTGCGATATGCCAAGTGCCGAACGGTGGCGCAATCCCAGGGCACGCGGCACATTCCTGTCATGGCTCACCGGCAGAATACACCCCGCGCTGCGTATACGGTCATGATCGATGATCATGGCGCCGTCATGAAGAGGGGAATTCTTGAAAAATATATTTTCTATCAGACGCGAATTGATGTCAGCATCAATCACATCGCCGCTCTTCTCATAGCTCTCGAGCGACAATTCCTGCCTTATCACTATCAGCGCACCGGTGCGCGTCTTGGACATATTCATACAGGCATACACTATCGGCAGAACATATTTGCGGGTATCTGACGACCCGCCGTCCTTCTCATGCCTGAAAAGATTCTTAAGGAAACGCCACCTCTTATGATCGCCGAGCTCAACAAGGAATCGTTTTATCTGATCCTGAAACAGGATCACGAGCACAAGCAGACCTATATTCATGAACTGATCCAGGATAGTGCCTATCAGTTTCAGTTCGAGAATCTGCGAGGTCAGCACCCATACCACTATAAATGCCAATACCCCGAAAAAGATATTTATAGTGCCGCTCTCCCTCATTATTCTATATAGGTAGAACAACAGTAGAGCGACTATCGCTATGTCAAACGCATCCCTGATACCAAATTGCTCCATGTCGTTATATCAGTTTCGGTCAATTAAAGTAAAGAGATCCACCGTAGCCCGCGCCTCCTTCACATCATGTACACGCAGAAATGATGTCCCACGGTCGAGAAGGAACGAGCCGAGAGCTATCGTTCCGGCCATCGCCTCCGATACATCCACGCCGAGAGCTTTGGTTATCATTGACTTGCGGGACACTCCGGCCAGCACGGGGGCGCCAAGCGCACGGGCGATCTCAGTCAGTCCGCTAAGCAGACGGTAATTCTGCTCCACAGTTTTCGAAAATCCGAATCCGGGATCGACAATCACGTCTGAGACACCGGCAAGCCTCAACTCCCGCAATTTGACGGACAATTCCCGTATCACATCGGCCACAGGATCGACGTAATCAGTGAACTGCTGCATAGTCTCCGGGGTGCCGCGCATGTGCATCAGCACATAAGGTACCCCAAGGGCAGCCACAGTCCTGAACATATCGGCATCCATATCGCCGCCGGATATATCATTGACGATATCCGCTCCCCACTCAGCCACTGCGAGCCTGGCCACCCCCGACCGGAATGTATCCACCGAGACGGGAACATCTGTCGACACGCTACGTATGGCCGACAGGCCGAGACGAACTCGCTCCATCTCCGTCGATTCGTCGGCCATAGCCGATCCGGGCCGCGTGGAGCAGCCTCCGATATCAATGAAATCAACTCCGGCAGACAACATCTGCTCCACCCTCGAGGCGATATCGGCAAATGTCTGGGACCGCGACCCACTCCAGAAAGAGTCGGGCGTGACATTGACTATACCCATCACCTGCGGGCGATCGTATACGTGAAGCTTACCTCTGAGGTTTAGTGTGAATGTTTCAAACATCGAACAGCAATTTTCTTTAGCGGTTGTTAAAAACAGTTGTGAAAACCAGAGTCCGATCTCATGAGATGGATTCCGGCTTGAAGACAGGGAGCATAGTTGCGGCTACATAACCTCTGATTATGAAGAATTTACTTCAAAGGCTCACCCATTCCGGTTTCACATTTGTTATTAAACGACCTCTCACCCCGCGAAATTACAATTTTTTCTTCATTATTCAATCCCCACAGGCACAAAAAACACAATGGAACCTCTTCTCACGAAGGGATCCCATTGTCGTCTTAGCAATAAGACTCTACAAACCTAACATAAAAACACATTTACTATTATGCAATTCTTTTTCGGTAATCCATGCATTATTTTATATTTCCACTAACTAATATCGTTTCAATTTTTGCATCCGCGGGAGTATCCGCGGTAAACATCTGTATTGCAAAATTACAACCTCCGGAACCTAATGTCAACTCTCACAAGCCCACGTTTAGAAAAATCGCCAAAAGTTGAGATGCTAATCAATTGATTATTAGAAATATTAGCATTAATGGGGGGGTAAAAATATAGACTAAGTTTAGGGGTTGTTATGTTAATTAACCCGCTGATAGGGGTATAAAATGTTAACTTCGCATTATGCCGACTGGATCTTCATAACATCGCTCTCAAAGTTGTCACGGTCCACAGCGCGGCTCTTGAATTTGTTTCTATAGGTGTATATGGTATAGACTGAATAATTCAGCATCTGCGCTATTCTCGATGTATCCTCTATGCCGAGCCGCATCAAGGCAAGTATGCGAAGGTCCGTGTTCAGTTTCTCGCCAGGCTTGAGCGATATCCTCTTGTCAGGAGCCAGAAGATTATTGACTTCGTCAACAAAGGTAGGATATATATGCAGGAAGGCATTGTCAAACACATCGTAGAACTCACCGGCCTGCTCTTCGATGAATTTTCCGGACTTCGTGAGTTTATACAGGTCATCAGCCTTTCCGGCCGACAGCTTGCGGTTGACCACCTTATTGAATTGATTCAACTTGTCCATATACACCGAACACAGATTCAGGAACTGGGCTATATAGACATCCTTTGTGGAGTTGGCTTGCTCCAACCTGGAGGCCATGCCACGCAACTGCATGTTTTTCGTCCTTACCGTATGCCATGCCACGACAAGGATGATCACAAGCACCCCCATGGCCGCCATTATCGCATACAGCCTGTGTCGTGACGCATTTATCTCCGCACGGTGCGCACTCTCGATATATGGCATAGCCTTTGATGTCTGCAATATGCGCATGGCCACGTTGCAGTCCACGGCGTTCTTCAACGCCACCGACAGATAATCATGCGCCCTGGCCACATCCGAGCGCCCGAACATCAGCTGTCCGAGTTCCTGCAGCGAGGTCACCTCGCGGGTGGCACACCTTGCGTCCGATATGGCCGACAGGGCCAGATAATATATTCTGCCATTCTCATCGCCGCGCTCCTTGGCTATATCAGCGAGCATATGGCATGCACGCGCATATAGAGGATCTGTTTCATCAAGATCGTCCACAAGGCTATTCAGAGTAGCCTTGGCTCCGGAAAGGTCTCCCTCATAGAGCAACGACTCTCCGAGATTCAGCTTGTACAGAGGTGTCCCCTTCCGCAGCAGCGGTATCAGCATCGTCTGTGCTTCCCTCTCGAGAACATTCATGCTCTGTGCCAGATCCTGATCAGGAAACAGATTGGCCATATAGAAGCACATCTGTCTTCGCGCGTCATAATATTCGGCGAGTAGTCCTGACGGCACTCCTGCGGCCTCTATCGAGTCCATCAGCTGCGAGGCTCTCTGTATGCGCAGGGTGAGCGGCAGATAGGTGGCCTTGCGCAATGCAAAACGCATAGCAACCGAGTCCAACCCCGAACGCGACGCCACAGAGTAGCCGGTCTCATACAGCATCAACGCCGAGTCAGTGTTGAACGCATTGAGATAATCACCGGCCGTCAGCAGCGCCGACAGTCTGGATGCCACAGGCAGTTCCCTATGCCTCAGCACATCCATGAGCGAATCGATCCTCGCGGACCGCTCGGTTATATACAACCCCCTTTTCTCAAGCACATCATCAAGGCGCCCGAGTATCTGCGCGACATCCGCATCGGAGACCGTTGCGGCCTCCGTGCGGGTGAATATCGCAGCAAGGGCCAGCAATGATATCAGTATTCCAGCCCGTATTGTCATATGTGATTTTTAAAGCATGTCTGACAGCAGATATCGATATGCCATCAGACATGGATTAATGAATAATATTGAGCATGACTATAACTCCTCCGGAGCCTCATCCGTCAAGGCGAGGTCCGCGGATCAGAGTTGTCCTTATTTCACCGTAACCTTCAGTTTGTCGTAGGCACGCTCAGCCTTCGCCCTGGCCTCCTCTACTGTGTCGGCAGTGGCGAGGATCACACCCATGCGGCGATGACCCTTGATCTCCGGTTTGCCGAAGATACGCATCTGTACACCGGGCTCCTCAAGGACCTTGTCGAGATTTTCCATCTCGATCTCGCATGTGTCACCCTCTACGACAACCGCTCTCGAAGCGGAAGCGCCAAGGAAACGCACCGAGGGAACGGGGAGGCCGAGAAGGGCGCGGGCATGCAGGGCGAATTCACTGAGATCCTGCGATATCATGGTCACCATACCGGTGTCATGCGGGCGGGGCGACACCTCGCTGAATATCACATCATTACCCTTGACAAACAGCTCAACGCCGAATATACCGTAGCCACCGAGGGCATCTGTCACCTTGCGGGCCACATCCTGAGCGGCAGCCTTGGCCTCAGGTGTCATCATCTGAGGTTGCCATGAATAGCGATAGTCGCCATCCACCTGTATGTGACCGATAGGCTCGCAGAACACTGTGCCGCTCGAGGAGCGCACGGTGAGGAGTGTGATCTCATAGTCGAAATTGACAAATCCCTCCACGATGACGCGGCCGGCTCCGGCACGTCCGCCCTCCTGGGCTATGCGCCAGGAGTTCTCTATGTCGGACTCCGATTTGATGACACTTTGTCCGTGGCCGCTCGACGACATGACCGGCTTTACCACGCAGGGTATGCCCACTGCCTTGACAGCCTCTACAAACTCATCATAGTCGGATGCGAAGCGATAGTCCGATGTGGGCACACCGAGCTGCTCGGCGGCAAGACGGCGTATTCCCTCTCGGTTCATGGTGAGAAGGGCGGCATTTGCCGTGGGGGTCACATTGTACCCCTCTTTCTCAAGTTCCACAAGCACCGGTGTGGCTATGGCCTCAACCTCAGGGATGATATGTGACGGCTGCTCCTCGCGGATGGCCTCTCTCAGCTTATCGCCGTCAAGCATGCTGAACACACGGCGCGAGTCTGCCACATGCATGGCCGGGGCGCTGTCATACTTGTCACACGCCACAACCTCCACGCCCATGCGCTGAAGTTCGATGGCCACTTCCTTTCCAAGCTCTCCACTGCCCAGGAGCATGGCTTTGCGCCCGCTACGGGTAAATTTACTCCCTATTTTACACATATTTTATATTAAGATATGATTGGTATGTCTGTTTTCTCCGCAAAAGTAATCAAAAAAAACAACATTTACCCAATGCGCGTGTGCCTTGACAAATATAATTTGAATTATTCATGGGAAATTGTTAATTTTGCCACCTGAAATTTCACCAATAATTTTTATAGGTAAAAATGAGAAAGAATATCGTAGCCGGCAACTGGAAAATGAACACCACGCTGCCCGAAGGCATCAAACTGGCCGAGGAAGTCAACGCAGCCCTCGCAGGAGCCACCCCCAAGTGTGACGTGGTAATCTGTGTCCCCTTCACTCATCTGGCATCGGTCAACAATGTAATTGACAGCAATAAGCTCGGCCTCGGCGCTGAGAACTGCGCCGACCACAAGAGTGGAGCCTACACCGGCGAGGTGTCAGCAGCCATGGTTGCTTCCACCGGTGCAAAATATGTCATTCTCGGCCACAGCGAGCGTCGCCAGTACTACGGCGAGACCTCCGCTACTCTCAGAGACAAGGTGCGTCTGGCCCTTGACAACAACCTCACCCCTATCTTCTGCATCGGCGAGGTGCTCGAGGAGCGTGAGAACGGTAGCTTCTTCGACGTTGTGAAGTGCCAGATCGAGGAGGGCCTCTTCAACCTCGACGCCACCGAGTTTGGCAAGATCATCCTCGCTTATGAGCCTGTATGGGCCATCGGTACCGGCAAGACCGCCACTGACGACCAGGCACAGGAGATGCACGCATTCATCCGCAAGACCATTGCCGACAAGTATGGCAAGGAAGTAGCCGACAACACCTCCATCCTCTATGGTGGCAGCTGCAAGCCCTCCAACGCTCCCCAGCTCTTCGCCAAGCCCGACGTTGACGGAGGTCTGATCGGTGGCGCCGCCCTCGAGGCCGCCTCCTTCATGGGCATCGTGAATGCGTTCTGAGCAACGACTGCATAACACCCTCTAATATCCGTGCGGCCATAGCCGTACATCTGCAATGAAAGCCGCGTGGCCGCACGGATTTTCCAACTTATCCTCCAGTATTCGATGAACAAACTGTTCCTGTCCGTAATATTTGCGGCAACCGCCATCACATGTATAGCCGACAGTAGTCCTGCGACCATTGTCGATCACATCACCATAGGCACCGGCAACGTCATAAACCAGCCCGAAGCCCTGCTCCGGCGTCTCATCATTGTAGAGGAGACCGAGGAAGAGGAACAGCCGAAGGAGGAAACGGTGGCCCGTCCCACATCCGGACGAATGGCAGGCTACAGGGTACAGGTGTTCAGCGACAACAATACCCGTACAGCCAAAACCGAAGCCAACTCCAAGCAGAGGATAATTTCATCGCGCTTCCCGCAATATCAGACTTACGTCATGTACACATCGCCATATTGGCGACTCAAGGTAGGCGACTTCCGCACTCAGCAGGAAGCCACCGCTGCCGCCGACGAACTCCGCAAGGCTTTCCCGGCCTACAGCAAGGAGATAAGAGTGGTGAGAGACCGCGTCAACATATCGGCGGCCGACTGACCACAGCAATATCAATGAGAGACTTATGCAAAACGGACTATCGGACGAGACACTCGAAAGGATAGCCGGCCATTACGCCGAGATCCTTAAACTGCTGGGCGAGGACATAACCCGCGAGGGCCTGGTAAAAACCCCTATGCGTGCGGCAAAAGCCATGGCATACGTCACACGCGGCTATCGTCAGGACGCCGACACGATAATCAACGGCGCCATCTTCACACACGAGGGATCGAAAATGGTCATAGTGAAAGACATCGAGTTCTACTCATTGTGCGAACATCACATCCTCCCCTTTATGGGCAAGATATCCGTAGGATATATCCCCAATGGCAAGACCATCGGTCTCAGCAAGCTCGCCAGACTCGTGGACTTCTATGCCAGGCGCCTTCAGGTGCAGGAGCGGCTCACCGCCCAGGTGTGCGACATCATAGCCGCAAAGTTGGATGCCAAAGGGGTGATAGTGGTATGCAAGGCCGACCACCTGTGCATGAAGATGCGCGGCGTGGAGAAGCAGCTTGCCGACACGGTGACGATAGAGACACGAGGTCTGTTTGCCGACTCTCCTGAACTTTGCCATGAGTTCCACAATGCCATAGCCTATTGACTACCGACAGGCACCCCCGTAGCTTAACTTATTTTTAGTAAAAATATATCCATAAACGGCCCCTGCGGGCCGTTTGTTGTTAAAGTCAATCCGCATTTAACCAATTACAGTTAAAGCACTTGACTATTACCCTGACTTGTAGTAACTTTGCAGCGGAAAAACAAAAACCGACATCAAAACACACACTACAAGCCATGCCGTTTTTGTGACCGTAATTTATTTTTTTTCATAGTTGTTTTTACACTCTTGTCTAAATCAATCGTCTAAAGAATCTACTACCGAAACACTAATCTTTTCCCTATCTCTTGTTTTAAGATTCACAGAAAATCATCTTGTCGAAATGCCCCGAAAGACCATACGGAATTCCGGAGCATCAGTTTGAGAAAACGTATTACCGATAATTAGAATTGATGATTATAATTTCGGGTGCCTTCTGCGTGATGCAGGGGGCACTTTTTTCACGCATATGATTACAACAGCAGCTCCTGTACCTGCCAAATTGGAATGCAACAGGCACAGGAGCTGCCTTTAGGGTTGTTTTCAGACAACCTCTAAAATTCATCAGAGGCTATTGTCAAGCACCTCATCCGTACGCCGGGCCTCGGCATAAGTCTCTCTTACCAACCCTACACAAACCGCGCCGATAAGAAGGAGTATACCGGCAAGCACCAGCATACCCACCTGGTGTCCTCCCACGAGCGGCAATATCACTCCACCCAAAGCTGCGGCACATATCTGCGGCACACAGATGGTGCCATTGAACAGGCCAAGATACGTGCCCATATTCTTACCGGAAAGCGAATTGGTCAGTATAGTGAAAGGCATGGCGAGCATAGCGGCCCAGGCGCATCCTATCAGCAAATAGGAGAAAAACAGCGCATAACGGTCGGCGATGAACAGCGTGGATATGAAACCTACGGCTCCGAGCACCAGACTCAGAGCATAGACCACCTTGTGGTTTTTGAACATCGGGATCACGACTGCCCATATCACAGAGCCTACAGCCTGTACGGCGAACAGCACTCCCACCCAGTTGCCGGCCTCCTGATATGCCTCCGAGTGCGTGTCGGTAGTCCCCCACACCGTCTCGGCGATCGCTCCATTGGTATAAGTCCACATATACAGGAATGCCGACCAGCAGAAGAATTGCACAAGGCCGATGGTCCAGAACGTGCGCGGAGCATGCCTGAGCAGGGACAGCATACCCTCCTTCTTCCGGCTCTCCTCCTCCTTTATGCCGTGGTAGCGCGCATACTCCTGCGGAGGCATCTCACGGATGAAAACAAAACTGTATATCACACACAGCACAAGCACCGCCGCACCTATATAGAATGAATATGTCACACTCTCGGGCACCTGACCTTGCGGGGCAAGGTTGGATACCCCTATGGCCGTAAGAGTGATCGGGGCAAGATAGCCCACAAGGCTACCTGCGTTGCACAGAAAACTCTGTATCGAATACGCGAGTCCCTTCTGACGCTCGTTGACCTGATCGCCTACAAGCATCTTGAACGGCTGCATGGCCATATTGATGGATGTGTCGAGAAACATAAGTGCTATGAATCCGAACACCATTGCAGCGCCTACCGTAAGACCGAAGCTGCCGGCGTTGGGCAGCAGGCACATAACTATCACGGCTATGGCAGCGCCAAGTATCAGATATGGCAATCTGCGGCCAAAACGATTCCACGTACGGTCACTTGCGGCTCCGACTATGGGCTGGACTATGATACCCATAAGCGGAGGCAGTATCCAGAAGTAGCTCAATGAATGGGGGTCTGCGCCGATAGTCGCGAAGATTCGCGTGATGTTGGCGCTCTGGAGTGCATAGGCTATCTGAACTCCGAAAAATCCGAAGCTCAGATTCCAAAGTTTCCAGAAACTTTGATCCGGTTTTGTTTGATTCATGATAAAATTGAAGTGTAAGTATGATTTTTATATTGTCTTTGTTTTTACTTGGAAAGATGCGCTCATTTTCCAAGCGCGATCGATATGGAAAGAAACTGGAGAGAATGCGAAGAAGAGAGTGAAGAGAGTGAAGAGAGGCGGGAGGGGGAGATAGGGATCAGTACGTGCGGTGAGGGAGAGGTCGCGGAGAAAGTTTTTATCTCAATCCACAAGCGAATATAGATAAGCTATTTCCTGTGGCCATAGGGATTCGTCGGGGGTCTCGAGTATGAGAGGTATGCCATCCATACGCGGATCGTTCATGAGTCTGCGCCAGAACGCCTCGTCAAGTTCACCGGTGCCGATGGGGGCATGCCTGTCAACCCTCGATCCTACCTTTTTTAGCGTGTCATTGATATGCATACCGCAGAGATAGCCGAATCCGACAGTCTCGTCAAACTCACGCCACGTCCTCTCATACGCTTCCGCCGAGGTCATGTCGTAGCCGGCTGAGTGGGCATGACATGTGTCAATACATACCCCTATCCTACTCTTGTCCTCCACCCGGTCGATGATGGTGGCGAGTTGTGCGAATGTATATCCGAGATTACTGCCCTGCCCGGCTGTATTCTCTATCACAGCCTTTACGCCTGAGGTCTTGTCGAGCAGAATATTCAGCGAATCGGCTATCAGTTGCAGACACTTGTCCTCCTCCATCTCGCGCATGTGGCTGCCGGGATGGAAATTGAGCATTGTAAGACCAAGCTGCGAGCAGCGGTTGAGTTCATCCAGAAACGCCTCGCGCGACTTGGCGAGTTTCTCCGCATCGGGCGATCCGAGGTTGATCAGAAAGCTGTCATGGGGCAATATGAGATCCGGCGTATAACCTGCCTTCACGCAATTGACCTTGAATGCCTCGGCCTCCGCATCTGATATTGGCTTGGATGTCCAGCGGGACGGATTCCTGGTAAACAATGCGAACGAGCGAGCCCCTATCTCCTGCGCATTGACAGGGGCGCTGCTTACTCCTTTTGACACGGGGACGTGGGCTCCGACAAACTTCATGGGCGAATCTATCATTATTTTGATGCAAATTTAAGTATTTATTTATAACTTTGCAACAAATTCCGGGCTCAAGAGTCTGTCAATATATTCAGATATTTTTGAAATTATTTCGTTCAATGGCACAGAAACCCTCCATACCTAAAGGAACGCGTGACTTCTCGCCTGCTGAAATGGCACGGCGCAACTATATTTTCGACACCATACGTAGTGTCTTCCATCTCTACGGATTCTCGCAGATCGAGACTCCTGCCATGGAGAATCTATCCACCCTCATGGGCAAATATGGTGAAGAGGGAGACAAACTACTTTTCAAGATACTCAATTCCGGCGACTTCCTCAAGGGAGTGGACAAGCAGCTCCTTGATTCGGGCGACTATGTGAAGACAGCCCCCAAGATATGTGAGAAAGGTCTGCGATATGACCTCACAGTGCCGTTCGCACGCTTTGTGACAATGCACCGTGGCGAGCTGAACTTCCCGTTCAAGAGATTCCAGATCCAGCCCGTCTGGCGTGCCGACAGGCCACAGAAAGGTCGCTATCGTGAGTTCTATCAGTGTGATGCCGACATCGTTGGCAGCGACTCCCTCATAAATGAAGTCGAGCTGATCCAGCTCATTGACGAGGTGTTCCGCAGACTCGGCATACGCATAGCCATCAAGCTTAACAACCGCAAGGTGCTCGCCGGCATAGCCGAACTGGCAGGCGCTCCCGACAAGATCATCGACATCACAGTGGCCATAGACAAGATCGACAAGATCGGTCTCGACAACGTATGCAAGGAACTGGTGGAAAGAGGTCTTTCGGAAGAGGCCGTGGCACTCATCACTCCCGTCATCACACTCGATGGCTCCAACTCCGAGCGACTCGACAAGCTGCGCAGCCTGCTCGCCCAGAGCGAGATCGGTCTCAAGGGAGTTCGTGAACTCGAGGAAGTGATGTCGCTCACCGACAGCCTTGGCATCGACGCCACCCTTGACCTCGATGTCTCGCTGGCACGTGGTCTCAACTATTATACAGGATCCATCATCGAGGTCAAGGCCCTCGACGTGGAGATAGGAAGTATATCCGGAGGTGGACGCTACGACAACCTCACAGGCGTGTTCGGTCTCGAAGGCGTATCCGGTGTCGGCATCTCGTTTGGTGCAGACCGCATATACGATGTGCTCAACACCCTCGGCCTCTACCCCGAAGGGATAGCTGACAGCGTGAAGATAATGTTTGTCAACTTCGGCAGCGAGGAAGCCCTGCGATCCCTTGGCGTGATCCGCGAGCTGCGCCGGGCCGGCATCTCTGCCGAGCTCTACCCCGACACGGCCAAGATGAAAAAACAGATGGGTCGCGCCGACACGCTCCATATACCCTACGTCGGCATAATAGGCGGCGATGAGCTGGCCCACGGCACTGTCACCGTCAAGGATATGACCACCGGCGAACAATCCGAACTCACCGTGGATGAGATCATCAACAAACTCTCGAAATGATCATTACAGACTCACTTGCCACCTTCGGCAAATATTGTTTATTCATGACAAGGGTCATCACGGCGCCCGACCGCTGGAAAGTGTTTTTCAGCCGGACTGTTGCCGAGATAACCAAGCTCGGTATTGACTCCGTACCACTCGTCATCGTGATCTCGGTATTTATCGGCGCGGTATGTACCATACAGATGCAGCTCAACATCTCCTCGCCGCTGATACCGTCATATTCCACCGGCATGGCCACTCGCGAGATCATCCTCCTGGAGTTCTCCAACTCCATCCTGTGTCTCATCCTTGCGGGCAAGGTAGGCTCCAACATCGCCTCAGAGATAGGCACCATGAGAGTCACCGAGCAGATCGACGCCATGGATATAATGGGTGTGAATTCCGCCAACTTCCTGGTATTGCCCAAGCTGGTAGGCTTCCTCTTCATCATGCCCGTGCTTGTGGTGTTCTGCATATTCACCTCCATAATGGGAGGCGTGCTCATATCGACTTTCACTGACATCATTCCGCTGAGCCGGTTCATCTACGGCATCCAGACCATGTTTCAGGAATGGTATGTCTGGTACGGCCTCATCAAATCACTGTTTTTCTCATACATCATCACTACAGTAGCAGCATTCTATGGCTACTATGTGAAAGGCGGTGCGCTTGAGGTCGGCAAAGCATCTACAAATGCAGTCGTCGCCTCCAGCATCCTGATACTTCTTCTTGACGTTGTCCTCACCAAACTCCTCTTGCAATGATCGAAGTAAGGAATATAACCAAGTCATTTGACGGAAAAACAATCCTTCATGACATATCCGCCAAATTCGAGACCGGCAAGACCAATCTGATCATCGGCCAGAGCGGATCGGGCAAGACCGTTCTTGTAAAATCCATCATCGGGCTCATACGTCCGGAACAAGGCGAGATCCTCTACGATGGCCGTGACATCATGAAGATGGACGACAACCAGATCAAGGATCTGCGCAAGGAGATCGGCATGCTCTTCCAGGGCTCCGCACTGTTCGACTCCGAGACTGTGCTCGGCAATGTGATGTTTCCTCTCGTGATGTTCACCTCCATGTCGCGTGGTGAGATCAAGGACAGGGCACAGTTCTGTCTTGAGCGCGTGAATCTGAAAGGAGCCGATGCCAAATACCCCTCCGAGATATCGGGAGGCATGCAGAAGCGTGTGGCCATAGCACGCGCCATTGCCCTCAACCCCAAATATCTGTTTTGCGACGAGCCCAACTCGGGACTTGATCCGCGCACATCCATCGTGATCGACGAGCTGCTGAGCGATATCACCCATGAATACAACATCACCACCATCATCAACACCCACGACATGAACTCCGTGCTCGGTATAGGTGAGAATATAATATTCATCAACAAGGGACATCGTGAATGGGTCGGCAATATGCATGAGATATACCACACGGCCAACGAAGCGCTCAACGAGTTCGTCTTTGCCAACGACCTATTCCAGAAGGTAAGGAAATATGTCATATCCACAGAGCATCCCTGATGGCTATAATAGAGATCAACTCGGCCGACCATGACGGTCTGCGCGTATACCGTTCACTGACTGAAGCGCAGCTTCGCAACAGGCTCGACCCAGCAAACGGTATATTCATCGTGGAGAGCCCCAAGGTGATACGCACGGCCCTCGATGCCGGCCACACTCCACTCTCATTGCTGTGCGAGCGAAAACACATAAGCGGTGATGCTGCCGACATCATAGCACGATGTCCCGGACTGACAGTTTATACCGGCGGCCGTGATGTCCTGGCCGACATGACAGGTTATACTCTCACACGAGGAGTGCTCTGCGCCATGCGTAGGCCGCAGGAAAAATCTCCGGCCGAAGTATGCGCCGGAGCGAAGCGTGTGGTTGTCATCGATGCAGTCACCGACACGACAAACATAGGCGCCATATTCCGTTCGGCCGCCGCGCTCGGCATCGATGCAGTGCTGCTCACACGCCAGTCATGCGATCCACTCAACCGCCGGTCGGTAAGAGTATCCATGGGCTCGGTATTTCTCGTGCCATGGGCTTGGATAGACGGCGGACAGGAGAAACTCAACTCCCTTGGATTCAAGACTGTGGCGATGGCTCTCACTGACAGGTCTGTGTCCATAGATGATCCGGCACTGATGTCGGAACCGCGTCTGGCCATAATAATGGGCACCGAAGGAGACGGTCTGCCAAAAGAAACCATCGGGAAGGCAGACTATGTGGCCCGCATCCCGATGGCTCATGGTGTCGATTCGCTCAATGTGGCAGCTGCCGCCGCAGTAGCGTTCTGGCAGCTTACACGCCACAGCTGATCAGTTCACACCGTTTTCTTTCTTCCATTCCTCATATATAGGTATCAGATTCAGCGGACGGTCGTTATACCATCCGTAGCCGTTCCTGCGTTCGTGCCCTATCTGATCAAGACGCTCGCGTGGCACACCGTCACGGTCGCATACAAACGGACGGCAGTTCTCAAGATCGTAATAACGGGCCCATATCGGTGAGGCTTCCGGATCCGGTTCGAGCCACGAATCGCAGTCGGCATCCCCCTTGTTGCCCCTGCGCACATAGCGCATACCGGTGATCTTGTTTCTATCAAACCACTCCATGGCACCCTTTATTGAGGCCTTCACTCTTTCATCGGGATTCTTTATGTCAAGCAGCAGATAGACCAGGCCGACACTCTCCAGCGAGCAGTATGACGCCAGTTCAAACTTTCGGGCCGGCGCCGGGAGCAGTGTCTCTCTGTCGTGCTGCTGACACCACACCGTCGGCTTCCCGTCGACTACTATCTGAGTGCGCAGTATGCACTCTATACCCTTGTCGAATGCCTTTGAGCATTCGCGCGTCAGGCTATCGCTCACAAGCCCCTTGCGGTACAGTGATTCAGTGCCGATATCCTTCAGCAGGCCGAGCACGTTGAGCATGGCATTGTCATTGTAAGTGATATGCACCTTGTACCCTTTAGGATTAGGCCAGAATTGCGGCCACCCCCCATTTTCATACTGTCCCGCCAACAGATATTCAAGACCCTTGGCAAATGAATCGCGGTATTTTTCATCTCCGGTTGCCCTGTAGAGCCTGGCGAGATATTTCATCTGCATGATCGTGGCATTGTTGTCGATGGTCGAGTCGTCGGTCCTGGATTTGTCTGCCATGGCATTCTTCATCTCCTCGTCATTCATCGGACTCCACATATCTATATTTTTAGGCCATCCGCCCGTATCCCGCTGATATATGACTACCTGATCGCCCACTCTGCGGGCCTCCTCGGTGTTGAAAAATGCCTTGTCGGTTTCCTTTAGAAGATTCTTGCCTGCGGCCACAGCGTCAGCCTGCATGGTCGCGGCAAGAGCGATGAATAGTGTCATTGCAAATGTTTTCATGCTGTCTTGATATGGTTTCAGGGAGTTAGACTGACATATTTGCATAAAGTTTAACAGAATTTGTCAGTTTTTGTCTTTGGCATTTTATTTGCCGGATTGTTATTACAACAAAAGTACATCAAATCTTAAGACAATACAACAAACATATGAAAAAAGGACAGATAGGCGTAACCACCGAGAACATTTTCCCGGTAATTAAAAAATTCCTATATTCCGACAACGAGATATTCCTCCGCGAGCTGGTGTCAAATGCCATCGACGCCACCCAGAAGCTCAAAGCCCTCTCCTCCTTCGGAGAATACAAGGGGGAGCTTGGCGACATGAATGTCACCGTCACCATCGACAAGGAGGCCGGCACGCTTACCGTAAGCGACCACGGTATCGGCATGACAGCCGACGATATCGAGAAATATATCAACCAGATAGCATTCTCCGGCGCTGAAGAGTTCGTAAACAAGTACAAGGACACGGCAGCCAATATAATCGGACACTTCGGCCTCGGATTCTACTCGGCCTTTATGGTCAGCAAGAAAGTGGAGATCCGTTCCCTTTCCTATCAGGAGGGCGCCGAAGCCGTAAGATGGGAATGCGACGGATCGCCGGCATATGAGATGGAACCATGCGACAAGTCAACACGAGGCACCGACATCATCCTTTACATAGATGACGACAGCAAAGAGTACCTTGAGCAGGCTCGCATCGACACGTTGCTCAAGAAATACTGCCGTTTCCTCCCCGTCCCGGTAATAAGCGGCAAAGTGCAGGAGTGGAAGGATGGTAAATATGTGGATACCGACAAGGACAAGGTGATCAACTCCACCGAACCGGCATGGACCAAGAAACCATCCGAACTGACCGATGAGGACTACCGCAATTTCTACCGTGAGCTCTACCCAGGCCAGGAGGATCCGCTCTTCTGGATCCACCTCAATGTGGACTATCCATTCACCCTCACGGGCATCCTCTACTTCCCGAAGATCAAAAACAATCTCGACATCCGCAAGGACCGTATCCAGCTCTACTGCAATCAGGTGTTCGTCACCGATTCTGTTGAAGGCGTTGTGCCCGAGTTCATGATGCTCCTTCAGGGTGTCATCGACTCGCCCGACATCCCCCTCAACGTGTCCCGCTCCTACCTCCAAAGCGACACGGCCGTGAAGAAGATATCAGGATACATCACAAAGAAGGTGGCATCCCGGCTCGATGAGCTCTTCAAAGCCGACCGCAATGACTTTGAAAGCAAATGGGACGACATCAAGATCTTCATAGAATACGGCATGCTCACCGATGAGAAATTCTGCGATGCCGCTCTCAAATTCACTCTGCTCAAAGATACTGAAGGTAAATATTTCACACTCGAGGAGTACCGTACACTCATCGAGCCGGCCCAGACTGACAAGGATGGCAATGTGATATATATCTACGCAACAGACCCCGAAGGTCAGTACAGCAATATAAAGGCCGCCAACGACAAGGGCTACAACGTCCTGCTGATGGACGGACAGCTCGACGGTCACTTCATCTCCATGCTCGAATCCAAGTTGGAGAAAACTCAGTTTGTACGCGTAGACTCCGAATCAGCATCCCGACTGATACCCAAATCTGACAGCAACGAGACCGGCCTCAACCCCGACGAGATATCGATGCTCACCACTCTCTTCCGTTCGAGCATCCCAAAGAGCGAGAAAGCTGAATTTCTCGTGTCATTTGAGTCGCTCGATCCGGCAGCCGACCCCGTACTCATCACACAGAACGAGTACATGCGACGCATGAAGGACATGGCAGCCACACAGCCCGGCATGAGCTTCTATGCCGAACTGCCCGACAACTACAACCTTATTGTCAACACTTCCCAGCCTGTTGTGGAGCGGATATTGAAAAATGCCAAAGAGGCTCTTGAGGAAAAAGTAGCCCCTCTGCGCGACAAGATCAACGCTGACAACGACGGACTCTCGAAACTCCGCGCATCCTTCCAGGATAACAAGCCCACCGATGATCAGAAGGATGAAGAGAAGACAATCATGGCTGCTGTAGAATCGTCCAGAACCGAGATGGACAAGATCGTATCCGACTACGCTCTCGAACATCCCGTCATCAAGCAGGCCATCGACCTCGCACTCCTTTCAGCCGGACTGCTACGCGGCAAGGAGCTTTCTGAATTCATCCACCGCTCGGTGAAACTTCTCTGATCCGAGACACAATCGGCAGATAGATTATAGAAAGGCAAAAAGGACTAAAAACGCAGTTCACCATATCATATTGATATCTAACCGTTTTGTCCTTTTTGCTTTTTTATGTATCAAAAAAACGGCATGGATCAACTCAAATTTATGGCAAAATATTTGGTCATCTAAAATATTATACCTACCTTTGCACTGTCGAAATGATAGCGATATCACCGACAAAACAATGGTTCCTTGGCCGAGTGGTTAGGCGCCGGTCTGCAAAACCGTTTACAGCAGTTCGATTCTGCTAGGAACCTCAACCGACAGAAGCTCTTCTGATAAATTCAGGAGAGCTTTTTTCATATACACTCTTCTCTTATTATGGCGGGAGCGCTGACCATAGACGCGTCACACCACCTCACCAACCGTTCTTCTGATGCAGTTCATCATACCGTCTGCCTTTGTGACGCTTGTGTCTCGGTGGTTTGGATGAATTGGAAGGAATATTGACAGATGCCATGCCATCAATTCCAGACTGCGTCACAACATCGGATTCCTCTTCGCAGGCACTGCATACGTCCGTCTCATCCACGGCTTTACGGCGACGCTCCACCGCACGCTCTCGGGCTTCACGCGAACGGCGCATGGCCATGTCTATGTCATCCTTGATCATATGGAATATGATGTCATAGATATCATGACGGTCACCCCACGGCAACACCACCTTGCCCTTCTCGATATAGATATCGATGGTCTCGATGAACTCATCGAAATCATCCTCACGTCCGGCTATGGTCACACCTATGAGTGCCTTCTCCTTGATCTTTTCGTAAGCTCGCTTTGACAGCGGCTTGTTCCACTTTGCAGTCTTCATATCCTTCTGATTTTGATTGTTTTCTGCAAAGGTACAGCCGCCATCACGGCAAAAAGGTGCGATAATATCACATGGTCACGCTATAAAAACGCATCAATCGGGTATGATGAACTCTACCCATCCGGAGGTATCGCCGGTGCCCTTGTTCACATCTATCTTTCCCGGAGGATAGATCCAGTTGCCGAATCTGTCAGGCACGATCACTCCGCCACGCATACGGCGCCCCGCGTTTTCGGCAGACGATATATAGTCCACCAAGGCATTGTGCTTATATGGAGCCTGCGCATCGCTGTTCTCCGTCTTTGTGTCAAACAGGTATATATCGCCATTCTTCATCCGTATGATATAATCGACATAGAACAATGCCTTTTTACCATACGAATTGATATACCCTATGGAGAAATGGGCCATCCCCTGGTCTCCGTTCTTATACCACCAGTCAATGGCATCCCCGCTCTCTTCAAGAAACTCCTCGAATGCCGGCTCCACATCATAGGCATCGCCGGTTCTGACACATCTCATATATGGAAGCAACGCATGTCTCTTCACTCCGGGCACCTCTGCGTAGCTTTCCCCCGGATAGGCCCTTTCGGCCGGGATGGACCAGTCATACTTCTTATAACCGCGCTCCTTTGCCAGTATACGGCGCTGTTGCAGGCGCAGGGTATACTCCTCCACGGCACTGCTTATAAGCCGCTCGAACTTCGGACGGTTGTGTGTGCGCCGGTCGTTGGACATGACGATCTTCATCGTGTCGATCTCATCTGTGCCGAAAAGCTCATACATGACTTCCTTGAGTACTCCCGCAAGAGTCTTGACACTGCACTGCTCGTAAGCGTTGCCGAGGAGCCGCTTGCAGAATACGAGATACATCGCAGTAAGATCGTCCACAGTGTTGATATACGAAGCCTTGCTATCCACAAGCCTCTGCCCCACCTCACCGGTCATCTCAAGATCCTTGACCACATCGACGCTTATATAGGGCACATGCCAGCGTATGCTCTTTTTCGAGGCTGCTGTCTGTCGGTTCTGTGCCGCTACATCACAACCGTCATATCCCGCCTCATCCTCCGGCATATCTCCGTCATCAAACAGCATCTCAGGCGTGAAGAGAGAATTCTCAATCCCGGCTCGAAGTTCCCATTTCTTGATAAAAGTATCCGTGAGAAGCTCCCGGAAGTCAGATCCGATACGATTTCGGTCGGCAGACTGGCGTTCACTGTACTCCGACTCAAGCACCACATTATCCAGTCCTTCACGACGCATCGAGACCGCATTGGTCGACATATAGTTCATGTCATCCTTCACGATCTCTATAATATCTTTCGAGAGGTTGGTATAGACATACCCCTGATTAAGTCTCTGATCGGCATAATACTTCTGCTCCGGCATGCGGAGTATTCGGCCCACGGTCTGTGCCGAGAACTGAAAGCTCTCAAGCTTTCTGAATATCAGAAGTACGGCTGCACGCGGGCAATCCCACCCCAGAGCTATAGCCTGCTTGAAAAGAAGAACCTCCGTCCCATCGTCAGGACGGTCTATCCATTCGAGATTGTCAGTCTTGTAACCCGACAGCCATATGGCCAGCTTACCGTTGAGCACGTTTACACCGTAAGCGTCAAGGACATCCACCACCTCATCGCGCACACTGGTGTCGTCGGCAGTCATTTTCTCGGAGCTGTCGTTAGGCAACTGTATCAGCAGCAGAGGATTTATATTCACCCCAAGCTGTCTGTAAGCTTCGGCGAGCTCCCGGCGCTTCTACAGCGCGAGCCATATCAGATGCTGATTGAGCGATCCGTGGGTTTTCCTGAAATCGAGAGACGGATTGAGCACTATGCTCTCCTTGATCATCTCCTCTTCTATAACCTTGTCACGGAACACCTCCACCATCTGGCAATCCCGCGGATTTGGCGTGGCAGATATCCTTATCTCCACCTTGGGACGGATAGTGGCGAGCACCTTCTCCGACTTCCTGGCATTGCGGCCGCCGAACATGTGCTCCTCATCGATGATCACCACCAGAGGGATCCCATGGTCGTCCTGCGTGCGCCGGGTCATATCGTAGAGCGAGGCGGATTTCTCTGTGTCCCGCACCATTACATTCTTTTCCTTGTTGATGCTCTCCCAATTCACGAACAATATCTCACCCGGCTTAATATAACTCCCTGCCGAATGATCCATCTCATCGTAGACCAACGGATGGAGAGCGCAATTCTCGGTGAAGTGATTTTTCATCTTGAAGTAGCTCTGCTCATGCAGCTTGTTGGGAGCGATCCATATGAAAGCGACCTCCGCACATGGAGCATCGGGACGTTCCGTCAGTTCATGACTGAGACGTGTGAGCATCTCGGATGCCATCACTGTCTTACCCGATCCTGTGGGCGATTTGAATATGAGTGTCTTCCGATTGCCCCGCAGACCGAGGAGTTCAATCGTCTTGTCCACAAGTTCATCTACCGCCTTGCGCTGATAACGTAAATCTTTCATGTCAATATTATATCCGCTCGTCCTGAATCTCGTCCTGTTCCTCTATCTCTTCCACAAGTTCGTCTATTATCTCCTCCGGCAGGAGTTTGAGTCTACGCCTGGGCAGATGACTGCGGTAAGCGTCATAGATAGCCTGCGGCAACGCACAGAGTTCCACCTTGCCGGCCACGTCGGCAAACTCATCCTCGTAGGCATATACTCCATGCGAGAACACATATACCTTGATGCGTGGGCCATCAGCCATGTTTGCGATAATCCCGGCTATTCCCGGCACGGCTCGTTCGTCATAAATCACAAGCATCCTTGACGCCGCTGTCTCAAAGTAGCGTGCTATCCTCGGGTTGAGCCTCCTGCCGCCAAAGGGTGCCTCTGTATAATTATTGTTGCGTATGCACAGCAGACCGGTGGCGGCACGCATGAGTATACGCATGTCTCCGGCTGTACGGTCGCGTGAGAAGAATTCCGTACGGTAATACCTCAGATTATTACTTCCGAGTCCGGCCACAATCTTTCCGGCTGGTGTGGTATACCCTTCTATGACCTTTTTGTTGCGTGCATATGTGACATCCTCGCATATGCCGTTCTCGTTGTTGGTACAAAGCACACATGTGCGTCTGCCTTTGTCTCGCCTGTTGAGCTCCATCACCGCATGCATCGTGGTGCCGGAGCCGGCAAAGAAGTCGAGGACATATGAATCGGGCGATGTAGCCAGTTCGAGCACCCGCATGATCGTAGCCACCGATTTGGGATAGCTGAATATGGACTGTGTCAGAATTTCCTTCAGTACCTCGCTGCCGCGTTCGTTCACGAATTCTTTCTCGTCCCACACGCTCCGCTGCATCTTGCTGGTCTTGCGATACTTCTGCACGATCATATAGCCGCCGTTACGGTTGGCCTTGCCGAATATCTGGACGTTGAGATTCGGTCGGGCCTTCTCCTCCTTGCCCCAGCGCCATACGGTCTGGATCCCTCCCGACTTGGCAGGATATACCTCCACGAAACCCTCTTTCGGCTCCAGAGATATCTCCAGCAGGCCATTGCTGTCAGGATTGGCGGGATTGACATAGAACGGATAGCATAGGTTAGGACGATTCCCTATGTTGAATTTCACATTACGGTTACGCAGCTCCATGAGATTGAAGCCCCCCTCCTCATCCTCATAACGGAACTTCTTCTCCGGATCGTCTATCAGGTTAAGTTCGCCATCCGACCTTGAATATACGAGGATATAGTCATGCTGAAGGGCTATGCCGCCATAGTCACGGCCGCCACGGTTGTTGATCACGATGGAATTGCTTCTGAAATTCTGCTCGTCGAACACCTCATCGCACAGCAGTTTCAGATTGGCCTGCTCATTGTCATCGATGGATATGAATATGAATCCGTCTTTACTGAGCAACGATTTGGCTATGCTCAGCCTTCGGTGCATGAATGATATCCACTTGGAGTGTCTGTATGAATCCTCGCGCTCCACGTAGGGTGTCTTTCTATACTCGTCGGAAAAGTCATCGTAATACGAGAAGTCATTGTTGCCAGTATTGTACGGAGGATCAATATATATGAGATCAAACCTACCGCTGTGCGTGTAGGTGAGTTCTACCAACGCGGCAAGATTATCGCCTTCGATTATGATATGTGTGGGAGCATTCGGATCGGACGATATTATGGGATGGATCTTTTCGTCATTGCGCTCTATCGGAAGGGGGAGTACATCGCGCATGTTCTCCACCACATCCTCCGTCATACGCTCCCAGACAAGTCCGTATTTCTTATCCTGACGCAACAATTCGAGCAGCATGGTTCTTTCATCGCTGTCGAGTCCTGCTATCGTTTGAATTTTTCTTGCGAGTTCGGTCTTGTTCATCGTGGGGTATACAGAATCGTCATTTTTTCACATTAGATACAAAAGTACGAAATTTTCACGAGTATTTCACGCCGGTGTGTCAAAAAGCCCTGTCATCTACTCTTCATGTCCACCATCATCGCCGCTGAACGACTCCACTATGTACACCGGACGGCGCTTGGCCTCGTAGAATATACGCGATATGTATTCACCTATTATGCCGAGCGCTATCAACTGACATCCTCCCAGGAAAAGCATCACGCACATGATGGTCGGATAGCCGGCCACAGGATCGCCATACAGCAGCGTGCGTACAAACACATATATCAGATACACTATAGCACACAAGGCCGTGAGTATACCCACCACCGAGGCGAAACGCAGCGGGGCTGTGGTGAAGCATGTTATGCCTTCGATGGCAAGATTGAGCAGAGAGAGGAAATTGAATGATGACTTTCCCTCCGTGCGTGACCCCTGCTCGAACATAATCTCCTTTTTGCTGAAACCTATCCAGCTGAACAGGCCTTTGGAATAGCGCTGTGTCTCGCGCAGTTGACGCAGAGCGTTGATGCACTTGCGGTCAAGCAGACGGAAGTCGCCGACATTAGGAAGAATATCTATTCTCGTGCTTTTCTGGAGCATCCTGTAGAAGAGTTTTGTGAGTTGACGTCGTGCTATTGATTCCTTGCCGCGTGATGACCTGCGTCCGTACACATCGTCATAGCCCTGCTCCCACTGTTCAATCATCAGCGGGATCACATCCACCGGATGCTGCATATCGGCATCCATGATCACCACAGCATTGCCCGATGCATAGTCGAGACCGGCGAGCATAGCGTTCTCCTTGCCGAAGTTGCGCGACAGGTTCAGATACTGATACCGCGGGTCGGCCTCGTGAAGCTCTTTGATGATCGCGAGGGTGTTGTCACGGCTACCGTCGTTCACAATCAATATCTCCCATTCATAGGGAGTATCGGTCATCTTGTTGTCGATGAGCGGGGAAAGTGCCGCAGCCAACCGCGGAAGACTGGCGCTCTCATTATATGCCGGTATTAAAACAGTGATCTTTTTCATTTTATGGAGATAACAGGGAGTTCATAATCGCCCGGATCGCGCACACGTGGAGTCGCTATCCATACATCTCGTCCGTCGGCCAGCGTTGTCTGCGTGACAAAACGCGGCGCCGGCCCCGGATAATACTGCAGCGGCAGCCCGTCCTGTGTCATGACAACATTGTCCGGCCGGAAGGTATAGACGGTATTACGGCCGTCCGACACAGAATCTGTAAGATGAGAGGCAAAGCCCGCCATCGATTCAGGCAGCACCACCGGGATATTCCCCCCGGGCTTATAGGCATCACGCATCACCTGCAGAAGCCACAGATCGTCGGCATCGGCCACACCTTTTACACGGTTCAGCGTCAGCAACGGCACGTCACACCTGGAAGTAAAATCATAGAATACAATGCCGTCAGACGAGGCTATATATTCCCTCTTCACGGCCTCGGCCTCTCCATACATCCGGCTCTGATATCTGACAGAGACTGTGAAATGGGCCGTTATGAGAGCAATGCATACAATAGTGATCAGAGCTGCCGGGATCTTGCCGATATGGCATCGGACGGCCATACACATCCGCGCGAGGGCCACTGCCGCACATGCCTCGGTAAACATGCCGGTGCGCCCCGGTATGCCCGAAAGCACAGCTATAATACCGGCTATGAATCCGGCCGACACATAGATGCACCATGATGTGGAGGCAAGACCGATGATGAATGCCCGTGATCGGCGTGTGCACATACATACCGCAGTCACTGACATCAATATCAGATAAAGCGGCAAGGTCGTGACGAGGAGCTGCACGATGGGCGGATGGACGGAGTCCTGCGCCGCACGATGCCATATGGCCGGAGCGGCCACAGTGAGGAAGGTACCCGCAAACAGTGCAGCAAGCATAACTTTGCGGCGCAAGGTCAGGGTGCGATATCGTCTCCCCGCAAGTGCCCAGCATATGAATGTCGCACTCATGGCTACGCCTGTCTGTTCATGTGCGGCTCCGGCAAAGACACCGAGCAGAGCCACGCCCCACAAAGCCGCGCGGCTGTCACGGCCGGACGGCTTTGCAAAAAATATCGCTATGAAGAGTATGCAGAATGCTGTTCCCCACAAGTAATTGAACTGGCATACCCGCAGGAACATGCCGTCCCACCATGGCATGATCGCCAAAACGAAAGTCAGCAGCACTACAGAAAACGCTGTGTGGCGCCGCTGAGGCACATCAACCGCCCACCATATGCTGAAAAAGAATAGCGCGGCCATACCTCCCATCAACGCCGCGGCCATAGCGCGCGGCAGCAGATTGATCACCACAGGACCCATATAGTCGAACAAACGGCCGTTGCATCCGAATATATGGGCCAAGATGAACGAGATGGTACGACGGTCGGGGGCCGTATAATCCTCCAGTCCTAAAAAATGCCAGAAGGCAAGATCATCGCCCATGGCCGGCAGGTAATAATCCAGCAGCGCCGAGCCTATGGCGATGATCGCCAGCACAGCAGCGACAACAGGATTTTGCAATATCTTCTTCATGATCGCAAAGATACGAAATAATACCCGATACAAAAAACCTGACCGGGAATGACACAACACGCACATGGATCCCGTATCACATTCGATCAGGGATCCATGTGCGTCTTTTTCAGCCATATGCAACCTTTCTACCTGATGATGGAGTCGCCGAGTATCAGGTCAATATCCCGCAACTCGCTATCGGTGAAGGCCGCAGCATTCATGGCGGCAAGGTTGTCGTCAAGCTGGCGGATCGAACTTACACCGGCTATCACCGAAGTGACATATTTCTTGGCAAGTACCCATGCCAGCGACATCTGGGCGAGCGACTGTCCGCGGACGGCGGCGATCTCGTTCAGTTTCCGTGCCTTTTCCACCCACTCGGCGGTGATATCTTCCTTGTGCAGAAATGCTCCTTCCTTGAACACACGTGAATCCTCGGGAATGCCATGGATATAGCGGTTGGTGAGCAACCCCTGTGCCAGAGGGGAGAAAGCTATGAATCCAAGTCCGTTTTTATCAAGCATCTCCACATGGGCCGCTTCCGGTTTCCGGCATATCATGTTGTAGCGGTCCTGATATATGAGGCACCGCACATGCTGCTCGGCCATCATAGCGCAGGCCTTGGAGGCTATATCTGCCGGGTACTTCGACAGACCTACATACAGTGCCTTACCCTGCTTCACAATATCTATCAGTGCCTGCACTGTCTCTTCGAGAGGGATCTCCGGACAGTAACGATGGCTATAGAATATGTCGAAATATTCAAGGCCGGTACGCCTGAGGCTCTGGTGCAGACTCGCAAACGTGTTTTTACGGGAGGTCATGTCGCCATACGGGCCGGGCCACATATAGTGGCCGGCTTTCGACGACACCACGATCTCGTCGCGATGACATTTCAATCCGCGCGTCATCATGCGTCCGAAATTCTCTTCGGCGCTTCCGGCGGGAGGCCCGTAGTTGTTGGCAAGATCTATATGGGTTATACCGTTCTCGAAAGCGTGGAGCACAATCTCCTCCTGCGTCGAGAATGGAGTGGTGTATCCGAAATTGTGCCATAGGCCAAGCGATATCACAGGGAGCTGCAGACCGCTTTTACCACAATATCTGTATTCCATATTATAGTTTCATTTTTTTGATGGTGTGGTGCAAAAATAATGAAATTTAGTCAAATATCAAACTGCCTTCAGTCTCAATGTCTGCAACCTTAGAAACTTTCACCGTCATCGGTGGTGTTCACGCCTGTAGGTGTCGTAAGCCGGTTGGGCTCATGGGCTTTTTTTAAACAACCTCTATAGCAAACTTTCCTGATGACTATTGGTTTTTCAATTAAAGTACAAACAGTTAATTTTAGGATATGTCGGCATTATTTTATATTGGTATTATATTAGTCTTTCTATCTTTCATACCGTTGTTTTTATTGAACGGTAAAATGCTGAAAGAAAAGAAAGAGTATGAACAGCTACCGCTTAAAATGAAAGAATTTGAGGCGGATTATAGGCAAAAAAGATTTTACTTAATGTTATTCCAATTAGGAGGTATAGTTATCGCTATAATTGGAGTCTTTTTCTGATACTATTTTGCCGCCCATGATTATGACAAGGAGAAAAAAGGTGCGAGCAAACTTGTGCTCCGCGATATGGTATGGGACGATGAAGGTTGGCCGGAGTTGAAACCTTGATCCTCTTTGACACGATGAGTGGTGACAGAAGGGACTACCGGAATTAAAAAACCACCCCGAGGTATGTCTTTAGACAGTGACACTCGGGGGGATTCTGTTGATTAGTCATGTTGATTAGTCTATGGCGGTGAGATTGTTAAAATCGCGAATGTTCTGACGTAGTCTTGCAATGCTGAAAATGACCGCTACTATGAGCGCTCCAATTATCAGCCAGACCTTATATTGTGCTACTGACCAAAGATGAGTGAGCAAAAGTGTGAAGAATACAGTAGTTACTGTCAGTCCAACTACTTCTCCTACAAGAGCTGACAGTCTCATGTTCGCAACTTTTTTCATGGTCACTATCGGAGTGTCGAAAACTAAATTAATTTTCTTGATCTTAGTGTAAAGAATGGCGTACCACAAAGTGGCTATTCCGAGAAAAATGCTCAGAAACAGTTTCAGGCTTTTGGGAAATATTTCGTCGTTGACTTCTCCGATTCCGGTAATCAGAAATACTAGTGAGAGAATCGCGCACATGAGTATTTGTTGACGATACAGCTTTTTTATACGACCTTGTGCCGATTGACATTTGCCGATGTTGAAATTTATAGGTTCACTGCTCTTTCGTGCGAGTATGTTGTCGAGGGTTGACATGCTTTTTTTGAGTTCGTCCAAGTTCATATTATTTCGATTTTGAGATGAGTTTGTTTTTAATTCTATGAAGTTTGGTAGCCACGTTATTCCGCTCTATACCGATAATTTCTGCAATTTCCTCATAGGAATATTCATCGATCCAAAGGAGAATAATAGCCTTCTCAATTGGGAGAAGTTGATTTATCAATTCGTGTAGGGCTGCAAGCTGCTCTGCCTTGCTGTCGTCAGCTTCCGAGGAAATATCGGTAGCCGAGATCTCAAATGGAAGAGTTTCAACCTTTGGCTTATAATTGCGGATAGCCATTAAAGCTGAGTTTACAGCGACACGATATACCCATGTGGAAAGTTTGCTCGCACCCCTGAATTGCTCCAAACCCAACCAAATGTTGGTAAGGATTTCCTGACGTAAATCCTCGTAAGGAACTTTCGGGGTTGCATAGGCCCAGCAGACCTTGTTGATAATTCGAGAGTGCTCCTTTATAAAGGAGTTGAACTCCATTTGCGTTTTTGGTGGACTTTCCATTTCCCTGATGTTTTGTAACGTTAGGTGCAAAACTGCTCCTAAAAATTACACTCACCTCAAAATATTTTTCACACACGCACATAATCTCCATATCTACAAGCAATTATAGATATGGAGGTTTTAATGCCGTTTGTGTCTTTTCAAATATTCAGATACTCTTTTCCAGAAATTCGCTAAGATCTATCCTATATACCGATATGGTCCTCGCCGCAACGACTCCGGCGCCGGTCGAGACATTACTGTAGCCCCACACCGCGTCACCAAGGCCGGTACTGCCGATATCGGTCACGGCTCCATTGTTGACATGCCACACAAAGTTCTCCCAATCATAGAAGCTTCCCGACACGGTCGACATGACAACATGGATACCGCTGTCGAACAGCTGTTCGTCGTATTTCATGCTCCTCACATTATAGCCCATGTTATCATAACGGATATGGAGCGTATACTCACTTCCCGAAAACTGCCGGTCGGTGAAAAATGTGAATCCATCAGGATCACTTCCGTTGATGGCATCTATCACCTCCGTATGTTCCGAAAATATCGGCTCGGCCCTGTAATTGAGCTGTCCGGTATACATGTCCACACGTGATCCCATCAGCATGCCACTGTCATCATCCATGCCGGGATAATAGACCGCCGCAGCATAATGGTAGTAATCGGCCACTTCGGCCCGGTCGCATACGGTGATGTCGGCTGACAGGTTGAAACGGATGTCGGCGTTCATCTCCCACTCCGGCCTGGTATTGGACCATCTTTCAGTTAGCTCTGCATTCCAGACTATAGGCTTTATCTCGATTCTGCGGGGCACTGTGACCTCGGCCTCGGCCATACCGTATTTCCCGCTTTCGGCCACAATCCTGATCCTGTCTCCTTCCTGCGCGCGATACTCATCATCTACAGCCGTACCATTGACATATACTGTCACCACGGCATCGTCCACATCATGATTCTGCCATGAATCAATGTCTGTGTAGAGCCATGTACGAGTGACATCGACTTCGATAGTCTCACCGGCCGTGATCATCGAGTTAAGACACAATACGGGCTTCGTGTCCACATCAGGGGTGAAATCCTCGTAGCATCCGGTCATCAGCATAGGGGCAATGACCGCGAGCGGTATATATCTCAAAATTGCCATGTATATGATATTGAAGGGATAAGTGGCAGAAATTTGACTTTCTGGAAAACCGGTCCATAGGGACTTTTGTCGGAGTAGCTCAGTCGCACCGCCACAGTATTGATATGATTGTAGGCATTGTATATGCCGAAGGTCCAGTATCCGCGTTTGTTCCTCACCATACAGGAGAGATCAAGACGATGGTAGAACGGGAGCTGATAGTTGTTTATATCAGCCCGCAGCGATGTGGCATATCCGGAGCCATACACATGATCCATGCCGAGTGTCGGTGTATCCCACACTTGCGTGAGGAGTGTGAACCTGTTGCCCGAATGGCCGGTCCATGAGGCGTTGAGCTGAACCTTGTCACTTATCTTCCAGTTCAGAAGCACATTAACTGTATGCCTGTTGTCAAAACGGGCAGGGAATCTCTTTCCGCCGTTCTTGTCGGCGAATCGCCGGTCAGCCCAGCCGAGTGAATATGATATATGGCCCGTGATACGGCCTGACATCTTCTCAATCTTTATGTCGAGCCCTTTGGCAGAACCCTCTCCGGAGGTGAGGCGGGCATCCCATATCTCCATGGGCGGTTTGAGGTAATACTCTTCCTGATAGTCAAGTATATGCCGCATTTTCTTGTAATAACATTCCGCCGACAGACTGTAGGCATGACTTTCCGGTTCCCAATAGACTCCGAGCGAGACCTTATCAGCAGTCTGGGGCTTGAATCGTCCGGCCACAGGCACCCACTGGTCGGTGGGGAGCGACAGATAACTCGTGCGGAGCTGATGCACATACTGGACAGTACGTGTGTAGGCTCCCTTCACCGCTACCCTATCCGATGGCCGATAGTTCACGGAGAGCCGCGGAGACACACCTCCTGCCACTTTGTGGTCGATATGGAACATGGACAGATGCACACCGCCGTTGACATGCAGGCGGGAGCCTATGCACCAGTCATCCTCGATATAGGCGTTGACCTCATCCGCGCCGTAAGCCCATGTAGAGTCGCGCGAGGTGCTCTGCGTTGTGTCAAAGGTGTATTTTCGTGTTGTCCTTGACGGGAGAAACGAATGCCGCGTGTATCCGGCGCCGAAACGTATGCGCATGTCATCCGAGTAGCGCCAGTCAAAATCCCCGCGGAATATCCAGTCATTGATATTGTTCTCCGTCTCGACTGACTCACGGGTGGATACCTCGTATGACCTCGTATAGTCATCTCCCTTCATGGTCGAGAAGTATCTCGTATAGGCGGCTGTTAATTCTGCAGTCATCGAGTCGTTCAGCCTATGGTTAAGCCCTCCCTGCGCCACCAGGTTGCCCCAATGCATGATATACTCCTCGTCGGAATACCAATAGTCATCCTCTGTCCCATCCTTTGTGCCCGCTTTAAGACGGTCATTGCCGAAATAGAGGCTTACAAACGCATTTGTTCGGTTGGAAAATCGATGGGTCACCTTAGCGTTGAGATCCATGAAATAATAATGGAACTTTGTCTTCTCATCACTATCCGCATTGGCCAGGGCAAGGATAGGAATCGTTATCAGATCCACCCACGAGCGCCTCAGTCCCACCAGATAAGTGGTGCGGTTGCCGATCGGGCCGGAAATATTGAATGACGCGGAAGTCAATCCTATTCTCGCCGATCCGTGATGGCCGTCGCGATCCCCATTCATGAGTCTCACATCCATGACTGACGACAGTCTGCCGTCATACTTGGCAGGGACAGATGACTTGAAAAAATCTATGTAGCGGATTATATCCGGATTGAATGCCGAAAACAGTCCTGCGAAATGATCCACATGATACATGGGCACATTGTCGAGCATATACAGATTCTCATCGGCTTCTCCGCCATGCACATGCATGCCGGCCAACCCCTCTGTGCCTTCAGTGACTCCCGGAAGAGTGTGCAATGCCTTTATCACATCATTCTCCCCCAGAAGTGCGGGAGTGTTGCGCACATCTTCGGCTGTTATCTTCTTAGCCCCGATCTCGGCTGTCTCCACCTCGGGAGCCTCAAGCCGAGACACAACGACCACCTCGTCAAGCTGCGTCACCGCAGGAATAGCCTCTGCGGTCATGGACACAGGTGATGCCACGACACCTGATGTTACCGCTACTGACTCCTGAGAGCGACGCTTACGCTTGCTCTTCAGCACCACTTTGTCCTTCTTGATACGATATTCTATATCAGAACCTCTGAACATTTTTTCAAGAACTGTGCCGAGCGGTGTGTCAACAGCCGTAAGCGTCACGGTCATATCCTCGAGTATCTCGGACGGATACACGAAATTCTTGCCGGTCTGCTCCATAAGGCCACGGAACACCTCCGCCGCCGGACGCTCCACAACATCGACAGTGACATTCTGACCGACACACGTCAGCACTCCGCACACCGTCATGTACAGTATAAAAAAAACAATCCTTGTCATTGCTCCGCGATGTACATCTCTGTTCCAAGTATATCATTTATGGTCATGACCAGATCGGCCGCTGTGCCCTCATAGTTGAGTGTCAGACGATAGTCCGCGGCATTGTCGGGCATATCCATTACCTCCACGCCATACACGGCGCGTATGCGGTCAATGACTATAGGGAGCGGGACATTCTCGAAGTCAATCACCTTAACCTCGCCTGTCACCGGAGCATTGTCCATCCCCGTGGATATCTCAGCCGGAGCCTGCGGGCGGTCATACAGTCTGTAAAGCACCGTGGCTGTCGCCGACAGAATAACTATGGCCGCCACCGCGGCGGCTGCCCTGAGCCGGCGCAGACTATGTCCGGTCGACACGATGCCAAGCCGTCGCCACCCCTCGTCGGGCGAGAACAGACCTTTCCGGTAATGTCTGGCCACGAATCTTATTTCTTCATCATTACTTTTCATAACTCTCAAAAATCAATACCTATCCTGAACGAGAAAAAAGCCTTGGAATCAAACCGTGTTTTTACATCTGTTACATACCATCCCTCACCATCAGGCGTCTGGGCAATGTCATACTCGTCAACATGACTCCACTTGAGCGTGAGTCCGGCGCTGATATTCACGCCACACTTGCGCCCCCAGTTGAACCTGTAGCCCACGGAGGGCGAGAGGTACGGGCCTCCCCCATCGGTGAGCGAGAAACCGGCACGCAGATCGCCGAACGGAGTGTACTTGCCGAACTTCTGGTCAGTGCGGGCTTGAATAAACACAGGGAGGATGTAACCATTGTATTTCCGGCTGTGCTCTATGGATAAGCCTGCTCCAAGGAAGAAATTGGGATTGAACTGGAAACCATGCGAGGTGGATATCCCGGAAAAATAACACGTCTCGCTTTTCTCACCCGTCCAATAATAGAACTCATAGGATGTGATGCTGTTGTTCCACTCAGCAAAACCTCTGTAGCCTCGTTCGGGCTGACGGGCTGAAGCCATCAGGGTGACAGCTGCCAAAATCATTGTGATGAATATACGTCTCATATCTGTCCTGGTGTTAATTCACACCTATGACGCGTGGGTTTCCAAAAAGTCCTATGCCAACCACAAAATTTTTCACAAAAAAGGCAGGAAGAATGGTTTATGCCTCATTGACAGCGCCCCACGCAGCTCCGCATAAGCCTTAGTCATCTGATTCTTTACTGTTTTCACTGATATACCGAGCTCCGATGCTATCTCCTCCTGCGACAAACCGTCGCGCTTGCTCAACAGAAACACCTCCCTGCACCGCTGCGGCAGACGGTCAATGGCGCTCCATATCCGTGCGTCTCTCTCGGAGGTGTCGATGGCCTCATCGATAGTCTCAGGCATCTGTTCCACCCCTACCGTCTCCTTGCGGCTACGCAGGTGACTTATGCACTCATTGCGCACGCACATGTAAATGTATGACTTGAAATCAGCCACTTCCTTACCGTCTCTCACCGCCTCCCACGCACGGATGAATGTCTCCTGCACCACATCCTCCGCATCATCGGCATCACCGACTATGCGGAGAGCATACATGCCCAGCGGCAGATATAACTTCCTGAACAGGATCTCAAACTCCTTTACTGTCATTGGTAGGGTAAGATGTTTTGCTGTACAAAATTACTACCTGATGATCCAAATATCTCCCAATATACATATTTTAACCATTTGTCCATCCGGAAAGGATTGATTACCTTTGCATAACCATACGCCATATCAATATAACATGAAAAACCTGTTTCGACTATTGCCGATCATCGGACTTATATGTTTTGAATCCATCGCCGGTACAATCAGCGATGACAGCATCATCATAAACGGCGTGCCTTGGTATGACCAGCGCGACAGCATCGTATCCGCCCATGGCGCCAACATCATCCAAGCCAATGGAAGATACTATATGTTCGGAGAGTTCAAGACCGACTCAGCCAATGTATTCACCGGTTTCAGCTGTTATTCATCCGCTGACCTCGCCAACTGGACCTTCGAGCGCATAGCTATGAAGCAACAGCCCGATGGCCGGATGGGACCGGCACGCATAGGCGAACGGCCAAAAGTGATACGCAGCTCCTCTACAGGAGAATACATCATGATAATGCATTCCGACGACATGCGCTACAAGGATCCATGCACCACCTATGCCACATCTAAGGAAATAAACGGCGAATATACTTTCCGCGGGCCACTGCTATACAATGGAAAACCCATCAGGAAATGGGACATCGGGACATTCACCGACTCGGACGGACGGTCATATCTGCTTGTGCACCATGGAGCTATATACAGGTTTGCGGAGGACTGCCACACACTTGACTCCTGTATGTGCGAGGGGGTGAAAGGTGTGGGAGAATCACCCGCCATGCTGCACCGCAATGGCCGTTACTACTGGTTTTCGAGCCATACCACATCATGGGAACGGAATGACAATATGTATGTCACATCCCGATCGCTATCAGGACCGTGGGAGCGACATGACAATTTTGCTCCTATAGGGTCAAACACATGGAATTCACAGACAACCTTCATACTTCCGGTCATAAATGGCCGGGACACCACGTTCATGTATATGGGCGACAGATGGTCCTTTCCCCGTCAGCGCAGCGCGGCCACATATGTATGGCTCCCTTTGCAATGGAATGACGACGAGCCATCTCTGCCTGTGTATTGGGAAATCTGGTCAGCTTCAGTGATGGCACCAGTGGCTCCGGCAATGGCACCGAACAAAGACTTCGCCTGGTGCGCACATGCCTCTGGCGAAGAGACCACCGTCCCCTTACATATTGCCGATCAAGGCAGAATATATCTCAAGGGGCATACCGACGATACCGGAGGATATGCCGAACTGTCAATAACTGACAGTGACGGCCATACACATGTATCGACCTACGTAGACTTCTACTCCCTCAACCCAGCCGACGGGCTGCGCTACATATCACCCCGCCTGCCAAAAGGGGAATATACACTGCGCATAAAAGTCTCTGATATGAGATCCAACTGGAGCGACAAGAAGCGCAACCTCTATGGAAGCAAAGGCAACACTGTGCACATCAGCGAAGTGGGAACAATGTAGACGGCAGTACATTATAATGGATCAGCGGACAGGGGCGGTTGGGGATCAGCGGTTGGTGCGCTGATCTGTCAATCGCGGAGGGGGGGAATGCAAAAGCCACTGCAACTACGTGAGTTACAGCGGCTCCATCTGCATGGTTGAGCGGAAAGAGAGGGATTCGAACCCCCGGAGGTGTGACCCTCAACGGTTTTCAAGACCGCCGCAATCGACCACTCTGCCATCTTTCCTTATATTTCAATCAGAGCCGCGAGTGGGACTCGAACCCACGACCTTTTCGTTACGAATGAAATGCTCTACCAACTGAGCTATTGCGGCTTTTCCTCATTTGCGGTGCAAAGTTAATCATTTATTTTCAAATATCAAAATATTTGCACATACTTTAAACAAACTCTCAGCGGCCGTTATTTTAATAACATATAAATGAGTTTAATTTATTCTGATTTTTTATCATGTCTGCACTGTCATTTCAAGTGTTTTTCTTAATTTTGCCGTCAAATAACTTAAAACTGTTTGTAAAACATGGATAAGATTCGTGCCGCCGTAGTAGGCTACGGCAATATAGGCCGTTTCACGGTGGAGGCTCTCGAGGCTGCCGCCGACTTTGAAATAGCCGGAGTGGTCCGCAGAAATGTGTCTGACATACCTGCCGAACTGGCTCCTTATAAAGTAGTCACAGATATACGTGAGCTTGGCAAGGTGGATGTAGCCATCCTTTGCACTCCAACACGTGAAGTGGAGAAGTATGCCCTCGAGTATCTCGCTATGGGTATCAATACCGTGGACAGCTTCGATATCCACAGTAAGATCGTTGAACTGCGCCGCTCGCTCGGCGAAGCTGCCCGCAAAGCCGGCAAAGTGGCCGTCATCTCGGCAGGATGGGATCCGGGCAGTGATTCGATTGTCCGCACACTCATGCAGGCAGCAGCGCCCAAGGGTCTCACCTACACCAATTTCGGTCCCGGTATGAGCATGGGACATACAGTGTGTGTGAAGTCCAAGGCCGGCGTAAAGAATGCCCTGTCAATGACAATGCCCAAAGGTGACGGAATGCACAGACGCATGGTGTATGTGGAGCTCGAACCCGGTGCATCGCTCGATGCTGTGGCCAAAGCTGTGAAGGAGGATCCATATTTTGCCTCCGATGAGACACATGTCATGGCCGTAGATAGCGTGGATGCTGTCAAGGATATGGGACACGGTGTGCACATGGTGCGCAAGGGTGTTTCGGGCAAGACTCAGAACCAGCGTTTTGAGTTCAACATGTCCATCAACAATCCTGCTCTGACCGCTCAACTGCTTGTAGGTGTGGCCCGTGCCTCAATGCGCCTCGCACCCGGAGCATACACTATGATCGAGATCCCGGTGATAGACCTTCTACCAGGCGACCGCGAAGAACTCGTGGCCCATCTGGTGTGATCCGATCAAAATAAAGATACAGCAGACGCTATGTTAGGCCGGCGTCCGAATTCACCGGCAAACATGGCGTCTTTTGTATTTTTTTCAGGATATCACAATCTTCTCACTGTCTTTTTGCCTGAACAGTCTGATCTCCTCGAGGACCTCCTTACGCAACATCAGCAGCGTGATCATGGTCGGGAAAGCCATGAGTGCATAGAAGAGATCGCAGAATCCCACGGCCATACCAAGCGGGATGACAGCGAAGACAACAAGGGTGGCTATGAAAAACCACAGATAGCAGCGGCCAGCACGCTCACCGAAAAGATATGATGCACAGCGTGTTCCATAAAAACTATAGCTGAACATGGAAGAGAGCGCGAAGCACAACACTATGGCCATAAGCATGTATTCGCCACCCGGAATAGCCCTGCCGAACGCATCAACAGCTATCGATAATCCACGGAGCGATCCGTCGGCCCCGGACGAGAAATCGCCACACAGAAGCAGCGCAAGGGCGGTGAGCGTACATACGAACCCCGAGTCTATGCCGGGACCCAACATGGCAACAAGCCCCTCTCTGACCGGGGAGTTATTGGACGAGGCTCCATGCATGATAGTGGCGGTGCCGACTCCGGCATCGTTAACAAGGGCAGCCCTCCGGGCGCCGATTATAGCGATACCGGCAAGAGCTCCCCACCCGGCCCTAAGATTGAAAGCCTCGGCAAAAATGGATCTGAACACACCGGGGACCTGTCCGATATTTGATATTATTATATATGTGACAAGCATGAAATATACCACAACCATGAACGGGACAAGCCATGAGGCCACAGATGCGATACGGCGTATGCCGCCTATGGTGACAAGCGTGACTGTCAAGGCTATGGCCACGCCGATAAGGAGACGCATAAGGGTGTCGGGCGCTATGGATGAAGTCTCGGCCATATAGGAAACCACATGGTTGGACGCAAGCGACTCCGGTGATGCGAATATGGTCATAAGTGCCTCGGTAAGCTGATTGGCATTCATGATACAGAGTGTGCCGAACATTCCGGCTACTGCAAACGTGACGGCCAGCCAATGCCATCGGGAGCCGAGTCCGCGATCAATCATGTACATCGTACCGCCGGCAATACGTCCGTCGGAGGTATTGGTCTTGTAACGGGTGGTGAGCACACCTTCATGAAATTTGGTGGACATACCCACCAGTGCACTCACCCACATCCAGAATATGGCGCCCGGACCACCCATGACCAGCGCGATGGCCACACCGGCAATATTGCCCATACCTACCGTGGCGGCCACTACTGAGGCAAGAGCCTCGAGCGACGAGATCTGCTCTCCCGAAGAGCGGGTCTGCTTTTCCCGAAGCACCCGCAAGGATGCCGGCAGACAGCGCAATGATACCATCCCCGAATGGAAGAACAGGAAGAATCCTCCTCCTATCAGCAGGATAAACAGCGGATATCCGCACAGAAAGTCTGCAAGAGTATTTATCATTGTCTCACCAACGGCCTCCAGCGCCTCCACCTCCTGTCATACCTCCGCCAAATGATCCTCCACCGAATGATCCTCCGCCAAATCCACCACCTCCACGGGCAGCAGATCCGAGGGCAATGCCAAGTGCGGCTGCCGCAGCGTCGTCAGACACCTTCTTGGGCAATTTGAAGTAATGGTCATCGCGGTTTCCGCAATTGCGGCACACACGTATGTCCACCCCCTGTCCCTCCCTGTCGGCAGTAGGCTGTATGATGACACGCCGTTCCACAGTGTGAAGCGCTCGGGCATGGCAACGAGGACATTCCTTGTAGCTGCTGCGGTCGTTGACATATGGAAGAATGTCAGTCTGCGCACACTTGGGACAATGCCATACATCATAATCCACAGAGTCAAGTTTTTCCTCCAGATCCTGCGATGGAGAGAGGTAGTCATTGTCGTGAACCTCATCTATGAGATCCATCTTAGTGCCGCAATGCGGGCAGTGGCGGCGATGGCGGCGAACGCGGTGCATTTTCCACACAAGCAGCAGCAAGGGCACAATACCCATACCTATGGTAATGAAAGCCACCACCATGGACGGCAGCATCCCCTTGCGCAACATCTGCCAACGATCCACATCGTCAAGGCCACGCGACGATACGATAAGATATATCACAAAGACGAACAATCCCACTGTGATTATGAACGCTGCCCCGAGATAAACATTGAAAAGCCCCTTACTGAAGGCTTCGTCTCCAGTGTTTCCGGCATCGTTAGCCTTGTCCGAACGAAGCTCGGCGGCGAGCGAAGGATCGCGCACTATCGACATCAATCTGTCCGCGCCTGCCATGATACCACCATCATAATCGTCATTTCTGAAAAAAGGGATCATGTCGTTGCGGATTATGCGGCCGGCCACAATATCGGGGACAGCGCCTTCCACTCCATATCCGGTCCTGATGACGGCAGCATGATCGTCGCGTGACAGCAGCAGGAGCAATCCATTGTCCTTATCGCTTTTTCCTATACGCCATTTCTCAAAGAGCTTAGTGGCAAAATCTTCGGGTGTCATCGAATCATCGACCTTGTCGACCGCTACAATGACAAACTCTACAGAAGTGTCACTCCACAACTCCCCTATCCTCCGGTTGAGTTCACCGACCGTCGCGGCCGAAAGCACACCGGAGGGATTGGATACATATTGCGTACGGTCCGCCACATGGACATTTGGGACCTCGTCAACTTTCATGGCCACGGCCGGGAGAGCCAGCAGCACCAGAAATGTCAGAAATATATAGATCTGTTTCATCAGTTATTGATTTTCAAACTCATACCATTAAGACGACGATAAAGATCAAGCGCATATACATCGGTCATGCCCGAGATATGATCAAGCACTGCCTGGATCTTTCCATACAATGTAGGCGCATCTATCTCATATTGCAAAGGAACCTTGGCGAGCAGAAGCCGCGAATAGTTTAGTTCGGGATTTGTGACGGCCTTGACAAGTTCGTCAATCAGAAACGAGATGATGCGTGTGCCTGCGAGCTCAATCTCCACAACATCACCGGCACAGTAAATCTTCTTCCACGACAGAGCCTCGCACGCCCTGTAGGCATCGCGCTCAATGTCGGGTATATGGTCGAGAAGCGATCCGCGGAATGTTCCGGAGAGAATCTCATCCTCATGATCGGCGAAAGCGTCCGCACACCTGCCTACGAGCGCACCGACGATGCTTGAACGCAGATAGGCAATCTTCTCGTTGGGGTCGTCGACAGCCGCCATTATACGAGTGATGTGGTCGGCCCGTGCCCGGTCAAAATAAGAGAGCAACAGAGGTATGACCTCCTCCGTAGACAATATTTTCAATTTATGGGCATCCTCGATATCCATGATCTGATAGCAGATGTCGTCGGCAGCCTCGACGAGATATACAAGCGGATGACGTGCATACCTGATCCTGCCATCGGGATCATTGACAGGTAGCATGCCGAGTTCGTCGGCCACTTTTATGAAATCGGCTTTCTCACTGCAGAAGAATCCGAACTTGCCATGTCTGCCCGCAAGCGAGGATTCATACGGATACTTCACTATGGAGGCGAGCGTAGAGTATGTCATGGCAAAACCGCCACGCCGACGACCCTTGAACTGGTGTGTCAGCAGACGGAATGCGTTGGCATTTCCTTCGAAGTGTGTCAGATCGCTCCATTGCTCGCCGGATAGCAAAGTGCTGAACTTACGTCCCTCGCCCTCGCTGAAATATGTCGATATGGCCTTCTCGCCGGAGTGGCCGAAGGGTGGATTGCCAAGGTCATGCGCAAGGCATCCGGCAGCCACAATATCGCCTATGCTGTCAAGCACATCTATCCATGGCTCGCCGGCATGGACACGCCTGAGCCTGATCGCCACCTCGGTAGCGAGCGAACGACCCACACACGCCACCTCAAGACTATGCGTAAGTCTGTTGTGGACAAAAATGCTTCCCGGCAGCGGGAATACCTGGGTCTTGTTCTGAAGTCGGCGGAACGGTGATGAGAACACGAGCCTGTCGAAATCTCTCTGGAAGTCGCTGCGGGCCCCGGTCCTGGGATCATGGTAATGTTCGAGCCCGAACCGCTTGTCACTCACAAGCCTGTCCCATGACATGCGTGGATTATTCATGACACGATATTATGAAGGTTGCAGTTTCAGGTAAAGTGAAGGAAAAGAAAAAAAGACACAGGCAGACTGAAGAATCGTTTGTAATCCCGGTCTGCACTTGTGTCCTTTATTGTCTTTTCAGAATCCCGTGCGCTTACATATCAAGCGGCGGGACAGGGAAAAATTACTCAGCCTTGCCAGCGGAGCCAAGCACGGCAACGATCTTGTGCTTGTAGAGCTTCTCCATGTTGTCGCGGGCCGGACCGAGGTACTTGCGGGGGTCGAATTCCTCGGGATGCTCGGCGAGCACCTTGCGCACAGCGGCTGTCATGGCGAGACGGCTGTCGGAGTCGATGTTGATCTTGCATACATCCATCTCGGCAGCCTCACGGAGCCACTCCTCGGGGATACCGATGGCATCGGGAAGTTTGCCACCGAACTTGTTGATGGTCTCAACCTCATCCTGGGGAACGGACGACGATCCGTGGAGCACGATGGGGAGGTTGGGGAGCTTGTTCTGCACAGCCTCGAGCACATTGAATGCCAAGGGGGGAGGAACGAGACGGCCGTTGGCGTCGCGTGTGCACTGCTCGGGCTTGAACTTATATGCGCCATGGCTTGTGCCGATGGAGATAGCGAGGGAGTCAACGCCTGTGCGTGTAGCGAAGTCGATAACCTCCTCGGGATCGGTGTATGTGTGGTGGTCGGATGACACCTCATCCTCAACGCCGGCGAGCACACCGAGCTCACCCTCGACAGTCACGTCATACTGATGTGCATAGTCACAAACCTTCTTGGTGAGGGCTACATTCTCCTCGTAGGGAAGGTGTGAGCCGTCGATCATGACGGAAGAGAAACCGTTCTCGATGCAGTCCTTGCAGAGCTCGAAGCTGTCACCGTGGTCAAGGTGGAGCACGATCTGGGGATTAGCCCAACCGAGGCTCTTGCCATACTCAACGGCACCCTGAGCCATGTAGCGGAGCAGGATGGGGTTGGCATAGTTGCGTGCGCCCTTGGAAACCTGGAGGATAACGGGTGATTTCTCCTCGGCAGCAGCCTTGATGATGGCCTGGAGCTGCTCCATGTTGTTGAAGTTGAACGCGGGAACGGCATAGCCGCCTTTGAGGGCCTTGGCAAACATCTCTTTAGTGTTCACAAGACCTAAGTCCTTATAACTTACCATTTTTATAATTATAATTAAGGGTTTCTTGTCTATTTACCGAAATTGATCAGCCACAAAGGTAATAAATTTTCCTGAAAGAGAGACACCTGTTTAATAAAAATAACAATACGGAAAATGTCATCTGACGATATTCGAGCCGATAATGATGAAATTTGCATGTATTTTGAAAATTTAAGCAATGGATTTACATTTTTTTGGAGGGAAATTACTAACTTTGGGGTGAAATTTGCACACCAATCCGGCGTGTCAAGTACTTAAATCATCAAATATACCTTAAATTAGACATGCAGAAACGTTCGATGCGGGCATCTGTCCTCGCGTTTTTACTTTCTACGGCAGGCATCAGCATTACAGCCGCCGACAAGATATCGGATGTATGGGTTCCCGATCTCGGGAACGGACAGTATCAGAATCCCATCATTGACGCCGACTATTCCGATCCTGACGTCATAAGGGTCGGCGATGACTACTACATGACCGCATCCAGCTTCTGTGACATACCCGGACTCCCCATATTGCACTCCAAAGACCTCGTGAACTGGACACTCATCGGCCACGCCATCGCCGAAATGCCCGCCTATGCCCAGTCTGCTCCCGATCCGAGCCACGGCAATGCCGTATGGGCGCCGGCAATAAGGTATCACAACGGGGAATTCTACATCTACTACGGTGATCCCGACCTCGGCATATTCATGACCAAGACAAAGAATCCCGCCGGACCGTGGGAGCCGCTCGTGCATGTGCATAAGGCCAAAGGCATCATCGACACCTGTCCCTTCTGGGATGAGGACGGCAAAGCATACATAGCACATGGATATGCCGGAAGCCGCGCCGGTGTGAAGAGCATCATAGGCATGATCGAGATGACGCCCGATGGCAAGAGAACCATCGGTCAGGACCGTGTGATCTACGACGGACATCTTGAGAACGAGACTATAGAAGGCGCCAAGATGTACAAGCGTGGCGACTGGTACTATATTTTCTCTCCCTCCGGAGGCGTGTCCACCGGATGGCAGGAAGTGCTCCGCTCCAAGAACCCCTGGGGCCCCTACGAGGTGAGAAACGTCATGGAGCAGGGTTCGACCGACATAAACGGCCCTCACCAGGGCGGATGGGTTGACACCCCCGATGGCAAAGAGCATTGGTTCATCCACTTCCAGGACAAAGGCCCGTACGGACGCGTGACTCATCTCCAGCCCATGGAATGGCGTGAGGACGGCTGGCCAGTGATCGGCGTGGATCCCGATGGAGACGGCCGTGGAGAACCTGTCAGAAAGTACCGCAAGCCCAATGTGGGCAAGACATATGCCAAAGCCACTCCGGCCGACAGCGACGAGTTTGACTCCATCACACTCGGCAAGCAGTGGCAGTGGAAGGGCAATCCCTCCGCTCTGTGGTATTTCTGCGATGCCAACGCATCCAAGCTCAGACTTTTCACACACCATACGGAAGGTGCCGGCACACTGTACGACATGCCCAACCTCCTGCTTCAGAAATTCCCCGCACAGAACTTCACAGCCACTGCCAAGGTGCAGTTCTTCCCCCGCAAGAAGGATGGCAAGATCATGGACGGCGAGAGAGCCGGCATCATCGTGGCAGGTTACAACTATGCTGCCCTCGCGCTCGAGTCGCGCAAGGATGGCATATACCTCGTCGAGGCCGACTGCGCGAAGGCCAACAAGGGCGGCAAGGAAACTGCCGTGGAGGAAGTGAAGATCAATGACGGGCAGGAGCTCTATCTCCGCGTCACCGTCAAGATGGTCGGTCCCAAGAAACCCATGCAGAAACCCGACTACAAATGTCAGGCCACATTCTATTATAGTCTTGACGGAAAGAAATTCCACAAGATCGGCCGTGAGCTCGACGTAAGGGAGGGCCATTGGATCGGCGCCAAGCTCGGTCTGTTCGCCACCCGCGACTGGTCAAGCAACGATTCAGGCTGGCTTGACATAGACTGGTTCCGCATAACAAAGAAATAAGATCAAGTATCCGTCCGCATATGAAATCAAAAGCTTTATCACTCATGGCTCTGCTCATGCTCGGCACCTCGGCTATGTCGGCTGCCGACAAGTGGAAACATGATATCTATGTAGCCCAGGATGGAAGTGGTGATTACACCACCATCAGCGAGGCTCTCGATGGCATACGCGCCTATATGGACTACACCGTCACCGTACACATCGGCAACGGCATATACAAGGAGAAGATCGTGATCCCCTCCTGGCTAAAAAATGTCACATTTGAGGGCGCCTCGGCCGACAGCACCGTGATAACCTACAACCATCACGCCAATATTGACAACATGGGCACGTTCCGCACCTATACCGTAAAGGTAGAGGGTAGCGACATCCTGTTCCGCAACCTGACCATCGAGAACAATGCACCCGAGCTTGGCCAGGCCGTGGCACTCCACACCGAGGGCGACTGCCTGCACTTCGTGAATTGCCGTCTGCTCGGCAATCAGGACACACTCTTCACCGGAGGCAAGGACTGCCGTCTGATGTTCGAGGACTCATATATAGAAGGTACAACCGACTTTATCTTCGGACCGGCAACAGCATATTTCAAGGACTGCACCATCCATTCCAAGAAGAACAGCTATATCACTGCGGCCTCAACGCCTCAGGATGTAGAGATAGGCTATGTGTTCGACTCATGTGATCTCACCGCTGCCCCCGGCGTGGACAAGGTGTATCTGGGACGTCCCTGGCGCCCGTATGCCCACACAATGTTCGTAAACTGCAACATGGGTAGCCACATACGTCCCGAAGGATGGCACAACTGGAACAATACCGAGAATGAAAAAACCGCCCGCTATGGCGAGTATGGCTCAAAAGGCCCCGGCGCACCAACATCCGGACGTGTGGCATGGAAGTCTGATCCTGATGCCACGACCGTAGCCGGACTGCTCGACCTCGACAAGGTATTCACAAAGACCAGCACATGGCGTCCTGCAAAATCAAACAAATAAGAACAAAACATAAACACCTTAATCAAAAATGAAAGCTTTAAACAAACTCACTGCCCCCAAGGCTGTGGCTCCCGAGAGAATTATCCAGTTTGGCGAGGGAAACTTCCTCCGCGCGTTTGTTGACTGGATCATCAAGAACATGAACGACAAGACAGACTTCAACTCGTCTGTAGTATGTATCCAGGGCACCCCCGATGCATTCGTAATGCAGCTTCTCGAAAGTCAGGACTGTCTTTATCATGTCAATCTCCAGGGCCGTCTGGACGGTGAGGTTGTCAACTCATTCACACGTGTGGATGTGATCAGCCGAGGCATCAGCCCCTTCACCCAGACCGATGCATTCCTCGCGCTGGCCGATCAGCCCGAGATGCGCTTCGTCATCTCCAACACTACTGAGGCCGGCATCGCTTTCGATCCCGAGTGCAAGCTCGCCGACCGTCCCGCAGCTTCCTATCCCGGCAAGCTCACACAGCTTCTCTACCGCCGCTACAAGACATTCAACGGCGCTGCCGACAAGGGCTTCATCATCATGCCCTGCGAGCTCATATTTGAGAATGGTCACCACCTGAAGGACTGCATCAACAAGTATATCGAGCACTGGAAAGAGGAGCTCGGCGCTGACTACGAAGGCTTCAAGAACTGGTTCAATACCTACAACTATGTATGCGCCACACTCGTGGACCGCATCGTGCCCGGATTCCCCCGCAAGGAGATCGCCCAGATCCAGGAGAAACTCGGCTACAAGGACAATCTCGTCGTTCAGGGCGAGGCTTTCCATCTCTGGGTCATCGAGCGCCCCTCCAACATGTCGCTCGATGAGCTCCGTGCCGAATTCCCCGCCGAGAAGGCCGGCCTGCAGGTACTCATCACCGACTCGGAGGCTCCTTACCACGAGCGTAAGGTGACACTTCTCAACGGCCCGCACACAGTGCTTTCGCCCGTAGCGTTCCTCAGCGGTGTCAACATCGTGCGCGATGCATGCAACCATCCCGTCATCGGCAAATATATCCACAAAGTGCAGTTCGACGAGCTCATGCAGACTCTCAACCTCCCCATGGAGGAGCTGCAGAAGTTCGGTGCCGACGTGCTCGAGCGCTTCAACAACCCCTATGTGGACCATCAGGTGACCAGCATCATGCTCAACTCGTTCCCGAAATTCCAGACCCGCGACCTCCCCGGCCTCAAGATATATCTCGAGCGCAAGGGCGAGCTTCCCAAGGGCCTCGTGCTCGGCCTCGCTGCCCTCATCACATATTATAAAGGTGGCAACCGCGAGGATGGCACTCCCATCGTACCTCAGGACGACAAGAAGATCATGGATCTCCTCACCGAGCTCTGGGCTACAGGTGACACCCGCAAGGTGGCCGAAGGCGTTCTCGCGGCCAAGGATCTCATCTGGGGCGTGCAGGGCGATCTCAACGAGGTGCCCGGCCTGACCGACATGGTGGTATACTATCTCGACAAGATCCAGAAGGATGGCATGCTCGAGACTGTCAAGGAAGTGGTAGAAGCTTAATTCCCGTCGACAATCTGATGAAAGATTTTCTGAAAATAAATCCCGCCGACAACGTTGCGGTGGCCATCAATCCCCTCTCCAAGGGGACTGTGGTCACCGTCGACGGAGCCGGTGACGTCACTCTTGTAAGTGATATCCCTGCCGGACACAAATTCGCGCTCAGGGACATCGCCGAGGGTGAGAATGTGGTCAAGTACGGATTTCCCATCGGTCATACGCGCCATGCCGTAGCCCGCGGAGCATTCCTCGACCACAACGATATAAAGACCAATCTTGCCGGACAGCTCGATTATTCCGACATAAGCATTGACAACCGCAATTGCCCCGCCCCCGGTTCAGCCCTCAAAGGCGAGGAAGCCACATTCATGGGCTATGAGCGTGCCGACGGTCAGGTGGGCATACGCAACGAGCTTTGGGTGATCCCGACCGTAGGATGCGTGAACGGTATCGTGAAGCAGATAGTGGACCGTGTCAATGCCGAAACCGGAGCCATGGGTGTGGACGGAATATTCGGGTTCCCCCACAACTATGGCTGCTCACAGCTCGGTGACGATCACGAGAACACCAAGAAGATACTCCGCGACATGGTGCATCACCCCAACGCAGGAGGTATCCTCGTTGTAGGACTCGGATGCGAGAACAACCAGCCCAAAGTATTCGAGGAATTCTGCGGCGACTACGACCGTGACCGTGTCAAATTCATGGTATGCCAGGAAGTGGAAGGCGACGAGGTCGAGGCCGGCGTGAAGATGCTCATGGATCTTTATGAAAAGGCCCGCACATATACCCGCACTCCGGTCAAGGCTTCCAAACTCCGTATCGGTCTCAAGTGCGGCGGTTCCGACGGATTCTCCGGTATCACAGCCAATCCCCTTCTCGGCGAGTTCAGCGACTGGCTGTGCGATCAGGAAGGAGGCACCACGGTGCTGACCGAGGTTCCCGAGATGTTCGGAGCAGAGACCATACTTATGCGCCGCTGTGCAGACGACCGTCTGCTCGGCGAGACCATCTCGCTCATCAACAACTTCAAGGAGTACTTCCTGAGCCACGGTGAGCCTGTCGGCGAGAACCCCTCGCCCGGCAACAAGGCCGGCGGTATATCCACCCTCGAGGAAAAAGCTCTCGGCTGCACGCAGAAGTCTGGCAAAAGCCCCGTATTCGGCGTGCTCGAATACGGAGAGCGCATCCACGAGCATGGCCTCAACCTGCTCTCAGCCCCCGGCAATGACCTTGTGGCCTCCACAGCACTCGCTGCTGCCGGCTGCCAGATGGTGCTATTCACAACCGGACGCGGCACTCCGTTCGGCACGTTCGTACCCACGATGAAGATCTCCACCAATTCCGGACTTGCCCGCCGCAAGCCCACATGGATCGACTTCAACGCCGGCGAACTCGTAGAGGACAAGTCGATGGACGAAGTGCTCGGCAACTTTATAAACTATGTGCTAAAGGTGGCCTCCGGTGAGGGAGTAAACTCCGAGAAGGCCGGCATCCACGAGATAGCGATTTTCAAAAACGGTGTAACCCTTTAAATTTCTATAACTATGAAACCTTTCATGGACGAAAACTTCCTGCTGCAGACTGAGACTGCGCAGAAACTATATCATGAGCATGCGGCCAAGATGCCCATCATCGACTATCACTGCCATCTTATCCCCAAGATGGTGGCCGATGACCACAAGTTCAAATCCATCACCGAGATCTGGCTCGGCGGCGACCACTACAAATGGCGCGCCATGCGTTCAAACGGTGTCGACGAGCGCTTCTGCACAGGCACTGACACCACCGACTGGGAGAAGTTCGAGAAGTGGGCCGAGACTGTCCCCTACACCTTCCGCAACCCTCTCTACCACTGGACTCATCTCGAGCTCAAGACTGCATTCGGTATCGACAAGCTTCTCAATCCCGAGACAGCCCGCGAGATCTTCGAGGAGTGCAATGACAAGCTCCTCAACGACCCCACAATGACCGCCCGCGGTCTCATGCGCCGCTACAATGTGGAGACCGTCTGCACCACCGATGATCCCGTTGACTCGCTCGAGTATCACAAGCAGGTGAAGGACAGCGGTTTCGAGATCAAGATGCTTCCCACCTGGCGTCCCGACAAAGCTATGGCTGTTGAGAACCCTGCCGAATTCCGCGCTTATGTGGAGAAACTCGCCGAAGTTTCAGGTGTGAACATCTCCAAGTTCAGCGACATGATCGATGCTCTCCAGAAGCGTCACGACTTCTTCGAGGAGATGGGCTGCCGTCTGAGCGACCACGGTATCGAGGAGTTCTATGCCGCCGACTACACCGACGAGGAGATCAACGCCATCTTCGACAAGGTATATGGTGGCAAGGAGCTGAGCCACGAGGAGATCGAGAAGTTCAAGAGCGCCATGATGATAATCTTCGGCGAGATGGACTACAACTCCGGCTGGACCCAGCAGTTCCACTACGGTGCCATCCGTAACAACAACACCAAGATGTTCAAGCTTCTCGGTCCTGACACCGGATTTGACTCCATCGGCGAGTTCAATACAGCCAAGTCATGCGCACGCTATCTTGACAAGCTCAATACCCGAGGCAAACTGACAAAGACTATCCTCTACAACCTCAACCCCTGCGCCAACGAGGTGATCGCCACAATGCTCGGCAACTTCCAGGACGGCAGCGTGGCCGGCAAGATCCAGTTCGGATCCGGCTGGTGGTTCCTTGATCAGAAGGATGGCATGCAGAAGCAGATGAACGCCCTGTCGCTGCTCGGACTCCTGAGCCGCTTCGTAGGTATGCTCACCGACTCGCGCTCATTCCTGTCATACCCGCGCCACGAGTATTTCCGCCGCACACTCTGCAACCTCGTCGGTACCGACGTGGAGAACGGCGAGATCCCCTACACCGGCTACGAGCAGAACCGTGTCAACCAGATGATCGAGGATATCTGCTACAACAATGCCAAGAATTACTTCAAGTTTTAATCCCCGCTCTCTTTTCAAATGACACAAACCAATACCGCGGCAAGCGCAGGCATCGGCAAGATGACCAATTTCCGTTGGGTCATCTGCGCGCTGCTGTTTCTTGCCACTACTGTCAACTATATGGACCGCCAGGTGCTCTCTCTCACCTGGAAAGAGTTCATATCGCCAGAATTCCACTGGACCGACGCCGACTATGGTCTGATCACAGCCGTATTCTCGATCGTCTACGCTGTGGCCAACCTCCTCGCCGGCCGATTCATCGACTGGATGGGAACAAAGAAGGGCTACCTGTGGGCCATCGGAGTATGGTCGGCAGGTGCCTGCCTCCATGCCGCATGCGGCATAGCCACCGAGCACACCGTGGGTCTTGAGGACGCCGCCGGACTCGTGAAGGCTACCGGCGACATCGCCGCCACCATCGCCATGGTGTCTGTCTACTTCTTCATCGGCGCACGTACCATCCTCGCCCTCGGTGAGGCCGGCAACTTCCCTGCTGCCATCAAGGTGACCGCCGAGTACTTCCCGAAACGCGACCGTGCGTATGCAACCTCCATCTTCAATGCCGGATCGGCTGTAGGCGCCCTCGTGGCTCCGTTCACCATCGGCCCGCTCGCCAAGTTCTTCCAGAGCATCGGCTGGGGCAACGGCTGGGAGATGGCATTCATCGTCATCGGCGCACTCGGTTTCGTGTGGATGGGCTTCTGGGTGTTCCTTTACAAGAAACCCGCCGAGAATCCGCGTGTCAACAGCGCCGAGCTCGCCTACATCGAGCAGGATGACGACACTCCCGACGAGACAAGCAAGCAGAAGGCTGAGGTAGAGGACAGCGAGACAGCTACAATCCCCTTCCTCAAGTGCTTCAAGTATCCGCAGACATGGGCCGTGATCTTCGGCAAGCTGCTCACCGATGGCGTATGGTGGTTCTTCCTCTTCTGGACCCCGGCATACATCTCTGATGTATTCAAGCTGTCCACCTCCCATGGCGAGGGCATGCTCATGATCTTCGTGCTCTATCTCATCACGATGCTCTCCATCTATGGCGGCAAACTTCCCACCATCTTCATTGACAACGCTGCCCGCCGCGGCATAAATGTCAATCCCTATGCCGCACGTATGAAGGCAATGCTCATTTTTGCCGTGTTCCCCCTGCTTGCCCTCCTGGCACAGCCCCTCAGCTCCGTATCGCCCTGGATGCCCATCATCATCATCGGTATAGCAGGTGCTGCCCACCAGTCATGGTCGGCCAACATCTATTCAGTTGTTGGTGACATGTTCCCCAAGAGCACCATCGCCACCATCATCGGTATCGGCGGTATGGCAGGTGGTATCGGCTCATCGCTCATCAACTATGGTTCGGGTGTGCTCTTCGACTACGCCGCACAGACCAACATGTCGTTCATGAGCTATGAGGGTAAGCCTGCCGGCTACTTCGTAGTGTTCTGCATCTGTGGTGTCAGCTATCTTCTCGGCTGGTGTATCATGAAGCTTCTCGTGCCCAGATACAAGAAGATCACCGCCTGATCATAATCCGCAACATAACTGACGGTTCCCGTGTCACAGCTTTCCACCGCTGACACGGGAACTGCTTTTTTCATGCACCTTGCCGGTGTTCATAAAGTATGAAGAGAGGATAAACTTTGCTAAATATGCGGTATTTTTTTGCCCAATGTGTGCGATAATTGGAATAAAACCCTTAAATTTGCACTTGTATTCAGACAAGAAAACAACGTTTTTATAATTATCCCCAAAATCTTACTACAATGGCTTACGTAATTACCGACTCCTGTGTAGCTTGTGGCACCTGCCAGCCCGTTTGCCCCGTTGACGCAATCTCCGAGGGCGATATCTACCACATCGATCCCGATACCTGCATCGAGTGTGGCTCTTGCGCTGAGGTTTGCCCCAGCGAGGCTATCATCCCCGGCGAATAATTCCGGAGTAAGTCTTCACAGAACACTCAAAAAAGGGTCTGCGGAATATCCCGCGGACCCTTTCCTGTTACATATACCTTTATCCTGCCTATGTAGCAGCCGACGCCGGCAGACGGCTTACACCTACAAGAAAACAGCCGGACAGCGCCGCTATGCCGATGAAGACCACCGCAGTGCTGTGCATTATATCACCGATACCTACTAGCGGGGTGACCAATGCGGCAAAGATATATTTCGCCACATTAAGAATAGCCGATGCCGATCCTGCATCCGCACGTCCCTCCTCCATGGACAACGCATTGGATGTGGAGAATACCATTCCCGATCCGAACAGCATCGGGATAATAGCTATCTCATATGCCACAATTCCTCTGTCCAACCATAGGATCACAGCCTCGGCCAAGGCACCGACGCACATCACAGCTCCTCCATAGAGCAGACACCCCCTCACCTTCCTGAGTTTCGCCACAAGCATAGATCCGGCTATCAATGCAAGCGAATTGGCGCCGAACATCAGCCCGAAATGCGACGGTGTCATCCCATAGTGGGTCTGGAGTATGAACGGAGCTGACGAGATATAGGAGAACAACAGCCCTATGGCTATAGATTTGGTAAGGACGTATGTCATGAACGGATGGTTGCGTACCAGACACATGTATGCGCGCAGATATCCCTTCACTCCCGTTGGAGGCATGCGGCGTGATGGTGGCAGACTCTCCGGACGCATGGTGGTCCAGATCCACATCCCGATGCCAATGACAAGCAATACTATGAAAATACCGCGCCAGCCGAAGTCGTCGGTCATGAATCCGCCGGCCAATGGAGCCACCGCCGGGACAAATCCGTTGAGCGCACCTACAAGCGACATTATCACCGCGAGATTCTTTCCTGTATACCTGTCGGCCGGAATTGAGAAACTGAGTACCATCGATCCACCCGCGCCTATCCCCTGCAACAGACGGCATATATTGAAGAAGATTATCGAACGTGAAAACAACGACAACAGTGTGCCGCCCACAAAAACACCGAGCGATATCAGCAGGATATGCTTGCGGCCATATCTGTCGCTCAATGAGCCCCAGACCACCGATCCGATACCGAGTCCGAGCATTGTGGCCGAGATACCGAGCTGAGTCATTGAAGGTGTGGTATGAAACTCACGTACCATGGCCGGTATGGCCGGGAGATACATGTCATTGACCAGAGAGCTGAACGACCCGAGTATGGCTATGAATATGATGAAGAGAATATACTCATGTCTGTCAAACGGCGCATCGCTTCCGGGTCCGGGCTGCGGCGATGCCGGTGTGGAGGTGTGATTGTTTCCGGTCATTGTTTCCTGAAAAAGTCTTTTTAGAGGAAACACACCTTATCGACACATGGTTCAGCGTCATGACCGATGGGGAGGACTCAGAGAATCGGGCTGAGCAATCGGCAGAGAGACTGTCTCGCCTTGTCACCACGGTCACGGCGCGACCACTCCCCTATGCGCAGCCGCGTGCAACACGCCGAATCCTCAAGGAATCGCGCGGTCATACGACGGTTCACCTCTGGAGAGTACATCACAATGTTCTCCTCGAAGTTATGCTCGAAACTACGGAAATCAAAGTTGGTGGATCCGGTGGTGGCGAAATCATCATCCACTATCAGGACCTTGGCATGCAGCATACCGGCTTCGTAAAGATAGATTTTTATGCCGGCGAGCAGACACTCCTCTATGTAACTGCACGATGCGTATGTAAGCACAGCCGAATCAGACTTGCGCGGCAACATCACCCTCACATCAACGCCCGATAGAGCGGCACACTGAAGACTCTTGAGCAACCCGTCGCTGGGCAGGAAATAAGGAGTCTGTATGTAGATACGCTTGCGGGCATTGCCTATCACCTTCAGGAACAGGAATGACGCCGCGCCCCAGCGGTCGGCGGGCCCTGACGTGACAAGCTGCACAGTGACATCTGCCACACTGTCGGCCCGGCGCTCGGGAGGCATATCCTTGGCCGATTCATCGGTGAGAAGCTGATGTCCCATGAACTTCCAGTCGATGGCAAAGTTGTATTGCAGTCCTGCCACCGCCGGGCCTGTCACCCTGACACATGTATCCCTCCACACCTTGAACTGTCCGCCGTTCACATAACGGTCAGCCACATTCATGCCACCTATATATCCGGCCTTGCCGTCGATGACCACCACCTTTCGGTGATTGCGCCAGTTCAGGCGGTTGAGCTTGCCGGGAAACTGTATGCGGAAAAACGAATGCACCTCCACACCCGCATCCTTCATGCGCATGAAGAAGTCTCGTCTGCTGGCATCGAATGACCCTATATAATCATATATCACCCTTATCTTGACCCCGGCGGCCGCACGCTCTATGAGGATGTCGCGCAGTTCACGGCCAAGCGAGTCGTTGGCTATGATGTAGAACTGCATGTTGATGAATGTAGTGGCACGGCGCAGATCATCGAACAGCGAGCGGAAAAAGCTCTCACCGTTGTTGAATATCTCGATATCATTGCCGGTATATACCATGGCATCGGCCACCGATACGGCGAGTCTCATTGACTGGCGATGGGCGGGCGATACATTGCGGGGTATTTTTGACGCGCCGTGCACCGGCTCCACACTCAGAAGCTTGCGCCGATTGCGCCGCGAGATCATGCGCACATTTCTCAACGAACGTCCGAAAAAGTAATACAGCAGTGCCCCTCCAACGGGAAACAGGAGCAACGCTGTGATCCATGCTATGGACTTCAACGGATTGCGGTTCTCACTCAGCACCGCCACTATCATGGCTCCGATAAGCACCGCGTATGCCGCACCAAGCCCCCACAGGAGGACTGTCCAACTGATCCAATCGACTGGCGATGTGTTCATGTGCGGTTGTTTTTATGCTGAGTATATACGCAAAGATAGATATTTTTTCAGATTCCGGCAATTATTATGACGTGCAAAGATGCCGCAAGTGAAGAAAATTTCTTAATTTCGCGGTGTAACAAATTTTGAGCATCAGTATATGAACCATGGATTTCTCCGCATCGCCGCATGCGTTCCACGTGTGAAAGTGGCCGATGTGGACTTCAATATCTCCGGCATAGAGACGATGCTCCGCCGTCTTGAGGAAAAACGTGTGGAGCTATCGGTATTCCCGGAAATGTGCGTTACCGCATACACCTGTGCGGATCTTTTCCACAACAGCACCCTGCTTGACGCCTCCGCAAGGGCCGTGACGAGGCTCAGGGAAATATCCCGGAGTATGACCGGGCATTTTGTGGTGGGACTGCCCGTGGTATGTGACGGCTCGCTCTACAATTGCGCGGCCATATTCCGCAACGGCACGGTGGAGTTTGCCGCTAAATCCTACATACCTGACTACAACGAATTCTATGAGCGCCGCTGGTGGCGTCCGGCACCCGACGGATACTGCCGTGAAGTGGTGATCGACGGAAATACCTACACGCTTTCGACCGGCACCATATATGAGTCACACGGCGCTAAAATAGGTATAGAGATCTGCGAGGATCTGTGGGTACCGATCCCCCCATCCTGCCGCCTGGCCATGGCCGGAGCCGAGGTGATAGTCAATCTCTCGGCTTCCGACGATCTCATAGGCAAATACTCATATCTACGCACACTCATCAGCCAGCAGTCCGCACGATGCCTGTGCGCCTACTGTTACTCGGGAGCGGGATGGGGCGAGTCGTCAACCGATCTCACATTCGACGGCAAGGCCATAATAGCCGAAAACGGCTCCATCCTGACGTCAAACCGCAGGTGGACCCCCGAGGATGACATAGTCATAGCCGATGTGGATCTCGAGGCTCTGCGGCGCGACCGTCTGCATCTCACCACTTTCGCCGACTGCGCCGAGCGTGAGATATCACACCCGGTGAGGATCTCACCCGCGGTAAAGGATGAGCCGTGTTTCCCTCCCACCGATAATGATGCGCCACTGCTCAGGCATGTGGATCCACGTCCATTCGTGCCATCATCGGCCTCAGAGATGGAGGAGAGATGCGACGAGATCATCAATATCCAAGCCGCCGGACTTGCCAAGCGCCTCGATGCCATAGGATGCAAAACCATTGTGGTGGGTATATCAGGCGGACTCGACTCAACACTCGCCCTCCTTGTGGCCACCAAGGCATTCGATCGCCTCGGGCTGCCGAGAACCGGTATAGTCGGGGTGACAATGCCCGGATTCGGCACAACAGGCCGCACGCACGACAACGCTGTGGGGCTTATGGAGCATCTCGGAGTCACATCCATGGAAATGCCTATAGGTGAGGCTGTAAACCTGCATTTCAGAGATATCGGACAAGATCCATCGCTCCATGATGTGACCTACGAGAACTCTCAGGCCAGAGAGCGCACCCAGATACTCATGGATCTGAGCAATCGGCTCGGCGGCATAGTGCTCGGCACAGGTGACCTGTCGGAACTCGCCCTCGGATGGGCCACCTACAACGGCGACCACATGTCCATGTACGGTGTGAACACGGGAGTGCCCAAGACACTTGTGAAATACCTCGTGAACTATTTCGCCATGCAGGAGCCTGAGGACTCAGCCATAAGACGGCATCTTCTCGATATAATAGACACGCCCATAAGTCCGGAACTCATCCCGGCCGATGCGTCAGGCCATATAGTGCAGAAGACAGAGGACCTCGTGGGGCCCTATGAACTCCACGACTTCTTCCTCTACTACATGCTGCGCTACGGATTTACCGTGGAACGCATACGCTTCCTCGCCCGTCATGCCTTCAGCAGGGAAGAATATCCCGATGAAGTCATCGACCACTGGCTGGAGGTGTTCATGAAAAGATTCTTCCAACAGCAGTTCAAACGCTCATGTCTGCCCGACGGGCCCAAGGTAGGATCGGTATGTCTATCACCGCGCGGCGACTGGCGTATGCCGTCGGACGCATCTTCATCACTGTGGCGCCAATGAAACGCCTTGGTCTGCTCCCGTTGATAGCCATAGCTATAGTGGCCGGATCGCTGCTTGGCTTTGTAGCTCCAGGATGGTGTGTGAGGATAATGTCCACCTTCGATGCCATCTTCGCACAGCTGTTGGGATTTTTGATCCCGCTCATCATAGTAGGCTTCGTCACGCCCGCCATAGCCGACATAGGTGTACGTGCCGGCAAACTGCTTGTGGTGACAGCATTGCTGGCTTATGGTATGACCGTAATGTCCGGCCTGCTCTCATATGCCACCGCATCGTTCTGTTTTGTAGACCTGCTGGATGGGAGCGCGCTCCTCGCCGCGACAGCCGAGGGAAAAGCGTTTGCACCATATTTTACGGTAGACATGCCTCCGCTCATGGGCGTGATGACAGCCCTTGTCACCTCTTTCCTGCTCGGACTCGGCATAGCGTTTCTGAAAGGCAACCTGCTCAAACACGGGTTCGATGAATTCAGGGAGATCATATCAATGGCCATACGCAATGTGGTCATACCCATGCTTCCGGTATACATCTTCGGCATATTCCTCAACATGTCTGCCGAAGGCCAGGTAGGACTGATGATAAGAAGCTTCGCCAAAATAATCGGCATAATCTTCGCACTGCATGTATTCCTGCTCGTACTGCAGTATCTCATAGCCTCGATCTTCGCCAGAAAAAATCCGTTCAGGATGCTATGGACCATGATGCCGGCCTACTTCACCGCCCTCGGCACACAATCGTCGGCAGCCACAATACCGGTGACTCTTAGGCAGACTATAACAATGGGTGTACGCGAGGACATAGCCGGATTCGTGGTGCCACTCTGTGCCACAATACATCTGAGCGGGAGCACACTCAAGATAGTGGCATGCGCCATGGCCATGATGATCATGCATGGACAGCCTCACGACTTCCCATTGTTCATGCACTTCATCATGATGCTCGGCATAACCATGATAGCCGCTCCCGGCATACCCGGTGGAGCCATCATGGCTTCCGTAGGGCTCCTGTCAAGCATACTTGGATTTGACGAGCAGGAAATAGCCCTGATGATAGCACTCTACATAGCCATGGATTCGTTCGGCACGGCATGCAATGTGACCGGTGACGGAGCCATCGCAGCCATCGTCAACCGCCTTTTCCCGCCCAAAGAGCCGGTTCAGGCCTGACATCGTGGGCAGATACCCTTTATCATATAATTGACGGCGTTCACCTTATATCCCTCCGGCATATCCACCGGGGGGATACCTATATCCTCAAAACAATATACATTGTGACACTTCTCGCAGTAGAAATGGACATGCATGTCATCAACTGAGCAATCACCATCGGAGTGACACATCTCGTACTTAACTATGCCCCTACCGTCCTCTATGGCATGGACAAGGTGATGGCTGAGCAATGTGGTAAGCACGCGGAACACACTCGACTTGTCGAGCGTATCTATCTCCGTCTCTATCTCGGTAAGGCTCATGGGCACATGGCTGTCACGAAGAGCCCGGAGCACAAGCACACGGTTGGATGTCGGGCGTATGCCGGCATCGGCAAGAATCCTCTCCAGATCATTATTATGGTTCATAGGGTGTCGGTTTTTTCCAATATAACGCAAATTTACGGAATTTAGACTGAAGTATTCTCATCAAAATGATTAACTTTGTGATACCATTCGATAATCATCACATTTCATCATGAAACTCCCTTTCAAGAAAATTCTGTCAGGCCTTATCTTGGTATGCGGACTCGCATCAGCCCATGGCCAGGGCCGCATCATGGAGTTTGACTCTCCGAAACTCACAGTATTCCTGCCCAACCGGCATGTAGCTACAGGCAAAGCCGTAGTGGTATGCCCCGGAGGCGGATATACACATCTCGCCAAGGATCACGAGGGATTCGACTGGGCCCCCCTCTTCAACAATCTCGGTATGGCCTGCGCCGTCCTGCAGTACAAACTCCCAGCCGGCGACAACACTATCCCTATGGCCGATGTCGATGCTGCATTCAAGCTCCTCGCCGACAGCGCATCAGTATGGGGCATCAATCCGGAGTCTATCGGTATCATGGGTTCATCGGCCGGTGGACATCTCGCCTCCACGGCAGCCACACATACATCGCCTAACTGCAAACCGGCTTTCCAGATACTGTTCTACCCGGTCATCTCCATGCAGGATGAGATCACACATATGGGGTCGCAGCGCGGGCTGCTCGGCGAAAAGCCGTCAGCCGAGCTCAAAAACCAATATTCCTCCGACATGCGTGTCACGGCGTCCACCCCGCAGGCGTTCATCACCCTCAGCGCTGATGACAAAGCCGTTCCGCCGGCAAACAGCCTCAACTATTTCACGGCATTGCAGAAAGCCGGAGTCCCGGTATCAATGTTCATTTACCCCACCGGTGGACACGGCTGGGGCTACCGGACAAACTTCAAGTATCACGACAACATGGTAAACGAACTTACCACCTGGATAAAGAATCTATGAAATATCAGTACAAGACCCAAGGCACATGCTCACGTCTTATCGATATCGAGATCGAGGATGGTGTGATTAAGAACATATGTTTCACCGGAGGGTGTCACGGCAACCTGCAGGGGATCTCAAAACTTGTGGCCGGCCTGAAGCCGGAGGATGTGATATCCCGGCTTGACGGTGTGATGTGCGGAAACAAAGGCACATCATGCCCCGATCAGCTGTCAAAAGCTCTCAAGGCCATAATCGCGCAGGAACAAGACTGAGGCGATCCACCAAAAAGGTCGCACGAAGTTGTTGCATAATTAGAGCCTGTGTCATAATTGACAGAAAGATACAAAAGACGCTATGTTGGGCCGGAGAATACGGACGCCGGCCCAACATAGCGTCTGTTGTATCCTTCCATATTTTCTTTTCCACAACACGTGAGTATATAAAAAAAGCGAAGGAGGGCCTCACGGTCACCCTTCGCTGCTTACACATAGTACTTAACGTCAGTGGATTTATAAATGTCTAAACAAATGCTTGTCCGATTTTGGATTGCGAAAGCAAATTTACAATAGATTTTTGTAAAATGCAAATCAGGCCCGTCAATGGCCACGTGCACGCGGCAACACAGATATGACGCAAAATGTGCAATACAATATGATTTAATAATGATTTCCTCCAATAAAGCTCCTTCTTGATGGATTTGGACAAGGATTGAAAGTGCAAATCTTACATATTCTCAATTTTGTTAAATTAGGTTAATACGAATATTTTTATATTACAGCCACCCTTCTGGACGTATCCAGAGGCACCTTACCCATGAATACATGGCACCGTGTGCCTTAACACGAAGATCAATCCCATGCCGGCACTATACACATCACACACGAGGTTTTCTCGCGAAAATTCACTAACTTTGATGCCTAATTTGCCAACATAGGCTAATTTCGGAGAACAGACATGGATAACGACGAAACTAAAATACTGTCATTGGGGCAGATAGACCTCAATATCGCGGGCGAGAAGAGCGTCCCGACTCTTGATGACTTACCCATCATCCCCATGAGGGACATGGTGGTGTTTCCCGGTGTTACATTTCCAATAACACTTGGACGGGAATCCACGCGCAAGGTTGCCGAGGCGGCTCAGGCCGGATCGATCCCCGTTGGAGTGTTCTGTCAGATAAATCCGTCGACAGACAATCCGGCGGACACCGATCTGCATGCCTACGGAGTGATAGCAGACGTACATAAAGTGTTTCAGCTGCCTGACGGATCATATACCGCCATCCTGTCGGCCAGGAGCAAGGTAAAGAAGCTCGGCCCTGCAGCCGGCAACACCATACCGGGCGCATTATCCCTGAACGTCAAGGAAATAAAGGAGCAGCATCCACGCGAAACCGACAAGGAATTCGCAATAATATGCCACGACATACGGTCAACGACACTTGAGATATTGAAAAAAGAGGAGACACCATCCGATCTTGTATTCAACATCGAGAATGTGCCCACACCCGCGTTGCTCATAAATATGGTGGCCACCCACTCGCCCTTCAGCGTTGAGGACAAGATTGGTCTTCTATCAAAAATGCGCCTCAAGGACAGGGCCATGGGCCTCCTCACACTCCTGGCCCGAAGCGAAGAGATAGCCGAGATAAAGGCTGAGATACAGCGCAAGACCCGCCACAACATAGACCAGCAGCAGCGCACGGGATTCCTCCAGCAGCAATTCGAGACACTCCGTCAGGAACTTTATGGCGATGATGACGACTGCAATGCCCTCGAGCAGAAAGCCAGTGGACTCGATATGCCGGAGAACGCCCGCAAGGCATTCGAGAAATCGCTTGAGAAACTGCGCAGGCTCAATCCGCAGAGCCCCGACTATTCTGTTGAGTACTCATATCTGAATCTGCTCACCGACCTGCCGTGGAACCGCGAGGATGCCGGCGAGAATGACTTCAGCAATGCCGAACATATACTTGACTCTGACCACTACGGGCTCGAGAAGGTGAAGGAGCGCATTCTCGAGCAACTGGCCGTGATGATGCACACCTCCGGTGGCCGCTCTCCAATAATATGTCTTGTCGGTGCCCCGGGCGTGGGCAAGACATCGCTCGGGCAGTCCATAGCCCGTGCCATGGGCAGGAAATACCAGAGAGTATCGCTCGGCGGCCTGCACGACGAGGCGGAGATACGCGGCCACCGACGCACCTATATCGGCGCGATGCCTGGCCGTATCATCGATGCCATAAAGCGAGCCGGAAGCTCCAATCCGGTGCTTCTGCTCGATGAGATAGACAAAACCGGCAATGACTACAAAGGTGATCCATCGTCGGCTCTGCTCGAAGTGCTCGATCCGGAACAGAACAGTCATTTCCACGACAACTATGTGGACGTGGACTTCGATCTCTCGCACGTGCTTTTCATAGCCACAGCCAACACGCTCTCCACTATCCCCGCCCCGCTGCTTGACCGCATGGAGATCATCGACATCTCGGGCTATCTCCTCGAGGAGAAGATAGAGATAGCACAACGTCATCTCATACCACGCGTGGCCGCCGAAAACGGTTTTGAGGAGGGTGCGATCACATTCACCCCCGAGGCACTCAGCCATATCATAGAGAGCTATACGAGCGAGAGCGGCGTCCGGCAGCTGGACAAACAGATATCGAAAATCGTGCGCAAGATCGTGCTGCGAAAGATGCGCGGACTTGAGTACAGCCCTGTGGTGTGTCCGGAGCATCTGCGGTCGTACCTTGGGGTAGAGAGATATTCGCCGGAAAGATACGAGGCGAACGATATCCCCGGAGTGGCTGTCGGCCTCGCGTGGACAGCCGTAGGAGGCGAGATTTTGTTCATCGAGTCGTCATTCACATCGGGAAAGTCGGAAAAGCTGACACTGACAGGCAACCTTGGCGATGTCATGAAGGAATCAGCCGTGATAGCTCTGCAGGTGATCCGCGCCCGCGCCGACCGCTACAAGCTTCCACAGGATTGGTTTGACACCCATCAGCTCCACCTCCATGTGCCCGAAGGCGCCATACCCAAGGACGGCCCTTCGGCGGGTATCACCATGTGCACATCCATCCTCTCAGCCGCCACAGGGCGTCCGGTGATGGCACGTCTGGCCATGACAGGCGAGATCACGCTCAGAGGCAAGGTTCTCCCCGTAGGCGGCATCAAGGAAAAGATCCTCGCCGCCAAGAGGGCCGGCATCACCGACATCGTGCTATGTCAGGACAACCGCAAGGATATCGAGGATATAAAACCCATATATCTGACAGGACTCACATTCCACTATGTCTCTACCATTGACGAAGTATTCAATATAGCTCTGAAATGAAAAAAATACTCCTCAACCTCGGGCTCATGGCCATCGTAGGCGTGATAATCGGCTGGCTCTCCATGGTGTGGCTCGACTCATGGACCCGGCACGGACAGACAATAAAGGTGCCCGCTGTAAAGGCTCTTCCATTCGGAGCCGCGGTGTCGGCGCTCTCGGCCGAAGGCCTCACGGGGATCGTCAACGACTCCGTATACGACAGTTCCACCCGTCCCGGCACCGTGATAGAGCAGAACCCCAAAGCCGGCACTGTGGTCAAGGAGGGACGCGAAGTATTCCTCACCATCAACGCCTTCTCTCCCAAGATGGTATCCCTTCCCGTACTTACGGACATCTCCGTAAGACAGGCGCGTTCAATACTTGAGGGCCTTGAGGTGAAGAACATCGTGGAGAAACGCATACCCAGCGACTTCAACGATCTCGTACTTGGCATCCGCTACAAAGGGCAGCGCCTGCTGCCCGGAGCACGCGTGCCCGTAAACGCAGTCATTGAACTCGAGGTAGGCGAAAGCATCCCGGAGACAATCACCGAGGACACCGTCCAGACCACCGACAGCACCATCGAGCATTTAGACCTATTCCAATGACAGACCATCTCGACGAAACACCGGCGATAGACGAACTCGACGATCAGGAACTTCTGGCCGACATCGACACCGGAGCCGCACCGGGACTCTACGAGCATTTCAGGTTCGTGGCAGACAAGGGGCAGGAGCTGCTGCGTATTGACAAATTTCTTGTTGCAAGGCTGCAAAAATCCTCGCGCAACCGCGTGCAGCAGGCAGCCGAGGCCGGATGCATACTTGTCAACGGCAAAGCCGTTAAGTCAAACTACCGCATCAAGCCTTTCGATGTGGTGCAGATAGTGATGGACCGCCCGCGCTACGAGCTCGAGATCATAGCCGAGGATATACCGCTCGACATCGTCTACGAGGATGACACCGTGCTTGTTGTCAACAAACCGGCCGGCCTCGTTGTACATCCCGGTCACGGAAATTACTCGGGCACACTTGTCAACGCCCTTGCATGGCATTTCAGGGATAATCCTGACTATGACGTGTCCGATCCCCGCCTGGGACTTGTACACCGCATCGACAAGGATACCTCCGGGCTTCTTGTTGTAGCCAAGACTCCCGATGCCAAGACCCATCTGGGAAAACAATTTTTCAACAAAACTACAAAAAGGGAGTACAACGCCCTCGTATGGGGTATCCCCGCCCCACCCGCCGGACGCATAGAGGGAAGCATAGGACGCGATGTGCGCGACCGTCTGAAGATGGCCGTTGTGCCCGACGACTCCCCCACCGGCAAACATGCCGTGACCCACTACGAGGTTATCGAACCGCTCGGCCACGTATCTCTGGTGAAATGCGTTCTCGAGACCGGACGCACCCATCAGATACGAGTCCACATGACCCACATAGGTCATCCGCTGTTCTCCGACAGCCGGTATGGAGGCGACAAGATACTCCGTGGCGAACGAAGCGGATCCTACCAGAAGTTCGTCAACAACTGCTTCGACACATGTCCCCGCCAGGCATTGCATGCACGCACGCTTGGTTTTGTCCATCCCAAGACCGGCGAGGAGATGTTCTTCAGCGCCCCCATTCCGCCCGACATGGAGGCACTCATCAACCGGTGGCGTGACTATGCGGCCTCCCGCCAATAAGTATGGCACAACAATATATACACCAAACAAGCACAGTGACATGAAAAAATTAGTCCTTACGGCTTTGGCGATACTGGCATGCTTGCCGATCGCCGCACAATCCAAGGTCTATATGACCCGCGAGATCACACCCGAGGCTCTTGTAAAACTGTACAAAGCGCTCGGACGGCCGGCCGACGGGCATCGCGTGGCCGTGAAGATCAGCACCGGAGAAGCGGGCAATCCCAACTATCTCAAGCCTACTCTGATCAGCGCCCTTGTCGACAGCGTACACGGCACAATCGTAGAATGCAACACAGCCTATGGCGGCAAGCGCAACACTTTCGAGGCCCACTGGCAGACTGTACACGAACATGGCTTCGACTCCATAGCTCCGGTGGACCTGATGGACGAGGACGGACAGATGAGAATCCCTGTCCGCGACCGTCGCCACATCAAGTACGATATCGTAGGCAGCCATCTGCCCCGCTACACCTATATGGTCAATCTGTCACACTTCAAGGGTCACCCCATGGGCGGCTACGGTGGCGCTCTGAAAAATGCCAGCATAGGCGTGGCATCGGCCGACGGAAAGGCCTACATACATTGCGGTGGAAAACATGACAAGGCCGAAGGCATATGGCAGAACACTGCCGAACAGGATGTGTTTCTTGAATCAATGGCAGCTGCCGCACAGGGAGTAGCCGACTATTTCGGTGACAACATCATATATATCAATGTGATGAACAATATGTCCGTCGACTGTGACTGCGTGGCCCATCCCGCCGAGGTCCAGATAGCCGACTACGGCATACTCGCCTCCACCGATCCCGTAGCTCTCGACAAGGCTTGCTGTGACATCGTGTTCAACATGAGCGCCACAGAAGGAAACGATGCCCTGAAAGAACGCATCAGCTGCCGGCATGGACTGCACACCATAGAGCATGCCGAGACCATAGGACTCGGAACAACCAACTACGAGATCGTGGATCTCGACGCACGATAAACACACATCCCATCACACACACTACTCATAATTGACCTACCATATCAAAAAAAACCGGGTGGCACCTTTTCGAAGGTGCCACCCGGTTTTTACAATCGCGCTTTCGCGTCAGATTGAATTACTTGCCGGAAATAGAGCTTGATACCGTGAGACGGAGACGGCCCTTGGCGCGACGGCGGGCGAGAACCTTACGTCCGTCGGGGGTAGCCATGCGTGCGCGGAAACCATGCTTGTTAACTCTCTTTCTGTTAGAAGGTTGAAATGTTCTTTTCATTGCCGTTTATTGTTATTTTGTTGTTATTCCACAATTTGAGGTGCAAATTTAAGAATTATTTTTCACAACGGCAAATCATTTTAACATTTTTCCTTAAATCATCACTTGATTTCCTCCTTAATAGCATCACACCAGGCTTTTACCCTTGCTGGTGTCTCGTCAGGATGATTCACATTGTCGATACACAGACCCACGATCATACCCTTGACATCGCTCTCGCTATGGTCGTAGGTATAGCCATCGTTATTGAAGGGCGCAATGAAGTCGGGATGAGCGCCATGGAGTTTATGATAGATCTCCCCCACACTGTTGCAGAATGTATCGCTCATCGAGTCATCCCCGCATCCGAATATCGCCACTTCCTTGCCACGGAGATCAAGTGCGGCCAATCCGTCGAGCCATGTAGCCATATCATCCTGAAGATCGCCGGCGCCCCATGTGCTTGCACCGATGACCAGCACGTCATAGCCGGCCACAACCGAGGGTGCGACATTCGACACATCATGTATCTCAGAAGCGGCAACGCCAAGCTCTCCGGCTATCATTTCAGCCACCTCGCGGGTGGTACCGGTTGTTGTACCGTAGAATATTCCTATTTTTTTCATTGTATGATATTTTTATCTTTTATCTATTGTTAACAACACATGACAGTCACGGGAAGTTCACACAACCCCGACAGGCATCCTTATTGTGATACATTTTACAGAGCAACCGTTAAATTTCACTTTAAAACGTTGAATTTGCCATGGGAAATTCGTAACTTTGTTTTTCAAATTCACCATAAACAATACATGGCCACTACCATCTCCCCAATCGACGAGTCTTCATTCACAGACGCCCCCGCATTTGACGCGGAGGAGCTGCTCAACAATAGCCGCCCAGCCACAGAATCTCCACGCGAGACCACCTATAAACCGGTCATAGACGCTCAACAGCCACACCCGGACACACCCCGCATATCCGCCGGTCAACAGCCACAGGAGCCACAACCGGCCATGGAGACTGCCGCCGACAGCCAACCGGCATCCGGAGCACGCCGCGACACCGCATTCCGACGTTTCATCAGGCTACTCGGCGACTCGCGCACCATGCGGTTCGTAGGTTTGGTCATGGTCGTGATAGCATGCTATGCTTTCATTGTGGCTGTATCCTTCTTCGCCCACATAGGCACCGACCAGAGCGCCGTGACAAGCGGTGACCTCGACCCCGAAATGATAGGAAACACCGGTGGCCCCTTCGGAGCATGGCTGTCCGACAAACTCATTAACGAATGGCTCGGCATAGGATCATTCCTCCTGATCATATGGACAGCCTTGAGCGGACTGTCACTGCTCAAAGTATACAAAGCAGACTTCTGGGGCATGACATTGCGCTGCCTCCTGAGCGCTCTGGCACTCTCGGTCATACTCGGATTCATCACATACGGCATATCCTCCCCTATATACTGGGGTGGGATGCACGGACATATCCTCAATGAGAAACTCTACATTCTCACCGGTTTCTGGGGTGCCCTCGGCATAAGCCTGATCATGGGCGGAATGGTGGTGTTTCTCTATCTGACTGAGTTAAGCAAGGGTGTGAGATATCTGCACACATGCGTATCGGGAGCAATGGCCCGCAATGCCGAGCGTCGCGCCCGCCATCGCGAGGAGGCAAGGATAAAGCGTGAGGAGGAGGATCGCCGCAGAATGGAAGAGGAACTGATGAACAGCAGCAGTGCCACACAGACCGCAACCACCACGACATACAATAAATCTGACAGCACAACCACACCTGTCCCTGCAGCGGCTCCCGTTGCCACTGCAGAAACGGCCGTGGACTCACAGGCAGTGCCTTCCAAGCCCATCGTTTCAACTGTTCCGGCCATAGCGGAGGAAATCACCCCCGAGCCTGAGGCTCCTGCATGTGACCCCGCCGACGAAACAGCTGACATCACCGACAAAAACGATGATGAGAATGAGGATACCCCACTCTTCCGACCTGCGGCCAAACACAAAGAGGACTGCCACGAGGAAATAACCGAAAGTCTGTTCTCGACCGACAAGAGAGAAAGAGAAGATGAAAAGATAGCCGACGAGCCGACGGCACCACTCTTTGCCAAGAGTGCGTCATCACGGGTAGAGGAAGCTCTTGCCCAGCCGGACTACGACCCGCGCGCAGAGCTATCCAACTACAAATTTCCCTCCATCGAATTGCTGAGATCCTTTGAAAACGACTCCCCGGTGGTGGACGCCGCCGAGATGGAGGAGAAAAAACAGAGCATCACGAGGACACTCAACAATTATGGCATAGCCATACGCAGGATCGAGGCCACGGTAGGCCCGACAGTGACCCTGTATGAGATCATCCCTGCAGAAGGTGTGCGCATCGTCAAGATCAAGCGACTGGAGGACGATATAGCCCTGAGCCTCTCGGCTCTCGGCATACGCATCATAGCCCCGATCCCCGGCAAGGGCACCATCGGTATAGAGGTGCCCAACAAGGACCCGCGCACAGTGTCGATGAGATCGATCATAGCGTCCGAGAAATATCAGAACACTACAATGGATCTCCCCATGGCGCTCGGTCGCACGATCTCCAATGAAGTGTTCATCGACGATCTATGCAAGATGCCTCACCTGCTTGTGGCCGGTGCCACAGGCATGGGTAAATCAGTGGGCCTTAACGCCATCATCGCCTCATTGCTCTACAAGAAGCACCCCTCGGAGCTAAAGTTCGTGCTTGTCGACCCGAAGATGGTAGAGTTCAGCCTCTACTCCAAGCTCGAGCGCCACTACCTGGCCAAGCTTCCCGATGAAGAGGATGCTATTATAACCGATCCGTCGAAGGTCGTGGCCACACTCAACTCACTCTGTGTGGAGATGGACAACCGCTATGCCCTGCTCAAGGACGCATCGCTGCGCAACATCAAGGAGTACAACGAAAGCTTCCGTCATCACCGTCTCAACCCGGCCAAAGGCCACAGATATCTGCCATATATCGTGGTGATCGTCGATGAGTTCGCCGACCTGATCATGACTGCCGGCAAGGAGGTGGAGACCCCCATAGCCCGCATAGCCCAGAAAGCACGAGCCGTAGGCATGCATATGATCCTGGCCACACAGCGCCCGTCCACGAATGTCATCACAGGTATCATCAAGGCCAACTTCCCGGGCCGCATAGCCTTCCGCGTATTCCAGATGGTGGACTCCAGGACTATTCTCGATCGGCCGGGAGCCAATCAGCTGATCGGACGCGGAGACATGCTGTTCAGCAACAACGGCAAAGTGAGTCGTGTGCAGTGTGCGTTCATTGACACCCCCGAGGTCAATGCCATCTGCGATGCCATTGACTGCCAGGTGGGATATGACCATGCCTACGAGCTGCCGGAATACATACCTGAAAGCGACGGCCAGGGAGCGCTCGCATCCCTCGGCGACCGCGATCCGCTGTTTGACGAATGCGCGCGCCTCGTAGTGACCACCGACACAGCCTCGACATCCTCGCTGCAACGCCGCTACTCCATAGGCTACAACCGCGCCGGCAAGATCATGGATCAGATGGAGGCAGCCGGAATCGTGGGCCCCTCGCAGGGTGGCAAGCCAAGGCAAGTGCTTGTAGATCCGATGACCCTCGAGCGCATGCTTGAAAACAATTGACAGTCCGCATACGTTTATCCGTTTACTATGAAAAGGATATTGACCATACTTCTATGTATCACCGGCATATTCGCCACAATGCGTGGCGCTGACAGCGGCGCCGAACTGCTCGAGCGCACTGCTGCGAAAATCAAGGCAGCAAAGTCACTGTCGGTGGATTTCTCGATGAACAGTGACGGACATCTTATGCACGGCAAGCTCACACTTGCCGGAAAATGCTTCACACTGGTATCACCCGAGGCAAGGTCTTGGTATGACGGCAAGACACAATGGACATATTCCGGTCATATGGGCGAGGTCAATATCACAGAACCGACCGAGGGGGAACTCAGCCAGGTAAACCCATTCGAGATTGTCAAGTCATTCAACCGCGACTACACCTCCAAGACAATAAAATCACCGTCGGGCACTAAAGCTGTCCGACTTACCGCCAAAGACAAGACACAGGATATAAGTCAAGCCACAGTCACCGTCAACGACACCACCGGATATCCATCAGAAATAGACTTCACTCTTTCAAACGGGCAGAAGATCACCGTCAAAATACTTGATATAAAAGAAGGTGGACCGCTGAAACTGTCAAGATTCAGATTCTACCCCGGCGACTATCCCGGCGTCAGGGTCGTGGATCTGAGATAAGCATACATATGTCCAGCATTCAAAATATAATCATCATAAAACAACCGGAATAAATAATGGAAAATCCCATAAGCACCCGTTGCCTGATCATAGGCTCAGGCCCCGCAGGCTATACAGCCGCCATCTATACTTCCAGAGCCAACATATCGCCTCTGCTGCTCGAAGGATACCAGCCCGGAGGCCAGCTCACCATCACCACCGATGTGGAAAACTTCCCCGGTTATCCCGAAGCCGTGTCCGGTCCCCAGCTCATGGAGGATATACGCAAGCAGGCACTCCGTTTCGGCACTGACATACGCGGCGGATATGTAAATAAGGTGGATTTCTCTGCCAGGCCGTTCAAGGCATTTACCGACAACGGTCTTGAGATACATGCCGACTCAGTGATCATCTGCACCGGCGCATCTGCCAAATACCTCGGTCTGGAGGATGAGAAAAAATACAACGGCATGGGTGTGTCGGCCTGCGCCACATGCGACGGCTTCTTCTACCGTGGGAAAAAAGTAGCAGTAGTAGGCGGCGGCGACACTGCATGCGAGGAGGCCCTCTACCTCAGCAATCTTGCCTCCGAGGTATACCTCATAGTGCGCAGGGATGTGCTCCGCGCCTCCAAGGTGATGCAGCAGAGAGTACTGTCACGCAGCAACATCCATGTGCTTTTCAACACAAACACAACAGGTCTCTACGGCACCGACTTCCTTGAGGGCGCTCACCTCGTAGAGCACAAAGGCTCCGAAAAAGAACGCACATACGACCTCCCTATCGACGGCTTCTTCCTTGCCATAGGCCACTCCCCCAACACAGAGATGTTCCGCGAATACATCGAAGTTGACGAGACAGGCTATATAAAGGTGAAAGGCCAGGGCACAGCCACCAATATTCCCGGAGTCTTCGCCGCCGGCGACGTAGCCGATCCCACCTACCGTCAGGCTGTCTCGGCAGCAGGCATGGGATGCAAGGCCGCACTCGACGTGGAAAGATTCCTTACCGAAAATCAGTAATGCTGTCCTCCGGACGCATAACACTCCGGGCTCTCGAGCCGGTGGATGTGGACACACTCTACCGCTGGGAGAACGACACGGAAATATGGGGTGCAGGGATATCACTGGCCCCATATTCCCGCAAACAGCTGTGGGATTACATAGACTCCTACGAGGCCGACATTTTCAAGGCCAAACAGCTGAGATTCATGATAGCTCTCCGCGACGGCAACGAGACCATAGGGACTATAGACCTGTTTGATTTCGATCCGGCCAATGGCCGCTGCGGCATAGGCATACTCATATCCACTCCCCACCGCAGGGCCGGATATGCCCGCGAGGCTCTCGGTCTTGCTGAGGAATACTGCGGTAAGGTCATCGGCATGCACCAGCTTTACTGCACCGTGGGAGCCGCCAATATGCCGAGCCGCAGACTATTCGAATCATGCGGCTACAGGATATCCGGCAGGTTGCGGTCATGGCTGAGGACAGGCCGATCATACGGCGACGCCTTCATATTCCAGAAAATACTGTCATGATGCGTAGATGGCTGATACCCTTCGTGTGTCTGTGTGCGTTCCACTCATGCGGGAACGGCACCATCAAAAAAGACCACGTCAGCCACAGCGATGACAATGTCAACGACAGTACCTGTACCCATCCCGGCACATCCGACCCAATCACCGGCGTACAGCCCACGCACCTCCCCGACACGACATATCCTTCAGCCTCAAACATAAGATACGACATCTTCATACGCGACACATTGAGCGATGGGTGTGTCGATCTCCGCGACGATATCTATACCCATGCACCGGGAGTGTTCACGTTCCGTGGCAGTCCGTATCGCGACGCATCATTCGGAGGCATCATAGACGGGAGACCGTCTGAGATCCGGGTTGACTGGAAATATGAGACACCTTACGATACCGTCTCCACCTCGCATGGCAGATGGGGCGGCGGCACCGGATGGACCGGACAGCCGTTGATAGTACATTGGCCCGACTCGTGCATGAGGATCCTGCGCGGGCGCAAGGTCATATACCCGTCGGCATCGGCCGATGAAGTCATCATCGGATCCCTCGACCGCCACATACATTTCATAGATCTGCATACTGGCAAGGATACACGCGACCCCATATGCGTGGACAACCCCATCAAGGGCACACCTACGCTCGACCCCACCCTCAACGGCAATCTATATGCCGGACACGGCGTACCCGCCACGGCCGAAATGGGCGCTTTGGTAATCGATCTCTACAACAATGACATCTCACATTTCTACGGACGTGATGCGAAAGCCCTGCGCGGCTGGAACGCCTACGACTCCTCCCCTATCCGCACCGGGCAATTTCTCTTCAGACCGGGTGAGAACGGAATACTATATAAATATACAGTACTTCCGGGATCACTGATACTGCACAGCTCCATGCGCTACACTGTGAACGGCCACGCGCCAGGCATAGAGGCATCCATGGCGTGCTGGATCAACTATGGATATCTGGCTGACAACGCCGGCAATATCATCTGTGTGAATCTCGACAACCTGCGCCCCGTGTGGCTTTACCGCCTGGCTGACGACATAGACTCGACACCGGTGCTCGCCGAGGAGGACGGTGTGATGTATCTCTACACCGGCTGTGAGGTTGAACATGAGGGTGTGACCCATGCCGAGTTTGTGAAGCTTGACGCCTTGACCGGTAAATGTATCTGGAAGGACCGCACCGAGGCATTCAGACATGACGAGGATACGAAACACTTTGATGGCGGATATTATGCCACATCACTTCCCGGAGCCGGCAATTGCAGTCATTTGGTATTCAACAACATCGTGATAAACAATGACAACCGCAACGGTAATCTCACCGCTTTTGACCGCAAGTCGGGCAGGAAAGTCTACAGTATACCACTGAAATACTATGCATGGTCATCGCCCGTGGGACTGCTCGACCGCGACGGACGCCAGTATATCGTCACCGCCGACTGTGCCGGACGCATATATCTGATAGACGGGATAGATGGAAAGACAATATCCTGCAAACAAGTAGGTGCCAACTTTGAGTCATCGCCTGTGGTGATCGACTCCAGCATCGTAATCGGATCGCGGGGTACCGCGATATATAAACTGACTATAAGATGAAGGAAATACTTGCATTACTCACGGCATTGCTCCTCATAGGCTCATTCATCTCAGCCAAGGCTCCCGTGGCTAAAAAAGGGGTTGTGAAAGGGAGCTACAACTTCTGGTTTCACGAGCCAGACTCAACCGCACAGGACGATGGGGGCAAACCCATGGTAGTGTTTCTGCATGGAGCAAGTCTTTGCGGCACCAACATGGACAAGGTGAGACGCTACGGCACCATCGACGCCATAGAGCGCGGACTGAAGATAGACGCCTATGTGGTGGCTCCACAGAATCCAGGAGGAGCATGGAACCCACAGAAAATAATGAAGATAATCGACTGGGCATCGGAGAACTACGATGTGGACTCCACTCGCATATACGTCATAGGGATGAGCCTCGGCGGCTATGGCACACTCGACATGTCGGCCACCTATCCCGACCGCATCGCCGCCGCCGTGGCACTATGTGGCGGTGCATCCGTGAAAGATCTGTCCGGCCTGAACGACCTACCGCTATGGATAGTCCATGGCACGGCCGACAGAGCTGTACCCGTGAAACAGAGCGACCGCGTTGTATCAGCCATCCGCGAGATTGACAGCGTGGCCCCACGTCTGATCTACGACCGGGTGGCGGGCATGAACCACGGAAGGCCGGCCAGATTTTTCTATCTTCCGGACCTTTACGACTGGTTATTCATGCACTCACTCGATGATCAGGATCGTCGCATCGCTCCGGGATTTGACATAGTGGATAAATCGAAAGAGGCCTACAAGGGGCTGGTACATAAGAAAAAAAGCTACAAGTCGCGTAAAGCCTACCGCAAAAAGCGCAAATCGAGGAGAAGATAAGAATAATTTAAAGAAATTTTTCCTTAATTTCAACTGAAAAATCTTATCTTTGCATCGCAATACACTCTCCTCACTACTTACCTCGACTAAACATAGTGATTTAATACCATAATCATGGCAGAAAAAAGAGAAAAATTATTTGACCAGTTCCCCCCGGTTTCCACAGCAGAGTGGAAAGCCAAAGTGGAAGCTGACCTGAAAGGCGCGCCATTTGACAAGAAACTTGTATGGCGCACCAATGAGGGCTTCAATGTTCAGCCCATGTACAGGCTTGAGGACATCGAATCCCTCCCCACCACCAACTCATTACCGGGCGAGTTCCCTTATCTGCGCGGCACACGCACAGACAACGACTGGCTCGTAAGACAGGAGATCATCGCCGACACTCCCGAGGAGGCCAACCGCATCGCTCTCGATGTACTCACCAAAGGAGTCAACTCCCTTGGCTTCCACGTGTCCGACCCCTCGCCTGCAGCGCTGTCAGTGCTTCTCAAAGACATAGATCTCTCCAAGGTGGAGATCAATCTCAGCTGCTGTCTCAAAAAAGTGCTTCCTCTGGCCGAGTCACTCGTAGCTTATGTACAGGAAAAGGGCTGTGCCGAGACATTCCGTGGATCCATCGACTACAATCCCCTTAAAAAGCCCCTGCGCAAGGGTGTGAATATCGACACTGCCGCCGTGGCAGAGACCGCATGCAAGCTCCTCGACACTGTCAAGCCTGTCAACGGCCTGAGAGTACTCTCAGTGGACAGCGATATGCTCTGCAATGCCGGCGCATATATCTATCAGGAGCTCGGCTACGCACTTGCCTGGGGTGCCTCATGGCTCACAATGCTCACCGAGGCCGGACGCTGCGCCTGCGAGGTAGCATCCAGAATCAAGTTCAACATGGGTGTGTCCAGCAACTTCTTCATGGAGCTCGCCAAGTTCCGTGCCGCACGCATGATGTGGGCACAGATCGTGAAGCAGTACACCCCCGACTGCGAGGATGCGTGCAAGATGGTGGCACATGCCACTACCTCAAGGTTCAACCAGACCATCTATGATGCACACGTGAACCTTCTCCGCAGCCAGACCGAATCGATGTCCGCAGCTCTCGCCGGTGTCGACTCCATCACAGTCACCCCCTTTGACGTCCCCTACAAGACTCCCGACGAATTCTCCGAGCGCATAGCCCGCAACCAGCAGCACCTCCTCAAGGAGGAGAGCCATCTGGACAAAGTGATCGATCCCGCCGGCGGCAGCTACTATGTGGAGACCCTCACCGTAGCCATAGCCAAGGAGGCTTGGAAACTGTTCCTCGATGTGGAGGAGAAGGGTGGATTCATCAAATGTGCCAACGACGGCGATGTACAGAAAGCTGTCACCGAAAGCTCCGAGAAGCGTCACACCGATGTGGCACGCCGCAAGGAGATTCTCCTCGGCACCAACCAGTATCCCAACATCAACGAGATGGCCGCCGAGAAGATCGAAACTCTCAACGGCGCTCTGGCTTGCGGATGCGGACACGCATCGCAGGAAGGCTGCGAAGGCCCCGGCTCACTGCCAACAACCCGTGCGGCCAGCGACTTCGAGCAGCTCCGTCTCGACACCGAGGCAGCAACCAACCGCCCGAAGGTATTCATGCTCACCATAGGAAATCTCGCCATGCGTCTCGCTCGTGCGCAGTTCTCCACCAACTTCTTCGGATGTGCAGGTTACGAGATCATCGACAATCTCGGATTCGACACCGTGGAGCAAGGCGTTGACGCCGCTCTCGAAAAGGGCGCCGACATCGTGGTGCTCTGCTCAAGCGATGACGAGTATGCCGAATTCGCACCGGCAGCCTTCAAATATCTCGACGGCCGCGCTCAGTTTGTAGTAGCCGGAGCTCCCGCATGCATGGATGACCTCAAGGCCGCAGGCATCAATGATTACATCCACGTGCGTGTCAATGTGCTCGACACTCTCCGCGACTTCAACAACCGTCTGCTCAAAAAGTAAAACCATTCACTCCCACATCACGATATGAAACCCAATTTCAAAGACATTGATATTGTAAAAGACGCTTTCGGTGACTTCCACGCTCCCGAGGCCAAGGGGGAGGAATGGATCACCCCCGAACTCATACCCGTAAAACCGATCTACACCAAGGCTGATCTTGAAGGGCTTGAGCATCTCAACTACGTGTCCGGCATACCACCGTTCCTGCGTGGCCCGTACAGCGCCATGTATCCTCTCCGTCCCTGGACCATCCGCCAGTATGCCGGATTCTCCACCGCCGCAGAGTCGAACGCGTTCTACCGCCGCAACCTCGCCTCCGGACAGAAGGGTCTTTCGGTGGCGTTCGACCTCGCCACACACCGCGGATATGACGCCGACCACGAGCGCGTGGTAGGCGACGTCGGCAAAGCCGGTGTATCCATCTGCTCGCTCGAGGACATGAAGGTGCTCTTCGAGGGTATACCCTTGAACAAGATGTCCGTCTCCATGACCATGAACGGCGCCGTTCTACCCGTACTGGCATTCTACATCAATGCCGGTCTCGAACAGGGAGCCAAACTGGAGGAGATGGCCGGTACGATCCAGAACGATATCCTCAAGGAGTTCATGGTGCGCAACACCTATATATATCCGCCGGAATTCTCCATGCGCATCATCGCCGACATCTTCGAGTACACCTCGCAGTTCATGCCCAAGTTCAACTCCATCTCGATCTCAGGCTATCACATGCAGGAGGCCGGTGCCACCTGCGACATCGAGCTCGCCTACACCCTCTGCGACGGTCTTGAATACCTCCGCGCAGGTGTAAACGCCGGCATCGACATCGATGCTTTCGCACCCCGCCTGTCATTCTTCTGGGCCATAGGCATGAACTACTTCATGGAGGTAGCCAAGATGCGTGCAGCCCGTCTGCTCTGGGCCAAGATCGTCAAGCAGTTCAATCCCAAGAACCCCAAATCGCTTGCACTTCGCACCCACTCGCAGACCTCCGGTTGGTCACTCACCGAGCAGGATCCCTTCAACAACGTAGGCCGCACATGTATCGAGGCCATGGGCGCCGCCCTGGGCCACACACAGTCGCTCCACACCAACGCTCTTGACGAGGCTATCGCCCTCCCCACCGACTTCTCCGCCCGTATAGCCCGTAACACTCAGATCTATATCCAGGAGGAGACGATGGTCACCAAGCAGGTTGACCCCTGGGGTGGCAGCTACTACGTGGAGGCTCTCACAAACGAGATAGCCCACCGCGCATGGGAGCACATCCAGGAGATAGAGAAGCTCGGCGGCATGGCCAAGGCCATCGAAAGCGGTCTGCCCAAAATGCGTATCGAGGAAGCCTCCGCACGCACCCAGGCCCGCATCGACTCCGGACGCCAGACCATCGTCGGCATCAACAAATATCGTCTTGACCACGAGGATCCCATCGATATCCTCGAGATCGACAACACCGAGGTGCGCCGCGACCAGGTGGCACGTCTCGTCGATCTCAAGGAGCACCGCGATGAGAAGGCAGTCAAAGAAGCCCTTGAGGCCATCACCGAGTGCGTGCGCACCAAAGAGGGCAACCTCCTTGATCTCGCAGTGAAGGCCGCCGGTCTCCGTGCGACCCTCGGAGAGATCTCCGATGCCTGCGAAGATGTAGTAGGCCGTTATAAAGCTGTAATCAGAACCATTTCAGGCGTGTATTCATCAGAGACAAAACAAGATCCTGACTTCCTCAAAGCACAGCAGATGTGCGAGGAATTCGCCAAGCGCGAAGGCCGTCAGCCCCGTATCATGATCGCAAAGATGGGTCAGGACGGACATGACCGCGGCGCCAAGGTAGTGGCCACCGGCTATGCCGACTGTGGCTTCGACGTAGACATGGGTCCGCTCTTCCAGACCCCTGCCGAAGCAGCCCGCATGGCTGTGGAAAACGATGTGCACATACTCGGTGTGTCATCGCTGGCAGCCGGCCACAAGACCCTCATACCCCAGGTGATCGAGGAGCTGAAGAAGCTCGGACGCGAGGACATTCTCGTGACAGCCGGCGGTGTCATTCCCGCGCAGGACTATGACTTCCTCTACAAAGCCGGCGTGGCCGCGATCTTCGGCCCCGGCACAAGAATCCCCCTCTCGGCCATCAAGATGCTCGAGATACTTCAGGATGAGGAATAAAGAGATCTTCAGTATTCACATCTGAACAAATCAATCGGTGAAGGCACCCTGATTGCGGGTGTCTTCACTTTTTTGATGCGTTTTTTGCATCGGCAAGTATTTTTTAACTAACTTTGTGACGGAAATAACCAATAAAAAAACAATTACTCTTATGAAAGCAATCAAACTTCTGCTCATAGCCATCGTGGCTCTTGCGGCCGGAACGCTGAACGCCAATGCCGGCGGCCCCATCAAATTCGGCCCCAAGGTAGGTATCACGGTCAATGATCTTCACTTCAACAACGACCTGTTCGAAAGCAACAACCGTACCGGCTGGACCGCAGGTCTCATGCTCGAGGGCACAGTGCCCGTCATCGGCATCGGAGCGGATCTCTCGCTCATGTACGTGCGCCGCAACTCGGAGTTCATGCTTCAGAACAATATCAGCACGGACAACCGCGACTATATCGAGATCCCCCTCAATATCAAGTACAAATTCTCGCTCCCCGCAGTGAACCGCATACTCGTCCCCTACCTTGCCGTAGGCCCGAGCGTATCATTCCTCACAAGCAAGAAAAATATCGAGAACGCCTACCGCAACAAGTCGGTTGATTGGGCCATCAACTTCGGCCTCGGCGTGCAGCTCTTCAGCCATCTCGACATCAACGCCCGCTACGGACTCGGCCTCACCAAGGCCATCAACGCCCTGCCCGGCGACCAGGGCGGCCCCGCAGGCATCGAGGGTAAGAACCGCTACTGGACTATCACACTCGGCTATCTGTTCTGACCAGAAAACCTATAGATATATTCATTAGATATATTCATGAAGTCCCCGCCGCATATGTCCACATAGGCCCGGGGACTTCATGTTTTTAACACCCTGCTATTTTTTCTGTGAAAAATTGCATGTAAATGTGACAAAATGCCTAACTTTGCAACGTTTTTCAGAAACTAACTGAAAACAGCCATAACACAAGCATGAGATTACCTGTTAATCCCCAAGAAGCACCCCGGGTGATACCATTCACCAAGATGCATGGTTTAGGCAACGATTACATCTACATAGACTGTAGGGAATGGTTGCCTGACAGATTAGCCGACCTGGCGAGGGAGATGAGTGACAGACACACAGGCGTCGGTGGAGATGGAATAGTACTTATAACCCCCTCATCAGAGGCTCACTTCCGCATGAGAATGTTCAATGCCGATGGTTCGGAAGCCCGCATGTGCGGAAATGCCTCCCGCTGTATAGCCCGCTATGTCCACGATCATATCGATCGCCACATCAACCCAATATACCTTGAAACCCTGTCGGGAATCAAGGTATTGTCGCTTAATATGGCCGACGGGGTGGTTGACTCCGTGACCGTTGATATGGGCGAACCGGAACTCTCATGCCAGAATATTCCGGTGACACATCGTGAGGACCGACTTATCGACGAAACCGTATCCACTCCACGCGGAGATCTGCGGGTGACGGCCATATCCATGGGCAATCCCCATGGCGTGATATTCACAGATGATCTCCAGACCATCGACTTCGACTTCCTCGGGCCGCATATGGAGAGTCATCCTATGTGGCCGGACCGTGCCAACATCGAATTCGCACAGGTAATTTCACCTACAGAAATACTGATGAGAGTATGGGAACGAGGCACCGGCGAAACCATGGCATGCGGCACAGGCGCATGTGCTACCGCAGTGGCCGCGGCACTCACAGGCCGATGCAGCCGGAAAACAACGCTCAAGTTGCGTGGGGGCGACCTTGAGATTGAATGGAGAGAAAGTGACAACCATGTATATATGACCGGACCGGCCACCGAAGTGTTCACCGGCACATATTTCAGGCAGAACTAATATAACCAGAGAAAAGACCGGACTCATGTTCACAATCAATGACAACTTCACACTCCTGCCCTCCTCCTACCTGTTCAGCGAGGTTGCGGCAAGGATAAAAGCATACTCGGAATCGCATCCCGATGCCGAAATCATACGCATGGGTATCGGCGACGTGACCCGGCCTCTCTGTCCAGCTGTGATCGATGCCCTGCACAAGGCCGTGGATGACGAAAGCGCGATGGATACATTCCATGGTTACGGCCCTGAGCAAGGATATGAATTTCTCGCTTCAAAAATCGCCGCCCATGACTACCGCGACCGTGGCATAGACATCGGCGAGGATGAGATATTCATCAGCGATGGCGCCAAAAGCGACACCGGCAACATCGGCGACATACTGTCGACCGCCAACCGTATCGCCGTCACTGATCCTGTCTATCCTGTATATGTGGATACCAACGTAATGGCCGGACGCGGTGGCCATCTCCTCCCCGACGGACACTGGAGCAAGATAGAATATCTGCCCTGCACGCAGGAGAACGGTTTTGTGCCCGACCTCCCGGCCACGGCCCCGGATATAATATATCTCTGTTACCCCAATAACCCCACGGGAACCGTACTTGACCGTGCGGCATTGACAATGTGGGTGGAATATTGCCGTAAAAACGGATGTCTGCTGCTGTTTGACGCAGCCTACGAGGCATTTGTACGCACTCCCGGCATACCGCGCTCCATATATGAGATCGACGGGGCGCGCGAAGTGGCCATCGAATTCAGGAGTTTCTCCAAGACAGCGGGCTTCACCGGCATACGCCTCGGTTATACCGTTGTACCCAAGGAGCTGAAAGGGCTGGACAACAATGGAAACATGGTGAGACTCAACCCGCTGTGGCGCAGACGCCAGACAACAAAGTTCAACGGTGCGAGCTACATCACCCAGCGTGGCGCCGAGGCCCTGTACACCCCCGATGGACAATCACAGTCGAGAGAGACAGTCGATTATTATCTCGGCAATGCCGCCGTGATGCTCGACGGGCTCAGGCATGCCGGGTATTCATGCGTGGGTGGCACAGACTCGCCATATATCTGGCTAAAGGCTGCCGACGGTATGTCCTCATGGGAATTCTTCGATCATCTCCTTGACCGCTACCATATCGTAGGCACCCCCGGCAGCGGATTCGGCCCGGCGGGCGAAGGATATTTCCGTCTCACGGCATTCAACACCAGAGAGAATACGATAAAAGCCATCGAAAGGCTAAAATCATAATAAATCAAGCATTTCACAATCATATACAATTTCTATGTCAAGTTTAAGATTCAAGGCTGTAGAGGAAGCCTCCAACCGCAAACCGGTCATGGTAGACATCCCCAAGGAACGTCCAGTGGAGTATTATGCCAGCAAGGTGTTCAACCGTGCCAAGATGTTTCAGTATCTTCCGCTGAAAACATACAATGCACTGATCAATGCCATTGACAACAAGGAACCCCTCCCCCGCGAGGTGGCCGACAGCGTGGCCCGTGGCATGAAGCAGTGGGCCATCGACAATGGCGCCCGCCATTACACACACTGGTTCCAGCCTCTTACCGAGACCACGGCCGAGAAACATGACGGTTTCGTAGAGCACGATGGCAAAGGTGGCATGGTGGAGGAATTCTCCGGCAAACTCCTTGTCCAGCAGGAACCGGACGCTTCGAGCTTCCCCAACGGTGGCATCCGCAACACATTCGAGGCCCGAGGCTACTCCGCGTGGGATATCTCCTCGCCGGCATTCATCATTGACAACACTCTGTGTATCCCCACCATATTCATATCATATACCGGCGAATCACTTGACTACAAGACACCTCTGCTTCGCGCACTGTCTGCGGTAGACAAGGCCGGCACCGCCGTGGCCCGCTACTTCGACCCCGAAGTCAAGCATGTCATAGCCAACCTCGGCTGGGAGCAGGAATACTTCCTCGTGGACGAGGCTCTCTACAGCGCACGTCCCGACCTGGTGATGACAGGACGTACCCTCATGGGTCATGAATCAGCCAAAAACCAGCAGCTCGAGGATCATTACTTCGGCTCCATCCCCAAACGTGTGGAGGCCTTCATGCTCGACCTCGAGATCGAGGCACATAAACTCGGCATTCCCTGCAAGACCCGCCATAATGAAGTGGCACCAAATCAGTTTGAGCTCGCACCCATATATGAGGAGACCAACCTTGCCAACGACCACAACATGCTCCTGATGTCAATCATGCATGAAGTGGCACGCCGTCATAACTTCCGCGTGCTCATGCACGAGAAGCCCTTCGCAGGCATCAACGGCTCGGGCAAGCACAACAACTGGAGCCTCGGCACCGATACGGGCACCGTGCTCTTCTCGCCCGGCAAGACCCCCAAGGAGAATCTCCGCTTCATCACTTTCGTAGCCAACGTAATGGCCGCCGTACACCGTCACAACGGTCTGCTCAAGGCTTCCATCATGTCGGCCACCAACTGCCATCGCCTCGGCGCCAATGAGGCACCCCCTGCCATCATTTCCATCTTTGCCGGAAGCCAGCTCTCGGAGATCCTAAACAAGATCAAGAATTCCGATAAGGACGAACTCATCGCCATGGCCGGCAAGGAGGAGCTCAATCTCGGTGTAGCCCAGATACCGGAACTGATGATCGACAACACGGACCGCAACCGCACATCGCCGTTCGCATTCACCGGCAACCGCTTCGAGTTCCGCGCCGTAGGCTCGAGTGCCAACTGCGCCTCAGCCATGATAGCCCTTAACGCCGCTGTGGCCGAACAGCTTGCCGACTTCAAATGCAAGATCGACGGTCGTCTCGCTGATGGCGAAGATCTCCACCACGCCCTTCTCGCCGAGATCAAGTCTCTGTTGCTGTACTCCGAGCCCATCCACTTCGATGGCAACGGTTACTCCGACGAGTGGAAGGAGGAAGCAGCCAAACGCGGACTCGACTGCGAGACCAACCCGGCTCTCATCTTCGACGCATACCTGCGTCCGTCATCCATCGAGATGTTCCGCAAGACGGGCGTCATGACACATGTGGAGCTCGAGGCACGCAATGAGGTGAAATGGGAGATGTATACCAAGAAGATCCAGATCGAGGCACGTGTGCTCGGCGATCTCGCCATCAACCACATTATCCCTGTGGCTACACGATACCTATCCATCCTGCTCGACAACATGGTGAAGATCCGCGAGTTGTTCCCTGGCAACAAGGGTATGGAACTCTCCTCGCAGGATGCCGTTACCGTAGAGAAGATCATGCACCACTGCTCCATCATCAAGGAGGAAGTGGGCAAGATGGTCAATGCCCGCAAAGACGCCAACAAGATCGAGAACGAGCGTGACAAGGCTCTCGCCTACTCGCTCAATGTTGCCCCCTGCCTCGACACCATCCGTTATCAGATCGACAAGCTCGAGCTGCTTGTGGACAACGAGATGTGGCCTCTGCCCAAATACCGCGAGCTCCTCTTCATCCGGTAATTGACCGAAAGATACTACAATAACGAATAAAGGACAAAAGTGACCGAGAATTAATTTTTCGGTCACTTTTGTCCTTTATTCGTCCTTATGTATCTTCCCATATATTGACGTTAAGCCTGTTTTCAACTTTTTAACCATAAACGACGTTAATCCAATATAAAAACATCATATAAAAATAGGCCGACATGAAATATATCATCAATTCTTTTCTGATTCTGATCTCCGTGCTCACATGGGGCTGTTCGAATGACGCCTGGGATGATCTTCCAGGAGATATCTCAGACTTCATCACCGAGTATTTTCCCGGATCGAATGTGAAAAGCTATACCAATGCGGCCGATGGCGGCCACAAAGTTACCATAGCCAACGGTGCCACTCTGATTTTCGACAAAAACAACCGATGGATAGAGATCGACGGCGAGGGCGTGAAACTACCGGAGGTACTGATCTACGATCAGCTTCCACCGGCACTCTATGACTATCTGCAATCTACCGAACAACAGAAAAGCGTATTTGCCATGTGCAGGGACAAGCATTTCTATAAACTGACAATGCTCGACACGGTCATCACCTACAACATCGATACCGGTGGTATCACGTATCCCGGCGAGAGCTCCGTAACTCCGTCGTCAGTCAGCAAGACCTCCTAACAGTATTACCGTCATCAGTATCGGAGCGATCCACTTCACGATGAAATGGATTATGCCGAGAAAACCGGAATGCAACGTCCCACCGTTGGTAAGCTGTCTCTCAAAGAAAGACTTCGGCGCCACCCATCCCACATAGACACACAGCAGTATGCCACCTATAGGTAGCATGAAGTTTGTGGTCAGATTGTCAAGGAAATCAAAAAATGTCATTCCGAAGAACTTGTATCCGCTCCAAGGCCCTACCGACAGCGAGCATATGGGACTCAGTACAAGAAGCGGCAGGATCACAGCAAGACAAGCTCCACGCCTCGACATATTGAACCGCCGTTGCGTCAGCGCCACCGACACCTCCGCCAGTGACACCGTCGAGGTAAAGGCCGCTACCGTAAGGAGCAGGAAGAAGAGGCTCGACCATAATCTTGTGGCCCCCATCTGCGCGAATATCTCGGGCAACGTCACAAAAACGAGCGACGATCCTGCAAGGTCTGCATCGCCGAGTCCGAACGTCATCACAGCTGGGAATATGATCACACCCATGAGCAGCGCCACGAGCAGATCGAGCATTGCCACTGTGAAAGCCGTGCGGCCCAAGCGCGTGGATGATGGATAATAGCTCGCATATGTCACCGTGATACCCATCGCGAGACTGAGGGAGAAGAACGACTGTCCGAGAGCATCGATGATGACACGCGGTGTGAGCCGGCTGAGATCTGGCGAAAGGAAAAATTCGAGTCCGGCGGACGCTCCCGGCAGGGATAGAGATACCACACAGAACATGAGCAGGAGCACAAACAGCAGCGGCATCATGATATTCGACATTTTCTCTATGCCACCCTGCACTCCCTTGAGAAGTACAAGCAGATTGGCCACGATCATCACCAATGTCATCGATATCGGGCGCCATGTACCACTGATATAGCTGCCCATCCTTTCGGCGAAGGCAGCTTCACTGCCCGGTTGGACCGAAGTCGATGAATACAGGTCGCCGGTGATGGAGTTGATGAGATATTCAAATGTCCATCCCGACACCACCATATAGAATGACAGGATGAAATATGACGATAATACGGCAAGTATCCCCACATATTTCCAAGCATGCTTGCCGGGAGTGATACGCCGGAAAGCGCCTACGGCATCCGACTCTCCGCCACGGCCGAGAGCCATCTCGGATACCATCACCGGAATACCGAGAAGGAAAATACATATCACATATACGAGGAGAAAAGCCGCGCCACCGCCGGCCTGAACTTCGGCGGGAAAACGCCATACATTACCAAGTCCAACCGCAGACCCTACTGTCGCTGCGATTATACCCAGACGGGAGGAGAATTTTGCTCTGTTAGCCAAATTTTGAGATTTTTCGGAGAAGAGGTTCGTTCAATATCTTTATCTTGCGTCCGTCCACCACTATGAGATGTTCGCTCACGAAATTGGACAGTGTACGGATGGCATTCGAGGTGGTCATGTTGGATAGATTGGCGAGGTCCTCACGACCCAGATATATGTTGAGGGTCATGTTGTCCTCCTCCTCATATCCATAATTGTCAAGCAGCACTATCAGGGCTTCGGCAAGGCGTCCACGTATGTGCTTCTGTGTGAGATTGACAATCTTAGTGTCGGATGAGCCGAGATTGCGCGACAGTTCGTGGATGAAATGCATGGCCAGCTTATTGTTGCGCGATATCATCTCCTCGACAAGTTTCATCGGAAGAGTGCCGAGTGTGGAGGGCTCGAGTGTAGCCGCGCTCGACACATACGGCTCGCCCGCGAAATATGCCCTGTAACCGAAGTACTGCACCGGCTTTATAAGACGTATGATCTGCACGCGGCCACCTATGCCGTCCTTGTACTTTTTGACCTTTCCGTCAAGAAGACACCAGAGGAATTCCGGATCGTCCTTCTCTGCGTATATGATCTGGTTCTTCTTATAGTTGTGGATGGTGAAATTCTCCAATATGAGACGTTTTTCATCTCCACTCAATATCTGCCAGATTTCTGCGAGATCGTCAGCTATAAATTGCTCTATGGTGCTTTTAATCATATGTCCGGTGTTGTGAAATTATGCTGTATAACACAATTTATTCGATTTGAATGCAAAATTAAGCACATCACCTAAATAATATATAGAAAACAGGGTTAAATCTTGTTAATATTTCTCTCCGTTTTTATAATATCTCAATTTCTTGACTCTTACATGAAAAAATTGTAATTTTGATAAAAATATCGTTCATCACCACATCGACCCCTGCACAGACAATGAAGATATCGATAATCATGCCCGCCTACAATGCCGGGGAATATATCGGAGAGGCCATAGAAAGCATTCTGGCACAGACATACCCTGACTGGGAACTTGTCATTGTGGATGACTGTTCGACTGACAGCACTTACGGCACCATCCTCTCCGCAGCAAAGACGGACAGCCGAATAAAAGTGTTCCGCATGCCCGTCAATTCCGGCCGATGCCTTGAGCCGCGGCTCAGGGCCATCCGCGAGGCAAGCCATGACTACATATGCTGCATTGATGCCGATGACATTGTGGAGCCGGACTATCTCACAAAGATTGCGCGGCGCGTGGACGAGACCGGAGCTGACATAGTATTTACCATCAACTATGCTTTTGGCGGTGATCTTGGCGACAGGGTCGAGAGATATGCATCCGACGAATCATTCGACATCTCCAGGATATATACCGGCAAGGAGCTGATGCCATTGAGTATCGGTGAGTGGGAATTTGCCGCGGGGGGTGGTTGCTGGAACAAAGAGCTCTACATGCGGTGTGCCGCGACCTACAGGTTTGACTGCGCCAACGCATTCGCAGACGAAGCTCTGGCACGTGCCATAATTTTCGAAGCCCGGAAGATAGCATTCTGCGATGCTTCATATTTCTACCGCATGAACGATGCCTCAGTCACACATAGCGTCTCGGTAAAACAGTTTTCATTCATCAACGCAAACCGCTGGATACGAGAATTCGCAGAGCGCAACTATCAGGACCGCCCCGATGTGATCGATAAAGCACGCATATCTGAATTTCACGGTTTATTCGATGGATTGAGATTGCTACGCACGCTTTCACCATCGCTTGATAGAAGAGACACTTCCGACATTATGAGACAACTGTCGCTGACCCACAGTCAGATTGACTTCGCAGGTGTGCACGGCAAAGTGAGTCCACGACTTTGGGCCATAGGCCGATTGCCTTTCCGAATGTCAGCCTTCACACTGGGCCTCTATGACCTCATCCGGAAAGCGCTTATCAATACATCTGGTAGTCGAAAGTAAGCACCTGGAATTCCGTGCGGCGGTTTATCTGATCGGCCGCATCCTGATCCTCGGGAGAGAGCGTGAGGATATACTCCTCATCGAGCACCTGCCCCTCAGGAAACTGAGGGTACTCCCTGTTGATCTTCTTCGTGACAGTCTTCGGGCGCGATTCGCCATAACCCTGCGCCTGTAATCTCGCGGCGGGGATGCCCGACTCTATCAGATAGTCCACCACGCTGTTGGCACGCCGTAGCGAAAGGTTGATATTATACTCATCAGTGCCGTGACGGTCCGTATGCGAGGCCATCTCGATAGTGATGTTGGGATTATCCCTCAGCATGCCCACAAGCTCGTCAAGAGCCGTCTTTGACTCCGGACGCAACGTGGCCTTGTCAAAGTCGTAGAATATATTTTCGAGAATATTGGGCTTCGAAATGGAAGCGAGTATGAAATCTATGCCATACTCAGCATCCTCCTCGGCAGCATCAGATGTAAACTCCTGCTTGGCATTGAGATACCCCTTGGCTCCGGCAAGCATCACATAGCTGACACCACGCTCCAGGGGGAATGAGAACGACCCGTCATTGCGGGCCACCGCCTTCTGGTTGGAGCCGTCATTGCCCACAATTCGGATTATGGCGTTCGGCACAGGCTCTTCATCCTTGTCAAGAACCCATCCGGATATCTGGACCTTAAGGTCAGGAAGCTCGAATGAATACAGATGGTCATATCCACGGCCATCGCCACGGTTGGAGCTGAAATATCCGGCCTCGCGTCCGGGAGTGGCATAGGTTATACCGAAGTCATCGCCCTCCGAGTTGACGGGGCTACCCATATTCTCCACAAGCCATCCGCCCGACGGGGTAAGTGTAGCTCTGAATATATCGAGACCTCCAAGGCCGGGATGACCGTCGGACGAGAAATACATCACCGAGTCTGTAAGCATGTAGGGAAACACCTCATCGCCGGGAGTATTGATAGCTTCGCCGAGATTCTCGAGGCTTCCGGCACGCTCCTTGAGATTGATGCGCCATATATCCTTGCCCCCCACTCCCGGCATGTCGGAAGCGAAATACAGCCATTCGCCCGACGGACTCACAGCCGGATGGCCGTAGGACGAGAGCGTGTCAGCCGTCACTTCGAGCTTGACAGGAGCACTCCATTGAGCATCGCTGCGCTGCGACGTATAAAGTTCAGTGCCGGTATTCGACCCCGGCTTGCGTATGGCCCTTGTCAGATACATGGTGGAGCCGTCGGGCGAAAAAGAGCATATACCCTCATCCCACTCCGAATTCAATTCACCCTCCACCGGCTCAGGCCTCTGCCAGGCTCCGAGTTCATTCTTACGCGCCATCCATATATCGCTGCGCTTCATACCGGTGATCTCACTGCGGTTCGTACCCTTCACCTTTTCATTGGTAGTGGTGAAATAGAGTACATCGCCATTGAACATCGGGGCATAATCCGAGCGGCGGGAATTGAACAGAGCGGCATTGCGCACCACATAGCGGGTCTTGTTCTTCTTCAGTTCGGCAGCCTTGCGGGCACCGGCGAGCGATCGCTCCGCAAGCCTGTCGCCGGGATATTTCCCGAGATACTCCTCATAGGTCTTCACGGCCTGGGCATATGCTCCCTGCCCATGCTGGGCCTGGGCAAGCTTCAGCAGGATGGTACTGTCGGGATAGCCATAGCGCAGGGCATTCTGATATGCCGCACCGGCGCGTGCATCCTGTCCGAGCAGACGGTGACACTCTGCCATCTTGAACGCCACCTCGGCTCGCTGCTGACGCTGCTCCTTGGCTTTAAGCTTGTTATAGATCTTGCGATATGTCTTTGACGCATCAAAATATTCGCCACGGGCCAGCTGCTCGTCGGCCACGCTCATCTTAGCTCCCGAACACCCTGCCAGAAACACGAGCATAGGGAACATGATCACCGATATTATTTGCTTATGGAATTTCATACCACTATTTTTAACGTTAAAATACGGGTAATATTTTAGATAATACTTAATTTTGTACCAAAATAGACCGATCGAACATGTCACACATACTGCTTGTGGACGATGACACGTCCATCACTCTGTCACTTGCCATGCTTATGCGCCGATGTGGATATACCACAGCCCGAGCCTCCAACGAAGAGGAGGCCCTGGCCGAGGTGAGGCGTTCCATGAGGGAAAAACCCGGGATAGACCTCATAATCATGGACATGAACTATACATCAAGCACCACTGGCCGCGACGGGCTCGAACTGCTTGCCAAGATAAAGGTGCTCATACCCGATGTGCCGGTGATATTGATGACTGCGTGGGGCAGCATACCTCTGGCGGTGGAAGGCATGCGAAACGGCGCCATGGACTTCATCACCAAACCCTGGGACAACCGCGACCTCATGAGCCGGGTCAACACTGCACTGTCGCTACACTCGGCCGACGCCGGGAATGACATGGACACAGCTCCGCTTGATGGAGACAACTATGGCATAATAGGCCGGAGCGAGGCCATAACGGGTGTGCTTGAAAAGATAAGACGGGTGGCGCCAACCGATGCCGCGATACTCATAACCGGAGAAAACGGCACCGGCAAGGAGCTGGTAGCGAGAGCTATTCATACGGAGTCGATGCGGAGGGACCATCCGTTTGTGGCCGTCAATCTCGGTGGACTCCCACGCTCACTTTTCGAAAGCGAGATGTTCGGCCACGCCAAGGGCGCATATACCGGCGCGGAGAGAGAACGATCCGGCCGATTTGAAGCCGCCGACGGTGGCACAATATTCCTTGACGAGATAGGTGATCTCGATCTGTCATGTCAGGTGAAAATGCTCCGCGTATTGCAGGAACAGACTTTCGAACGGCTCGGCGAAACCACCCCGCGCAAGGTAAACCTCCGTGTGATATGTGCCACTAATGTCGACCTTGTGAAGGCCGTCAGGGAAAACCGCTTCAGGGAGGATCTCTATTACCGCATCAACATCATCTCCATCCATCTGCCCGCGCTACGCGAAAGGCGCGAGGATATACCGCTGCTCGTAGAGAAATTCGCCGGAGGCAAAGCCGAGTTCACCCCCGATGCCATGGCGCTGCTACAGTCACTCCCGTATCCGGGAAATGTGCGTCAGCTGCAGAATCTGGTCAACAGGCTTGTGATAGTCAACGACTCCAAGGTAATAACCTCAGCAATGGTGCGTGAGGCTGTCAAGACAGAATCCACCGCGATATCGGAAGAAAACGTGCCCTCGGCATCTTCAGGCGAGGTCCTTACCCTCGAGCAGATGGAACGCAGGGCCATCACGGATGCGCTCGAGAGGTTCAAGGGCAACCTCTCGCAGGTGGCAGCCTCACTCGGTATTTCACGACAGTCGCTGTACAGACGCATGGAGAAACTCGACATCCATCAGTCATGAACGTCCGCCGCATTTTCATATTGCTGACCGGAACCTTGGTGGTGGCGGCGACGATGCTTCCGGACGCATGCGGAGGCTTCACCAGGCCATGCCTGTATGTGGAGGGCATACTCGGTGCGGCAATTTTACTATGCATGGTCTTATATTCACGTGTTGTCAAGCCACTGCATGTGGCCAACATGGGCATTGATCTGCTCAGGGAGCAGGACTACGGCTCACGTCTTGCTCCGGTGGGACAGAAAGATGCCGATAGAATAGTGGAACTGTTCAATGATCTGATGGACAATCTCAAGACAGAGCGCCTGCGCACTCTGGAGACCGACCATCTCCTCAGTCTGCTCATCGAAGCATCCCCCACAGGTATAATCAGCATAGGCAATAATGACCGGATAATTTTATGCAACTCCGCATCTTGCACCATTTTGGGCGAGGACCCTATCGGCAAAAGGCTTGACGAACTCAGCTCACAGGTGGCCCGCGAATGCTCCATGCTCGAGAAGGACGAGAGCAGAGTGGTGAGACTCACTGACACGAAGATCTACCGCTGCTCACGCCTGTCCTTCATGGACAGAGGTATGTCACGCCCGTTCATCCTCATCGAGACACTGACCGACGAGGTGCGCCGCGCCGAACGTGAAGCTTACGGCAAGGTGATTCGTGTTATCGGTCATGAGGTAAACAACTCTCTCGCATCCATATCCTCCTTACTCAGACTTCTGCTCGACACCAAACCTTGGGGCGACGACGAATTGCTCACCGAGGCTGTGGAGGGAAGCTCCCGCCGGGCTGACAGACTTGCCGCATTCATTTCAGCCTATTCCGGCGTAGTGAAGATACCACCGTTGAACACCACACCGGCCACAACCAACCGTCTGATCACAGATCTACAGCCATTCCTGTGCTCCATGGCATATTCCGCCGGTGTGAATGTGGAGTTTGATCTTGATGCCGACGCCACTCGTCAGTACCAGATGGACCTGTCATTGATGGAACAGGTGATAGTGAACATATTCAAGAATGCCATAGAGAGTATCGGAGACAGGCCCGACGGTAAAATAACCATTTCCACCGGCACACGCGGACATATCATCATCACCGACAATGGCGCAGGACTATCTACCGAAGCCCAGCGCAGCCTCTTCACCCCATTCTTCTCCACAAAGCCATCAGGACAGGGCCTCGGACTGATGTTTGTGTCGGAGATCCTCAACCGCCACGAAGCCACATTCTCACTCGGCACTTCGACCGACGACGGCCTAACGCGCTTCACAATAAAGCTGAAATGACATGAAGATGGCAGTGTGTCAATCGAGTAGGAGGTGAACACTAATTGAGGTGTTCACCTCTTTCGTGTTCACTTGTCCTCTCACACCACCGTACAAG
>CAJTJG010000010.1 GCA_910576785.1 uncultured Duncaniella sp.
AAAAAGGACAAAAGTGACAGAAAGTAATTATTTATCACACAGATAATTAATATTTCTGTCACTTTTGTCCTTTTTTGTCCTTTTGTATCCTTCTATATTTTGACACACCGCCATTTTGAAAAGCACTTCTATTCCGTCAATTCTCACATGGCATTCCCGCTTTTGAGCCTGCGGCGGGGGTAGAGATAACGGTTCAGTAGCCAGGCTGTGCAGAAATAGAGGGCCGAGAGTCCCCATAGGGCCATATAGTAACGGCTGACGTCGCTAAGCGAGGCGCCGTTGGAGTTGATTCTCACGAAGCCCTCCACACCCCATGTGGCGGGGACGAGATCTGATATGGCCATCCAGAATGGATTGAACGCATAGCGTGGCCATGTGAGTCCGGAGAGGAACAGGAACACTACCGAGGTGAACACTATGACGAGGAATGAGCTCTCGCGCTCGCGTACGAACACCTGAAGCGTCTGCCCGAGGAAACTCGATGCGAGCAGCATCACGAAGATGAATGGCATATAGTCCATGAACGCTCCTACATGGGGCAGCTCGAACATGCGCGGGATGATGTCAAGTATATAATAGCTCAGCGGTATGTATATCATCAGGTAGCAGAGTGTCTTGCCGAGCAGTGTCACAGTGGTGCCCGCGTCGAGATGCTCCGGATCGATGCCGAGTGGATTGCGGCGGCGCCTGTCGCGGCTTGTGCCGGCAAGCATGGTGATGCCGAGTATCATGCTCTGCTGCAATATGAGCACCACGATGCCCGGCATGATGAACGACGCGAATCCCTGCGACTGATCGCCGAGGATGTTGGACTGGGTCTCGACGGGCAGCCCGGAGACAACGGTGGTGAGTATGCCACCCTCGCGCATCACACGTTCGGCAGTGATCTTCTGCACCTCGTCCATCTGCACGCCTGTGATGGCGAAGAGTGCCTGACGGTAGCGTATGAGCAGCGACATGTCCGCATAGTATGACACCACGGCCTGCTCGCCGCGTCCTATGCGTGCGGCATAGTCGGCGGGCACCTCCACCACGGCATAGCACTCCTTTTCGGCCCATGCCCTGCGGGCCTCCGCGAGGTCGCTGGCATAACCGGTGATGTGTATGCTCTGCGTGGCGTCGAGAGCGCGTATGAGCTCCCGGCTCTCGGCGGTGCGTGAGTGATCCACCGCCACAACGGGGATCTCCTCCACTACTTCCGGGTTGTAGATAAGAGTATATATGATGGGATATCCCAATGGAAGGGCGAAGAAGAAGAGAATCACCCCAATGTCGGTGAACACGAGGTAACACTCATGCCGCCAGACTCTGAAAAGACTTTTTAACCAGTTCATGGGCAATTTCATTGATTACGGTACATACACCGGTCGCTCCAGTCTGCCGCGCAGACGTCTCAGCCCCAGCACCGGGACAAGCAGCATCAGCAGCATGGCCGCATAGTAGAAGCGCGAGAAGTAGAGAGGCAGTCCGTTGAGGGCCTGGTCTATGTAAATGAGAAAATAATACCGCACCGGCAGGATGTAGGCGAAGATGGCTACGCCGCCATACATTTTGTCGACCGGGAATGAGAATCCGGCCACGGAGAATGTGAGTATGCCCACGAGGCTCGCTATACTCAGCGCGAAGCGGAGGTTGGGGAGTATCTCCGTCACCACCACGGCAAAGGCCTGGCTCGACATGACCAGAAGGATCATGGCCGTGATCATATGCCAGGGGTTGCTGTGGAGAGGGAAGTCGAGAAACACGAACATCACCGTCTGTATGGCTACCCCTACGGCACAAAACACTATGGTCTGCGGCAGGAGCTTGCCGGCGAGCGCTATTCCCATGTTGCCGTGGGCGGCGGCGAGCCACTGGGGCGAACTGCCGTCCTTGATCTCCGTGCAGATGGTGAACACGGTCATCAGCATCACCAGCAGTCCCATCACAGCCGCGAGAAACGATTGGGAAAGGTAGATGGAATAGTTGGTGCAGGGATTGCCGATGGGGTGTATGTCGGTGGTGAAGGGCATCACCAGACTTCCGGCTACGGTCTCGTTGATACCTGCGCTTGTGAGGGTGGTCTTGACCAGGCCGCCCGAGGTGGTGACAGCCGTGGTCTTGAATCCCTTGTAGGTGAACGTGCCGGGCACGAAGATGGACATGTTGGAGTAGAAGGACAGTGTAGGTGTCTCACCGTTGAGTGCCTTGCGCTGGAAGTCGGCGGGGATGTGGAAGAATCCGAATATCTCGCCGGCCCTCACCCGTGCTATGGCTTCGTGGAAGCTCTCCACCTCGGCTGTGATGTCCACAAGCTCGCCGGCGTTGAGCTCGCGCCCCACCTTGCGCGACAGTGTCGAATGGTCGGCATCGACCATCGCTACCGGGACCTTGATGGGGAGCCCCTCGTGCATGAGGTCAAGAAAGAAGAAGGCACATCCCAGAGGCACGACGATCATCATGAAGAAATAGATGCGCCGCGAGCTCAGCCGGGAAAGTTCCCGCCGGAATGTACGTGTGAATGCTGACATGGAGGGGATTCTTTACTTTAGAGGTTGTTTATTTCTTGAAATAGACGGCAGTCATGCCAGGGCGCAGTTCGGCCACGGGTTCCAGCGTGCGGGCCTTGATCTCGAAGGTCTTGCTGTCCCACTGGCCTACGCTCTTCGTGGCCTGCCATGTGGCGTAGCTTCCGAGGTCGCGCGAATAGAAGATACGGGCCTTGACCTTCTTCTTGTCGAGGGCGGGGATCATGATCTCGATCTCGCCGCCGAGGGGCATCTCGCTGAGCAGATCCTCACGCACATTGAATGTCACCCACTTGTCCTCGAGCTTGAGCAGGCTCATGATCGGTGCGCCGAGCATCACGAGCTCGCTCTCGTGGGGATATACCTGATCTATCTGACCGTCGAAGGGTGCTGTGAGATACTGGTCCTCGAGCACGCTCTCCACCTCGGCCACACCACCCTTGGCCACATTGACCATGGCGGCCGCACTCTCCTTGTCCTCGCTCTGCGCTCCGGCCTTGGCGAGCGAATGCTGATTGCGGGCGGCGCCGAGACCGGCCACGGCGGCGTCATATGCAGCCTTGGCCTCATCGCGTTTCTGCTCGGAGATGACGCCCTCCTTGAAGAGGTTCTCCATGCGGGTGTAGGTCTTCTTGGTGATCTCCACTGCTGCCTCGGCCTGGCTCACGAGGTCGGCGGCGGCGGCGATGATCTGGCTGCGGGTACCGGCGTCAACTTTCTTGTCCTGTGTGCGGGCCACGGTCTCCATCCCCTGAGCCTGGGCCATCTTGGCCTCGGCAAGCGATGAATATATGTGTACGAGCGTATCGCCGGTATGCACCATGTCGCCCTCCTTGACGTAGAGCTTCATGACTCGGCCCGGCAATTTGCCCGAGATACGCACGGAGGTGGCGTCGGCCTGCCCCTGTACTATCTCCGGCGGTTTGTTGAGGAATAGGAATCCTACTATGGCGAGTGCTATGCACAGCACGGCGACTGCGCCTATGGCAAACAGGAGCGCTTTGTTCTCACGCTGCTCCGGTGTGGGGTTTGATGTAGATGTATTGGTTGACATGATGTGATTATTTTAGAGGGTAGGATTGAGTGTTCCGAGTACCTTGGAGAGATATACGTCGCAGAGATATACGTCGATGCGGGCATCGATATTCTCGCTGTGAGCCTTGAGCCATGCCGTCTGGGCCTCCATGACATTGTCAACGGTCATGACTCCGTCGCGGAAACCAACGTTGGCACAGCGCAGATTCTCGTCGGCATGTTCGAGGTTGGTCTGGGTCATGGTGTGGGTCTTCACAGCCTCGGCAGCCTTGAACGAGGCCTGGTTCACCTGCAGGTCTATCATCTCGCGGGCATTCTCGAGATCCATGCGCAGGGCCGCAGTCTGGGCCTTGGCGGCACGATACTTGTTGTAGTTGCCGCCCCAGTGCCATATGGGAATGGTGAGCATGGCTCCTACGGAGAATGCGCCGTTGAAACGTTTCTTGAAACCGTCATAGAGATTGGGATTGGAGAATGAGTAGGAACCCACCAGCGCCAGCGACGGCATCATCTCGGCACGCACCACCTTCTCCTTCTGTCCGAATATCTTCACGCCAAGCTCGAGCTGACGCAGGTCGTCGCGGCGGGCATACACCTCGTTCATGTCGATGGCCCGTGGATCGGTGGCAGCGGCGGCAACGGCTGCGGCCGGGGAGTCGGCATTCTCGTCGGCGAGGGTGAAAGAAGTGTGGATGGGAAATCCGCACAACTGCGCCAGGGCCATGCGCGAGAGGGCCACACCGTTGTTCACCTTGGTGAGATCCACCTGGGCCGAATTGAGCTTGACATCCACCGTCAGCTCGTCGCGGCGTGTGGCCACACCCTGCTCCACCATCAGGCCGACATTGCGGCGCAGCGTGTCGAGCAGATTCACATAGCTCTCGGCGAGCTCCTGCTTGGCCTTGAGCGATACCACCTGCCAGTAAGCGGCATCGACCGCATAGATGATGTCGCGCGCGGTCTCGCTGTGCTTGGCGCGTGCCATGTCCTCGGCATAGCCGGTGATCTTGTTCATGGCCACGATCTTGCCGCCCATAAATATGGGCTGGGTGAGGGTGACGGCGCCGAAGAACACATTGTGGATGTCATACGTGAGCGACTCCTTTGGCAGAAATGCCACCTGCTCGGGCACAGGTTGGCCGTTGACGGTGATAGGCTCGCCCGTCATGGGGTTCTTCACCAGATTGAACTCATAGGCCTGCTTCTCGAGATTGAAACTTTTCACCGGCAGAAACTGGTCGGAGTCAAACATCGACAGTTTCTTCTGATTATACATATAGCCTCCGGCAAAGTCGATGGCCGGAAGATAGGCGGCGAAAGCCTCATCCTTCTGATATCCGGCGGCCCGGACCTCCTCGGCGGTCTTGCGGAGGTTCTTGTTGTTGGCAAGCGCCAGCGAGCGGCACTGCTCGAGCGACAGCACCGAGCCGTCGGCCACCGACGATGACGCTGCGGCCTCCTCACGCGCCGATGCACCCGTTGCCACCCCGGCAGCGAGAACAATAGCGATGAAAATCCTGCGGAAATACATAAATAGATAGTTGAAGTTGCGTGATAAAAATTTGCAGAGAGAAATCCCTCTGCAAATTTAACCTCTTTTCAACAATAAAAGTTTATTCCATCACTGCCAAAATTATCCGCTTATGTAGGAATTTATGGTCAGAATGTAGGGCCGTCACCTGCCAAGGCAATAACACCAATAATTTTTGTGAAGGTGATATAGATGATATATATGTCTTACCGGCATATAAACGAATAGCATTGTGCATGTATGACCATAAAGCAATGAGCATACATGCACAATACCTTTACACCTGCTTCTTGTAGCGTCTCTCGATAAATCCTATTACGAATAATAGGGTATCTATGCTGAGAAATATCGTACCGATAGTATACAATATCCCCCATTCGTTGAACTCATAGAAATATTGTATGGAGTACAGCAACATGACGACGTCCATAAACAAATTTCCATATGGTTTACCCGAACAAAGACGCTTGGCCAATGAGTACTTCGTATAGTTTATGCCTAACATCATGAGGATCATAATGACAGCACAAAAAAACACCGCAAGCGCCCCAACAATAGTTTTAGGTATCAATAAGATCCCTAATGCTACCGTATACGCTACCAACATGACATACTCTACATATGCCAATGAGCTTTTTACTGTTGCCAGCATAGCGAACTATTAACTATAAGTTGTGCGGGAGCAGCCATCTCTGCTTTTTTCTCCTCGGCCATTGCTACAATAGCCATACAAGCCATCATAAAGATGATTAAAATTACTTTTTTCATTGCTGTTGTTTTTGTTTGAATGCAGTGCAAAATTATGATCCCGAAAGTATATACTAAAAATAAAAGTTTAACGCAACCTAATATAAACCGTTAATTTTAAGTGATATACATAACTACATCAATTCATAGTTTAACGCTTGGTCTGAAAGTTTAACAGGGAGACCCAAACATGGCACTGCTAACATCGCTCGTTGTATCTTCTGACTTTGTCCCGTCTGCGGCTTTTCTTCGCTTGGCCCGATTCCTCATGAGTAGTCGGATTAACCCTATCCGGACAAATCGCCCCCACCATCTCAAAACCATCATTACCTTCTGCCTGCTTTTCAGATGCCTCATCCCTGACTCTACGGCGAGCGGCAGCACGTTCGCGGGCCTCCCGCGAACGGCGTATGGCTGTATCGATATCATCCTTGATCATGTGGAAGATGATCTCGTATATATCATGATGGTCACACCATGGCATTGAGATCTTCCCTTTGCTGATATATAGATCAATGGTCTCGATGAACTCTTCAAAATCATCCTCACGTCCGGCTATAGTCACCCCGACAAGTGCCCTCTCCTTGATTTTCTCGTAAGCTCGCTTTGACAACGGTTTGTCCCACTTTGCAGTCTTCATATTCGTTTTGTTTTTAGTTTCTGCAAAGTTAGACCCATCATCCCACCAAAAAGGTGCGATAATGTCATCTCTTTCAAAAATAAGAAGTGTTCTTCTCTGTCAATTAGCCCAGCTCGTTCATCAGCCTTCTTACATATGGCCCGATGTTTGTTTCATGCTCATCAATGCCAAGTTTTTTTCTTATCGCACTGCTCACATTATAATGTCGTTTCAGCTGTATGTATTCACCAACTTCTTTCCCACGGAGGCCTATTGCATACAGACATATGTATTTGATTTCATCCTCTGTGAGCCCATGGGAAATCAGATGATTCATGAACACCGGATGCGAGGCCGAAAATGCAAGCTTCGTTGAGTTCATGAATTCATCCCGGTTTTTATGAATTGACTCAATCCATTTTTTATATGGCTTAGCATACGAATCATTTTCAGATATCTCCTTGGCAAGTAGACTGTTGAGGATATCAAGGCGTTCCTTTATAGTGTTTCGGACGGGCAAAGGCAAACCTGTCTGCATGTTCAGAAGCTCTTTCAGATTGGACTGCTCGCGCTCCAACTGTATCTTCTCCAGTTTTAAATTCTCAAGCTCCAGTTCTGCTGCAACCTTTTCCAATTCGATCTTCTCCTTGCTCCTCACCAGATTTTCCTGCATAAGTTTGAGCTTGGCGTTTTCCTCCTCCGCAAGCTTACGCTTCGTCCTGACGAATCTATACCGGTTATATATCAGCGCTCCTGTGATCAAAAGAAATATGATGCCAAACGTGTTTCTTCTGATCGTATCATCCCTTTTCTGAATCTCCATCAGATTCTTTATCTCCAATTCATGCCTTTTATCCAAAAACAGCAAGTCATGTGTGATCAGATAGTCATGAACATCTTCAAGTTTTTCGATATACTCCACATACAGATCTATAACCTCCCGGTAATCCCCGACATTCTCCAATACATGTATCTTTGTCAGCAGATATTTCAGATAGCTTGGATCATCCTCAGCTATATCCACATTGTCAATATATGCCAATGCCGTATTCCATTCGCCTATCTTAGAATAACCATTAGCTATATTAAGCATTACATCCGTGTCATCGGTAAAATCATCATATTTATCCAGCACCTCTCTCATGTCACTGTCCGAACCGAAATAAATTGTATACGCAATTGAAGAATATATGGTATACTGACTACACTCAGGATGCATGTCCACAAGTTCTGAACAGACTTTCATCAAGCTGTCCGATCTTTGGCGTAAATCCGACACAACCGCTCCGTCAAGCGCTTTTGAGTAGCACTTTATTTCATTGACATACTTGCCTTTCGCTCCATATATTTTAGCCGCCATCAGGTTATTCTCAATAAAGTTGTTGAGCTTATATTGCTTATAATACAATATGCCTTTTGCCACAAGGAGACGTGCCAGAAGCAAGGAATCGGAGATACAATTCAATTCTGATGCTTTTATGAACGATGTCATAGCACTGTCATCATCGCCGCTGTTCTGATATATTCTACCCTGATAATAATATGTGCGCATTTTTTCATCGGGCGATCCGTGCTTCAAATAGTAGTCCACTGCCGGCTGAATGACATCAAATTCAGTCTTATCAATATAATTCTTATCATAGGCCATGGACATCAAAAGAGCATACCGGGCTTTCTCCCTGTCACCCCTTAACCGGCTTTTGTCAATAGCTTCAAGGAGAATAAGTGAAGAATCAGGATGAATCTCCATAAGATTCTCAATATTATCCATGTAGCCTGATAACGCAGATTTATTGTCACAGCCCGTAAGTCCTGGCAATAATGACAAAACTATCCAAATCAATACAAACCTTATCTTTTTTTCTAATATGAAATCCGTCATGTGATGTGTATATTGTCATGTCAACATATCCAGAAGCAGGCCCCTTATCCCAAAAGGGCCTGCTGTATCACTGGAATCGGTAGGTGATGGTGCCTGTCTGCGAGGCGGGAGCGTCGTGATCCACAGAGAATCGCGATGCACGGGCGGCACGGATGCAGCTCTGGCGGGTGGCTTCGCTCGCTGCTGCGGCTCCGGTGCCTGACGAGTAGGAGGCGGCAGTGACCTGACCGTCGCGGTTTACGCTCACGCGTATCACCACACTCCCCAGCGGGGAGCGTTTCGGGGTTTCCCACGATGCGAGGGTGCGCCCCTTCAGATTATGGCCCGGGGTGCCGGCTGTGACGCCCGCATTGGCGTTGCCGTCGGGGCTTCCGGCCTTACCTTTGCCGTCATCGCCTTTGCCGGCCTTGCCGAACTGCACTTTGGAGGCTATGGCCTGGCGTGTCTCCTGCTCGCGACGTGCCTTCTCGGCCGCCTCGATCTCGGCCTTTGACGGACCTGTGGGCTGCTTCGGTTTCTCCTCCTTCACCACTTTGGCGGGCGAGGGTTTCTCGGTGGAGATGACCGGTGGCGGGGTCGGCGCCGGGGTGCCGGCATTAGTGAGAGCCTCGGCCACAGGCTGAGGTGTCTGAGGCACATCTGCCTCGGCGGGAGCGCTCTCCGAAGAGGTCTCCGCTATCTCGGGTGTATCGCCGGTAATGACGTATTCACCACCGAAGAGCACCTCGGCGGAGTCCACAGGTGGCCACTCCCTCATCACCTCCTCGGCGGGGGAGTAGCGCAGATACAGGCTCAGCAGTATCACCACCACAGCTATGTGGAACAGCAGTGTGGCGGCCAGGGCTATGATATGGCTGCGTGATCTGTTCATTGCGCTGCGGGACGGGCTGTGGTTGGTGCGGGCTTGGTGGCGAGCACCATCTTGAGATTGTTTTGCGCTCCGAGGTCGAGCACCTTCACCAAGGTGCCGTAGGTCACATCCTCGTCGGCATAGACGGCTATGAACTGCGAGTCGGGCGATTCGGCCGCCTCACTGTTTTCGCTGCGAGCCTTCACGAGGGCTGCAGGGAGGGCCTCCAAGCTCACGGGTGCAGGCTCCTCGCCGGCCGAGGTGGAGATGAAGATCTGTCCCTCCTTGTCGATGAATATGCGGGTTACGGGCTTGATGGCTGTCTGCCTCGAGCTTTCGGGAAGATTCACCTCAAGAGCCGTCGGGAATACAAAGGTCGATGTGACCATGAAGAAGATGAGGAGCAGGAAGATGACATCCGTCATGGATGCCATCGAGAAGACCTCGATCATGCGTGACTGTCGTTTCAGGGCCATGGCGTAGGGGGATAGGATAGGGGGTTAGGCGGGCTCGTTGAGCAGGTCCATGAATTCCATTGTCTTGGCCTCGAGCGAGTTCATCACTTTGTTGATGCGAGCCACGAGATAGTTGTAGGCGAATAGAGCGATGATGCCCACTATGAGACCGGCCACTGTGGTGACAAGAGCGGCGTAGATACCGTCGGCAAGCACTGCAATGTTGGCGCTGGTGCCGGCGGAGGCGAGGTTGTAGAAGGCGTTGACCATACCGATCACCGTGCCGAGAAATCCGATCATCGGGCCTCCGGCGGCGGTGGTGGCGAGCCAGGGCAGGCCTTTCTCAAGAGCGGCGATCTCGATGTTGCCGGTGTTTTCGATGGTGACGAGCACATCGTTCATCGGACGTCCTATGCGGGTGATACCTTTGGCTATGAGGCGTGCGTAGGGGGTGTTGGAGCGTGCGCAGAGGTTCAGGGCGCTCTCGGTCTCGCCCTCGTGGATGTAGTCGCGTATACGTTTCATGAACGATGCGTCCTCCTTGCGTGCGCGGCTGATGACGATGCAGCGCTCCACGAATATGTATATGCTGATGATGGACAGGATGGCAAGTGGGATCATGATGAAACCTCCGCGCATGGTGAGATCCCATACGGAGAGTTGCTGCACGGCCTCGGCGGCCTGGGTGTTGACAGCCGGAGCGGCTGCGGCGAGGGTGTCTACGAACTGTTCCTGAAGCATGGTGATGGTAGGGGTGATGATGAATATGTGTTTTCTGTTAATATCAGGATAGGGCCTGACGGTAGCGGCGTATGGTCTCCTCGAGGCCGAGGTAGAGAGCGTCGCATATCAGTGCATGGCCTATGGATACTTCGCTCAGGCGCGGTATATGGCGGTGGAACCATTCGAGGTTCTCGAGGCTGAGATCGTGGCCGGCGTTGACACCGAGACCGCATCTCATAGCTGTGTCGGCTGCCTCGACAAAGGGAGCGACAGCTTTTTCCGGATCGGCCGGATAGAGATCGGCGTATGGCTTGGTGTAGAGCTCCACGCGGTCGGCGCCTGTGGCGGCGGCACGGCGTATGTTGTCGGCGTCAGTCCCTACGAATATCGATGAGCGTATGCCGGCTTCGCGCAGTTGCTCCACGATGCCGGTGAGAAACTCTTCGTGGGCGGCCACATCCCATCCGGCCGATGATGTCAGCGCGTCGGGAGCGTCGGGCACGAGGGTCACCTGCTCGGGTCTCACCCTCAGCACGAGTTCCATGAACTCGGGCGAGGGGTAGCCCTCTATGTTGAACTCCGTCTTGACCAGCGGGCGCAGACGGTATACATCGTCGCGCTTGATGTGGCGCTCGTCGGGGCGCGGATGTACGGTGATGCCCTGTGCGCCAAAGCGTTCGCAGTCGGCGGCTACCTTGAGAAGGTCGGGGGTGTTCTCGCCGCGCGCGTTGCGCAGAGTGGCGATCTTGTTTATGTTGACGCTGAGATTTGTCATAGTTAAATAATCCTTTTATCCCGTTGGCGGGTTTAATATGTAATAGATTATTTGTAATTTTGTATCTGCTTATCGGAAGCCGGGTGCAAATTTACTCAGAAAAAACCGAAAACTGAAACATTTTGCCTTCAAAAGACAACATATCGCCCAACGAGCTGCAGCTCTCGCTGCCCTCGCGTCCCACACTCGAGAGGCTGTTTCCCGAGCGTGAGGATGTGTCCACTCTGCTTGTGAGCTGCCTCCCCTCCGACTACAGTGCCTCGCGCATTGCCACAGCGGTGGAGGACTGTGATGCCCACCTGCTTAATCTCAACGTCACCACCGATGGCGAGCGTATGGACAACCGTGTGGTGTGTGAGCTGCGTGTGAGCCATCGTTCGCCCTTGAGTGTGGCTCGGTCGCTGGAGCGCTACGGCTATGAGGTGGTCGACACCGACGCGCGGTCGCTGGCCTCCGACGATGTGGCCGGACGACGCATGGCCGAACTTCTTCATTATCTTGAAATATGAAAATAGCTATCTTCGGCAAGCGCCGGCAGAGTCCCGGCGATCTCCCGCTCATCTCCTCACTGCTTGACCTTCTGTCGTCGCGCGGCATCTTCACAGCCGTGCAGCGCCATTTCTATGAGGCACTGGTCAAGGAACTCGGCCACGCCCCGCAGGCCGACGATGTGTTTGACGGAGATGAATTCACCGCCGACGCAGCCATCTCCATAGGTGGTGACGGGACATTCCTGCGCACGGCCCGATGGGTGGGCGCCAAGGAGATACCGATCATAGGGATCAATACCGGCCATCTCGGATTTCTGGCCGAGGAGTCGCTCCATAATGCTCCGGAGGTGGTAGATAATCTGCTCTCGGGCAATTATTTCGTGGAGGACCGCTCGCTGCTCGAGGTGAGGGCCGCCGGCGATACACTGCGGCAGATGGTGTCGGGCTGGGCGTATGCTCTCAACGAGGTGGCCATACTGCGCCGTGGCAATGCCTCGATGGCAACGGTGCATACATTTCTCGACGATATAGAGGTGGCGTCCTATCAGGGAGACGGACTTATCATCTCCACCCCTACCGGATCCACAGCCTACAATCTCTCGGTAGGAGGGCCCATCATCCAGCCCACCGCTCCATGTTTCGTGCTTTCACCGATAGCTCCCCACGGGCTCACCACACGCCCGCTTGTGGTGAGCGACTCGCATGTCATCAAGACCGCCGTGGAGTCGCGGGTGGATACCTACCGTGTCACTCTCGACGGCCGTGCGCTCATCCTGCCGGTGGACGTGACCCTGAGCATACGCAAGGCTCCATTCTCGGTGAAGGTGATACACCGCGAGGGTCACAACTTCGTCGATACCCTTAGCTCAAAGCTTCTCTGGGGCATATCGCGCCGCTGACAGTATGGCTTTCACCACATTCAATGACCCGGATCTCGGTGAGGTGAGGGTGAGTGTGCGTGCCAACGCCACACGCATCACCGGCCGATGGGCCGACGGCAGGGTACTCATCATAGTGCCGCGCACGGTCACCGCCGGAATCATCTCCGAGGCCATCGCCCGGATGAAACCATCGCTTCTGGCCCACCGGCCTTGCTCAGGGCTTTTCATGCCCGGGCGTGACCTTGAGCTCGATGGAGGAGTCATCTTCCACTTCGAGCGCTCGCCATTCGTGGATGACCGCGAGATCCGCATAGACCGCTCGGCCGGTGGAGCCACCGTAAGAATAGGGCAAGGCATCGATATGTCCGATCCGGCCACCGACGGCATGATCAGCCGTCTGCTCATACGAGCCTCATTATTTCTGGCTCCCTCCGTACTCCTGCCCCGTGCGGCCGAGATGGCATCAGCTCTGCATCTCACACCCCGCAGCATCGATATATCCCGCGGACACAAGGTGCTGGGCCACTGCTCCCGCAGAGGTGATATCGCCATATCATCAATATGCCTGTTTCTGCCGTGGGAACTGAGGGACTATATAGTATGTCATGAACTCGCCCACCTCACACATATGGACCACTCCTCCCGATTCCATGCGTTGTGCGATTGCTATCTTGGTGGCCGTGAGAGAGAGCTGATACGCAGTCTCAATGCCTACCGTTGGCCTGTGATGAGGTGAGTCTCCGGAGCAAATTTCCATTACATACGCTGTGTTTTTATCAAAATATCAGCAAATATTTGTGTTTTACAACATATTTTCATATTTTTGCGAGAACTTTCAACAATTTTCCAAGGTTGGAGGTTGAATAATTCACAACCCAGATTCAAACAGACATGAAATATCCCCTGAGAAGCGCCGCAAGCACCGAGGGACGCCGCATGGCCGGCGCCCGCGCACTGTGGCGTGCCAACGGAATGAAGGAGGAACAGTTCGGCAAGCCCGTCATAGCTGTTGTCAACTCGTTCACACAGTTTGTGCCCGGCCATACGCATCTGCATGAGATCGGGCAGACGGTGAAGGAGGAGATCGAGCGCCTGGGATGCTTCGCCGCCGAATTCAACACCATAGCCATCGACGACGGTATAGCCATGGGGCATGACGGCATGCTCTATTCGCTCCCTTCGCGCGACATGATAGCCGACTCCATCGAATATATGGTAAACGCCCACAAGGCCGACGCCATGGTGTGCATATCCAACTGCGACAAGGTGACCCCCGGCATGCTCATGGCAGCCATGCGCCTCAACATCCCCGCCATCTTCGTGTCGGGCGGCCCCATGGAGGCCGGCAACGTTGAGGGCAAGGATGTGGATCTCATCGACATAATGATAGAAAGTGCCGACGATAAGGTGTCGGACCACCGTGTGCGCATGCTCGAGGAGAAGGGATGCCCCACCTGCGGATCATGCTCAGGCATGTTCACTGCCAACTCCATGAACTCGCTCAACGAGGCCATCGGACTCGCTCTTCCCGGCAACGGCACCGTCGTGGCCACCCACATCAACCGTCGTGAACTCTTCAAGGAAGCGGCACGCCGCATAGTGGACAACGCCTGGGCATATTACCGCGACGGCGACCTCAGCGTGCTGCCGCGCTCCATAGCCACCCGCCAGGCCATGCTCAACGCCATGACACTCGACATAGCCATGGGTGGATCGACCAACACGGTGCTCCATCTTCTCGCTGTGGCCCACGAGGCCGGTGTGGAGTTCACCATGGACGATATAGACCGCCTTTCGCGCCACACTCCGGTGCTGTGCAAGGTGGCTCCAAACTCACACTACCATATTCAGGATGTCAACCGTGCGGGAGGCATACTGTCCATCATGAAGATACTTGCCGATGCCGGTCTTGTCGATCCCACGGTAAGCCGCGTGGACCGAATGACACTTGGCGAAGCCATGGACCGCTACGCCATCGGCGGCAAGCTCTTCGACCGTCATGCCGACGAACTCTGGAAGAGCGCTCCCGGCATGAAGCGCACCACTGAGCTCGGATCGCAGATGAGTTACTACGGCGAACTCGATACCGACCGCGCCAACGGATGTATCCGCGACATGGACCATGCCTATGTGCGTGATGGCGGCCTCGCCGTCCTCAAGGGAAATATCGCTATTGACGGATGCGTGGTGAAGACTGCCGGTGTGGACGAGAGTATATTCCGCTTCAGCGGCCCTGCCAAAGTGTTCAACTCGCAGGAGGAGGCCGTGGACGGTATACTCCGCGACAAAGTGCGCAGCGGTGATGTGGTTGTCATCGTTTACGAAGGCCCCAAGGGCGGTCCGGGCATGCAGGAGATGCTCTACCCGACATCCTATATCAAGAGCAAGCATCTCGGCAAGGAGTGCGCTCTCATCACCGACGGACGTTTCTCGGGTGGCACATCCGGACTCTCCATCGGCCATGTGTCGCCCGAAGCCGCCGCCGGAGGTAACATCGGACTGGTGCGCGACGGTGACATCATCGATATCGACATCCCCGCCCGCACCATCAGCGTGCGCCTCACCGATGAGGAACTCGCCACCCGCCGCGCCGCCGAGGAGGCACGCGGCAAGGAGGCATTCACCCCGCGGGGCCGTGACCGCAACGTCAGCCGTGCTCTCAGAGCCTATGCGTCAATGGTGACGTCGGCCGACAAGGGGGGTGTCCGCTCCATAGATTAGTAGTTCATTCAATAGATACATTAACGCCATGAGTGAAAAGATAAAAGGTTCGGAGGCATTATGCCGTGCGCTGATCGCCGAGGGCACTGACACACTGTTCGGATATCCGGGCGGGCAGATCATGCCCTTCTACGATGCGCTCTTTGACTACAGCGGTTCGCTCCGCCACATCCTCACGCGCCACGAGCAGGGCGCCGTCCACGCCGCGCAAGGCTATGCACGCGCCTCCGGCAAGGTAGGTGTCGTCACCGTCACGTCCGGTCCTGCCGCAACAAATGTGATAACAGGCGTGGCCGATGCCATGGTCGACTCCACTCCGCTCGTGGTGATAACGGGACAGGTGGCTGTAGGTTCGCTCGGCACCGATGCCTTCCAGGAGACTGACGTTATGGGCATAACGCTCCCCGTCACCAAATGGGCCTATCAGGTGCGCAGCGCGGCCGAGATACCGTGGGCTGTGGCGAGGGCATTCTACATAGCCCGTACCGGCCGACCCGGCCCTGTGGTGCTCGACGTGACACGCGATGCCCAGGTAGGGGAGATGGAGTGGAGCTATGAGCCGATATCCTACGTGCGCTCCTACAATCCCGATCCGGATCTCAACCCCGGCGTCATGGCTGAGGCTGCACGGATCATCAATGGTGCCAAGAAACCACTCATACTGGCGGGCCATGGCATAACAATATCCGGTGCCGAGGGCGAACTCATCGCTCTGGCTGAAAAGGCCCATATACCTATGGCCACAACTCTGCTTGGCCTCTCCTCCATCCCGTCGGCCCATCCTCTCAATATGGGCATGGTGGGAATGCACGGCAACATCGCCCCGAATATCAAGACCAACGAGGCAGATGTGATTCTGGCAATAGGCATGCGCTTTGACGACCGTGTGACAGGCCGCACCGATGCCTATGCCCGCAACGCACATATTATACAGGTGGATGTCGACGCCGCCGAGTTCAACAAGAACATTACCACACAGACCCACATACATGGCGATGCACGCAAGGTGCTCACCGCGCTGCTCCCTCTCATCAACAAGGCCGCCCATGAGGAATGGGTGGAGTCGTTCGAAGCCCCCGCGGCTGTCGAGGCCGAGAAGGTGGTGGAGCGCGAGGTCAATCCCACCGACACCCGCGACGGTGAGATGAGGATGGGTCAGGTGATCCGGGCCGTCTCGGAGGCTTCCGGCCACAAAGGGATACTCGTCACAGACGTGGGCCAGAACCAGATGATGTCTGCCCGCTATTTCAGTTTCACACAGCCGCGCAGCGTGCTCACCTCCGGCGGTCTCGGCACCATGGGATTCTGCCTGCCGGCGGCTATCGGCGCCAAGATCGGCGCACCCGACCGCCAGGTGTTCGCTTTTATGGGCGATGGCGGTTTCCAGATGACCATGCAGGAACTCGGCACCATCATGGACTACCGTATACCTGTCAAGATGATAATTCTCAACAACAACTTCCTCGGCAACGTGAGGCAATGGCAGGAGATGTTCTATGGAGGGCGTTTCTCGGCCACACCGCTGCTCAATCCCGACTTTGTGCAGATATCACGGGCCTACGGGATTCCTGCGGAGGATGTAAGGGATGCCGGATCGCTGGCCGACGCCGTGAAGCGCATGGTGGAGAGTGACACTGCCTACATGCTCAATGTCAACATCGAGCCCGAGGACATGGTGTTCCCCATGGTGGCTCCTGGTGCCGCTGTGGACGATATACTCCTTTCACGAACCGAAAAATACCGCATATAGATCATGGAAACGGACAAAAAACCTTTTACCATCTCCGTCTTCACGGAGAATCAGGTGGGACTGCTCAACCGCATCTCCATCATCTTCACCCGCCGCGGTCTCAATCTCGAGAGCGTGTCGTCGAGCGCGAGCGCTGTCCCCGGCATACATAAGATGAACTTCTATCTGCGGGGCGATCGCCAGACCCTCGAGAAGGTGCTCAAACAGATAGAGAAGTGCATCGATGTGCTGCGGGCATATCTCTTCACCGATGACGAGATAGTCTATCAGGAAGTGGCGCTCTACAAGGTGCCCACGGTGCGACTGCTCGACGAGCCTAATCTCGAGAAGATAATACGCGCCCACAATGCCCGTATACTCGAGATCACGCGCGACTATACCATCATCGAGAAGACCGGCCACGAGACCGAGACCCAGGCTCTCTACGAACTGCTCACCCAGTATGACATACAGCAGTTCATACGCTCGGGTCGCATATGTGTGACCAAATCCCCTACAGAACACTTCACACGTCACCTCGAAGAGCAGGAGGCACGCCGAAAACGACATTCAGGAGAATCAATATGAACCTCTTAACCAACGAATTTTACTTCACAGCCTCTGACGCCACACCGTGGCGTGACATGTCTCTCTCCCGCCTTGTGACATTGATCATCGACACAGCCACGTTGCATGCCAACGAGCTTGGGGTGGGTTTTGCCCGGCTCAAGGAGAACAATTCGTCGTGGGTGCTGAGCCGTCTGGCTGTCGATCTGCCGGGTGGTTTCCCCATGGTCAACCGTCCATACAGATTGCTCACATGGGTAACGAGTCTCAACAGGATGTTTTCCGAACGTCTCTTTGAGCTTGTGGACGATACTGACGGTACTACCATAGGATGGGCCCACACCACATGGATGGCCATTGACCTCGATACCCGCAGACCGGCCGACCTGAGTGTGCTCACCGAACTCAGCGATGTGATCAACCCCCGTCCGTTCGGCGGCGAAAAACCCGGCAAGCTGATCCCTCTCAAGGGAGAGATGGAGCTGTGCCAGAACTATACGTTCCGTGTGTCGGATATCGACATAAACCGTCATGTCACCACCCGGCGGTATGTCGACATGATAACCGACCTTTGGCCTCTCGACCACTACATGACCTCGAGAGTGGTCCGCTTCGAGATCGCCTTCAAGCATGAGGCCCGCTATGGCGACACGGCCACTACATCGGCCGTATGTGACAGCGATGGGGCCTGGCTCATGGAGACATCGGTGGACGGCACGGTGTGCAATCTCGCGAAAATACAATTTACAAATAGATAATCAACTAACAGATAAACATATATACAACTATGGCTAAGCTTAATTTTGGCGGAATTGAAGAAACCGTCGTTACGCGTGAGGAATTCCCTCTGGAGAAAGCCCGCGAAGTGCTCAAGGACGAAACCATAGCCGTGATCGGCTACGGAGTTCAAGGTCCCGGTCAGGGACTTGATCTCCGCGACAATGGTTTCAACGTGATCGTTGGCCAGCGTGAGGGCAAGACCTACGACAAGGCCGTGGCCGACGGCTGGAAACCCGGAGAGACACTCTTCTCCATCGAGGAGGCATGCAGCCGCGGCACCATCATCATGTGCCTGCTCAGCGATGCCGCAGTCATCTCCCAGTGGCCTGTCATCAAGAAGCATCTCACAGCCGGCAAGGCTCTCTATTTCAGCCATGGCTTCGCTATCAACTGGAGCGACCGTACAGGTGTGGTTCCCCCCGCTGATGTCGATGTGATCATGGTGGCCCCCAAGGGTTCCGGCACAATGCTGCGTGTGCTCTTCAAGGAGGGCAAGGGTACCAACTCATCGTTTGCAGTATATCAGGACGCCACAGGCCGTGCGCTTGAGCGCACCCTCGCTCTCGGCATCGGTATCGGTTCGGGCTATCTCTTCGAGACTACATTCCAGCGCGAGGCTGTGAGCGACCTCACCGGCGAGCGTGGCTCTCTCATGGGTGCTATCCAGGGTCTCCTCCTGGCGCAGTATGAGGTGCTCCGCGAAAACGGCCACACCCCATCCGAGGCTTTCAACGAGACCGTCGAGGAGCTCACACAGTCGCTCATGCCCCTCTTCGCTGCCAAAGGCATGGACTGGATGTATGCCAACTGCTCTACCACTGCCCAGCGCGGTGCCCTCGACTGGATGGGCCCGTTCCACGACGCCATCAAGCCTGTGGTGCGTGATCTCTACGAGAGCGTACGCTCCGGACGTGAGGCCCAGCGCTCCATTGACTCCAACACCCAGCCTGACTACCGCGAGAAACTCGAGGAAGAGCTCAAGGCTCTGCGTGAGAGCGAGATGTGGCGTACAGGTGCTGTAGTGCGCACACTCCGCCCCGAAAACTGCTGATATCTATAAAAATGAGACTATGTCGTAATTGACAGAAGGATACAGAAGTCCCCATAACGCAGAACGCGTTATGGGGACTTCTGTATTTTGATACACTGCCAAGACACGGATGCTTATCGAAATTCATCGTGGAGCTGCATGAAACGGTCGAGTGTGGCTTGAGAGATGCGTTCCATCGAGGCTATGACGCGGTCGATGGACTTTCGCTTCATGTCGCCGCTCTTTGAGTAGAATTTGTCGGCGTAGCACACAAGGCGTTCCAGCAATGTCTCCGGCACATAATCCCTGCGAGGGAGGGGAAGCGACTGTATGTCGATATCCTCAATGGTGATCCCGGCGCCGGTGTGACGTTCGGCAACACGCGCCCAGCTCTCGGGCATCCCCTCGCGTCTCAGCAGTTCGGCACCGAGTATGCCGTGGCGTATGTATGGCTCCGTGCCTGTGCACCCGATGGAGGGTGCGTCAGTCAGAAATATGCCTATGTCGTGGAGCATCGCCGCGCTCCACACATCGTCAGCCTCGAGCGGCAGATTCTTCCTTTCCGCTATTTCCATAGCCAACCCGGCCACCGCCTTGCAGTGACTGAGATAAATTACCCGCCGGGGAGTGCCCGGCGGGTAATATTTGTCAATGACTTCCTGTGCGGTCATCGTTGTGTCATTCCACTATGGTGCACCATCCGTGAGTGTCGTCGATCTCGCCGAGCTGTATGCCGCGCAGAGTCTCGTAGAGTTTTGTGGTGATGGGGCCGGGGTTGCCGTCCTTCGACACGATGTACTTGCGTCCGGTGTCGAGGTCATCGATCTCGCCTACGGGCGATGCTACGGCGGCGGTTCCGATGGCGGCTGCTTCATCTATGTGCTCAAGCTCGTCGACTGTGATGTGGCGGCGCTCCACCTTGATGCCCATGTCCTCGGCGAGCTGCATGAGGCTCTTGTTGGTGATGGAGGGGAGGATGGACTGTGAGGCGGGGGTGATGTACACGCCATCCTTTATGGCCATGAAGTTGGCCGGTCCGCACTCATCAAGATATTTCTTCTCCTTGGGGTCGAGATAGAGCACGGCGGAGTAGCCGAGCTCGTGGGCATGCTCGCCGGCGGTGAGCGATGCGGCATAGTTGCCACCCACTTTCCAGAGGCCGGTGCCGTTGGGGGCCACGCGGTCATACTGGCGCATGATGCAGATGTTGGTGGGGCGGAAGCCGGTCTTGAAATACGGGCCTACCGGGGTGACGAGGATCATGAACACATACTCCGTGGAGGGTTTCACACCCACCCGTGCCGATATGCCCAGCTCGAGGGGGCGTATGTAGAGCGATGCGCCCGAGCCATAGGGGGGCACGAAGCGCTCGTTGAGTTTCACTACCTTGAGCACCATCTCGCGGAACTTCTCCTCGGGCAGGGGCTCCATGAGTATACCCTTGGCCGACTCGCGGATGCGGCGGGCGTTCTCCTCGAGGCGGAACACACGGATCTTGCCGTCCTTGCCGCGGAAAGCCTTGAGACCCTCGAAGATCTCCTGGCCGTAGTGGAGACATGTCGAGGCTATATGCAGTGATATCTCCTCGCTCTGTGACACCTCTATCTCGCCCCATTTCCCGTCACGGAAATAGCAGCGGACATTATAATCAGTTGGCATATAGCCAAATGAGAGGTTTTTCCAGTCTAATTCTTTGTCCATCTTTACAGAATGTTGAGTAAAATTTTTGACGCAAAATTACTAAAATTTCAGATAAAGCGTTATTTTTGCCGCATGAAAAAGATATATCTGTATATTTTACTGTTTTTCGCATGCGTCAGCGCATCCGCCCAGGTCAAGCCGGTCATCGCCGTGCTGGGTGATTCTTACTCCACATTCCAGGACTTTGTGGAGCCGTCCGACAACGTTGTATGGTACTTCCCCGGCCAGCAGAAGGCTACCGATGTCACCGACGTCCGCGAGACCTGGTGGCAGATCCTTGCCCGCGAGGGTGGCTACCGCATAGGCAAGAACAATTCCTATTCGGGCTCCACGGTGTGCCGCACGGGTTACCGCGAGGAGGACTATACCGACCGAGCTTTCATCACCCGTATGACCGATCTCGGCGATCCCGACATCCTGCTCATATTCGGAGCCACGAACGATTCGTGGGCCAAGGTGCCCATAGGGGAGTATGTCTATTCCAATTGGAAACCCATGCAGCTCTACAGTTTCCGTCCGGCCATGGCCAAGATGCTGTGGTGGCTCACCAACCGTTATCCCAATGTGGACATCCGCTTCATACTCAATTCGGAACTCAGCGAGCCTATCAACGAGAGTGTCCGCGAGATCTGCTCGCACTACGGAGTGCCCGTCATAGAGCTTCACGATATCGACAAGATGAGCGGACATCCCTCGGTTCTCGGCATGCGCCAGATAGCCGATCAGGTGGGCGCCGCCCTGCGTAAGTGAGTCACGGACTTAATTATTTATAAAAGTGTCAGATTTATAGGGGGAGATTTTGCAAAAGTTTACGGGATTTTATAATTTTGTATACTTAAACTATTCAGAAGAATAAAAACCGTATCATTATGCGCATATTCATAGCATTCATGGCCGCCATCGCACTGATGGCCGTCAGCGCGATCCCCGCGTCCGCCCAGCTCCCCTCCGTACAGGTCAAGGATCTCAGTGGCAAGACCGTTGACACCGCCACGCTGTCAAACGACGGCAATCCCTATCTCATCAGCTTCTTCGCCACATGGTGCAAGCCCTGCAAGCGCGAGCTTTCGGCCATAGCCGAGAACTATGAGGACTGGCAGGACGAGACCGGCGTGAAGATGTATATCGTATCCATCGACGAGGCCCAGAACTCGCAGAAAGTGAAACCTCTGGTCGACGCCGAGGGTTGGCCCTACGAGGTGCTTCTCGATCCCAACGGCGACTTCTACCGTTCGCTCGGCATACAGAGTGTACCCCACATGCTCGTGCTTGACGGCAACGGCAAGATCGTTGAGTCGCACTCCGGTTATACCGATGGCTCGGAGCACGAGATCATCGAGAAGATCCGCTCGCTCAAGGCTGAGAAATAATACGACAACGATCACGTTTCACCCCTACCCACACAACGACGATGAAGCTTTTCAAGAGTCTTCCGGCCCTCCTCCTCGCCGCCATGACCCCTGTGGCCGCAAATGCGCTCAATATAGGTGACAATGGCGTGGCTCTCCACGGCAGCGTGCAGGCCGATGTCCTGTTCCCGCAGGAGGATGATGCCATCGGCACCGGCAAGTATGACAAGGATATCCTGTTCAATACCTATGCCGACCTCAATCTCATCAGCCGCTATGTTGATGCCGGCGCGAGACTCGAGTTCATGAAATGGCCTCTCCCCGGTTTCGAGCCTGACTTCAAGGGTTGGGGTGTGCCCAATATCTATGTCAAGGGCCGCTACAAGGGGTTTGAGCTTACCGCCGGCGACTTCTACGAGCAGTTCGGCAGCGGTTTCATACTCCGCACCTATCAGGAGCGCTCGCTGGGTATAGACAACAGCATACGTGGCGGACGCCTGAAGATCAATGCCCTCCGCGGTTTCAACTTCACCGTGCTTGGTGGCCTGCAACGCCGCTACTGGGACTGGAAGAAGCACTCGCAGGTGTATGGCGCCGATGCAGAGGTGAACATATCCGAACTCTCCAGGAAACTTACCGACAAGGGTATCAACTGGACATTCGGTGCATCCTATGTGCTCAAGCATGAGGATGATCAGGATATCACTGTGGCCGGTACCGATTATCGTCTCAATCTTCCCAAAGCCGTCAGCGCGTTTGACCTCCGCACCAATTTCCACAAAGGCAACTTCGGTGTGATGGGCGAGTGCGCATGGAAGAGCCAGGATCCGTCGTTTGACAACAACTACACCTACGGCAACGGTACGGCTGTCATGCTATCCGGCTCCTACTCCAAGTCGGGTCTCTCGGCCCTTCTGCAGGTGAAGAGGAGCGAGAACATGTCGTTCCGCTCGCAGCGCACCATGTCGGGGACATCGACATTCCTCAACAACATGCCTGCCTTCTCCTATCAGCACACCTATGCTCTCCCCGCCCTCTATCCCTACGCCACACAGGCGGCTCCGGGCGAGTGGGCATTTCAGGGCGCATTTGCCTACACATTCAAGCGCAAGACTCCCCTCGGTGGCCGCTACGGCACAAAGGTGAAGGTGAATCTCAGCTACATTCGCGGCCTCGACCGCAAGGCACCCACCCCGATAGTGGGTAGCAGCATAGCCGGCACCAACGGTTACTCATCGTCATTCTTCGGGATGGGCGAGGAGTATTACCACGACTTCAACATCCAGATCGAGAAGAAGCTCTCGCGCAGCTACTCACTCTCGTTCATGTATATGAACCAGATGGTAAATGATGATGTACTCAAGATATCCGAAAGCGAGAATGCAGGTAACATAAAGACAAATGTGTTTGTCTACGAAGGCAAGTGGACCATCGACCGCCGGTTCACATTCCGCCACGAACTCCAGTATCTCACCTCGCGTCAGGATCTCAAGGACTGGGCCTACGGACTCCTCGAGCTTTCGGTGGCTCCCTATCTGATGTTCACCGTCAGCGATATGTGGAACTGCGGCGAGACCGGCAAGCACTACTATATGGCCGGCGTGACAGGCAATTACCGCAACAACCGCCTGATGGTGTCGTACGGACGCACACGTGCGGGCTTCAACTGTTCGGGTGGCGTGTGCCGCTATGTCCCTGCATCGCGTGGCTTCCAGGTGGCCTATACCTATAACTTCTGATACATAATCCCTAATATCTCTCCTTAACCCCCTTTTTACATTTCACAGAAATCTATGAAATTCTCCCCGATCAGATATCTCCTTTTCGCACTCCCAATCCTCGGACTCACCTTCACCTCATGCGATGAGGTGAGCGAGAGCGACCGCCTCATACCCGTGGAGTCGGTGACACCTGCACGTGCCATTCTCCTCGAGGACTTCACCGGACAGACATGCCGCAACTGCCCAGATGCACATGATGTCATACATACTCTTCAGGAGCAGTATGGTGAGGCTGTGATAGCAGTCAGCATCCATGCCGGCGCATTCGGTGTGGCAGTGGGAAGCGCCGATTATGTTGGCCTGATGCAGCCCGAGGGCAACGAATATGATGCCCGTTACAACTCGCTCCAATCATGGCCCGCGGGTGTAGTGAACCGTACCGGAGGTACTCTCAATCATGACGGTTGGGCCGAGGCTGTGCGCAAAGCCATTACCGCCGAGCCTACGGTGGCCATTGATCTTGAGGCCACACTATCGGATGACGGTAAGACCATCAATATAGCCACCACGCTGCGCCCCACAGCCAATATCTCGGGCAAGCTCCAGCTCTGGATCACAGAGGATGGCATTGTGTCCATGCAGCGCAACGGACGCAACTGGATCGCTGACTATGTGCACAATCATGTGTACCGTGCCGCTGTCAACGGCACCTGGGGCGAGGATGTCAAACTCACGTCAGGCGTTCATGCCGACTACAACCACAGCATAGCCGTGCGCGACAGCAAGGATGAAAAGTGGGACACCGCTAAACTTTCTGTCATCGCGTTTGTCTATAATGAATCGGAGGGTGTGCTTCAGGCCGCCCGCGTCTCTCTCCTTCCTGCCGGAAACGGCGGTGAGGGGGAGTGATATTTCCCGTATGTATTTAATCAACCCAACAAACCCCAATAGCTTATGAAGAAATTCTACCTTCTTCTCGCTGGACTCGCAGTGGCCGGCATGTCGCAGGCCCGCGAGCTCACATTCTGGTATGGTGACCAGAAGATCGAGCCCAACTCGACCATTCATTTCGATGAGATCTCACAGACTCCGGCCGGTACTGTGATGGAGCCTGAGCTCTACATCTCGTCAGACATTTTCACAAACAAGGCCACTATCTCTGCTACCAGCACTTCCGGTCAGTCCATACAGATGTGTGCCGGCGGTAACTGCGAGCAGGGTGTGAGTGTGACAAAAAAGGATGTGACACTCCGCGCCAATCAGAAGCTCGACCTTGAGTTTGAGTATGTGCACAGTGGTACCGGCGAGGTTCCGACCGTGATCGTGACTTTCGAGGCCCAGGATGGTGCGTATACCTCCACCAACATCTCCTACACACTCGTGATGAACGGTGAGAACTCATCGCTTACTCTCATCGAGAACAAGAAGGCTCTCCGCTACACATCTGCCGGTCTCGAATACAATCTCGATGGCAACGGCGTGATAGCTCTCTATGACATCACCGGCCGTCAGGTGCTCAACGTGGCTGCCGAGGGTCAGGGCACAATCAACACCCACGCTCTCCGCACCGGTCTCTACATCTACTCCCTCCGCACCGACAAGGGTAACAAGACTACCGGTAAGATCTACGTGAAGTAACACTCCTATATTTATTATATAGAAAGACACAGAAGGACGAAGAAAGGACAAAAGTGACAGAAAATAATTAATTGTCATGCTGATAATTAAAATTCTGTCACTTTTGTCCTTTCTTCGTCCTTCTGTGTCTTTCTATCAATTATGACACTGCTCCCTATTTATTGCTTGAATTGCAGATGGGTGATGGTGCAGATGGATTTGCCTTCGGTGGGTGAGGTGAACACGAGGTAGAGTGGATGCTTGCCTGTGAGGGTGTCGGTGCCGCTGAGGGTGCAGCCGGCTTTGGTGCTTGCCTTGGGCATATCCTTGGTGAGTCTGATCTGACCGATGGACTTGGGGTTTCCTTTCCAAGGGGCGGAGGTGTACACATCTATCACGCCGTCAATACCCTCGGGGATGAGGTCGAGCACGAGGCTGACGGGCTTGGTGCGGTCAAGAAGGTCAAAGTTGTAGTACTTGTAGCCGAGTATTGAGCCGGAGGTGTTGTTGACCACCGGATTCATGTTTATGGCATCGTTGTAGGGATCGGCTATGGCGTGATCGGCCACATAGGTGGGCTGGAAGTATGAACCGGAGTAGTGCATGCCGGGATAGGCCTGATAGGCCGGTGTGGGGCCGGTGTAATGGGAGGCTATGGCTGCCGGATAGCGTTGCAGCGGGTTGAGTCCGGAGGTCTCGAAGCCCTCGGAGGTGTATTCGCCCTCTGTGATTGTCACTTTGCCGCCGGGGCCGGGCTCCACACTTACTTCAATAGGAGCGACCATGGCCTGACGTGAGAACTCATCGGTGCCGCTCTGACGGTGGTAGAACACCCACCATTTGCCGTTGATCTCGCATATGCTGCCATGGGTGTTGCCCGTTGGTGTGGCTGTGGGTATCACCTTGCCGTCGGCGTCAGTGTCGCGTCCGCGACCGTCGATGATGGTGCCTCCGTAGGTGAACGGGCCGAGAGGGTTATCACTGTAGGCGTAGGCGAGGGTGTAGTTGGACTGCGGCAGACCGAAGTCGCCGTCGGCTGTCCAGCGGCTGTAGATGAGCACATATTTACCGTCGATCTTGCGCATGGAGGATGCCTCGAAGAAACGGTATGTCTTGTCCTGATCCTTGCTTGGTATGAGATCGGTTATAACTTCGGTGCCGGGCTTGAGTGTGGCCATGGTGGTGGGATCGAGTTCGCCGGCATATGAATTGCAGAAGCCCCAGTAGCCGTAGACGCGTCCGTCGTCATCCACAAACACCGCGGGATCGAATTGCAGTACGCCATCGGTGAGGCGTGGGTCGGTCTTGCTCCAGTTGATGACTGTGAAAGGACCGTCGGGACGGTCGGAACGTGCGGCCATGCCATTGCGTCCGCCGGCCTGGTTGTTGGGGTAGAGATAATACTCCTTCTTGCCCGACGGGAGGGTGACTTCGGCTACATCGGGGGCAAAGAGCACATCGGGTCTGCCGTCGTCGTTGAGGGGCTTGCCGTCAGGACCGTTTACAGACTCGAATATCACGCCGTCGTAGCGCCAGTTGTCAAGCGAGTCGGTGGAGGCTGACCACACCACAAGGTCGGTGCCGCAGTACTGCGTGCGGAGCATGTCGTGCGATCCGTAGAGGTATACGCGTTTCTTGCCGGGGTTGTCCGGATCGTCAAACACGTAGGGCTCACCATCGGGTATGTGCTCCCAGAGCGGAAGGATGGGGTTGGCGGCTGCTGCGCCGAGGGCTGCCATGGATGCGACAGCGAGGGAGAAGAGTCGGGCTGTTCTCATAGATGAATAAAGGTATGTATATGATGGTGTGATGAATGGGTATCGGTCCGTATTACTTGACGGAGATACCAATGTGTTCTATGCCGCGGAGAGTGTCGAGGCGCATGATATGGCGCACTATTACGGGACGGCGCAGATCTATATCGGCACCGGGTGACAGCTCCACCTCGCGCTGATAGCCGGATCCGAAGCCGGATCCGAGCCAGCGTCCGTAGATGTCGGAGAGGCGTATGTTGACCGTGTCGCGGTAGCGCAGACGGTCGCTTTCGTAGGTGACTTCAAGCCATACGTTGGAGTAGGCATAGTCATTGGCGTGTGTGAGGCCCAGAAGGAGCGGACGGTGGACGAGCGAATCATTGTAGCGAAGAGTCGTGTCCAACGGCCACAGACGGATGGAGTCGCCATAGGCCCATCCTGAGGCCGGGAGCTCGGTCCAGCTGCTGTAATCCCTCTCGCCGCGCGTGCACGAGGCCACGCACGGTAGGAGGGTGATGATCAAGAGTATGTATATGATCGTATTACGCATCTTTTGACTGATCGGGAGAAGGCATGCGGAATGCTTTCGGCTCACGGTTGCCGCGCTGCTGAGCGGGAGCGGCCTGCGGCTGCTGAGCATCTTTCGGTTTTGACTGCTGTGCATCCTTCGGCTTGGGCTGCTGAGGTTTACGGTCGCCACCCTTGTTCGGGCGATCGCCTTTCGGCTTCTGGTTCTCCCCGCCCTTGGGCTGACGCTGCTCGCCGGCAGGTTTCTGTGGACGGTCCTGATTCTTGGGCTTCTGTCCTTTCGGCTTGTTCTCGTCAGTGCGGGCCGGCTTGGCTGCATAGGGCTGCTGTGCCGGGGACTTCTTCTTCTTTTTCTTCTTTTTGGCGCGGTCGAAGCGGGTGAGATCATCCTGCGAGGCAAGGTCGATGGGTTTCGGCTTGGCCTTGGTGTTCTCCTGACCCTCGCGCTCGAGTTTGAGCGGCTTCTCACCCCGGCGGTTCATCTCGATGATCTCGAAGGCGCGGGCTGCATCGATAGTCACCAGATTGGCGGCCATGGATTTGTCGGTGGAGTAAGTGATCTCCTTCTTGAAGATGTCGGTCTTGAAGTGGAAGTAGGTGTTGTCGGCCGTCTCGAGGCGCACGGACTTCTCGGGGAGCTGACGTGAGCTCTCCACATATGTGTCCACCTCGAAGTTGAGGCAGCATTTGAGTTTGGCACACTGTCCGGCGAGTTTCTGCGGGTTGAGCGAGATGTCCTGATAGCGTGCGGCGGATGTGCCGACCGATACGAAATTGGTCATCCAGCTCGCGCAGCACAGCGGGCGTCCGCACGAACCGATACCGCCTATGCGTCCGGCTTCCTGACGGGCACCTATCTGCTTCATCTCGATGCGTACCTTGAATGTCTCGGCGAGCACTTTGATGAGCTGACGGAAGTCCACGCGTTCGTCAGCAATATAGTAGAATATGGCTTTGTTGCCATCTCCCTGATACTCCACATCGCCGATCTTCATGTTGAGATGCAGCGATTCGGCTATCTTGCGTGCGCGGATCATTGTATCGTTCTCACGTGCGCGTGCCTCCTCGTACTTCTCGATGTCGGCGGGTTTGGCCATGCGGAACACACGGCGTATCTCCGACTCGTTTCTCACACCCGCGCGTTTCATCTGCAGGGCCACGAGGCGTCCGGTGAGCGTGACTGTGCCTATGTCGTGGCCGGGAGTGGCCTCGACAGCTACCATGTCGCCCGGTTTGAGAGGTAGGTTGATGGAGTTGCGGTAGTAGCCCTTGCGGGTGTTCTTGAACTGCACCTCCACGATGTCCCAACCGTCGTCGGCACCGGGGATGTCGTTGAGCCAATTGCAGCAGTGGAGCTTGCCGCGTGGGCAGTCTCTCTTCTTGTCTTCCATCTTACTTGCTTACTTGGCGAAGCTTACGGAGCGTGTCTCGCGGATGACGGTGATCTTGACCTGTCCGGGGTAGGTCATCTCGTCCTGGATGCGGCGTGCTATCTCGCCGGAGAGCTTTTCGGTCTCCACATCATCGATCTTGTCGGCACCGACAATAACGCGGAGCTCGCGGCCGGCCTGGATGGCGTAGGTCTTTATGACGCCGGGGTAGCTCAGGGCGAGCTGCTCGAGGTCGTTGAGGCGCTTGATGTAGGCCTCGACAATCTCACGGCGTGCGCCGGGGCGTGCGCCTGAGATGGCGTCGCACACCTGTACGATCGGGGCCAGGAGCGAAGTCTGCTCTATCTCGTCGTGGTGGGCGCCGATGGCATTGCATATCTCGGGTTTCTCCTTGTACTTCTCGGCAAGTTTCATGCCAAGGAGTGCGTGGGGGAGTTCGGGCTCCTCGTCGGGCACCTTGCCTATGTCGTGTAGCAGACCTGCGCGGCGTGCCTTCTTGGGATTGAGGCCAAGCTCGGAGGCCATGATGGCACAGAGATTGGCTGTCTCGCGGGAGTGCTGTAGGAGGTTCTGTCCGTAGGAGGAGCGGTACTTCATCTTGCCCACGAGGCGGATGAGGTCGGGGTGCAGGCCGTGGATACCGAGGTCGATGGCCGTGCGCTTGCCGGTCTCGACGATCTCCTCCTCGATCTGCTTGCGCACTTTGGATACAACCTCCTCGATGCGTGCGGGGTGGATGCGTCCGTCGGCCACGAGCTGATGGAGGGCCAGACGGGCTATCTCGCGGCGCACGGGATCGAAGCCGGAGAGGACTATGGCCTCGGGGGTGTCGTCGACGATGATCTCTATGCCTGTGGCAGCCTCGAGAGCGCGGATGTTGCGGCCCTCGCGGCCGATGATGCGGCCTTTTATCTCGTCGCTGTCAATGTGGAATACTGTGACGGAGTTCTCGATGGCAGTCTCGGTGGCCAGACGCTGTATGCTCTGCACCACGATGCGCTTGGCTTCTTTGTTGGCCGTCATCTTGGCCTCGTCCATGATGTCATGGATGTATGCTGCGGCTGCGCTCTTGGCTTCGTCCTTGAGGCTCTCCACGAGTTTCTCCTTGGCTTCCTCGCTTGAGAGTCCGGATATGTGCTCGAGGGTCTCCTGGGCTGTGCGGCGCATGCGGTCGAGCTCTTCGGCGCGCTGGTCGAGGGCGGCAGACTGGTTTTCGAGCTCGCGGCGCGACTGCTCGATCTCGTTGCGGGCTTTGTTGTTCTCGCTCTGCTGCTGGTTGAGCTGGTTCTGGCGCTGTTTGATCTTCGACTCCTCGTTCTGCACGCGCTGCAGGCGCTGGTTGGCAGTCTTCTCAGCCTCGCTCTTTATGCGCAGTTCCTGCTCGCGGGCTTCGAGGAGTTTGTCTTTCATTATCACTTCGGCCTCCCTCTGGGCGTCCTCTACTATTGTTTTAGCTCTCGAGCGACCGGTGGCGCGCTGCACGGCGGCGAAGATGCCTATACCGAGAGCGGCTCCTATGAGAGCGATTGCTATGTAAAGTAGTATTATCATAGGTCTTTGACAGTTATTGTATTAGGGTTATTTGCTTATGGGTTGAAATGTTTGTTGACAAGAAATAAAAAAACACGTTGCGGTGCGTATCGGCTTCCTGCCCTATGGAGGGGGTGCGGAAGGTAGTCGCGGCCGTAGCGTGCGTGTCTATCGTCAAGCCTGCGGAAATAGCGTGAGCTGTGTCAGCAGGAGGGGGGAGTGTGTCAGTCTTCATCGGTAGAGCCGTCCGTTATGTGTGGATGGACGGCCTGGGTGATGTCCTGCAACAGGAGACTGTCCAACTCTTTTTCGAGTCCCTGTAGCATAGCGTCGAGTTTTTGTGATGCCTCGAGGTTGCTGTAATATAGCTGGGCGAACCTGAAAGTCACCATTGCGAGAACTTCGGCGGATGATTTCTCGCGAAACTCATCCATAGCCGACCATTTTTCCCAAAGGCTGTTAATGTTGGCCTCAGCGCGGCGCACCACTTCTTCCTCCCTCTGGGGAATGCGCAGCGGTATGCGCGGCAGGTCGGCGATACGGATTGTTATGTTGAGTTGTCTATCGGTCATTAAACGCTTAACTGAGCGATGCACTTGTCGATATCGCGCACTAAAGAGGAAATGAACTGCCGAGCCTGCTCCACATCCTTATGATCGGGCGAAAGCACCGAGGCCACCTTGAGCCGCTCTATCTCGCGGTCGCGGTCGCGCACTTGCCTGAGCAGCTTCTCATTGGCTTCTTCAAGGTCGGCAATGCGGGCTTCGGCAGCCCGGCAAGCCTCGCTCAGGGCTTTGTTTCGCTCACTGAGCAGTGCGGCCTTTGATTTGATCTTGTCGATGCGTTGCTGGAGGCTAACGGCCATTCTCTTTCCAAATTTTCACAAAGTTAGTAAAAACATTTCTCCCGAGCTTAAAATCCGGATGGATTTTTTACATAAGAATAGAGAAATTAACATTTATTATCCTACCGGTGTGAATGACGGAGCGGTGAGATGAGATCCACGCAGGAAGTCGGCGGTGGACATTCGCTTCTTGCCGGGCATCTGTATGCTAAGGATGCGGAGAGGGCATGTCGAGGTGCCCGCCCACATGCCGGCCCCGTCAACAACGATCTCTCCGGGTTTCATCGGTGCGTGCTCAGGGTCGGGCGCGGTCTCGAATATCTTTATCTGGCCGAGTTCGGTATGGCCGTCATAAATGGGGCACCATGCGCCGGGGTAGGGTGAGAGTCCGCGCACGAGGTTGTGTATGCGTTCGGCCGGTTCGGTCCAGTGTATCTCGCAGTCCTCTTTGAATATCTTGGGGGCTGGGGTGGGAGTCTCGCTGCCGGCCAGCTCTGACTGGGGGGTGGTGTGGAGAGTGCCGTTGACTATGGCCTCGAGTGTGCGCAGGGTGAGTCCGGCGCCGAGGTGCATGAGGCGGTCGTGGACATCTCCCACGTTGTCCTCCGGACGGATCTCCACGCGTTCGCGGTCAATGATGTCACCGGTGTCTATCTCGTGTTTGAGGAAGAAGGTTGTCACGCCGGTCTCGGTGTCGCCGTTCATGACCGCGCGGTTGATCGGGGCGGCTCCGCGATAGCGCGGCAGGAGCGAGGCGTGGAGGTTGAATGTGCCCAGGCGCGGCATGCTCCATACTATCTCGGGGAGCATTCGGAATGCTATGACTATAAACAGGTCGGCTTCGAGCGCACGGAGTTCGCTGACGAATTCCTCATCCTTGAGGCGCACGGGCTGCATCACTTTTATGCCGCGCGATAAGGCGAACTCCTTGACGGGCGACTGGTACATCCTGTGTCCTCGGCCGGCGGGCTTGTCGGGCATGGTGACACAGCCTACCACATTGTAGCCGGCATCGGTTATGGCACGGAAACTTTCGACTGCGAACTCGGGAGTGCCGAGGAAAACTATGCGGAGATCTTCTTTTTTCATTGTTTTACGATTGTGAACTTAACCTCGTCGGTGTGGGTGTGGAGTCCGGATGGAGTGTCGAGCAGGGCGGATGCGCGATAAGTGCCGTCGGGGAGGAGTTCGCCGCGGTTGTCGCGCAGATCCCACTCGTAGGGGAAGCTTATGCCATTGGCAGTGGCAACGGTGTTGCCGGTGAGGTCGCGTATGATCAATCTGCCTGTCGGTCGCTCATCCATGGTATGCTCCAGTCCGAATGTGACGTATTCGCTGCAGATGTCGTTGTCGACCGTCATGGTGCCGTTGGCGGTATTGTCGCTGACGGTGTATTCGTATTGCTTCACGGCCTGATTGCCGGCCATGTCGGATACTTTGACCGTGAGGATGTGGTGGCCGGGGCTTCCGGCTTCGAATACGGTGGTGAGAAGTGTTATCGTCTCGGGAGAGATGGGGCGGAAGGCTGCCGGAAGTCCGTCTACAGCCTCGCCGTCGCGCAGTATCACCGGATGTCCGCCTATGGCACCCTGGATGAGTCCTGCTCCACTGCCCTCGTCGGTGACGGTAATTTCAAGGGTGTTGAATCCGCGGGGAATGACGGGTGTGGCCTCCGCCCCGTTGATGGATATAGTGACGACGGGGGCGGAAGTGTCGGCCGCGGAGGTGGATCCGGAGCCGGGATTGAAGTCTGTGACGATCTCGCCGGTGGCATTGCTGCGGTTGGCGTCGATGGCACAGAGTGACAGACGTCCCCTTCCGGCGAATGATGTGGATGGCGGAGTGATAGTGGCCTCCCATCGTCCGGCCTTTACCTCGACGGCTGTGGTGAAGAGCACAGTCTCGTCAAGGACGATGTTCTTGATGTTCTTGGGATCGTAGACGGCGAGTGTCTTTTGGGTGACCGGAGCGGAGAGGAATGACATGGTGAGTGTGCCGTCGAAGTCCGCGTTGAAATTGCCGCCCTTGTCGGTGACATATCCGCTCACTACAGTGGGGTGGAGTGGAGTGAGCGAGAGGGGGCCTGAGAGGGGTGAGCCATCGACGGTCTGTATCTCCACCCGTCCTGTATGGGTCGGGACGGGTATGGCCGGGTCGCCGACGAGATTGTAGCAAAGGTTGTTGATACACTGCTGCTCTGTGCGCCCGTTGACGGTGGTGAGCGCACGCTTGAATACGTCGCCGAGACAGTCGCCTGCCGATGCTGTATATAGTCTGGAGGAGAATTCGTTGGCGAGGTTGCCGTTGTAGGTCATGTATACCGAGCGGCAGGCGCCGATCACGGCTATCGGGCCTGAGGGCATGCTCAGGAAGTTGAGGCTGAATGATTGGCGGGAGGTGTCGAATGCAGTGGTGGTGCATGAGGACAGCATCATCACCGGCATGGATCCGAAGAAGAAGTTGCCGGTGTTGTTGATGCGGATGTCATAATAGTCTATCTGCTCGTGGCTGCCATGGCCGTTGTAGTTGATGTAGTAGGGGCGCGATGCGAAGAGTTCGGAGAGTCTTTTTTGCTGTTCATCGGAAGTGTCGTTGGAACCGGTTTTCTGGAACAGTGCGTGGTGGGGCTTGCTTATCACCGAGCCCTCTGCCCGGTTGGTGATGATGTTGGCTACGGATTCGGCGGCCTCGATGTGCTGGTTGGTGTCGCCGAGTCCTCCCCACACAATGGCGTTGGTGTATTCGCCTGCCAGATGCGGGTATTCGAGATATGAGATTGTCTTGTCAATGATTTTTTCAAGTTTTTCGCCGGTATATGGTATACGGCCTATGCCTATTGACACCGGGGTCTTGTAGCTTTTGGCAAGAGAGGGCTGGGTCTTGTCGATGAACATGCCGAAGTAGGAGTCCGAACAGTAGTCCTTGGAGTTCATGTGGGCCTCGTTGTAGTCTTCGGTATGGTATGTGGTGAGCAGCTCCGTGTCGTTGTCCTTCAGCGTGACGTGTCTGGTGTCGAAATATGAGTCACCGATGAGGAGGAGGTATCTCAGGGGGCGGTCCGTGCGTGAGTAGAGCATGCGGGCGAAGCTTCGGATGGCGCTGGGATGGAGCGCGCCTGATGAGAATTGGTCGAATATGTCGGACTGTTTTACCACGGCTACCTTGAATCCCTGTACTTTCTCATGGGCATTGGCCAACCTGAGAGCGGGTTCGTAGGCCTCGGCGGTGGTGATGATGAGCATGTCCACGCTCTCCATGGCGTGGAGGTCGGTGGCTTTGGGTGCGATGAATCCGGCTGCTTCGGGCTCGGGTACGGCTCCGGAGGGTGTGAACGCCAACACGCGTGAGTGGCGAGAGGCGGTGAGTCCGGCAAATGTCCCGTCGGTACGGCCGAGTATCATGGGGTCGCGTGGCTCGGTGATATCCACTATCAAGGCGTTGTCATCGAGCCCGCTGACGTGCACGGGCTGTGTCGCGGAGATGCCGTAGAAGTCCATGATCATCGGCACGCCGGTATATACGTTGGACTTCTTGAAACGTAGCGAGGCGTAGTCGAGGGCCAGATTGGAGAAGCGGCCGGAATTGTCGGAGAAAGTCACGGTCACATTTCCGGCGTCACGGCCTTTAGGCGAGAGTATGGCTTTCTGCATGTCCGACCTGCGGTATAGCCAGTTGCTGAGCGAGGCATTGCGCAGCGGAGTGTATGATGTGGATACTACGGAGGCGTCGCCGGTCACATTGACTTCCGGCGAGAGAGCGGTGGACTCCGAGTGCTTGCCTATGAAGTAGAATGAGAGTGTGGCATCGGACTCTATGCCGCTGATGTTGAAGTCGACGGTAAGGTGGCTGTCCGCAAAGTTGCGCGAGAAGAAGAAGACTCCGGCGTGGTCTGCCACGGTCTCCTCGATGCGCTTGATGGTTAGGGATTCGTGGGTCTCAACAGCCTGTAGGGTGGTGGACGGAGTGGTCGATCTCGAAGCCATGTCGGGCGATGGATCGGAGGAGGATTCACCTATAAAATAATAGGATCCCGAGGAGTAATAGTTGCGGTGTTCGGTGAAGCCGGTCTGTCCGGTAAGTATCACACGTGTGTCGCCTTCGGCATAGAAGTACACTGCGTCATCGGTGCGTATCACCGGTATCACCGGGAGATCGTCGGGCGCGGAGTCAAGTGTGTGTGCGCGTTCCACGCTGCCGTAGCCGGCTACAACGATTGATTCGGGATTGTTGAAGCCCCATTCGGCGAGCCGTTCGTGGCTTAGTCGGTATAAGCCTGTGTCGGGAATTCTGACCTTGGTCCATTTGCCCTCCGCGAGGATGGAGCGGGTTTTGTAGACGGGTGCGGCTCCAAGGGAGGGGAGCGATATGACCGAGAATAATATTAAGGATATGATTATGGCAGGGTGGTAGTAGTGGTGGCGTGCACTGTTCATTTCAGAGAGGTGGATGTGAGAGTCATATCCGGTCACCGCCGCTGTCATTCCGGTAGCCGGTCGGGCATCGGCTTGGTCTTACCGGTTAAGATGATTGTGAAGAAAAAGTGTCCTGAGTGCTCGAAGCGGGACTCGAACCCGCACGGTCGCAATGACCAAAGGATTTTAAGTCCTTCGTGTCTACCATTCCACCATTCGAGCAGGCAATGTCGTTTTATGAGGGACTTATGCAGTGCAAAGGTAGGAGATATTTTCGGGATTTCCAAATCTCCTTTCCACGATGGTGCGAAAAAACAGGATATGCGGCGAACAAGCCGCGGTGTGATCTTGTTCCTATATATAATAGTAAGGATTGTATCACCCGATCAATGATTTTTTGCATTATGACTCCACTCGATATACGCGAACTCTGCATGTGGGGCTGCCTGATAGCACTTGTGGCCCTCGTGTCATTTACAGGAATGTGTATCAACAGATATTTCATACATAGGGCGCACCGCCGTGCGCTCGATGAGCTTCACCGCCGTGCCACGCTCGAACGTATGGGGCGCGGTGAGGAGGAGAATCTGTCGCCGTCGCCCGTGAGTCTGCGCAAGTGATGCCGGTAGGCGCGGAGATGTCACAGCATGGCGTGGAGTATGCCGGGTGTATGCATAGGTGACATAGGGCCTACATGTATGGTGTAGTATCTGAGTATGGTCTCGATTATCGTGGCTCTGTCATGTCGCGAAAATCTGAATGCACCCATATTGCCATAAGTCATGCGCGATATGAGGTAAGCTGTGTCGGAGTCGGCCGGGCCAAGGCTTTCGCCATGTGTGGCTGCCGAGCGGCGCCATATGCCCTCGCGCATGTCGAGCATGGAACCGGGGGTATAGGTGGTTGTGTCGGGCTCCACACCGAGTTTCTCGGCCAGACGGCACAGGAAGCATATCGGGAAGTTGGCCGTGCGCCGTGGATCGGCCTTCTCCAGCACTCCTATCGACTCAGTGAGGAAATCAAAAAGAGCGGGCTCGCTACCGCCTCCCCGCAGGGCGAGTGACAGCGTCTCGGCCACGAACATCGCCACCATCTGCTTGATGGGGTCGGAGTGAACGCCTGCGAGCGGCATGACGGCGCGGAGCTGCTTCATGGGGAGGATGTCGCGAAGGGACCGAGTCTCCGACTCACATTCCACAACTCCCAGCGGCATTGTCAAGGCTCTCATGCGGTTGGCCTCTCTCCCCCTGCCTGCGGGAAGAGCGAGCGATATCCGGCCCAACTGCCGGCTATATGCCCATAGTATGGACTGAGAGTCGCTATGGCGTGTCACCTTAAGGGCGATGAAGGTAAGTTTCATGACACAAAAATAAGGAAAATACCGCTGATATGACAAACTGAAGCGGGAAGAGAAAAATTTTGCTTAAAAAGCAGAGCGCGTAAAAGGCGAAAAATCAAAGTATTGAGAAAAAATAATGCAAAAAATTTGTCCAATCGAAAAAAGGTTTGTAACTTTGCAATCGCTTTTGAGCGTATTGGCCTCAGGCATGGCCCATTCGTCTATCGGTTAGGACGCAAGATTTTCATTCTTGAAAGAGGAGTTCGATTCTCCTATGGGCTACCCAACAGTTACTTAATCAAGAACAAAAAGAAACAAAAGATCTATTTACAAATATGGCAAACCATAAATCATCGCTTAAGAGAATCCGCCAGACCGAGTCTCGTCGTCTCCGTAACCGTTACTATGCAAAGACTGCCCGCAACGCCGTACGCAATCTTCGCAAAATGACCGACAAGGCTCAGGCTGAGGCAGCGTTCCGCAAGATCGGTGCAATGCTCGACCGTCTCGCATCCAAGAATGCAATCTCTAAGAACAAAGCCGCCAACCTCAAGAGCAAGCTTGCCCACCACATCGCCAAGCTCGCTGCCTGATAGCGTCTGTACACACTATCACCACCACCGGGAGGTTGTGAGTGAGATTCACCCGCATCATCCCGCTGGCTTTCTTGGTTAAGAAAGGGCCCATTCGTCTATCGGTTAGGACGCAAGATTTTCATTCTTGAAAGAGGAGTTCGATTCTCCTATGGGCTACCCCTTTTGTCACACCTTTGCATAATATCATCGCCCCGACAGTCATTTCCGACAGCCGGGGCGATGAGTTTTTTTGTTCACTCTATCAATAGCCGGCTTAGCAGTTCGTGCCGGTGGCTTCTGGACAGAGGCACTGATGTGGAGCCGGTAAGATGTATGATGTTCGGACCGATGCGGCATTTGTTCCCGCATAAGGTTTTCCGCACACCGGCATACACCGAGCCTGTGGCCCCGACGGTGGCCTGACCGTAGGCCATCGGGGCTCTCCATGTCGCGGACAGTTCGGCTGACCAGCCTCGGCCGAAGGAGAAGTAGTTACGGCAATCGACTGACGGGGAGAATCGGCCGTTGTCCGGCATATCGAGACGTTTTCCGAAATGATATCCGGAGTATGCTATTGCGGCGTTCACCGAGGCATGCCACCATCCGGTCAGACGCAGGTTCGTGACCGACAGTGTGAGAGATGCCCACAGGCTACGCGGCAGATTCTCGGGTGATATGTAGAGGATGCCGCCGGGGATCTCGCGGTAGCATTTCACGATGGGGTTTTCGGTGAATGTGGTTCCGAGCGAAACTCTGAGCCAGGATCCGTGCGAATAGGCTGCGTGGATGTTGTGGGATACCGAGGGGCGGAGATTGATGTTGCCGCAGGTGTGGGTGATGTCGTCGAATATGTAGATGAACGGGTTGAGGTCGGCATAGGCAGGACGGGAGATGCGGCGTGAGTAGGACGCTGTCATGCCGTCCATGTGGCTGAATGTTGCCGTGACGGAAGCTCCGGGGAAGAGATCGATGGCATGGTGATGGTAGTCCGACTCCGCGTCAGCTTCATTGCCGGAGAAATTTCCCCACAGGTTGTATTGTTCAGCGCGGAGTCCGAATGAGGCTTTCACAGTGCAGAATGATATCTCGCTCTGGACGTAGAGTGCATTGACATTCTCGCGGTAGCCGAATGTGGAGCTGAGTCGGTCGGCGGCAGGGAGATCGTCGGGCAAGGTGCCGGAGTACTCGCCTCCGTTGGCTATGAGGAGATAAGAGGACTTGGCTCCCGCTGAAAGGTGGCAGATCTCTGATATCTTACGTTGGAAATCGAATGTCGCGGCATAACCTCTTATACGTCCGCCCATGTCGCCGTCCACATCGGCGGTATTGTCGTTTGCCATGTATTGTGTCTCTCTGTTCCGGTAGCTGAAAAAATCAAATCCGAAATTCATCCGTCCATGATTTTCTTCGTTGTCATGATGCAGGTAGGCCGTGCCGTAGATGTTGCTGTGGCGGTTGCGCGTGAGGTTGGTGGAATGAATGTGGTCATCAGTCGTGGGGATGATGGTGTGTGTCAAGGCTGTCTCGCGTCTGGAGAACCAGTATGATGAGATGGCTATTCCCGATTTCCATCCGGTGGAGATATCATGGTCAATTGAGGCGGAGAGATTGTGAATGCGGTCACGGCGATAGCGGGTGCATGTCTGTAGCATGCGGTCTGCACAGCCGGGATACGGACGGTCGGTGGTCAGCGAGAATGGATTGCGTGCGGCAATGAAGGAGTAGTTGGCGGAGAGTTGGGTCCTGTCGGAGGAATAGCTGCCGAAGATCCCGGTCATGGCGCGTTTGGCTTTCCATCCGTTGCCGGTGGCTGACACTCCTGCCGTGAACCCCTCGTTGCGTCGGCGCCGCATCCTCACATTGATAGTCATGGCCGAAGATGAGGCATCGTTTCCGGCAGATGGTGATGACAGCAGTTCGATACGGTGGACTGCCGAGGATGGCTGTGAACGGAGATATGTGATAAGTGCATCGCCGGTGAGGATGCTTTTTCTACCATCGATAGTCAGGGTGATACCTTTCTGTCCGTTCACCATGATGGTGCCGTTGTTGTCTACCGTTACTCCTGGCAGAGATAGCAGGGCGTCGTAGATGGATCCTGTGCTTCCGGATAGTGTGGATTGGGGGTCGTATGAGATTCTATCGGGCGTAACCACGGCATCAGGACGACGGGCCTTGACCTCTATCTCGTGGAGAATCACTTCTCCTACCGAGTCGACGGGCGTGCTTTCCACAGGACAGGCCGAGATGACTGACGCGGTCAGGACCATCGGGATGGCCATGATGCGGAGTATGCTTTCAGACATGACTGGTTTGTTTTTTCAACAAAGGTAAACACAGTCATGCTATGTCGGGAAATAATAGTGACCAAAGCCCCGTAAGCTGTGACAATGGCTTTGGAATGGTGGCTATCTGTAGTAGGTGATGTCGCGGCGGTCGAGGGTGTAGGATACGTGAGGGCGGGATCCGGCGGACTGTGTGGTCCATACGCTGAGACGTTCTGTCCAGTTGCCGTGGGGGTCCTCGGCGCGGTATATGTTGAATACTGCTGTATGGTCACCGTCCACGTGGGGGTCGGTGTATTGCCCTACGATGCGGCGGCGGTCATCGTAGACTGTGACGGCGAAGTCGCCCATGCCATCGCTCTGTATCACATTGGGCGACAGATGGGTGTAGGAAAGAGTGTCTTTGAGGTATCCACCATGGAGACGGCGCAGGTTTGGGCGATGGTCCTCCCAGCGTTTCATCCGTCCAAGTTCGTCGCGCACGATGCGTTCGTCTCTGCGTGGCACGTAATTGCCGAGAGAGTCGAAATACACGATGGTCTCGAAGCGGTTGACAGCGGCAGTGTCGATGGCTACGGAGTCGGGTCCGGGAGTGACATTGTAGTATGTCGTCTTTGTGACTCTCTTGACTCTGTGGCGCAGCTCGAGGAGCGCGAGGTCGGCACTTTCGAACGGCTGTCCGTCGGTATCGGCACTGTATATGGCGTCCATGCCGCCATCATGCCCTCCGCTCCCCGAGCATGCGGGGAGCAGGAGCGATGTGAGAACTGTGAGCGCGAGGAGACTTGGGTGGATTCGTTTCATTTACGATATGAATAATGTTTCGAGAGCATAGACTCCTATGCCGGCTATGTAGCCGGTGAAGGCTATCCATGTGAATCGGCGCAGATACCAGCCGAAACTGATTTTTTCGAGGCCCATCACTACGACACCGGCTGCGGAGCCGATGATGAGCATGGAGCCACCTACACCGGCACAGTAGGCGAGGAGCTGCCAGAAGAGACCGTCGCAGGCAAAGTCGCCGGCCTGGGCTATGGGGTACATCTCCATGCATCCGGCCACGAGGGGGACATTGTCGACGATGCTCGATACAACACCGATGATGCCGGTGACGAGGTAGTGGTTGCCGTCGGAGACTTCGTTGAGCCACTGACCGAATGCTGTGAGCACGTGTGTCTCCTGCAGGGTAGCCACTGCCAGAAGTATGCCGAGGAAGAAGAGGATGGTGGCCATGTCGATGCGGGAGAGCAGGGTTGTGACCTTGAGATGTGACTGTTCGCAGAAGAGGGCGTTGCGGTTGCAACGGTATTCGCTGACGAGCCACAGCAGGCCGAGGGCGAGGAGAATGCCCATGAAGGGTGCGAGGCCGGTGAGCATTCGGAATATGGGTACGAATATGAGTCCGCCCACGCCTACGCAAAGAATGAGCATGCGGTCGGAGTTGTGCTGTACGCCCGGGGCTTCGGCTGTCTGTTCGGGAGCTTTGAGTTCGCCTTTGAGGTAGAGCTGTACGCAGAGGCCGGATACGATGACAGACGCAAGTGACGGGAGGAAAAGCTGAGAGAGCACACCGCCTGTGGAGAGCATGCCGCGTATCCAGAGCATGATGGTGGTGACGTCGCCGATGGGTGAGAATGCTCCGCCGGCGTTGGCGGCTATGATGATGATACCACCGAATAGCATGCGGTCACGCGGCTCCTCGACGAGTTTGCGGAGCACCATGACCATGACTATGGATGTGGTGAGGTTGTCAAGTATGGCTGAGAGGATGAATGTCATGAATGTGATGCGCCAGAGCAGGGTGCGCTTGCTTTTGGTAGCGAGGGCGTTCTGCACGAAGAAGAATCCTCCGTTGGCATCGACGATCTCAACGATAGTCATGGCGCCCATCAGGAAGAAGAGGATCTCGCATGTCTCGCCGAGATGGTGGAGCAGTCGGGAGGATGTGTCGACACCGGGGTCGGCTCCTCCGCATGCATAGAGGGTCCAGCAGCCCACGCACATGAGCAGTGCCGGCACGGCTTTGTTGATCTTTAACACGCTCTCGAGGGCTATGCACAGGTAGCCCAGGATGAAAAATACTACGATAGCGGTTACCATGGGAAAATGGGGTGAATGTGATGGTTTTAGATTCTTGGTATTATAAATATAGGTGCAAAGGTCGTAATAATCCCCTAAAATTCAAAAAATATCACTGACAAAGTTTGACGCAGTCCTTTATGACGAGCGATGCGAGTGTCATGCCGAATGTGGCGGTGATGTGCATCATCGAGCCGTTGAAGGCCACTTTGTTGAACGTCATGGCGGTGTCGCGAGTGGAGGGTGTGTAGTCCGGATGGTTGGGTATGAGTTCGTCGGAGTATACGCACAGGAATTTACGTGCGGGCATGTGGGATGACTTCTTGAATCTCCGGCGCAGGGCTGCGGCCAGAGGACAGCCTGTCACTTTCCAGAATTCAGCCACACGGATACGTGTGGGGTCGAGTTTGAGTGCGGCGCCCATCGATGAGTAGAATTTGACCGGACGTTCAGACGATGCGGTCTGCCTCATGGCTTCGGTGGCACGGAGTATGAGTAGAGCCTTGTCGGAGAGCGAGTCGATGGCATCGATGATGTAGTCGTATGCCGTGAGGTCATAACTGTCGGCGGTGTCGGCGGTATAGAGTCCGTGTATCTGAGTGAGGTCTATGCCGGGATTTATGGCCCGCAAGCGTTCGGCCATTACTTGAGTCTTGGCTATGCCGACTGTTGACGGGAGGGCCGGTAGCTGACGGTTGATGTTGCTTTCGGCCACGGTGTCGGCGTCGACGATAGTGATATGGCATACGCCGCTCCTGACGAGAGCTTCGGCAGCCCAGCTGCCTACGCCGCCAAGACCGAAGAGGATGACATGCACCTGACTGAGACGTGCTGTGGCGTCCGGCCCTATGAGGCGGGCAGTGCGCGATAATGATGCGGGGATTATCTCAGCCGTGCTGCTCACAGACGGTAGCTTTTCGGGTAGAGAGCAATGATTTGAATCGTTCCCACAGTGAAGGTGCCGGTTCGTCCATGTCCATGCGCAGATGGACGTTGACGTCGGAGTTTTCCTTGTTGAGGAATATGATGGCTGCGGGAAGTATGATGGCGATGACCTTCTCGAATTCGACTATCTCGTGGATGCGTCTGAGAGGTATCATGGCGAATGGCGATTTCGGGTCTACACTTCCGATGTAGAGGTATTCTTCGTCAAGAAATATGCCGTGGTTTTCGACGGCATAGTCGAAAAGCAGACTGAGATTGAGTTCATCGCTCGATTTTGGGGGCCGGCTGAACTGGCGGTAGAGTGTGTCTATGACTTTCTTGTTGACCATATCATCAGGAGTGTAAAAGGTGGTGGTGTTTTTGGCGTACGGGATCTTTAACTTCCAAATTAATAATGATAGGGTGGGGAGAGATGGTCTAAAGCTGAAGAACCCTCTGGAATGAGGTGATGGGTGAATTGAATGTTTACAGATTTTCTGTTGATGCGTGCTTCATGGAAAAGAAGCTTACAAAATGTAAACAATTGCTAATTGACAAAAGTTCTATGCGGAAGGATAAAAATCAACCGGGACACCGGACGTGGATCCACGACGGGTGTCCCGGTTGGTTTATGGCGTCATCAAGCCAGGAATCCGAGGAGGACACCGGCAGCTACAGCAGAGCCGATCACACCGGCTACGTTGGGACCCATGGCGTGCATGAGCAGGTAGTTGCTGGGATCATACTCGAGTCCGAGATTGTTGGAGATACGTGCCGACATGGGCACGGCGGAAACTCCGGCGTTGCCGATGAGGGGGTTGATCTTCTTGGACTGCGGGAGGAACAGGTTGAAGAGCTTGACGAAGAGCACACCGCTCGAGGATGCGATGACGAATGCCATGAATCCGAGCAGGAAGATGCGGATGGTCTCGGAAGTGAGGAATTCCGAAGCCTGTGTGGATGCACCTACGGTCATACCGAGCAGGATGGTGACAATGTCGGTGAGAGCGTTGCTGGCGGTCTTGGCCAGACGGTTTGTCACACCACACTCCCTGAGAAGGTTGCCGAAGAAGAGCATGCCGAGCAGAGGAATGCCGGAGGGCACGACGAAGCAGGTGAGGATCATGCCCACGATGGGGAAGATGATCTTCTCGTTCTGCGATACGGCACGGGCCGGTTTCATCTTGATAAGGCGTTCTTTCTTGGTGGTGAACAGGCGCATGAGCGGTGGCTGGATCACAGGAACGAGGGCCATGTAGGAGTAGGCCGACACGGCTATCGCACCCATGAGGTTGGGAGCCAGCTTTGACGAAAGGAAGATGGCGGTGGGGCCGTCGGCGCCGCCGATGATGGCGATGGCACCGGCCTGGTCGGGGGCGAAGCCCAGAAGCAGGGCCACCATGTAGGCACCGAATATGCCGAACTGTGCGGCCGCACCGATGAGCATGAGCTTGGGATTGGCGATGAGGGCCGAGAAGTCGGTCATGGCGCCGATGCCAAGGAAGATGAGCGGCGGATACCATCCGGCACTGACACCGTTGTAGAGGATGTTGAGCACGGAGCCTTCCTCATATATGCCTATCTCGAGGCCTGCGGTGGTGTTGAACGGGATGTTGCCGATGAGTATGCCGAATCCGATGGGCACAAGGAGCATGGGCTCGAAGTTCTTCTTGATGGCGAGCCAAATGAAGAAGAGGCCCACCACAAGCATCACGAGATGCTCCCATGTGGCGTTGTAGAAACCTGTCAGGTGCCAGAACTCCTGCAGGTTCTGCATTATGAAATCACCAAATGTCATAATTAACTGATTGTAGTTGTGATATGAAATGAGTGATTCTTATTCGAGGGTGAGGAGAATGCCACCGTCGAGCACGGAGTCGCCTACGGAGACAGCAATGGATGCCACCTTGCCGTCGTGGCCGGCGTGAATGGCGTTTTCCATCTTCATGGCCTCGAGCATCACTACAGTGTCGGAAGCTTTGACCACATCGCCCACTTTCACGGGGATGCTCATCACCACGCCGGGGAGCGGGGCCTTTACCTGGAAGCCTGCGGCCGAAACCGAGGGCTTGTTGATGACCTTGGCGCCACTGTCGGTGCGGGGAGCTGCCGACGGACGGGGCTTGGTGACGATGGTGACGGGCTTGTCGGTTTTTTCGAGCTCAACCTTGTAGGGAACGCCGTTGACCTCAACTTTGGCTACGTTGTTGTCAATGTCGCCCACCTTCACCGAATAGAGGTTGCCGTTGATGCGATATTTATATTCTTTCATTTTGAGTTTGCTGGGTTATAGAGAAAGTGTGAATGGTGAGAGAGTTCTTTTTAGCGGCGCGGAAGCTCGCGGAGCGAGTAGATCTTGGAGCTCCAGGGTGAGTAGGAGCGGCGCACCTTGTTGATGGTCAGGATGGCCGACTCGCGGTCGTGGGCGTCGAGGTGGTCATGGAGGGCCATGGATATGGCTGCGATGACCTCGCCGGAGTCCTGATCGTCATGAACGTGTACGGCGTCGGGCTCTGTCTCGGCGAGAGCCTTGGCTTTGCGCGACTTGGAGATGTTGGCACCGATCTTGTTGATGATCTGGAAGCATATGGCAAGCACGAGCAGCGCTGTGAACACGATGCACATGGCCATCACCGCCATGCCGAAACCATTCTCGTCCTGCTCGGCAAACATGTCTACCTTTGAGTTGGTGCTCTTGATGATGTTGTTGCTCGAGGGGGTGATGTAGAGAGCTTCGGATCCGTCACGGATCTCCCAGGCTTCGGGGTTGCCGGTACCGCCCTCGCCATCTACCTTGCGGGCATATGACTGGCCGGGCTTGAGTGTGCCGGGCACTACGATCTCGTCTATGAGCGACTTGCCGTCGGCGTCGTAGATGGCTACGTAGTTGTCCTGGCCGGGAGTGAATGTGAAGTTCATGTGGAAGGTACCCTTGTTGGGTTCGCCGTCGGCCCAGAAGAGGACGTGCTGGCGGGTGGGTATCTCGGTGTTGACGTCGCCCAGCGGGACGGGATAGAGCGTGGGAGCGTTGCGGTCGTTGGTGAGGAATACGCTTGATATCTCAAGCGGTCCGAATGTGGAGTTGTAGAGCTCCACCCATGCGGAGTAACGGCCGAAGTCGTCCACGACGCTTGTCGAGTCGTTGGCGACCATCACCTCGTTGATGCGCAGGCCGCGGCGTCCCTGGGCAGAGACGGCCACAACGCATGCCAGCGTGACAGCGAGGAGGGTCAATATTCGTTTCTTCATATTTCTCAAAACCATTAGAGGGGGATATTGCCGTGCTTCTTGGCGGGGTTGACCACCTTCTTGGTGGCGAGCTGCTGGAGGGCACGGATGACGCGGAAGCGGGTGTTGCGCGGTTCGATAACGTCGTCGATATAGCCGTAGCGGGCTGCGTTGTAGGGGTTGCAGAAGAGCTTGTTGTACTCGTCCTCCTTCTCCTTGAGCACCTTGGCGGGGTCTTCGGCGGCTTTTGCCTCCTTGGCATAGAGCACTTCGACGGCGCCTGCGCCACCCATTACGGCGATCTCGGCGGTGGGCCATGCGTAGTTCATGTCGCCGCGCAGCTGCTTGCAGGACATCACGATGTGCGAGCCGCCGTAGCTCTTGCGGAGTGTGACTGTCACCTTGGGGACGGTGGCCTCACCGTAGGCATAGAGGAGCTTGGCGCCGTGGAGGATCACGCCGTTGTACTCCTGGCCTGTGCCGGGGAGGAAGCCGGGGACGTCGACGAGTGTGACGAGAGGAATGTTGAAGGCGTCGCAGAAGCGAACGAAGCGTGCGCCCTTGCGCGAGGCGTTGCTGTCGAGCACGCCGGCAAGGAACTTGGGCTGGTTGGCTACGATACCCACGGCCTGGCCGTTGAAGCGGGCGAAACCTATGATGATGTTCTTGGCGAAATCGCGCTGTACTTCAAGGAACTCACCGTTGTCGATGATGGCACCGATCACCTCGTACATGTCGTAGGGGCGGTTGGCCGAGTCGGGGATGATCTCGTTGAGGGAGTCCTCAAGACGGTCGATGGGGTCGTTGCACTCCACCAGCGGCGGCTCCTCGAGGTTGTTCTGGGGTATGTAGCTGAAGAGTTTGCGGATGATGGAGAGTGTCTCCTCGCCATCCTCGGCAGCGAAGTGGGCCACACCGCTCTTCTGCGAGTGCACGGCTGCACCACCGAGAGCTTCCTGGGTCACATCTTCGCCGGTTACGGTCTTGACCACCTTGGGTCCGGTGAGGAACATGTAGGATATGCCCTTGGTCATGATGGTGAAGTCGGTGAGGGCGGGGGAGTATACGGCGCCGCCGGCACAGGGGCCGAGGATACCGGAGATCTGGGGTATCACACCAGAGGCGAGAATATTGCGCTGGAAGATCTCGGCATATCCTGCCAGGGCGTTGATGCCCTCCTGGATACGAGCGCCGCCCGAGTCGTTGAGGCCGATGACGGGAGCGCCCATCTTCATGGCCATGTCCATGATTTTGCAGATCTTCTGGGCCATGGTCTCGCTGAGGGAGCCGCCGAACACGGTGAAGTCCTGGGCGAAGACGTAGACGAGACGACCGTCGATTGTGCCGTAGCCGGTCACGACGCCGTCGCCGAGATAGCTCTTCTTCTCCTGGCCGAAGTTGTGGCAACGGTGACGGACGAACATGTCGATCTCCTCGAACGAACCCTCGTCGAGGAGCTGTGCGATACGTTCGCGCGCAGTGTACTTGCCGCGTTCATGCTGCTTCTGGATGGCCTTTTCGCCGCCACCCAGACGAGCCTCCTCGCGCAGTGCGATAAGCTCTTTTACTTTTTCAAGCTGATTGCTCATTTTATACTAAATGGTGTGAATTTTTTCAGGGGAAATGTGTTTTCTTACTTGTTGGGATCCTCGCAGAGCTCGATGAGAGTGCCGCATGTGCTCTTGGGATGGAGGAATGCGATGTTGAGGCCTTCCGCGCCCTTGCGGGGAGCCTTATCGATGAGTCGGCAACCTTTCTCCTCCACTTCGTCGAGGGCGTTCTGTACGCCGTCCTCGATAGCGAGGGCGATGTGCTGGATTCCGCCGCGGCCGCCGTTGTTGGCTATGAACTTGCTGATGGCGCTCTCGGGTGCGGTTCCCTCAAGGAGCTCGATCTTGGTCTGGCCTATCTTGAAGAATGCTGTGCGCACTTTCTGGTCGGCAACTTCCTCGATGGCAAAGCATTTTATGCCGAGGGTGTTCTCATAGAAGGCGATGGCCTCTTCAAGGTTGGGCACGGCGATGCCCACGTGTTCGATATGTGAAATATCCATGGTAATAAATGATTGAATTTGTTTATAATCCGATGATATGCACTGAATTGCGCCTTATACACCATGGATGTCGGTGAAAGGCGCTATTTTCACGTGTGCAAATTTAAAGAAATTTTTCATCAAAACAAATTATATTTTGGCGGTTGTTTAAAAACCAACCGGTTTCCTTGTCAGAGGCGTCCCTCGTCGGCATAAGAGTAGTAGCTGCCACGCGCTATGATGATGTGGTCAAGGACGTTTATGCCGAGTATTTTGGCACCTTCGCGTATGCGACGTGTGAGATTGTCGTCCTCGCCGCTGGGGCGGTCGTTGCCCGAGGGATGGTTGTGTACCAGTATGATCCCCTCGGCGAGACAGTCGATGGCGCGTTTCAACAGCAGTTTGACATCCACCACGGTAGCGGCTGTGCCTCCCTGCGATATGCAGCGGGAGTAGGTGACCCTGTTGGACCGTGACAGCATGAGCACCCAGAATTCCTCGTATTCCAGATGGGCGAGTTTGGGTTGCATGAGTGAGGCGGCGTCGCGGCTGGATCGTATCACCGGATCCTGGCGTGACGAGGCCTGTAGGCTGTTGCGGCGTCCGAGCTCGAAGGCTGCGGCGAGACTGACGGCTTTGGCTGGACCCACGCCTTTGTATTTGCTCATCAGTTCGTTCATGGAGAGGCGGGCCAGGTTGTCGATGCGTCCGTCGCAGTCGCGGAGTATGGTGCGGGCCATGTCGATGACGGACATGCCCGGGAGGCCGCCTCCGAAAAGTATGGCTATGAGTTCGGCATCGCTCAGCGACCGTATGCCTTGTGAGAGAGCCTTCTCGCGGGGCATGTCGTCGGCCTGCATGTCGCGTATACGCAGTGTGGTGAAAGGGGGCTCGGAGTCCATTGGTCATTTACCTTTGCGTATGAGCACTTCCTCACTGATGTCCCTGCCGCGTCCGAGCATGATCTTTGTGACATATGCGCGTATGAATCCGGTGCCGTAGCCGGTGATCTGTATGACGCTCGCCGGGATGGCTTTCAGGGCTATGAGGATGGAGCGGGTGGTGGCCAGCGCTGTGATGAATATGGCCAGAAGGTATATGCCGAGGGGAAGTAGCCACCATGGAGACAGGAATATACCGGCGAGCAGCAGCGCCACGCCGATGATGACCGCGATGGCCGGAAGTGTGTGGACGGCTTTGAGTGAGCCGGGGTAGAGGAGCTTGAGGGTGATGCGCGACATGCCGAAGACGTAGACCTGACGGAAGAACTTGCGGAAGTCCACGCGCCGTTTGTGGTAGACGTAGGCCGGCCGTATCAGTGATATGCCGAATCCTGCCTGACGTATGCGGGTGCTCATGTCGATATCCTCGGAGAACATCTCTCTGAATCCGCCCACTTTTTTGTAGACCTCTCGTCTGAACCCCATGTTGAATGTGCGTGGTGTGAATTTCTCCATGCTCACTTTGCCGCCGCGTATGCCGCCGGTGGTGAGAAAAGAGGTCATCGAGTAGTTGATGGCTTTCTGTGTGGTTGTGAATGAGTCGTGGGCTGCGTCGGGCCCTCCGAAGCAGTCGGTGGGGTGGGCGTCGAGCTCGCGTGACAGGATCTCGAAATAGCGGGGCGGGATGACGCAGTCGCTGTCGAAGAATATGAACCATTCGCCGCCGGCACGTTCCATGCCGTAATTGCGCGCTATGGATCGCCCTTCATTCTCCTTGTAATAGTATGCGGCGTTTACATCGGGATACCTCCGCACGGCATCCTCACACCTTATGGTGGATCCGTCTTCCACAAATATGGCCTCGAAGTCGCGGCATGTCTGCGCGGAGAGGCTGCGCATGAGGTCGTCCACTTCATCGGGGCGGTTGTAGACGGGGATGATCACTGAGAATTTCGGTCTGTCCATGGCGGTGTTCAGCTCATTCGGTTTTTATAGTCCATGTAGTCGAACTGCCTGAGGTAGCGGCAGTCACCATCGGCATCGCATAGCACCATGGCTGGGTGGGCTATGCCGTTGAACATGTTGGTCTTCACCGTGGTATAGTGGTTCATGTCCTCAAGAGTGAGGCGTGTGCCCGGTGTCAGGGGTGTGGCGAAGGTCCAGTCGCCCACATAGTCGCCGCTCAGACAAGAGTTGCCTCCGAGGCGGTAGGCGGGGAGTCCGGGTGCGGGATCGGTGCTTTCGGTGATGGCAGGTTTGTAGGGCATCTCCAGGCAGTCGGGCATGTGGCATGCGAACGAGGCGTCGATAATAGCCGTGCTTACCCCCTGGTTCTCGACCACATCGAGCACGGAGGTGATCAGATCGCCCGTGCGCCACGTGAAGGCGCTGCCCGGCTCCATCACTACCTTGAGCCACGGGTAGCGGCTGCGGAATCCGCGCAGGAGATTTATAAGATGATCGGTATCATATCCTTCGCGGGTCATGAGATGACCTCCGCCGAAGTTGACCCATTTCAGTTGCGGGAGGTAGGATCCGAACTGCTCCTCGAATGCTGCGAGCACTTTTTCGAGATCGTGGGAGTCGCTCTCGCAGAGGGCATGGAAATGCAATCCTTCGATCCCTTCGGGCAGATATCCGCCGAGCTGATCGGCCGTGACTCCAAACCGGCTTCCCGGCAGGGCCGGATTGTAGATCTCTGTCTCTATCACAGAGCACTGCGGGTTGACCCTGAGACCCGGGGATACACCTGCGGCGATGGCTCTGGCTCCATATTTCTCCCATTGGGATAGGGAGTTGAATGTGAGATGGGTGGCTCTTGACAGGAATTCATCTATGGTGGAGTCGGTGTAGACGGGACAGTATACGTGAGCCTCGCCCCCAAGTTCCTCATTGCCAAGACGCAGTTCGTTGAGCGAGCTTGCGGTGAAGTCGCGGTTATACTCCCTGACGATATGGAATGTGCGCCAGAGGGCATTGGCTTTGAAAGCCATGATGATATTCACACCGGCCTCACGCTCCACACGGTTGATGAGTTCAAGGTTGCGGCGCAGACGCGTCTCGTAGACTATATAGAATGGGGTTGGGATCTCCTCTATTTTCATAATATGCTGAATTTAGCGAATTTGAATAGCAGCGTGCGGCTATCGGCTATGTCGTTGTCGAATTTTACGGTCATCTTGTCCGAGTCTCCGGTGGTGATGATGTCGGTGATGACTCCGGTGCCGAACTTTGCGTGGCTGATGCGTGTGCCTACCTCGACTTCCTCGGTCTTGTGTATGGTCATGCCGTCGGCGGGAGCTGACGGTGTGGCGGACTGTACTGCCTGACGGGGCGGGACGGCTGTGGGGCGTAGTGTATTGATCGGGAGCGCCGAGGAGCGCATGCTCTCGCTGTAGCGCACGGTGGGGCGTACACGCGGTGTGTCCGTGCGGTCGGAGAAGTCCTCGCCTGTGGACAGGCGCAGGTATCTCCTGTCGATGTCGTTGATGAACCGTGAGGGGCGTGTGGCGGCAGTCTCGCCGTTGCGGAACCTCGATGCCGCATATGACAGCATGCAGAAGTTGCCGGCGCGTGTCATGGCCACGTAAAGCAGTCTTCGCTCCTCCTCGATCTCCGAGTGGCTTGTACGGGCCATGGCCGAGGGGAAGAGATCTTCCTCGACACCGACAATGAAGACGTTGTTGAACTCCAGTCCCTTGGCTGCATGCACGGTCATGAGGGTGACGCGATCGTCGCCCGTGCCTGTGTCGGAGTCCTGGTCGGTGGCAAGCGAGATCTCGCTGAGGAAGTGGCTCAGATCGGCCTCCTGATCCTGCTCGACGGCACTCTCGGTAAATTCCTTCACGCCGTTGAGGAGCTCGGACAGGTTCTCGCGTTTGGCGATGTTCTCAGGAGTGCGGTCATGTGCGAACTGGGCGAATATGCCGGTGGAGTCGAATATGCGGCGTGTCACCTCGTAGGCATCCTTCCCCTCGGCGTCCATGCGCATGAACTCCATTATCAGTGTGGCGAAGGCATCGATCTTGCGTAGGGTGCCCTTGTTGAGTTCGGCAAGGTTGGAATCGGGGTCGCAGATTATGCTCCACAGGCTTCTGCCGTGGACCACGGCTGCGTGTGTGAGTTTGGACATGGTGGTGTCACCGATACCTCTTGCGGGGGTGTTGATGACACGGCGCAGCGCCTCGTCGTCGTCGGGATTGACAGCCAGACGCATATAGGCCACGGCGTCCTTGACTTCCTTGCGTTGGTAGAAAGACAGGCCTCCGTAGATGCGGTAGGGGATATTACGTTTGCGCAGGGCCTCCTCGAGGATTCGGCTCTGGGCGTTGGTGCGGTAGAGAATGGCGAACTCCGAGAACGGGTCGCCGGTGATTATCTTGCGCTGGGATAGCCGGGCTGCCACCTGATAGGCCTCTTCGTAGTCGCTGTATGTGCGCACCACGTCGATGGGTGTACCCTTGGGATTTTCGGAAAAGACGTTCTTGGGTATCTGCTCCGTGTTCTTTGAGATGAGGCTGCCGGCTGCGTTGATGATGTTCTGGGTGGAGCGGTAGTTGCGCTCGAGCTTGAAGGTCTGGAGTGCCGGATATGATTGTCTCAGGTCAAGTATGTTGCGGATATTCGCTCCGCGGAAAGAGTAGATGCTCTGTGCGTCATCGCCCACTACGCATAGCTTGTTCTCGTTGCCGGTGATGAGGGTGATGATGCGGTGCTGGGCGCGGTTTGTGTCCTGATACTCGTCCACAAGTATGTAGCGGAAGTATTCCTGATAGTGGCGGGCCACCTCCGGGTGCTCGGTGAGCAGACGGTAGGTGTTGAAGAGCAGGTCGTCGAAGTCCATGGCCTGTGCCACCCTGCAGCGGTCGCGGTATGCCCTGTATATGTTTGCCATATACGGGCGTCCGGCTTTTGCATCGGAATCCATGAGTTCCTTTTCGGCCATATACTCCTCGGGTGAGATCAGGGCGTTCTTGGCCCATGATATCGTGGATGCCACTGTGGCGGGCTTGTACATCTTCTCGTCGAGATTCATATCCTTTATGATGGTCTTGACGAGCTGACGCGAATCGGCGGCATCATAGATCGTGTATGAACTCTTGTAGCCTATCAGCTCGGCATCGCGTCTCAACAGCCGGGCGAATATGGAGTGGAATGTACCCATCCATAGACGGGATGATACCTTGGGGTCGGTGAGCTGTTCGATACGGTCGCGCATCTCTCTGGCAGCCTTGTTGGTGAATGTCAGTGCGAGTATGCGCCATGGCTCGTAGCCCTGGTTGAGCAGGTGTACGATCTTGTAGGTGAGCACACGGGTCTTGCCTGACCCGGCGCCGGCTATGACCAGCTGCGGGCCATCGCAGTATTCCACCGCGGCCCGCTGCTGGGAGTTTAGTTTGTCGAGATATTCAGTGTTGTCGGTCATTATTTCCTGTCGAAATCCTTGACTTTGAGGTGGTCGCCGGTCTCAGTGACTATGGCGCGGTAGTATCTTTCGTCGTAACCAGGGAATGAGGGAGTGACACACATACCTTCGGGTGTGCGCTCGAACTGGCCGTCCTTCTCCTTCTTCACATTTCCGTCCATGTATTTGACGAGCAGATAGTCGCCGAGGTTGCGGTAGTCTTTGAGATATCGGGAAGATGCGGCGAGTGTATGGTCAGTGAGTACTTTGGCGGCTTCCTCGCGGCTGAGTGAGGGCACCTGCTTGAGAAGCGAGGCTACCTCGGCGTCGTGTGTGCTCTCCAGCGAGCCTTGTACACGGCGGATGTCGGGGATCATCTGGCTGTAGCGGTTGTAGGCCTGGTTGGCCACATAGTTGTTCACCCAGAACGCGGCGTCCCACGACAGGGTGAGCATGTCGCCGTTGCCGGGAGCGAATTCATGGGGTACCTGTAGATTGCTGTTGTATACGGGTACGTAGACGCATGTGTTGGCATCGTCGACACCAAACCAAAGTATGCCGCGCATGGCCTCGGGGTGTGAGGTATTCATCTGCGACACAAAGGAGAAGCCGGTCTGCTGTGTGGCTATGGCGCGCTCGTTGAGATACTCCTTGCCGTCGACCTTGAAGGTCATCGGGCGCCAACGGTAGGGAACGCTGTATGCACCGGCTCCGACATCCTTGGTCATGTCCATGGGTGTGCCTTCGAAGTGGTCGCGCATCATGTCGCGCATCTCGGCCACGGAGATCTTCTTGTCGGGTTTCACCCAGAGGGGCATCACCTCACCTTCAGATTCGAGAATCCAGGGGAGATAGCGGTCCATGCCTGAGGAGAAGCGGTTGAAATAGCTCCATACGCGTCCGTCACATCCGCGTGTGGCGGTGCCGTCGATCTCACCGTAGGCCGAGGAGAAGCTGAAGTCCTCGTCCTTGCCGTCGAAATAGCCCATCTTGCGGGCGAACTTTATGACGTCGGGGGAATAGAGCGTGGTCTCCTTATCCTTGAGAGGGAACTTGTGTATGCGTGGGAAGTTGGCATGGCCCGATATGCAGTCGTCGGGAATGCGGCGGGCCACCCATACGGCGCCTTTCTCCTTGCCTCCCTTGCCTATCAGCTCCATGATCCAGGCCTCGTCGGCGTCGGCAATGGAGAATGACTCGCCGCTCGAGTGATAGCCGTAGTCCTTGACCAGATCAGTCATGACCTTGATGGCCTCTCGGGCAGTACGCGCACGCTCGAGGGTCACATATATGAGTGATCCGTAGTCCATTATTCCGGTGGTGTCCTCCAGCTCGGCACGTCCGCCCCATGTGCTCTCGGATATGGTGAGCCCATGCTCGTTCATGTTGCCCACGGTAGCATATGTATGCTCGGGCTGTGGTATCTCGCCGAGATACTTGCCTGTGTCCCATTCATGGATCTTTCTCATCTCGCCGGGGGCGTGTGAGGCGGCGGGGGTGCTGTAGAGCTCACCGTAGAGGGTGTGTGAGTCGGCGGCGTAGGTCACCATCACCGATCCGTCGGCGGTGGCGCCTTTGCCTGCTATAAGGCTCGTGCACGGAAGGGCGCACAGAGGGGTGGCCATGGCGGCCAGGGAGAGTATTAAGTTGCGCAGTGTCATATTATTTGGGTTTTCAGAGATGATTTTGGTCAATATAACGCAAAAATAGCACTTTTTTTTCAATTAATACATGCAGGGGTAGAACAAAATGGTTATCTTTGCGTTCGTTACAGTTGACAAACCGTCTGAAAACTCATATTTTTACTATTTATTAATCCCCCTTTAAGCAAAACTAACATGAAAAAGTACATTGCTGAAATGATCGGCACATTCGTGCTCGTGCTCATGGGCTGCGGAAGTGCCATCTTCGCAGGCATTGGAGTAGGCACCACAGGCTACGGCGTCTCCACTCTCGGAGTGGCCTTCGCGTTCGGCCTCTCGGTCATCGCCATGGCCTACACCATCGGAGGAATCTCCGGTTGCCACATCAATCCCGCCATCACGCTCGGAGTGTGGGCCAATGGCCGTATGAAGGGCAAGGAGGCCGTGAACTACATGATTTTCCAGGTCATCGGTGCCATCATCGCCTCGGCAGTCCTGTATTTCCTGGTGCATTGCGGCAACGGAGTGAATCAGATCTTCAATGACACGACAACCACCGGTGCCAACTCGTTCATGGAGGGCAACATGTTTGCCGCCTTTGTGGCCGAGTTCATCTTCACGTTTATCTTCGTGCTCGTGGTTCTCGGTACTACCGACTCCCGTCAGGGTGCCGGACAGTTTGCCGGTCTGGCCATCGGTCTCAGCCTTGTGCTTGTCCATATAGCATGTATCCCCATTACCGGTACATCTGTCAATCCTGCCCGTTCTATCGGCCCGGCTATCTTCGCCGCCATCGAGGGCAATTGTGTGCCCATCTCGCAGGTTTGGCTCTTCATCGTGGCTCCGATGCTCGGCGCACTCTGCTCCTCGGGCGTATGGAACGCCATCAAGGAGAAGTAAGCTCCGGTGTGAACCGGTATAGACCGGCTTTATCATAACGTACAGAAATATACAACGATACATAAGGAAGAAGAAAGGACAGAAGCGACTGGCGATTGATTGTTGTCATGACAATTAAATACCATGTCACTTCTGTCCTTTCTTTTTTTCATTCAAGTCCTCACATGTATTCAGGAAATATAAAATTTGTTAAAATATAGTACTTTGTATTGCATAGTACCTTTTGATGCTATACTTTTGCGGTGTGGTTGGTAGGGATATCGGCAAATACTGCTGTTTCCACAACCAGTGTAATGAATGTAATATCAGTACATGATGAATATTGACAATCTCAAATCGCAGATGCGCAAGGGTATGCTTGAGTTCTGTGTGCTGCTGATCCTCAGGCGCGGGGACGCCTACGCCTCGGAGATGATAGCCCGGCTCAAGGAAGCACACCTGATAGTGATGGAGGGCACGCTGTACCCCCTGCTCACGCGTCTGAAAAACGACGGACTTCTGAGCTACCGCTGGGAGGAATCCACTCAGGGACCGCCGCGCAAATATTACACCATCACTCCGCTCGGACATCAGTTTCTCGACCAGCTGCAGGGATCATGGAACGAGATAGCCCGCTCGGTGGAGATACTCCAGCAAGATTATCACTCAAAATTCACACCTGAAGAATGAAAAAGACATTTCCGGTAAACATCAACGGCAAGGTTTACTATATAGACGAGGACGCTTACGCTCTGCTGCAGAACTATCTCTCTCAGCTGAGGGCCACATTTCCCGGCGAGGAGGGAACAGAGATAGTCAACGATATCGAGTGCCGTATATCCGAGCTATTCGACGAGCGGATGACCGGCGGAATGGCTGTGATAGTGATGGCCGATGTCAATTATGTCATCGAGACTATGGGCCGTCCGGAGGATCTGGGCGAGGTGCCCGGCCCGGAGGCTCACGGTACTGACGCATCGGGTGCTTCCGATGGCCAGGGGCCGGTGCCCCCACCTTTTTATAATGCCGTGCCTGACTCGGCCGAGGATGCACGCCCGCACCGCAAGCTCTACCGCGACGAGCGCCATAAGGTGTTTGGCGGAGTTCTGGCCGGACTGGGACAGTATCTCAACTGGGATGTGACCATACTGCGTGTGCTCGTGGTGATACTTGCTTTGGCCACCAAGCTCATACCATGCATCATATTGTATCTCATAGCGTGGCTTGTCATCCCTCCGGCACGCACATCGCGCCAGATCCTCGAGATGCAGGGGCAGCCTGTCAATCTGTCCACGGTGGGCCATAATGTGATCGACTCGGCCACTCCTCCGCCTGCACCGGTGCCGGGAGGAAATGACTTCGCGAAGTTTATCAATACGTGCTTCTCGCTGGTGGCCAAGTTCTTTCTCGCTCTGTTTGCCTTCGCGGGCGGAGTGGCGGCATTTGCATGTGGAGTGATAGCGCTGGTGGTGATAGCGGGAATGATATGTGTGGCGTTGGGCTACTCTGTGGAGTTTATATCGGATTATGCGTTCGGCTATCGATCGCCGTTCATATGGGGCTGGGGCATGGCACTCCTGATGCTTGCCATAGCCCTGCCGGCGGGAGCGTTGCTGTGGGCAGGTTGCACGGTGCTGTTCAAGGCTCCGTCGATCTCGCGGTCAGCTGTAGTTGTGGGTTTGATAATAGAGGTTCTGCTGATTGTGGGATGTGCGGTGCTCATCAATCTTGATGTGCCCGAACCGTTCACATGCATGTGGGGTATACTTCCACCCACGGCCATGCTCTCTCCATCCATGTGCTGAATTGTATTTGGCGCAATAAATCCGGTGATGGTTCGTTACTAAAGTGATGAACCATCACTTTTTCATATGGCTTAGGTTGGCGTTGCGGGGATCCGTGGTCCTCTGCATGGTCATGTGCGGGCTGGCTTGCGGAGCGCAGACGCTCAACGACAAGGTGCTCAACCGTCCCTATGCCGATCTGCGCCGCTGGCATCTCGGATTCTCGCTCGGAGTGCACGAGCAGGATATATCCATCACCCACAATGGTTTTGTCACCGACAATGGCGAGCAGTGGTTTCTCGAGCAGCCATCCTTCTCGCCCGGTTTCTGTGTGAACGGTCTTATCGATCTGCGTCTCAACCATCTGTTTAACCTGAGATTCACTCCCGGCATGTATTTCGGCAACCGCGACATCACCATGCGCGAATACAATACCGGGACGGAGCTCCGGCAGAATGTCAAGTCGGCGCTTGTGGTGCTTCCGCTCGATGTGAAGTTTTCGGGATTCCGCTACAGAAACTCCCGCCCTTACATCACGGCAGGTATCATGCCTACGTTCAATGTCACCAAGCAGAAGGGTGACTATCTGCGCACCAAACCTATGGACTTCTATCTCACCACCGGTTTCGGTTGTGACTTCTATCTGCCTTATTTCAAACTGATCCCGGAGGTGAAATTCTGCTTCGGCCTCACCGATATCATAGATCACGACCGTCCCGATCTCGAGGATGAGCCAGACAAGATCAAAATCACAAAATCCATCAAGAAGGCCATATCACAGATGGTGGTGCTTACATTTTACTTCGAGTGACAATGAAAAGAGCCATATATACACGTCGTCTCCCGGCGTTTGTTCTCGGCATGCTCTTATGTGTGCTGTCGGCGGCAGCCCAGGGCGACGCGTTGCTGACCCACTACTGGGCGGTGCCTACATATTATAATCCAGCCGCAGCCGGCGATACTGACAACATCCGTCTGCGCGGAGGCATGCGGATGCAGTGGGTAGGCATAGACGGTGCCCCAAAAACATTTGTCGGTGCGGCCGATATGCCGTTCCGTTTCATCGGTAAACGTTTCGGTACGGGTATAGTGGTACAGCAGGAGTCCATGGGTCTTTTCCGCAACCTCACAGTCAATGCCCAGATAGGCTATAAGTTCAAGGCTCTCAAGGGGGAGTTCACCGCGGCCCTTCAGGTGGGATTCTTCAATGAGCAGTTCAAGGGCTCCGAGGTCTATATCCCTGATGACGATGACTTCCATCAGAGTGCCGACGACGCTATCCCCAACCGCGATGTGGCCGGCAATGCCCTCGATCTCGGTATCGGCGTATACTATGTGCATAAACGTTTCAAGGCCGGACTCTCTCTGCTCCACGCCAACAACCCTACCGTGACGTTTTCGTCGGAGGGTGAGAATTCATCGCCAGGGGCATCCACCGGAGCTTCCGGCGAGACTGCTAAAAAATATCAATTCACGGCCGGACGCATGGCCTATTTCACAGCCGAAGGCAATATTCCCATAAAGAACACGTTATTTGAAGTGATACCTTCCCTGCTTGTGAGGAGCGACTTCAGTTTCACCGATGTGGCCGTGAGCGGCCGGGTGCGCTACAACAAGATCTTCACCGCCGGAATAGGATACCGCTACGACGATGCCGTCTCCATAATGCTCGGAGCCGAGGTCAAGGGTATATTCATCGGCTACAGCTATGACTATCATACCAGCGCGGTATCCCGGGCATCGTCCGGAAGCCACGAGATATTCGCAGGCTACAACCTTAAACTGGACTTCTCAGAGAAAAACCGCAACAAACACAAGAGCATCCGTATAATGTAACTTATGAAAAAGATACTCCATATTCTCATCGCCTCGATCATTGTCGCCATGGCAGTAAGCTGTGCTTCGGGCAGCCGCAGCTCCATGGGTGGCGAGGTGACCGGCGTGGGCGGCACATCGTGGGCCGAACCCACCCCTTATGGCATGGTCCTCGTATCGCGCGGCTCGGTCAAGATGGGCCCCGCCAAGGAGGACTCGCTATGGAATCTCAAGGCCGATCCGCGGGGTGTGTCCGTGGATGCTTTCTGGATGGACGAGACCGAGATCACGAACTCGAAGTACAAGCAGTTTGTGTTCTGGGTGCGTGACTCCATCATCCGTGAGCGTCTGGCCGATCCGCGTTTCGGCGGCAACGAGGAGTTCAAGATCGAGGAGGACCGCGAGGGCAATCCCGTCACTCCCCATCTCAACTGGGCCAAGCCCATACCCTGGCGCAACGCCAACGAGGATGAGCAGCGTGCCATCGAGAGCGTGTACCGCACCAATCCCATCACCGGCGCCCGCGAGCTTGACCACGAGCAGCTCAACTATCGCTATGAGGTGTACAACCACACCGAGGCCGCCAAGCGCAAGAACCGTCTCAACCCGGCCCGCAGGGAGTACAATACCGACAAGCCTGTGCCCACAACCCTTCCCGTCATCTCGAAGGATACGGCATATATCAATGACGATGGCGAGATCGTCCGCGAGACCGTGACCCGTGCTCTCTCCGGAAGCTACGACTTTCTCAATACATATATAGTGAATGTTTACCCCGACACCACCGCGTGGATCAATGATTTTGACAACGCCTACAACGAGCCTTACGTGCGTCTCTACTTCGCTCACGGAGGCTACAGCGAGTATCCGGTGGTGGGTGTGAGCTGGGAGCAGGCCAATGCTTTCGCCAACTGGCGCACAGATTACCTGCGCCGTTCGCTCGGCCGTCAGGGCGTATACATAGAGCCTTACCGTCTGCCCACAGAGGCAGAGTGGGAGTATGCCGCACGCGCCGGCAAGTCGGAGAACATGTATCCCTGGGACGGCGATCTGCCGCTCACCGAGGATCAGGGATGTTTCTATGCCAACTTCAAACCTCAGGAGGGTAACTTCGTGCAGGACGGGCAGCTGATCACATCGCGGGTGGGTACATATTCGCCCAACGATTTCGGCCTTTACGACATGGCCGGTAATGTGAGCGAGTGGACCTCGACGGCATTCACCGAGAGTGTGGGCAAGCTCACGAGCGACCTCAATCCGGAGTACCGCTACGATGCCGCCAAGGAGGACCCTTACAAGATGAAGCGCAAGATAGTGCGCGGAGGCTCATGGAAGGATGTGGCCCACAATGTCAGGTCGGATATCCGCATGTGGGAATATCAGAATGAGCAGCGCTCCTACATAGGCTTCCGCTGTGTGCGCACGCAGATAGGATTTGCAAAGGGCACGAAGGCTAAAAAGTAACAACCGATCACACCATCACCACCGCATAGACCAATCATGGAAAAGGATAAGATAAAGACCAAGTACAAGACCATAATGACATGGGAGGGGGGACAGCGTCTCTTCAACTTCGCCTACAGCATCGGCGCGGCCATCGTCATATGGGGTGCGCTTTTCAAGATACTCCACCTGCCGGGTGGCAACACGCTCCTGTGCATAGGCATGGGTACTGAGGTCCTCATGTTCATTCTCACGGCTTTTGACCGTCCACCCAAGGAATATCATTGGGAGGAGGTCTTTCCCGAGCTTGACAAGAAAAACGGTGAGACCGCAGGCACCACACGTCTGTCAGGCGGAAGCACTGTGATAGTGGGTGGAGGATCGATGGATGCCTCCGCTGCCGACGGGGCCGTGGTGGCTTCGGCGGGAGTCAACCCGCTCAGCCTCTCGCCCGACGACACACGCTCGCTCAGCGAGAGCATACAGCGCATGAGCGCCGCCGCCGAGCAGCTGTCAAAAATGGCCGAACTCACCACGGCCACGCAGGAGTATCTCTCGCAGATGAGTGCCATATCAGAACAGATGCAGCAGCTGCGCCAGACCACCGAGGCCCTCAACAATGTGTCTAACGTGCTCCTCCAGAGCTATACCGCCATCACCGAGAATTCGGCCGGCATCACCGAGAACTCGCGTGGCTACATATCGCAGATGGGCGATCTAAACCGCAATCTCGGCGGTCTCAACACCATCTACGAGATCCAGCTCAAGAGTGTGTCGTCACAGCTCGAGAGCATAGACCGTGTGAACCGTGGCATCAAGGATATACGCGACATGTATGAGAAGAGTGCCTCGCAGAGTGCCCGCTATTGCGAGGAGACAGAGAAGATGGCACGCTACATGCAGCAGCTCAACCAGGTGTATGAGAAGATGCTCCACGCCATGACGGTCAATATGTATCGCCCGATGATGAACGATATACCCGGTGCGTCAAGCTCGGGTGCCGTCCAGTGAATCCTGTATACCAAAAGAATCAATCCCACCATCAATTAATAAATGGCTGAATCAGTAGTAAGGCTCTCCCCAAGGCAGAAGATGATAAACCTCATGTATATCGTCCTCACCGCCATGCTCGCCCTGAACGTATCGAGCGATGTGCTCGACGGTTTCGTGCAGGTCGAGGACGGCCTGGCGCGTACCAACGCCAATGTGGGCCGTCGCAACGATGCCATCTATGCCCAGCTCGAGAGCTTCACCCAGCAGAATCCCGGCAAAGGTGCTCCATGGCTCGACAAGGCCTCTGATGTGCGTCGCCGTGCAGCCGATCTGTATTCCCTCGTCGACTCGCTCAAAAGAGCCATTGTCATAGAGGCCGACGGTGAGGAGGGCGATGTGGCTGATATCAATCGCCGTGACGATCTTGAGTCGGCAGCCGTGGTGATGCTGTCCGCAGGTCATGGCGAGGGCCCTAAGCTCAGGGAGAGAATAGATCTCTACCGCGACTTCGTGACTTCGCTTGTGGCTGACTCCACAAAGCGGGCCAGCATAGACGAGGCACTCTCCACAAGTCCGTTCCGTCGCCCCGGCACCGTGCAGGCTCAGGCATGGGAGGAGGCTAAGTTCGAGAATCAGCCCGTAGTGGCTGCCGTGACCCTCCTCACGAAGCTGCAGAACGATATACGCTATGCCGAGGGCGAGGCCCTGGCAAACCTGCTCGCTGCGGTCGATGCCGGCGATGTGCGTGTCAACGAACTCAACGCGTTCGTGATACCGCAGTCGCGAATGGTGATGCGTGGTGGCCGCTATTCGGCCAATATCGTGCTTGCGGCAGTCGATACGACCGCACGTCCCGACATTTTTGTGGGTGGCAGAAAGCTCCCCGGTGACGGACGCTACGAGTTCAACACCACATCGACAGGAACGTTCGATTATTCCGGATATATAGAGGTGGCTCACGGAGATGGCTCCACAACCCGTCATCCTTTCCAGTCGAGCTATACCGTGATGGAGCCTACAGCCACAGTGTCGGCCACCATGATGAATGTGCTCTACGCCGGTATCAACAATCCGATGAGCATATCGGTGCCCGGAGTGCCTATGAATGGTGTGTCGGCCACGATGACCAACGGCTCGCTGACGCGTCAGGGTGACACGTGGATAGCACGTCCTGCCAAGGTGGGCGAGAATGCCACCATCACCGTCACGGCAAATATTGACGGACGCCCGCAGACGGTGGCCACATCGACATTCCGTGTGCGCAAGCTCCCCGATCCGGTTGCATTCATCAGCTTTACAGGTCAGAACGGAGCCAAGGACCGCTATAAGGGTGGCAAACCATTCTCCAAGACACTTCTTGCGTCAGCCCCGGGTATCGAGGCTGCTATCGACGATGATATGCTCAACATCGACTTCCAGGTACTCGGATTCGAGACGGTTTTCTTTGACCAGATGGGCAATGCCATCCCGGAGGTGTCGCAGGGCGCAGCGTTCTCACAGCGTCAGCGCGACCAGTTCAAGAGACTCTCGCGCGGCAAGCGGTTCTACATATCCCGTATCCGAGCCAAAGGCCCCGACGGTATAGAGCGTGTGCTCAGTCCGGTCGAGGTGATAGTAAATTAACAGATTATATATTTCCCATCAAGATATACCCATGAAGAAATTTCTTCTTGCCGCATTTTCAATCATAGTCGCAGCCGGGGTTTTCGCCCAGGATGTCTCCACCGGCAGTGTCGTGCGCCGACGCGGTCCCGGTGACCGTCCCGGAGCCAAGGAGACCACACCGGGTGTGACACAGCGCATGCAGTCGCACTTCGAGGAGACCCCTAAGGATGAGAGCGAGCTGCAGTGGATGCGTGTGATGTACCGTCAGCTTGACCTTACAAAGGATGCCAACGGTGCGTTGTACTATCCCGACGAACCGGTGGAGGGACAGGAAAATCTGTTCCGCATCATCATGGGCCGTATGGCCGATGGTCAGCTCGGGGCATACGAGTATCTTGACGGACGTGAGGTGTTCACTGACGCCTACAAGGTGAAGATGCGTGATGTCCTCGACCGTTTCCATATACTCTACACCGATGCCAAGGGTTCCACTGAGAAGAATCCTCGTTTTGTCATCGAGGAGTCGGATGTGCCAGCCTCGGAGGTGCTTTCCTACTATATCATAGAGAAGTGGGAGTTTGACCGCCGGTCCAACCGTATGCGCACTCGTGTGGAGGCCATATGTCCGGTGCTACACCGCTCGGGCGATTTCGGCGGCGAAGCCGTGAAGTATCCCATGTTCTGGGTGAAGTACGATGAGCTCCGTCCCTTCCTCTCCACGCAGAATATTTTCACAGACGATGACAACAACCTCGCCACATGTACCTACGATGATTTCTTCCAGCTCGGACTTTACGAGGGTGATATCTACAAGACCCGCAATCTGAAGAACAAGTCGCTCATGCAGCTTCATCCCGATCCGGATGATCTCGCCCATGCCCGCGACAGCATTCAGCAGCGTCTGGACAGCTATGAGAAGAAACTGTGGGTGCCTTCGCTCGAGGAGCTGGCCGAGCGCCGCGAAGCTGCCGAAAAGGCCGCCGCGCTCGCCGAAGGTCAGAATTCCGGCGATGAGACTGCCGTAGGTCAGGCTGATGAGAAGCCTGCACGCTCTGCCCGTGCGTCGCGCTCCAAGCGTGGGTCCGACAGAAGCAAGGCCACCAAGAGCAAACCCGCCAAGGTGAAGAAGCCCAAGGCTCCTAAGAGCTCCGGATCGTCGGGAGCCACGAGGTCGGTGCGCAATCGCCGCCGTTGACGGTGATGGATTTATGTTCATCATGTCGCCCATAACAGTAGTCATTCCGGTATATAACCGCGCACATACGCTGCCTCGCACCCTGCGCTCCATCGAGAGTCAGAACATCGCGCCGGCCGCGGTTGTGCTTGTCGACAATAATTCGACCGACGGCTCGCTCCCGCTCATGCAGGAGTGGGCCGCGTCGCATGATAATGTCATTGTGGTCAGCGAGAGGCGTCCCGGTGCTTCGGCCGCGCGTAACCGGGGGCTGAGTGAGGTGATGACGGATTGGACCATGTTCTTTGACTCTGATGATGAGATGCTCCCCACCCACATAGAGGATTTCACCAGAGCTATCGCAGAAAACCCCGGCGTGGATATAATGGGACGCGATTATATGACTGAGCGTGAAGGCAAGCTGAGGCGGCAGTATTATTCTGCCTCCAATCCTGTGTTCAGCCACATATTCCGCAGTTCATTGTCGACGTTGAGATATGCGGCCCGCACCGAGCTTTTCAGGAGATGCGGCGGATGGAACATGGAGGTAGGTGGCTGGGATGATTATGAACTCGGCATGAGGCTGCTGATGGAGAATCCGGTGATGGGATCGGTGGGGGGCGATCCTTCTGCGATCGCTCATTTTGAAAGTGAGTCGCTTACGGGCGAGAGTTTTACGGCCCGTGGCGGAGAGTGGGAGAAGGTTCTCGCCACGATGCGCCGTGTGGCGCATGAGCATGGCCGTCATGATGTGGACCGATGGCTTGACGCACGCTCCATGGTTCTTGCTGCCGAATATGCCATCGAGGCCCGCAAGCTTGACTGCGAAAAAATGCGCGGGCAGGCCGAAGCCTACTCGCGCGCACTTTATGAGGAGGTGATGGCACGTACCGACTGTCCGCGCCGCATGAATCTTATATTCCGTTACCGCACTGTCTTCCCGCGGCTGGCCTGGGTGTTGGCACGGGCTATCCTGTAGCTCTTTCCGGCTTCGGTGGGGAGGTCATATTCGTAGACCTTGCGCAGAAGCGGATGGCGGGGATTGATCTCGTCGGACACTATGGGAGCCGGAGTCTTGTGATTGAAGTAAAGCTCGTTGGGGTTATCTCCCTTGGCAGGAGTGAGTCCGTCGCCTTCGAGGGGGACATAGGAGCGCAGACGCAGGTTCCCGCCGAGGCGGGATGTCACTGTGGCTGTGCCGAGCTGTCCGCCATCCCAGTCCATATCCACCACAAAACCGCCACGGGCCACGAGTCCGTCCACAGATCCGTCGGGCCATACGTCAGGCAGAGCCGGGAGCAGATGGAGTGCGCCGTCATGGCTCTGCATGAGCATCTCGTTGACTCCGGCCGTGTAGCCGAAGTTGCCATCGATCTGGAACGGCGGATGAGCATCGAAAAGGTTCGGGTAGATACGTTCGCGGAGCATGTTGCTGATTATCTTGTAAGCGTGGTTGCCGTCCTGCAGACGTGCCCAGAGGTTGATTTTCCATCCTATTGACCATCCGGTGGCCTCGTCGCCACGCTGTATCATGGTGTTTCTCACGGCCTCGAACAGCAGCGGGTCGGCATAGGGCGAGATCTGGGCGGCGGGATACAGGCCGAAGGCGTGGGATATGTGGCGATGGGTGTCCCTGGGCTTGTCATAGTCGCCGTCCCACTCCTGGAGCTGGTTGTGGCGTCCGATGCGCATGGGTGAGATGAGGGCCATCATGTTGCGCAGAGAGTCGGCATATGCTGGGGAAAGACCGAGAGTCTCGGTGGCCCGCAGGGTGTTGCCGAGCAGCTGGAAGGCAATCTGATTGTCCATGGTGCATCCGGCCACGATCCACGCGCCGCCGAGAGCCGAGGGGCCATGCTCGGGCGACATGGAGGGGGCGCTCACCATATATCCGCTTTCGGGGTGTCTGGTGAGATAGGAGAGGAAGAAGTCGGAGGCACCTTTCATCACGGGATAATATTCCTGAAGGAATTCCTTGTCGCCGGTGTGGAGATAGTGCTCCCAGAGGTGCGAGCATAGCCACGCACCGCCGTTGGGCCATGTGCCGTAGTTAGCCTTGTCAACTACGCCCGAAGTGCGCCATATGTCCGTATTGTGGTGGGCCACCCATCCGGGACAGCCGTACATCTCGCGGGCGGTCACGGTGGCGTTGTGCGACAGATCGTCGAGCAGAGTGAAAAGAGGGTTGTGGCACTCGCTGAGGTTTGATGTCTCGGCGGGCCAGTAGTTCATCTGCAGGTTGATGTTGATGGTGTATTTGCCATCCCAAGGAGCGTTTGGCTGATGGTTCCATATGCCTTGAAGGTTGGCTGCCTGACCACCGGGCTGCGATGAGCTTATGAGCAGGTAGCGTCCGTACTGGTAGAGCAGCGCCGCAAGGCCCGGATCGGGCTCGGTGGCGTTCAGCTTGATGCGCCGGTCGGTGGTGAGCTCGTCTTTGCCGGTGGAGCCGAGATTGATGTTGACGCGGCCGAACTGTGTGCGGTAGCGGTCTATGTGCTCACGGCGCGCACGGTCGAAGGTTTTTCTCACTGCCTTGTCAAGGATGCTTTTGGATCGCTTCGTTGCCGAGGCCGACACATCATGGTAGTTCACGAAGTTGGTGGCCGAGCTGATATAGATCGTTGCTGCGGTGGCGCCGGTGAGAGTCAGCGAGTCGCCGCGGGCTGTGAGGGAGCCGCCGTCGGGCACTATCCTCACTCGGGTGTCGGCCTTGATGACACCCTTCACGCCTTCATGGTCGGTGCCCTCGGAGGTCAGGACAAGTGTCTTGCCGTCACGGCTCACCTTGTGGGGCATTGGTGATGAGAATGAAGCCGAGAATGTCAGCGCTCCGGGCTTGGAGGCCTCTATGCGCATCATTATGACATCGTCGGGGAATGACGAGAATGTCTCGCGGGTGTATGTCACACCGTCGTGTACGTAGCGCAGTGTGGTGACAGCGCTGTCTATGTCGAGCACACGGCTGTAGGTTGTGCTGTCGGTGTCACCATGTCCGGGAAAACGGAGCTTCAGCGAGCCGATGGTCTGGTAAGGCATACCGTTGCGTCCGGTGAGGAATGTGGTGTCGATCATGGCCTGTGCCTCCTTGTTGCGGCCTTCGAAGATGAGTTTCCTTACTTCAGGCAGGGCGGCGAGCGCTCGGGGCGAATGATTGGTGTGCGGGCCACCGCCCCACATGGTCTCTTCGTTGAGCTGTATCTCTTCGATCTCAGTGCCGCCATAGATCATGGCGCCGAGGCGGGAATTGCCGATGGGGAGAGCCTCTACCCACTCCTGTGCAGGCCTGTTATACTTGAGCCGCAGCGGGGTGGCTGTCGCATCGGGCATCATCGCCGTGGCAAGGATGGCAGTAAGGGCTATTCGTGATGTGATTTTCATGAATGTGGATGAATGGTGTTATTGTTCATGGTACATAATAGAATCGCAAAATTATAAAAAAAGAGGACGTTTCACAACGTCCTCCGTGCTTTAACCTAACTTTTTGTTGACATTAAATTGTCTTTTTCAAATGAAGCATTCTTTTCTGCATGCAAATTTAAACATAATCGGTGAAAATACCCCCCCCCCGATTGTTAAGATTTGTTAATTTTTAAGCAGCAAAACTTAAAGGTTGTTTTGGGTAACAAATTAGTTCTTAGCATGAAAGTATATGGACGAGTTTTTCCATGCCTTGTGTGGCGGGGAGTGGGATCACATTGACACTCGCAGGCACGGGTGCCGGATGAGGGTCGATGTAGTAGACGGGGGTGTCCTGACGGACGTAATGCAGCAGGCTTGCCGCTGGATATACGGCCAGGGATGTGCCTATGACCACGAATATGTCGGCCATTGAGGCCCATTCGATGGCACGCTCTATATTGGGGACGGCTTCCTGAAAGAAGACTATGTGCGGACGCACGTGGTCGCCGTTCGGTCCGAGTGTGTCGGGCGACGTCTCGAGGTGCTCCTCATCAAGAGTGTAGAGACGGGTGGGGTCGTCCATGGACCGGGCCTTCATCAACTCGCCGTGCAGATGGAGCACACGTGAGCTTCCGGCGCGTTCATGCAGGTCGTCCACATTCTGGGTGATGACGTATACATCATAGTTCTTCTCCAGCTCCACGAGCAGTTCGTGCGCACGGTTCGGATGGCACTTCACGAGGCTCTTGCGGCGGTCATTGTAGAACTTGTGGACGAGTGCCGGATTGCGGGCGAAGCCTTCGGCGCTGCATACATCCATCACAGGATAGTTTTCCCATAGTCCGCCGGCATCACGGAATGTTGATATGCCGCTTTCGGCGCTTATTCCGGCACCGCTCGAGATGACGAGTCTTGGTTTTTTCTGTTCCATAACTGAGGAGATTATCGTTTAGATTTGAAAAAGTTCTGCATCAATGCCGCGCATTCATCGGCCAGCACACCGCCCGTCACCACGGCTTTGGGATGGAACGGGGAGCGGGAGGGGAGAAATGAGCGGTAGCCGCGTTTGGAGTCGGGCGCCCCGTAGACTATCCTGCCTACCTGCGCCCATCCGATGGCCCCCGCGCACATGAGGCATGGCTCCACGGTGACATAGAGCGTGCAGTCGCGCAGGTATTTTCCTCCGAGGGTCTGCGCCGCGGCAGTGATGGCCTGCATCTCGGCATGGGCCGATACATCGGTGAGAGCTTCGGTGAGATTATGACCTCGCCCTATCACAGATCCGCGAGGCGACACGATGACCGCTCCGATAGGTACCTCATCGGCAGCCAGAGCCTCCTCGGCCTCCTTGAGTGCAAGGCGCATATAGTATGTGTCACGATCCATAGGCTTACGGAAGAATTGATGATATGCAGAAACGAGATTAACTGTCTGACAGTCAATCTCGCCTGAGTGGTGACTCCTACAGGATTCAAACCTGTAACCTTCTGATCCGTAGTCAGATGCTCTATTCAGTTGAGCTAAGGAGCCGTTGTTTTTCCTTTTTGCACTGCAAAGGTAGGGACTATTTTTGAATCCACCAAATTTTTTCCAAAAAAAATGCATCAAAATGATAATTTTTGTCTGAAATGTGGATTTTATGCGCTTGTGAGGGTGGTGGAGTGGACTTTTTGGAGGTTGTTTTAGAGTTTTTCTCGTAATGTTTGGGATGTATGGGGAATTTGATGTAATTTTGATGGATCACTCAACTATATGGATGAATTATGCGAAGATTGATATTAGTGCTGCTCGCTGTTATGTGCATGGCTCCTTTGTGTGGAGCGCAGACTTCCAAGGAGGGTTTTCTGGATTTTGATATCCATGCCATGGTGGGAGGCAGCTACGTCACGGAAAACTATATGAGCTGTTTCAGCGAGATCTCCGATCTCAACACCAATATGGGCGTGCAGGTGGGTGTAGGTGCCGGCGCCCGATTTCAGCTGAAATCCTGGCTCAGGCTTGGCACGGAGCTGAACTTCACGCGTTCTACGGGTTCGCTCGACATGGCTGTGACAGGCCATAAGGCTGCAAGTATATCCAACGTGTTTCAGCGCAACACGTATTATGCCTTCGATATACCTATATATATATATCCTGGACTCCCATGCTGGCCAAGGGGGTGATGTGGAATCTTGACGGAGGTCTGTATTATTCGTATGGGTCCGGTGGCAAGCAGGTCAATTCTATTTACGATGCCAAGACCAATGATCTCGGCCAGCTTATGACCACCCACACGAAGCTCGAGAGCGGATATTATGGCAGTGAGGGTTTCCTTATAGGTATGAAACGTGCGGATATAGGTCTGCATGTGGCTACAGGCCTTACCTTTGCGTCGCATTTCCGCATAGGTGTGCGGGCGCATATAGGATTGAAGAATGTGTCCAAATCCACGGGGCTTGTCAACCCGTCGTGTCATAATATATCGTTTGCCGGCACGATCGGATGGCAGTTCTGAGCTATCTAATAATTGGACGGTGTTGCAAAATATAGAAGGATACAAAATGACAAAAAAGGACAAAAGTGACAAAAATATTAATTATCTGTGTGATAAATAATTACTTTCTGTCACTTTTGTCCTTTTTTGAGCTTTTGTATCTTTCTATAAATTATGACACAGCCTCATTTTGATACGCCGCCATAAATTGTGATACTTTTTCGTTTGGCGGATAAGGGATGTTATTTGCCGGGCTCCATCTGTATGCGGAGTTTCTCCTCGAGCACTTCGAGTTGCTGAAGGCCTGAGGCTCTCCACTGCGGCATGCCGTTCTTGAAGATGATGAGGGTGGGGACGCTGCGGATCTGATACTCGGCTGAGAGATCAGGATTGCGGTCGACGTCTATTTTGACGATTGAGGCATCGTCGCCCACTTTCTTTTTCAATTCCTCGAGCACTGGACCCTGCATCTTGCACGGACCGCACCATGTGGCGAAGAAGTCTACCAAGGTCGGCTTGGAGCTGCTGATGATATCTTTGAATTCACTCATGACATTGTGTTGTTATATCGGTTAATTGATTGTTCAAGTGAATTTATAACGCTCTGTGGGGTCTTTTGGTTTTTTGATGGAGGGTTTTACAGCAGAATGCCGGATGCTACTGTAGCTGCGGCGTCAGCGCCTTTGAGTCGGGCTATGAGTGCGAGTGCGAAGGGGATGGCCGATGACGGGCCGTTGGCCGTGATGATGTTACCGTCCTCAACCACTCGCTCGGCTACATGGGTGGCTCCTGCGGTGGCAAGCACGCTCTCAAAGCCGGGATAGCATGTGGCTCTGTGTCCGTCGAGCAGGCCGATGGAGGCAAGGAGCACGGCCGGAGCAGCGCATATGGCTGCGATGAGGCCTCCGGCTGCATTCTGGGCCTTGAACGCCTCGCGCACGGCTTCGCAGTCGTGGAGGTTCTGTGCTCCGGGCATTCCCCCCGGGGCTATGAGCATGTCGGCTCCGCTGAAGTCAGCTCCGGCGATAGTCATGTCGGCTTTGACTGTGACGCCATTGGCGCCTGTCACCTCCAGGCCATCGTTGATTGATACTGTGGTTACGTCTATGCCTGCACGGCGCATGAGATCGACGGGGCTTAGGGCCTCGAGCTCCTCGAAGCCGTTGGCCAGAAATAGATATGTCTTTGCCATTTGTAAATACTTTTGTTATTGATTCGCAAATATAACATCTTTCAGGGGGATTTTTATTACTTTTGCCCCGAAATTTATGTTGTCGAGGTACGGACGCATATTTTATAATAATGTATATATAGTGTATCACTATGTCAGTGAAAAATCTCCATATTCTGATAGCATGCGCCATGGCGGTGTTCTTGCTTATCCTGTCATCTTGTTCATCAACCGGCGGATACCGTAGTGCCGAGGGGGGTGTGTGGAATACCACCTATCATATCACCTACCGTTCGGGTGAGGATCTCCATGACTCTATCCGTACAGTTATGAAAAGGGTGGAGATGTCGCTTTCACCTTTTGCCGACAGTTCGCTCATCTCGCGGATAAACCGTGGGGAGAATGTGGCTGCTGACAGTATGCTGCGTCAGGTATTCCGGACATCGCAGCGTATCAACCGCGAGAGCCGCGGAGTGTTTGACCCTACTGTGGCGCCACTGGTCAATCTATGGGGGTTCGGGTACCGCAACGAAGGAGTGGAGCCTACCCAAGAGGCGATAGACAGTATGCTGCAGACGGTGGGTATAGGACGTTGCTCACTCACTCCCGATGGTTTTGTGGTGCGTGGGCATCATGATACGGAATTCAATTTCTCGGCCATCACCAAGGGCTATGGCTGCGATCTTGTGGCCGAGATGCTGCGCCGCAACGGGGTGGAGGATTACCTTGTGGAGATAGGTGGCGAGATAGCATTGGCAGGGCGCTCTCCGCGCGGACGTGACTGGAGGGTGATGGTCGATGCGCCGGTGGATTGCGATACCGCCATTGTGCATGAGCGCATGGCAGTCATAGAGCTTGCGGATGGAGGCGTGGCCACATCGGGCAACTACCGGAACTATAAGACCACACCGGAGGGACGTGTGTGGCATACCATCAGTCCTGTCACCGGGCGCCCGGCTGTGACCGACATACTCTCGGCCACGGTGATAGCTCCATCCTGCATGGAAGCAGATGCATATGCCACCTCTTGCATGGCCATCGGATCGGCAGAAGCTTTGGCTATAATGGATTCAATACCCGGCGTGGAGGCTCTTGTCGTGACTGCCGATACCATCCTCAGGACCTCTGGATTTCCTACTGCCAGGTGAAAAATATGTTTTATAACATAATTTTGTAGCATATCTCAAAAACATTTCGTACCTTTGCAGCGTTAATAAAACAGATAACGGAAAAAGACGGCGATACCGCAGAGGCGGTGGCTGTCCTCTCCAATTAAACATATTGCTAACCTATTAAATATATTGCATTATGACTGTTTCATTCAAATCTTTCCGCGCTGATTTCAAAGGTATTCTTTCCAACATGGGTCGTTCAGAGAGCTTCCGCACTACCGGCGACTGCTCGCTCCACAACTGCAACCGTGCCGAGGACTGACCCTCACAGCAGCGCTTCCCGCACACATCAGTGCACATTACAATCTTGATGTTTAACCATTAAAAAAAGACATCACTATGAAACTTTCCTCCACTTATCGCCGAGTACGCGATTGGTATCGCGAATCGGCCGCGCTTCTCTATCATATCTGAGTGATATGACCGTATGAAGCGCCTTACATCAGGCCAAAAAAACATACTGAGTAAAAACAAAACACTTAGAGAATCGTGCATGGCCACGATTTTTTTTTATGTCCGGACGGTAGGGGAGGTGGCTGTAAAAACTGTCCGGATCCCGTATCTTTGATAAGATTTGCTGTAATATGGGAGAAATTTTGTAATTTTGCGGATAAACCGAATTTACAGACATGACACTCACCAAACTTACAGCCATCTCGCCCGTCGACGGGCGTTACCGCTCCAAGTGTGCGAGCCTTGACGAGTATTTCTCAGAGTATGCCCTCATCCGCTACCGTGTGAAGGTAGAGGTGGAGTATTTCATCTCACTATGCGAACTACCTCTGGCTCCGCTCAAGGATGTCCCCGCCGATATCTATGAGAAACTCCGTGACATCTACCGTAACTTCACTGTAGATGATGCCGCCAGCATCAAAGAGATCGAAAGCGTCACGAATCACGATGTGAAGGCTGTGGAGTACTTCATAAAGGAGCGTTTTGACCAGCTCGGGCTCGAAAAGCACAAGGAGTTCATCCATTTCGGTCTCACCTCGCAGGATATTAACAATACCTCGGTGCCTATGTCGATATCCGATGCACTCAATGAGGTATATTATCCCCGTCTGGAGGAGCTTATAGCACATCTTGATGGCCGTGCCGATGAGTGGGCCGATATCCCCATGCTCGCCAAGACCCATGGACAGCCGGCTTCGCCTACACGTCTGGGCAAGGAGATGAGGGTGTTCAGCTATCGTCTGCGCCGTCAGCTCGACATGCTCAAAAGCGTCAGGATCAGCGGTAAGTTCGGTGGCGCCACCGGCAATTTCAACGCACACCTCTGCGCGTTTCCCGGTGTGGACTGGCGTAAATTCGCAGCAGGATTCCTCAGTGAGCGTCTGGGTATAGAGCGCGAGGAGTACACTACCCAGATATCCAACTATGATACGCTGGCTGCTGTATTCGACGGCCTTGCCCGTATCAATGACATCATACTTGACCTTGACCGCGACATGTGGATGTACATCTCCATGGAGTATTTCAAGCAGAAGATCAAGGCCGGCGAGGTAGGATCATCGGCCATGCCTCACAAGGTCAATCCCATCGACTTCGAGAATTCGGAGGGTAATCTCGGCATAGCCAACGCGCTCCTGCGCCATCTCTCGGGCAAACTGCCTATCTCGCGCCTGCAGCGCGACCTCACTGACTCTACAGTGCTGCGCAATATCGGCGTTCCCATGGCCAACACTCTCATAGCCATAGCCTCCACCATGAAGGGCATGGGCAAACTTCTGCTCAACCGTGCCGCCATCGACGCCGATCTCGACAACACATGGAGCGTCGTGGCCGAGGCCCTTCAGACTATACTGCGCCGCGAGGGTTACCCCAAACCTTACGAGACCCTCAAGGCTCTCACCAGAACCAATGCGGCTGTTACGGCCGAGAGCATATCGGAGTTCATCGAGACACTCGATGTGACCCCCGAAGTGAAGGCTGAACTCAGGGCCATCACGCCTCATACATATACAGGTTATTAAGAGGCCGTTTAATCAAACAACCTCCAACGATCTGCCTCCATGATAGACACCCCTACCACCATCCGGTTCGGTTTTCTCGCAGTGCTGTGGCTTGTGCTGTGCTACCTTGTCGTAGTCTCCCAGCCGTTCACGCTATGGACACTATTTGTAATAGTGGCCTCCGGAATTGTAGTATGGGTGCCTTTATATAAGAAGTATATCAATGGCAAACGAAAAGATGGACGATAAGACCGATGGCCGATACCCGTTGCTGAGTCGCATAGACTCGCCGGCTGATCTGCGGCAGCTACCGATGGAGGAACTGCCACGGGTATGTGCCGAACTGCGGTCGTTTCTCATCGATTCCCTATCCTCACATCCCGGTCATTTCGCGTCATCTATGGGTGCCGTGGAGCTGACCGTGGCTCTTCACTATGTGTTCGATACTCCTTACGACCGTATAGTATGGGATGTGGGGCATCAGGCTTACGGACACAAGATTCTGACCGGCCGCAGGGACAGGTTTCATACAAACCGTACTCTTGGCGGTCTGTCAGGATTTCCATCACCGAAGGAGAGTGAGTATGATACCTTCATGGCCGGGCATGCATCCAACTCCATATCTGCCGCTCTCGGTATGGCCGTGGCGGCCCAGCTGCATAAGGATGAGCCACGGCGCAACGTTGTGGCTGTGATCGGCGATGCGTCAATAAGCGGCGGTCTCGCATTCGAGGGATTGAACAATGCGGCCAACTCGCGCAGCAATCTCCTGATCATACTCAACGACAATGATATGTCGATCGACCGCAACGTGGGGTCGCTTAATTCGTATCTGGCTCATCTCACATCGTCGCGCAGATACAACAACATGCGTTACAGGGTGGCCTCGTTTCTGCGCCGCCACCATCTGGTCACTGAGAAAGGTGCAGCACGTATAGTGAGATTCACCAACTCGCTCAAATCGCTCATAAGCAAAGAGCAGAACATATTCGAGGGGCTTGATGTGAGATATTTTGGCCCGTTCGACGGACATGATCTGCCCACCATCATCAAGGTGCTCAATGATATAAAGGATTTTTCAGGTCCGCGCATACTTCATTTGCGCACAGTGAAGGGCAAAGGTTATGCTCCTGCCGAGGCAGATCCGGCTTCATGGCATGCACCGGGAAAGTTTGACATCGGTACCGGCCGGCGTATGGGTTCGGACCCGTCGGCGCCTCCGAAGTGGCAGGATGTGTTCGGTAAGACACTCGTGGAGATAGCCGACAAGGATGAGCGAGTGGTGGGAGTGACTGCCGCAATGCTTTCCGGCACGTCTGTCAGCATGATGCAGGAAAAGTATCCCGACCGCACATTTGATGTGGGTATATCCGAGGGGCACGCCGTCACTTTTGCCGGAGGTATGGCCAAGGATGGTCTGAAACCTTTCGTGGCCATCTATTCCTCATTCCTGCAGCGGGCATATGACCATATGATCCATGATGTGGCCCTCGAGGGGCTTCCGGTGGTGCTTTGCATAGACAGGGCCGGGCTGGTAGGTGAGGATGGAGCCACGCATCACGGAGTGTTTGATCTCGCGTATCTCCGCTCCATTCCAGGCATGACTGTGGCCGCGCCACGCGACGCCGACATGCTGCGCCGGCTCATGTATACATCGCTCTCGCTTGACGGGCCGATGGCTATACGCTATCCACGCGGCAATGCACCGGCGGCTCCCGGCACGGACTCCACACCTCTGCCTATAGGCAAGGGGGAGAAGTTGCGTGACGGAGATGACATTGCCATCCTTGCCATCGGTCCGGTGAGTGCCGACGCCATGCGAGCAGCTGCCATGGCCGAGGAAGAGTTGGGCGTCAAGGCTGCGGTATACGACATGGTGTTCCTCAAACCGATTGACACAGCTATACTTGAGGAGGTAGCCTCCAAGGGTTGTCCTGTCATAACCGTGGAGGATGGCACTGTCAACGGTGGTCTTGCTTCAGCGGTGCTCGAATGGGCTACGGATCACGGTGTCGACCTACATCTGACACGCATGGGTGTGCCTGACCGGTTCATACCACAGGGCTCGCCTGCCGAGCTTCACCATCTGTGTGGATTTGATACCGATGGCATACTCGCTACAATCAAAAATATCGTAGTCAGGAAATGAAGATAGTCATAGCCGGATGCGGTGAGGTGGGATCCCATCTCGCCAAGCTTCTCTCGAGGGAGGAACAGGATATCACCGTGGTGGACGAGGACAGTGCCAAGCTCGCCGTCCTCGACTCCAATTATAATCTTCTTACCTGCCAGGGGCGTCCGACATCGTTCAAGACTCTCCGTCAGGCAGGAGTGGAGGGATGCGACCTGTTCATCGCTGTCACACCATTCGAGACTCGCAATATAGTGGCATGCGCCATAGCCAAGAGTCTCGGGGCGGAAAAGACTGTGGCGAGAGTGGACAATGCTGAGTTCAAATCGGCTGATAACCGGACATTCTTCTCTTCCATCGGAAATGACGATATGATATACCCCGAGTATCTCGCCGCACAGGAGATCATCACAGCGCTGCAGCACAACTGGGTGCGACACTGGTTCGAGCTTCATGACGGTGAGCTTATACTTGTCGGGGTAAAACTCCGCGACGGAGCCCCTCTGGTGGGTATGAAGCTCAGTGAGCTTGGCATGAAGTCGCATGACTTCCACGTGGCGGCCATCAAGCGTAATCACGAGACCATCATCCCGGGTGGAGATGACCGTATAGAGATCAACGATATAGTATATTTCATGACCACGAGAGATAATGTCAATAATCTCATACCTCTCTGTGGCAAAACCGAGCGGCGTATACGTGATGTCATAATAATGGGCGGTAGCCGCATAGCCATGCAACTGTGTGCAATGGCCGGTGAAAAATACAGATTCAAGATTCTGGATCCGGACCGGAATGTGTGCCTGAAACTATCGGAACGTTGCCCGGATGCTCTCATAATCAATGCCGACGCTCGCGATACCGACGCTCTGCGCGATGCAGGTATTGCCGATACGGATGCATTCATAGCTCTTGCCGACAGCAGTGAGTCAAATATCCTCACATGCCTTACAGCTAAGGAGTTCGGTGTGATAAAAACTATTGCCGAGGTGGAGAATCTTCAGTTCATCTCTGAGGCTGAGGGGCTCAATATCGGCACGATAGTCAATAAGAAACTTCTTGCCTCGTCGAGAATATTCCAGATGCTTCTGGACCGCGATACGTCCACATCTAAATGTCTTGCGCTGGCTGATGCCGAGGTTGCCGAGATCGTGGCCCGCGAGGACTCCAAGATAACACGTGCTCCGATCAAGGATCTCAAGCTTTCTCGCTACATGACTATCGCGGGTCTCATCCGCGACGGCAAGGGACAGCTTGTGAATGGTAACACTGTCATCGAGCCCGGCGACCGCGTGGTCGTATTCACGCTTGACGGAGTGATACATAAAGTGGAGAAACTCTTTTCATGAATCACGCTCTACGAAACATCCGTGTGCATATCCCGGTGATAAACTTCGCTCTGCTGCTGCGAGTCATCGGCCTGCTGCTCATGATCGAGTCAGTGTTCCTTTTGCTTCCCCTTGTCACCTGCCTCTATTACCATGAGGCAGACTGGAAGGCTTTTCTCATCACATTCGGTGCCACTCTCGGCTCGGGGGCGGCAATGAGTTTCGGCATTCATCCGCGTTCATCGTCGATGGGTAAGCGGGAGGGGTTCCTGCTGACGGGGCTCGTGTGGGTGTTCTTCTCGCTCTTCGGCATGCTTCCGTTCATGCTCGCGTCGGAGGCGCCGCTGTCTGTGTCTGATGCATTTTTCGAGTCGATGTCAGGCTTCACCACCACCGGGGCCACTATCATGACCTCCATAGCTCATCTCAGCCATGGAGCCATAGTGTGGCGCTCGCTCATGCAATGGATCGGCGGCATGGGTATCATCCTTTTCACACTTGCAGTGATCCCTATGCTCAATCATTCAGGCGGCATGCAGATGTTCAATGCCGAGGTGACCGGCATAACCCACGACAAACTGCGCCCGCGTATATCGCAGACGGCCAAGAGCCTGTGGCTGATATATATAACCCTCACAGTGGTGCTATATGTGCTCCTGCTGGTGGGGCCGATGGGCAAGTTTGATGCGCTGTGCTATGCATTCTCCATAATGTCTACCGGGGGATTTGCTACAAGCGATGCGGGGCTGAACCTGTGGAACAGTGACTACATCGAGGCTGTCACCACGGTCTTCATGTTTATCGGGGGTGTCAGCTTCACGTTGATATACCGTGCAGTACACCGGGATTTCCGAGCCGTATGGAACAATGATGTATTCCGTACCTATCTGGCTATAATAGGGGTGTGTTATGCGGCTTTTGTCGTCAATATACTAAGCCGCGGGCAGATGACCTCCATCAAGTCGGTCACACTCGATCCGCTCTTCCAGATCGTATCGATGATATCCTCCACAGGATTCGAGCTCGCCGACTTCGGTCAGTGGGGCACATTCTCACTTTCCATAGTGTTTTTCCTGATGTTTTTCGGAGCGTGTGCAGGATCAACAAGCGGTGGAGCGAAGATAGACCGTCTGATCTACATGCTCAAGAATTGCCGTAACGAGATAGACCGTTGTGTGCATCCCAACAATATACTCACCGTGAGAGTGAACGGGCGCGTGATACCCCACGAGACTGTGTCGAAGGTGATCGCTTTTCTGTGTCTGTACATGCTTATTATTGTGGTAGGCGGTATGGTGCTCACGGCCATGGGGCTTCCGCTTATTGACTCTTTTTTCGGTACGTTCACCTGCATAAGCAATACCGGTCTTGGTGCCGGAGTCACCGGCTACGGAGGTACGTTTGCTATAGTGCCTGATCCCGGTAAATGGCTTCTTGCCCTCATAATGCTCACCGGACGTCTGGAACTTTTTACGATATTGATCATATTCACTCCCTCATTCTGGAAGAAGTGAGGTGATCCATGGCGCGTAAAAGTACGTGGCTGTGTCAATTGTGACACAGCCACGTCGGTTATTCGGCCGTAGTGTCTTTATCGAGTTTCTTGTGCTTGGCATAAGCGGATGCCATGCGTGTGTGATAGGCTCTCCGGGCGTAGGATGGGCCGTTGTAGCCACGGGCGAATGCTGCCCAGTTCTTGTTCTGAAGATGTTTGAGCAGGCCGGCGTTTGTAATGAATTCGGCAAACATGTCGAGCTGGTCACGTTCGGAACGGCTCATGCGCTCCTCAAACTCCTCGATGCTCGAGCATCCGCATTTTTTCCAGTTGAATCCGCCTATCTGGAACATGCCCCAGAATGTGCCTTCGATGGCAGCATGCGGGTGGATGGTTCGGGCGGCATCCAGTCGACGCCTGGCGCGTGTCTGGTTTCCGCGGTGGGAGTTGAACACCACGGAATGGGTCTTGCTGTACTTGCTCAGATTCACACCACGACGTTTGGCGAAGCGGCGGAACATGGTGAGGTCAAAGTTGATCAGAGGATGGCCGGGCGATGCAAAACCCTCGTGTGTGCGTCCGGCTTCGATTTCAACGACTGCCTTGATGGCAGCGACTTCCACTCCGAGGCGGGCTGCCACCTCTGCGAAGTCTTCTTCAGTCAAAGTTACAATTGTGTCAGTTTGCTCATTGAGCAGGGATGCTTCGGCTATCGGAGTCTCGGAGAAGAGTTTCTCGGATGAGTGGGTCTGCTCGTGGCCACCGAAACTGAAGGCCATGGCCGAGACAAGTACCGATACCGCCAGCAGTGCTGCGCGTAATCGCATAAGAATTGATTTGGTTTGACAATGCCCCCGTGGTGTGAACGCCTGTCGCGGCGCATGGTTCTCGGAGAGAGCCGGGGGAATAATAATCTCGTATACAAGATATATGACCAGTACGGGCTTGAAAAGTTTAACCTCTAAAAGTCAACATCTGTGGTATCGCGGACAGATAGGGCCATCTCACATGGTCGGCAGATTGTGTCCGTGGAGGGAGAGAACGCATAGGAAACGTGTGTGAATTGCGTGTGTGGAGGGGGGAGGAATGGGGTAGGGAGCGGATCCGCTCCATCGGTCGTATGTGACGGACGGAGCGGATCCGTATGAGGGATCGGTTCAATTACTTCTTAAGTTCGGCCACTTTCTCCAGAGTGCGCTTGAGCTGTCCGTAGAAGCGCTCTACTGCAGGGATGTGCATGCGCTCTGACGGAGAATGCACGTCGCGGAGTGTAGGTCCGAAGGATACCATGTCGAGGTGGGGATACTTGGTGAGGAAGAGTCCGCACTCAAGACCGGCGTGGATGGCCTTGATGGCGGGTTTCACTCCGTAGAGTTCCTCGTAGGCCTCGCTGGAGAGCTTCATGATGGGCGACTCGAGATTGGGCTGCCATCCGGGATAACCCTCTCCGTGGGTGACACGTGCGCCGGCCAGAAGGAAATGGGCCTCTACCTGGTTGGCTATATCCCATTTGCGTGACTCTACCGAGCTGCGCTGGCTTGTGGTGACTACGATGGTGTTGTCCTCGGCCATCTTGACCGATGCGAGGTTGGTGGATGTCTCCACAAGGCCTTCAAGGTCGCGGCTCATCGATACCACTCCATGGGGAGCGCTGTAGATGGCACGGATGAGGGCCACGGATGTATCATGGTCAATGGCGAAGTCGGGAGTGTCGACGCTCTCCATGGTCACTTTGAGTCCGGGTTCAAGGCCTGCGTATTCGTTCTCGAGTTCCGCTATGTAGATGTTGAGGGCTGCACGCACGGCCTCTTTCTTGGAGGTGTGTACGCCTATCACGGCATGGGCGGCGCGGGGAATGGCGTTGCGCAGATTGCCTCCGTCGATCTCCGAGACGATGACCTCATGCTTGCCCGAGAGGTTGAAGAGGAAGCGGGCGAGGAGCTTGTTGGCGTTGGCACGGCCCAGGTGGATGTCGCCGCCTGAGTGGCCACCGTTGAGCCCCTCGATGTTTATCTTGAAGTAGAGGAAGTCCTTGGGGGCGAACGAACGGTGATATGTGAAGAATGCCTGTGTGTCCACACCTCCGGCGCAACCCACGAATATCTCTGCGTCATCCTCCGAGTCGAGGTTGAGCAGCATGGAGCCGGTGATCATGTCCTTGCCAAGGTTGAAAGCGCCGGTCATGCCGGTCTCCTCATCCATTGTGAATAGAGCCTCGATAGGACCGTGCTCGAATGACTTGTCGGTCATGATGGCGAGGGAGGCTGCCACACCGATGCCATTGTCGGCTCCGAGGGTGGTGCCACGTGTCTTCACCCATTCGCCGTCCACATATGCGGGGATAGGCTGGGTGTTGAAGTCGAAGCTTTTGTCGTTCGACTCGCACACCATGTCCATGTGACCCTGCAGGATCACCGTAGGTGCATCCTCATGACCGGGAGTAGCCGGGATTGAAAGCACTACGTTGCCGATCTCATCGGTCTTTGATTCGATGCCGTGCTTCTTGGCAAAGTCAAGGATGAAGGCGCGGATCTTCTCTTCCTTCTTGGAAGGGCGCGGGATACGGGTGATCTCGTCAAAGATCTCAAACACAGCCTTGGGCTGAAGGTCCTTTATTTCCATGTTCGGTCAGAGTATTTTTAGAAGTTTGTTTGATTTTTTAGGATACTTTAGTGCAAGTGTGAATTAAGTGTTAAATAATTCACTTTTGCAGCACTAAGTTATAAAATAAAATCGAGACAGGCACTATAATTAGGCCAAAATTACTACATTTGCACGGGAAAACCGCATTTGACAATGAAAATAGCCATACTTTTCATCCTCAGCATATGTCTGGTCGGAGTGGCGCTGATGCTGCTCGGGGTCAGGGTGCTGTTTGTCAGAAACGGTCGTTTCCCCTCTCCCCATGCCCACGACAATCCCTCCCTTCGCCGTAAGGGTATCGGTTGTCACCGGGACAATTGATGTCTCCTCATATAAAGTGAAATCAAAAAAGTAGTTCTAAATACCTATCACTATCACCCAGAAATTTGACATGAAAAAAATCGCAATGTCAATCTCGCTGTTACTTGCTCTTGCCGCAGGAAGCACCATTACATCCTGCTCGGGGTCGGACAACAGCCAAAAGGATAATTCCGGTGCACCCGCTGCCGCAGAGACTGCCAAGACCGATGGCGCCGCACCTTCAATCAATATCCGATATATAGACAGCGACTCGCTGCTTACCCATTACAACCTCGCCAAGGATCTCCAGGAGGCTACCATGCGTGCAGTGTCGCGTATCGACAACGCCCGTCAGGCCAAGGGATCCGAGATCCAGAAGTTTGCATCGTCGATCGAGCAGAAGGCCCGTTCAAACGGATATCTCTCAGAGGCCAGCTACAATGCCGACATGCAGAAGCTTCAGAAGATGCAGCAGGATGCCGAGAGCTATCTCGCCAACCTCAGCCGCAATGCCGACAATGAGCTCGCTCAGCAGCAGATACGTCTCAATGATTCGATAGAGAGCTTCATCCGTATCTACAACGCCAAGCAGGGTTATGACGCTATCCTCTACAAGAACGCCGGCGTATACTTCAATCCCTCGCTTGACATTACCGCTGAGGTTATCGAGGGTCTCAATGCCCGCTACAACAAGGTTGGCGAGGAGAAGTAATCAACGGCTTTAAACTGTAGATATACAGGTATATAACACTGCCGGGGAAAAGTTATTAACACAATGTTGATAACTTTTCCCCGGCAGTGTTATTGTACAGTGCTATAGTGTGTTGCGAATGTTTATTCTGCCTCGCGGGCGAGTGGCGCGGTGATGGCTCTTTGAAGAGGATTGGTGAAGGTGCCGATGCGGCGTATGGATTCACCTATGCGGGCCAGCGTGCTGAGGTGATACTCCACATCACTTCTTGACAGGATGATATGATCCACGGTTTCTCTGACAAAGTTTTCCACATGTATGTAAAACATGTCGGGAAACCAGTCGGATGCACCTATGGAGGCTATCATTTCGATGATGCGGATACGCAGTCGTGTGACGGACTCCGCATCTGGCTCGAACAGCATGAATTTTTTCACGATGGCACGTATTGCCGACATTCTCGGCGCCGGGCGGCGGCGCTTACGTCTTGTTATCTCCTTACGGGCATCGGCCTCGGCCCCGGCGCGCTTGGCGTCGAGGTCGGGGACGGCGTAGAAGTCGAGCAGTGTCTTGGCCTCCTTGCTCTTTGCATAGAGGTCAAGGATAAGACCGCGTAGTTCTTCCTCGCCAAATTCGGCGAGGGCCTTTTTCACTGTGGTTTTGGACATCAGTTTATTTGCTGTAGCCCTTTATGCCCTTCTCGAGGAACTCGGCGAAGGCAGGGATGTTCTCATCGTAGGAGAACGGACCGGAGATGAGATGGCCGGCATCGTCGAGCACCACATAGAACGGCTGGGCATTGGCGTTGAATTTGGAGCGCTGCAGATAGCTCCATTTGTCACCATATGTGTAGAGGGTCACTTCCTTGCCCCATTCGGTCACCTTGATGGGGGAGGGGAGAGCTTTCTTCTCGTCCACCATGAGCTTGACTACCACAAAGTTGTCGGTGATCATGGTCTTGATGTTGTTGTCATCGAGCACAGCACCCTCCATCTTGCGGCAGTTCACGCATCCGTGGCCGGAGAAGTCGATGAGCACGGGTTTGCCTTCCTTGGCGCCTATCTTCATGCCCTCTTCGAAGTCGTCATACTCGTGGAATGTCTCGCCATAGAGGTTGAAGTCCTGGGTGTAAAGCGGCGGCACGAAGGCGCTGACACCCTTGAGGGGTGCACCCCACAGACCGGGTATGAGGTAGACTGTGAATGAGAGTGAGACCAGAGCCAGGAAGAAGCGGAACACGCCTATCGACGAGTCGGCGGGACCGTAGTGCGAGAAGTTGAACTTGCCGAGCAGATAGAGACCCAGCAGGAGGAACATCACTATCCAGAGGGCGAGGAAAGCCTCGCGGTCAAGCAGATGCCATCCATAGGCGAGGTCGGCCACAGAGAGGAACTTGAGCGAGAGGGCGAGTTCCACGAAGCCGAGCACCACTTTGAGGGTGTTCATCCATCCTCCGGAGCGGGGAGCGGATTGGAGCATGGTGGGGAACATGGCGAAGAGCATGAACGGAAGGGCCAGTGCGGTGGAGAATCCGAGCATACCTATGGCGGGACCCCATACGTTGCCCAGAGAGGCGGCCTCCACAAGGAGCGTGCCTATGATCGGGCCTGTGCATGAGAATGACACCAGGGTCAATGTGAATGCCATGAAGAAGATGGAGAGCAGACCGGTGGTGCGTTCGGCTGTGGCGTCCATGCGGTTGCTCCACGAGGAGGGAAGCTTGATCTCGAATGCTCCGAAGAAGGAGATGGCAAACACTACCAGTAGCAGGAAGAAGATAATGTTGCAGGTAGCGGATGTGGAGAGTGCGTTGAGTGAGCTTGCTCCGAACAGGCCAGTGATAATAAGTCCGAGGGCCACATATATTACTATAATGGACACACCGTAGATGCATGCATCTAGGATCGATTTGCGGCGATCCTGACCTTTTTTGAGGAAGAAGCTCACGGTCATAGGTATCATAGGCCATACACAGGGGGTGAAGAGAGCTATGAGACCTCCGAGGAAGCAGGTTATGAAGATGTAGAGAAGCGACTTGCCGGCAATGTTGCCTGTGTCGGCGGCAGTGTCGTATGTCACCGGGGCCCATAGATCGGCCTGTGAGCTTATGGCGGCGGGTACAGTGGCGGGGGTCGCTGCTGAGTCGGCCACGGCAGTTGTTGTGGTTGTGTCGGCGGCCACAGGAAGTTCGGCGGGAGTGGCAGGCTCCTCAGCCGGAGGTTCGGGAGTGGCTTTGGGTTCTTCGGTGGTAGCCTTTATCTTGGCTTTGCCTTTCAGCGAGAATGACTCGCGTGATGGCGGGATGCAGTTCTGATCGTTGCATGCTCCGTAGGTCATGGCGATGTCGATGGCGAAGTCAGGCTTGGTGGCGGTGAATTTCTGGGTGAGAGTCACCGCGTTTGTCCACCATGTGAGTTCCATCTCGAACATCTCGTCCATCTCTCTGTGGGGTGCTTGCGACGGGGTGAGCTTTCCGTTGAGCTTCACACCATCGGTGAGGGGGAATGTCACCGACAGAGGCTGCGGACCCTCACCCTCGGCGAAGTCGGGAGAATAGAGATGCCAGCCGGCGTCAATCGTAGCTTTCAGAATGATCTCACCGGTATCGTCACCGGTCATCTTGAGCGAAGCGTCCCACTTGACAGGCTGCATGATCTGAGCCTGTGATGCAAAAAACAGGGCAAGAAATGCGACAAATGCTAAGAAAAGGCGTTTATTCATGACTTTTGGATAAATTTTCCTGCAAAAGTAGTGAAAATTGTTTGAATGGGCATTTGCGCGTGGTAAATAATTTGGACAAAGAGAGGAAAAATCCCGCTTTAAGTGTTAACTTTGCAGCACAAAACACAAAACACCCTTTAAAAATGGATTTATTCGACAGAATATCGGCCGATATAAAGGCTGCCATGCTCGCCCGTGAGAAGGTAAGACTCGAGACTCTCCGCGGCATAAAGAAGGAATTTATCGAGGCCAAGACCGCCAAGGGCGGTGACGGCTCGCTCTCCGATGAGGCCGCACTCAAGATACTCGCCAAGATGGCGAAGCAGCGCAAGGAGACAGCCCAGATATATGATGAGCAGAACCGTCTGGATCTGCGTGATAATGAGCTTGCTGAGGCAGCTGTGATAGAGGAGTATCTCCCAAGCCAGCTCTCCGATGAGGAGCTTACCGCCGAACTCGAGAAGATCATAGCACAGGTGGGCGCCACATCGCCCAAGGAGATGGGCAAGGTGATGGGAGTGGCCTCCAAGGCTCTCTCCGGACGTGCCGACGGCAAGGCTATCTCGGCCAAGGTAAAGGAGCTTTTAAACAAATAAAAACCATTTTTTTAAGAATATACAGCAATGCTCACGCTTCAGCAGATAAAAGAGGATCCCGAGCGCATCATAGCGCGCCTCGCTGTCAAAGGCTTTGATGGCAAACAGGGTGTAAACGACGTGATAGACTTCGATGACCAGCGCAAGAGTCTTCAGTTCCAGAGCGACAATCTCGGTGCCGAACTCAAGAAGAAGGCCGACTCCATAGGCCGTCTCATGAAGGAAGGACGCCGCGACGAGGCCGAGGAGGTGAAGAAGGAAGTGGCTGCCATGAAGGAGCAGCAGAAGGAGCTCAACGATCGCCTCACCATGACCGAGAAGGCTATCCGCGACATCCTGCTGGGTATGCCCAACGTGCCCTGCGATATGGTACCCGAGGGCTTGACCGCCGAGGACAACGTGGTGGAGAAGACCGGTGGCTCCATGCCTGTGCTCCCCGAGGGCGCTCTGCCCCACTGGGATCTGGCCAAGAAGTACAATCTCATCAACTTCGACCTTGGCGTCAAGATCACCGGTCCCGGTTTCCCTGTCTACATAGGCAAGGGTGCCAAGTTGCAGCGTGCGCTCATCCAGTTCTTCCTTGACCGCGCGTCGGAGGCAGGCTATCTTGAGATCCAGCCCCCTTATGTGGTGAACGAGGCTTCCGGCTACGGCACGGGACAGCTTCCCGACAAGGAGGGTCAGATGTACTTTATCAACGAGGACAATCTCTATCTCATACCTACCGCCGAGGTGCCTGTCACCAATCTCTACCGCGACGTCATCATCCCCTCCGACCAGCTTCCCATCAAGAACTGTGCCTACTCGGCATGTTTCCGTCGTGAGGCCGGCAGCTACGGCAAGGATGTGCGCGGACTCAACCGCCTGCATCAGTTCGACAAGGTGGAGATAGTACGCATCGAGAAGCCCGAGAACTCCTATGCCGCCCTCGAGGAGATGAAGGATCACGTGCAGGGTCTGCTCGAGAGCCTCGGTCTACCCTGGCACATACTCCGCCTGTGCGGTGGTGACATGAGCTTCACCTCGTCCATCACATTCGACTTCGAGGTATACTCCGCAGCCCAGGAGCGCTGGCTTGAGGTTTCGTCCGTGTCCAACTTCGAGACCTATCAGGCCAACCGCCTCAAGTGCCGCTACCGTGGTGATGACAAGAAGACCCACCTCTGCCACACGCTCAATGGCTCGGCCCTCGCGCTTCCCCGCATCATGGCAGCCCTGCTTGAGAACAACCAGACTCCCGACGGTATCGTTGTGCCCGAGTGCCTGCGCAAGTATACAGGGTTCGACCTCATCAACTAATCCCTGTCTCCGGGCGTTAAATCTGTAAATAAATTGAATTAATTATGGAATCAACACGTCAAGCCAAGATCGCCCGTCTCCTGCAGAAGGAGCTGAGCGAGATATTCCGCCGTCAGACCGCCAAGACCCATGGTGTGCTCGTGTCGGTGAGCGCGGTGCGCGTATCGCCCGACCTTAGTATCGCAAAAGTCTATCTGTCAATATTTCCTGCCGACAAGTCGCAGGAGCTGCTCGAGAGCATCACCAAGAGCGCCAAGACCATACGCTATGAATTGGCCCAGGTGGTGAGGTTCCAGTTACGCAAATGCCCCGAACTGGCTTTCTATCTGGACGACTCTCTTGACTATATCGAGAATATCGACAGACTGCTCCAGAAATAATCGCTATTGCCAAATACAGAAGGATACAAAGGGACAAAAAGAGATAGAAGCGACAGGAATTCATTTATCCTTCTTTCTCTTTTTGTCCTTTTTGGTCTTTCCGCTCACCGGGTCATAACATCACAATCACCTCGGTCACTATGCTACCGTTAAGAATAGCCTTGCGCTATCTGTTTGCAAGGAAAAGTCATTCTGCCGTCAATGTCATATCCATGATCTCCACCGCCGGTGTGGCTGTGGCCGCCATGGCTATGGTGTGTGTGATGTCGGTGTTCAACGGCTTTACCGATCTTGCGGCCGCGAGGCTCTCCGCTGTGGATCCCGATGTGAAGGTGACGCCGCGGTCGGGCAAGGTTTTTGCAGGTGCTGATTCGATAGGGGAGCTCGTGGCAGGCGCGACGGGGGTGAGATCTGTGGCCCCGGTCCTGACTGAAAAGGCTCTTGCGGTATGTGATGGCGCCCAGATGCCGGTGACGGTCAAAGGTATACCTCCGGGCTATGGTGCGGTGTCAGCCATCGGTACATTGATAATAGATGGCATGATGATCGATACTCCGGCCGAGGCTCCCGACTCATCACGCCGATATGCCACACTGAGTGTCGGTGCGGCCATCAGCACCGGCGCGCGTCCGTCGATGGAGTCGTCACTCGTATTGACAGTGCCACGCCGTCTGGGACGCATAAATCCGGCGTTTCCGCTCGGTGCGTTTGTCACGGACACTCTGACCGTGAGCGGCGTCTATCAGACCAATCAGCAGGAGTATGATGAGGACATAATCCTTGTGCCCCTCGCCTCGGCACGCCGTCTGCTTGACTATCCTGACATGGCTTCGGCTCTCGAAATCTCGTTGGATCCGGATGCCGATGCCGATGCGGTGACGGCCGGACTGGAGCGTATACTTGGTCCTGAGTTCATCGTGGCCGACAGGTTGCGGCAGCAGGAGGCCTCGTTCCGCATGATAAGGATAGAGAAGTGGATCACTTTCCTGATGCTGCTGTTCGTGCTCGTCATGGCTTCGTTCAATATCTTGTCCACTATGTCGATGCTGATCATCGAGAAGGAGGACAATCTGAAAGTGTTGCGTGCTCTTGGCGCCACACAGAGCATGCTCAGGCGCATATTCCTCGACGAGGGTATGCTCATAGCCCTTATCGGTGGAGCGGCCGGGATCATCGTTGGAGCGGTACTGTGTCTGGCTCAGCAGCATTGGGGGCTTATAGCACTCGGGGGTGACCACGATATGATGTCGGTCACATCCTATCCATGCCGTCTGTCAGCGGTTGACGTCTGCCTGGTTTCGGGTATGGTGGTGGTGATAGGGCTTGTGGCCGGGTTCATATCCTCACGATCGGTGCCGGTGGAAAACCGACAGTGAGGGATGTGTGTTATATTGGCATAGGAACACATTTGCGCCAATATATACATATCATCTGAATAAAAAATAATGCACTCACGTTTCCGGCATCGGGTCCTGTCGCGGTGTCTTGTGGCTATTGCCGCAGGGCTGGCATGCGGTGCGTGTATCTACGATTATCCTGACAAGGATTGTGTGGAGCCCGGGTCGGGACTTAGAGTGGTGTTTGACTGGAGCGCTGATCCCACGGCCGCACCCGAGGGGATGTCCACTCTGTTCTATCCTGTGGGTGGCGGTGACTATTGGCAATATGAACTCCCCTTGGAGGGAGGTGTGGCCGGAGTGCCCGATGGGGAATACAATATAGTCTGTTTCAACAACGATACCTCATCCATCCTTTTCGAGAATCAGGATGACTATGACAAGGCTCTTGTCACCACCCGAGCAGCAAGACTCACTGACGGATTTTCCACCGATTACCCTTATTCCCAGCCTCCACGCCGGGGCGCCGAGGCGTCACAGCCTGTCGTGGCTGCGCCCGATGTGGTGTGGGGTGGTTCGAGAGGTCGGTTCAGGATAGACGGCAATGACACGCTGCTCGTGTTGCATCCGGCGCCGCTCGTGGCCCGTTACACAGTGACGGTGACCCATGTGGTCAACATCGAGAGTGCCTCGCAGGTGAGCATGGCGCTGTCGGGGTTTTCGGCGGGCCGTATGCTATCGACATCCGACATGATACCGGTGGATGTCACTGTGCCGGCCTCGATGAGGCGCACGGGCGTTGATACACTCGGCGGATGGATGCTGGCTTTCGGTCGCGATGACGATGCGCCCCGCTGTCTGCTGAGCATATACGTCATGTTCAGGGATGGTACACGAAAGGTATATGAGTATGATGTGACCGGAATCGTGGACAATGCGCCCGATCCTCTTGACGTGCATATACCCATAGAGGGATTGGAGTTTCCGGAGGTTGACACATCTTCCGGAACCGGAATGGAGGTAGGTGTGGATGACTGGGATGTGGTAGAGATCGAACTTTCCACATGATGGTTTTGTTGTTCAGATACGTTGCGATACCTGACAAAGTATTTTCAAAGCGCGATTTCAACAAAAAAAACATAAAATATTTTACTATTATGAGAATCATCAATGCTCTTATGCTCCTGTCGGCAGTGGGTCTCGGCTTCACGGCTTGCTCGAGTGATGATGACACCCCCGTGGATGGCAAGGCCATGAGATTCAACGTCACAGTTCCGCGTGCACCGCGTGCAGCAACGACCACACAGTCCATCAACCAGTTCAATCTGTATTCGTTTGTGGATGGCGCTGAGTACATGTCCAATGTCACCGTGACCCGCAATGGCACCGAGTGGGAGGCGTCACCTGCCATGTATTGGCCTGGCGACGGTCAGGCAGTGGACTTCTACTGCATCAGTCCTATGGTGGGAACTGAGACGGTCACTGATACGTCAGTCCCCAATATAAAGGATTATGTCAACACCGACGGAACCACTGATCTGCTGTATGCCGTGACACGCGGTGCCAAGGCCAACCCCGTGAAGATCAATTTCCGCCATGCGCTGGCCAAGCTCGCTTTCAACTTCAAGCGTCGCGAGGCTTCCTCATCGCAGGCCCCTCTGAGGGTTGAGGTGAAGGGTGTCACCGTGACCGATGTCAACAGTACCGCCTCGTTCACATATCCGAGCGAGACAACCGCTGCCGGAGGAGAAGCCGTAGGTATATGGTCGGCTCAGTCCATGCCCAAGGATGCCGTCATTTACCAGAATGCCACGACAGTCCTGACTGACAATTATATGAATATCAATTCCACCGATTATATGTTTGCTATTCCGCAGGCTATCGCTCAGTCCGAGGCAGACAAGTCGGGCGCTTACGTGAAGGTGCTCTGCGCTGTCTACGATGAGGCCTCGGGTGTCAGGATCTGGCCGCGTGGTGCAAGCGAGGATTATCTTTACTTCCCGCTCAACTCGCCTGGCGCCTCCAACGTGACCACATCATGGGAGGCCGGCAAGGCATATGCCTACAACATCACCATCGGTGTTCCCGCCGGAACGGGCAAGATCGAGTTTGATATCACGGTAGATGAATATCCTGCCTTCGAGGATATGTATCTTGAATAATACCACACTTACCTCACACGCATGTACCGTAAGTGCATAGCCATATTGCTGCCGGTGCTTGCCGTCTGCTCCTGTGCCGAAGAACCGGCTTCCGGAGTGGAGGCGGGCACCGGCAGTGGTGTGACGTTTGGCGAAGTGGCCGACAGCGAGGACGGCCGTCCCACCACCACACTCACCATACCCGACTTTCAGGTGACCGCTTACAAGCAGGGCGAATGGGGACCGGAGATGTTGATGAGCAATGTGGTGGTGACACGAACCGGGCTCAATTCATGGCGTTATTCGCCACCGGTTGACTGGCCCGGTGATCAGACTGTCGATTTCTTTGCCGTGAGTCCTGCCTGGGTCAAGATGGAGAACAACAGCTGGTGGCAACACGTGGTGCGTTATGACGGCAAGGATACTTCGACCGATCTGCTTGTGGGAGTGAAGATGGGAGCCACACAGAGCGACGGACGCCTGAAGCTTAATTTCCGTCATGCCCTCGCGCGGGTGTCCGTGAGTCTTAAATGTCCAGATGGGACAGCGCCGCAGGTTTCGGAGGTGCGTATATGCAATGTGGCTGATTTCGGTAATTTCACCTATCCTCACGAGACTACTTCACCCGAGACCAACCGGGCCGAGCTCTTCTCATGCTGGCAGGTATACAACACCACATCCACTTTTTTTCCGGTCTTCAAAGCCGTGGACGGCGGATATCTCGAACTGTCACCGCAGTCGCAGTGTGTAAGTGGGGGTGACATGTTCTTCATCCCTGTCAATCTTGATCCTGTAGAGCCCGGGATCACCTACCGTGGAGCGTATGTCGAGGTGACATACCGGGCTTCCCAGTCATCGCCCTATATAGTGGCCCGTGTGCCTTTGAGAGATTCATCGCCTGATGACGGACGCTGGCTTCCGGGACGCTCTTATTCGTATACTGTCACTATTGTGCCGGAGGCCTCTCGTGCGGCGGAATCAGAGTGTTACGCTGTCTGTGTGACTGCTGATTGAGTGTGTTTGCAAATTTTTGGTGAAAAAGCTTGAATATTCAAAAAATATGTTTTACATTTGCCACGGAATTCAAAATTCCCCCAAAAAGTCCTTCAAGAGCCTATCAGAGGGTTCGGCGAGGAAATGTAGAGAGAACATACTGAACAGAAGCTATTTGCCGACTTTCCACCGATTCATTCCCACCACTTATTACACCGCCTGATGCTTCTTGCTGCTGTCCCCGCGCCTTCCATGACGTGGATCAGTCTGTCCCCGGCCATGAAAAGCCCTGCCGCCAATGCGCGTGCGTGAACCATGGGGATATGTCATCACTCCATTTCCTTGCATCACAACGATGATCCCCCCGACACCTGTAGACAGGTATTCGTGAAGAGACGTTTTTTGAGAGAGATACAAACTACTTATATCATACATTACAAAACTTTCTAAAAACAACTCTTGCATGAAGAACATTTGTTTTCAGATGAGTCGGAAGACGTGGCTGGTCGCCTTGTTGGCGGTCTGCTTTGCATTCCCGGCTTTAGCGCAGAAGATCACGGTCAGCGGTACCGTGGTTGACCCCGAGGGGGAGCCCCTCATCGGCGCGAGCGTGCTCGTTCAGGGCGAAACCATGGGCACAGCCACCGATTTTGACGGCAATTATACCCTCAGCGCACCTGCCGACGGTACACTCGTGTTCTCCTATGTGGGTTATGAGACCCAGGAGATAGCTATTGCTGGACGCACCACTATCGATGTGCAGATGAAGGAGAACTCACTCGTGCTCAACGAGGTCGTAGCCATCGGTTATGGCGTGGTCAAGAAGAACGACGCCACTGGCTCGGTAGCAGTGATCAAGCCTGACGACATCGAGGCAGGTATCGCCACCACGGCATCCGACATGCTTGTCGGCGCAAGCCCCGGTGTGGTCGTGACCACCAATGGTGGTAATCCTACCGGCGGCGCTACCATCCGCATACGCGGCGGTGCATCGCTCTCTGCAAGCAATGACCCCCTCATCGTGATCGACGGTGTGCCCATGAACAGCCAGGATATGGCCGGCGGCACAAACGCCCTCACCATGGTGTCGCCCGACAATATCGAGTCGATGACTATTCTCAAGGATGCATCGGCCACTGCCATCTATGGTAGCCGCGCTTCCAACGGTGTCATCATCATCACCACTAAGAAAGGTAAGAGCGGACGTCCGCAGATCAACTTCACGGCCAACTTCCACATCGGCCACGCACGCAAGACCCTCAACCTCATGGATGCCTATCAGCTCCGTGAGTTCGTCAACAATTACAACAACCAGAGCGCCAAGGACAATCTCAACGCTCCCTACTATAGCGAGGAGGAAGCTGCCCGCATCAATACCGACTGGCAGAAGGAAGTGCTCCGCACCACATTCTCCCACGACTACTCACTCAGCGTAGGCGGTCAGGCCGGATTCCTTCCCTATCGTGTCAGCGTGACCTACAATGATTCGGAGGGTATCGTGAAGACCTCCGACATGCAGCGCACCACCGTTGGCATCAACCTCAGCCCGAAGTTCTTCAACGGACTCCTCTCGGTCAATGCCAATGTTAACGGTACATATGTGAAGAGCCGCGAGGCTGACCTCGGTGCGATAGGCGGAGCGGCCTCATTCTCGCCGACTCTCCCCGTGTACACAGCCTACGCCACACAGGATAACCTGGGCAACAATATTACCCCCCCCCATTTTTAACGGCTATACCAACATTCTGGCCAACGGTCTGCCCGAGACCAATGCCGGCCAGAACCCCGTGCAGCTGCTCAACGATCAGAACAAGCGCGGTACCGTATATTCCTCCACCGGTAATCTTCAGATCGACTATGCTCTCCATTTCCTCCCCGAGCTCCACTTCAACCTCAATCTCGGATATCAGGTGAGCAAGAACCAGTGGACCAACGTGACTGCCCCCAACTCAATCATGGCATGGCGCGGCAGCTACAAGAACGGTGCGGGCACATACTGGAACAAGTATGAGCTTCAGCGCAACACTCTTCTCGATTTCTATGTGAACTACCGCAAGGACTTCGAGGCCATCAAGAGCAACCTCGACGTGATGGCCGGTTACTCCTGGCAGCATTTTGACTACCATGGACGCGAGAATACCGTGTTCAACACTCTCGGCTACACCGCCTCCTTCGCCGGATCCACATGGACCCTCATGGAGGACCCCTCCACCGCAGCCAATATCGGCCAGACCTACAACAATACCCCCAAGGTATATTGGGCAGGCCCGCAGCAGCTTGTGTCGTTCTTCGGACGTATCAACTACTCGTTCGACGACACATACCTGCTCACCTTCACTCTGCGTGACGACGCATCCTCCCGTTTCTCCAAGGAGAACCGCTGGGGTCTCTTCCCCTCGCTTGCTCTCGGATGGAAGATCATCAACATGCCTTTCATGGAGCCGACCCGCGGATGGTGGAACGACCTCAAGCTCCGCCTCGGCTGGGGTGTGACAGGTCAGCAGCAGGTAGCCGGTCTCTTCCCATACATGGCCACCTACACCTTATCGCAGAAACCCTACACATATCTTGATCCCAGCGGTTCCGGCCAGTGGATCGAGGCCCTCTACCCGAAGGCTTACGACACCAACATCAAGTGGGAGGAAACCACCACATGGAACGTCGGTCTTGACTTCGGTTTCCTCAACAACCGCATCACACTTGCCGCCGACTGGTATCTCCGCAAGACCAAGGACCTCCTTGCCTTCTCGCCCAACGCCGGCATGAACACCTCCAACTATATGGACCGCAACATCGGATCGCTTGAGAATACCGGTGTCGAGTTCACTGCCACCGCACGTCCTGTAGTCACCAATGACTTCACCTGGACCACCGGTCTCAACATCGCTTACAACAAGAACAAGATCACCAAGCTGACCGGCGATGCCGCATCCTCGCAGATCGAGGCCAACGGCACACCCTCCGGCACCGGTGGCGGTCTGCAGTTCCACCTCGTGGGTCATCCCGCCTATTCCTACTATGTATACGAGCAGGTGTATGACAACCAGGGCAACCCCGTCGAGGGTCAGTATGTGGATCAGAACGCCGACGGCAAGATCGACGATGCCGACCGTATCGTATACCACTCGCCCGATCCCAAGTGGACCCTCTCGTGGAACAACACTTTCAACTACAAGAACTGGGACCTCGGATTCGTGCTCCGCGCCAACCTTGGCAACTATGTGTACAACGGTCCGCGCTATGAACGCACCCGTCCCGTCAACAACCTCTTCGGCTATCAGCTCCAGAACCTCATCGCCGATGACTACCTCTTCACTTCGGTAGCACCGAGCGCTGTGAGCAACTACTATGTGGAGAACGCCTCATTCCTGCGCTGCGACAATATCACCCTTGGCTACACCATGGAGAATGTCATCAAGAACGCCCTCAACCTGCGCTTCTATGCCGCCGTGCAGAATCCCTTCGTGATCACCAAGTACAAGGGTCTCGACCCCGAGGTGAACGGCGGTATCGACAACAACTGCTATCCCCGTCCTGTTACCTACACCCTCGGTATCGTAGCTACTTTCTAATCATCACATCCCCCCTTTACAATTCAGATAAAGATGAAAAAATTCAAGAAATATATTCTCTCGATGGGCATCGCGGTAGCCGCCATGGCCGCAGGCACTTCCTGCACAGGCGACCTCGACCTGCTCCCCACCGACCCCCGCGAGCTCACTGCGGCTGACTTTGCCAAGGATCCCGAGGGATACATGAACAAGGTACTCGCCGACGTCTATCTGCAGTTCGCCACATTCGGCCCCAACGGCAGTGCGACCGTCCACAACTTCGACGGCGGTATGTCATCCTTCCAGCGCGCCATCTTCAACCTAGAGGAGGTGCCCACCGACGAGGCCAACTGGCTTCCCCAGGATGACGTGGACTTCGCCACGCTCCAGTATGGCTACGTGCCCGCATCCAACAAGGTACTCGTGGGTACATATGGCCGTCTGACCATCAACATCACTCTCTGCAACGACTTCATCCAGACCGTTCAGAAGGGATTCTTCCACCTCAACACTCCCGAGCTTCAGGCCAAGGCCGAGGACTATATCCGCCAGTGCAAGATCCTCCGTGCAGGATGCTACTACTATATGCTCTCGCTGTTCGGCAACGTCCCCTACGCCGATGAGAACACCGTGATTGGCTCCGTGCCCGCACAGCTCCCCCGCGCCGAGGTGTTTGACCTCGTGGTGGCCGATCTTGAGAAGACAGCCTCCGAGTGTCCTGAGAATGTGAAGCCTTACTATGGTTTCGTTGGCCGCGATGTAGCCGATGCCATCCTCATGAAGCTCTATCTCAACGCTCCCGTCTTTGCCGGACGCGAGGAGTGGGGCAAATGTCTTGAGAAGGCCAACGCTGTCATCAACCGCCTCAAGGGTCCCGGTTTCAAGGGCAGCGGTCTGGCTCCGCACTATCACACCCTCTTCGCCGCCAACAACCAGCAGTATGCCATCGGTGGTTCCAATGCTGTCAACGAGAATATCTGGATCATCCCATCGAGCGAGGAGAATCTCAAGAACTACTCCGGCTCTACATTCCTCATCGAGGCTTTCATAGCCTCGCAGGGCGTGCAGGAGACTCTCGTCGAGCCCAAGCGTGAGGATTACGAGAAAGAGGCTGACTATAACAAGGCTCTCGAGAAGTACAAAAAAGCCAAGGATTGGGAGAAGACCGTCTCCTATTCATATGCCGGCGTGGACTACTCGTTCAACCCCCAGGGTAAGGGCTGGTGCATCAACTCATGGTACAACGTGGCTCAGTCGGGATGGAAGTGTATGACAGCCCGCGAGGAGTTTGTCGACAAATTCGACTGGCTCGATGCCGACTGCACCATATCGGATGATATCCGTGTGAAGAACTGGCTCACCAAGGCGTTCGGTTTCTCCAAGGCTAATAGCAAGCTTGACCAGGATCACTATGGTGAGAACGGTTACCTCCCCATGAAGTATACCAACTTCTGCCTTGATCAGAATGGCGAGCCTCTCCCCGTACCCAAGAAGGGTGAGACCCTCGGCGCAGGTATGTCGCCCAAGGGTCAGGACTGCGCTGATGCCGACTACGTGGTGATCCGTCTCGCCGAGTGCTATCTCTCGGCCGCCGAGGCTATTCTCCACGGTGAGGGATCGCGTGGCACCGCGCTCGCCTATGTAAACTATATCCGCGAGCGTGCCGGTCTCGCTCCCTGGGTGGACGCCGACCTCACTCTGGAGACTCTTCAGGACGAGCGTTGCCGCGAGCTCTATCAGGAGAACTGCCGCCGCACCGACCTGCTGCGCTATGGCAAATACATCTCCGGCTACAGCTGGAGCTGGAAGGGTGGCACTGCCAAGGGCAGCGATCTGCCCTCCAACTGCACACTCTATCCTCTGCCCAGCTCTGTTGTAACACAGGCCGGTTACACTCAGAACCCCGGTTACTAATCCTTCACACCATTCATGACATCAACGATGAAAAAATCATATATTTTCGCGACTCTTGCGGTGGCTGCCATGGGCTTCACCTCGTGTGAGGCCGACAAGGAGCCGGTTTACTCCGCACCCACCGAGTTTGTTCTCAACATACCCCCGATGTCTGACCAGACGGTCTATCTCCAGGCCGGCGATGCGGTCAACTTCACCTGCACACAGCCCAACTACGGTGTGTCGCTCGTCACCAACTATGCTATCGATGTGACTCTCGACGAAGAATTCATCGAGGAGACCGAGGATCAGAAGGCGAACTATGTCACCCTCAATCCGATGGTGGCTAACCAGGCCAACTTCGACATCTCGGCCGAGGCTCTCTCGACGGCTCTGCTCGGATTCATAGGCATTGACTCCTACGCTTCCTATCCCGAGGAGGGTGTGGAGACTTTCGCCGATGTGCGTTTCCGTGCCCATGCATGGCTCACAGGTATTGAAGGGAGCAGCATCTACTCCAACACTGTCACACTTGCCGGTGTGGATGTGATCAATCCTTTCCCCGCCGAGCCCCGTCTGGTATATCTGGTGGGCAATCCCAATGGCTGGCTTGCTCCGGATAAGGGCAATAAGGATGCTTTGGCAGAGTGGGCGCTCGAGGAGACAGGTGTAGGCACAGATGTCTACGTAGGTTCCATGGAGATCCCCGCCGGTGAGCAGTACTTCCGCTTCTACAAGGAGCTCAAGGGCTGGGGTAGTGACAACGCGCTCCCCTCCATCGGCCCGAAGGGTGTGGATGGCGAGAACGAGGCTTGCGACATTGTGGCTTCCGATGATCCCGTCAAGTACAAGGCCGTTCCCGGCAAGGGTTCGTGGTTCACTCCCGCCACATGGGAAGGTGGTGCCGTCACCTTCACACTCGACCTCACCAAGGAGGGCGAATGGTGGATAACGATGGTGCCCGGAGCCGTAGTCAAGGAGACATATGTATATTGTGTAGGCAGCTTCCCCGGTTGCAGCTGGGTTGAGCCTTCCGAAGGCAATGCGTCTGCCTATGAGGATTTCCGCCTCGTGGACCGTGGTGGGACAGGTATCTACACGCAGACATTCACTCTGCCGCAGATGGAGCTCTACTTCCGTGTGTATCCCGCGCTCACAGGCTGGGGTGCCACTCCCTACTCGGCCGGAAATGTGGGCAATGATACCAATGTCCCCCTGACATTCGGCACTCCCGCACCTTACTCGCTTGGCGAGGATTGCTGGATAGCCTCCATCCCGGCAGATGGTGACTACACAATCACGCTCGACACAAAGGCCGGAAACATAACCGTGGCTCCCGCGGCGGCTGAATAATCAATCATCACGTTCATTCTACATAAAAAATGAAGAAGACAATCTTATTCTCCATATTCGCTCTCGGACTGGCAGCCGTGTCGTGCGACGACTTCGACTTTCCCAATCCCCCCGCACAGTCCAACGAGCAACTTCCGGTGCTCCAGTCATCGACTGTCCAGATAGAGGCTCCGTCGGCCGGTCAGACCATTGATCTCGGCGCTGTCAACAATGCCAACGGCACAGTGGTGCTCGGCAAGTTCGTCTCGGCCGAGGACTTCCCCTCGCCACTTTACAAGCTCGACTACGAGGCTCAGATCTCAGGCGATGAGAATTTCGGTAATGTGACGAAAGTGACCTTGGCCACTTCAGGCAATGATATCGTGGCTTCGCCCGATGTGCTCGACGCCGCATTCCATACGGTTCTCGGCACCATCGATCCCGCCGCACGCGAGGTTCATACCCGCCTCATGGTCTATGCCACCAACACCGAGACCGGCACACGCTACCGCATCGGTGGCCCGAAGGTGTTCTTCGCTATCGAGAAGCTCACTCTTGTGCCATTCAATCCCGGATTCTACGTGGAGGAGAAATACTATATCATCGGTACATGCACCGATGGTACCATAGATGCCTCCAAGGCCATCGAGATGACCAACAGCGGTATCTCGCCCTATGACGATCCCAACTTCTCCGCTATAGTCAATATCACCGCCGACGAGGCAGCCGCAGGCTACAACTGGGCTGTGGTTCCCGCCTCCACTCTTGCCGCCGGTGAGGGTATGGTGATGGTGCCCGATGCTGATGCCATGGGCGAGAGCGCCGCAGGTTTCTTCATCGAGGCTGAGGCTCCCGGAGTTTGGAACACCATCTATGAGGCTGACAAGCACCTTATCAACATCAATGTGCGTCCCGATGAGGCCGGCCGTTTCAAATTCTCATGGCTGCTCGCCCTTGACAATCTCTATGTTGTAGGTGCCCCCAACTGGTCGCCCGAGAAGGGTTATGGCCTCTGGACCACCGACTACAAGAAGTTCATGGGCTATGCCTACTTCGGCGGTGAGTATAAGCTCACCAAGGCTCAGGACTGGAACCACGGTGATTTTGGCTGGAACAGCAGTGAAAATATCATCCAGGCCGGAGGTGGCAATATACCCGGTCCTGCCGACAACGGTATGTATTGGTATGAGGCCAACATCGTGGATGGCTCTGTCAACTACGTCACTGCCATCACCACATATGGTATCATCGGTGATGCCACTCCGGCAGGCTGGGATGCCTCTACCGCTCTCACTCCCTCCGATGACTTCATGACATGGACCGGTACAGTTGAGCTCACGACCGGTGAGATGAAGTTCCGTGCCAACGATGCCTGGGACTTCAACCTCGGTGGTGCGCTTGTGGAGCTTACCCCCGGTGGCGATAACATCAAGATCGATGAGGCCGGCACATACGAGATCGTCCTTGATCTCACATCGCTCCCCTACCATGCCGTGCTGACCAAGAAGTGATATAAAGAACTAACCCTCTGATAGCGCCGTCCGGCGCGGAAGCCTCCCGTGGGGCTCCGCACCGGACGGTTTTATGTTTGCATATTTTTGGTGTAATATGTGTGGATTTATCGTCAAAATAGCTAATTTTGCCGACAAAACAATGAAGACAATGAAAAATGACACTGCGGTGCTGAGAATGCACTGTCCTGACCGTCCGGGCATAATAGCCGTCATCACGGAGTTCATTACATCCAACCGTGGCAATATATTGTATCTCGATCAGTATGTGGATCGTGTCAACGGTATTTTCTACATGCGGGTAGAGTGGGATCTGGCCGATTTCCTTATACCCACTGAGAAGCTCAAGGAGTATTTCCATACGCTCTATGCCGCACGCTATGAGCTGACTTACCGGCTGAGTTTCACCTCCCACCGCCAGCGCATGGCTATCTTCGTGTCAAAGATGTCCCACTGTCTGTATGACCTGTTGTCGCGCTATGCTGCCGGCGACTGGGCCGTGGAGATACCGCTCATCATATCCAATCATCCTGACCTTGAGGTGGTGGCACGGCAGTTTGACATCCCGTTCGAGCATATCCCCGTGAACCGCGACAACAAGGCCGAGATGGAGCAACGGGAGTTCGAGCTGTTGGAGAAAAACGGCATAGACTTCATCGTGCTGGCACGATACATGCAGGTGCTCTCTGAGGAGTTCATAGAGCGCTATCCCAACCGTATCATCAACATCCATCACTCGTTTCTTCCGGCTTTCATTGGCGCCAAGCCGTATCATCAGGCGTTTGAGCGCGGGGTGAAGCTGATAGGGGCCACGAGCCACTATGTGACGTCCGAGCTTGACGCCGGGCCCATCATAGAGCAGGACATAGTGCGCATCACCCACAAGGACACCGTGGAGGATCTTGTAAAGAAAGGTCGCGATCTGGAGAAGATAGTGCTGTCGCGCGCTGTGGAGAAGCAGATACAGCGCAAGATACTGACCTACGGTAACAAGACCGTGGTGTTCAGCTGACGTGATTTTATAATATAGGTTGCTGTATAATAAATGGAGGTGTGTCAATTATGACGCACCTCCATATTTTGATTGTCCAGGCAGGTCAGGAATGACCCATCTCGGAGGCGGCCATCTGGTAAGCCTCCTCGTCGAGCTGCTGCTCGAGTTTGGCGTCCTTCTTGAATTTGATCTGGTCAAATCCCTGTCCGTATACACCGTTGACATTGGCCTGGGTGATGAATGCGCCCGGGTCGATGCTCTTCACGATGCGGAATATGGTCACCGACTCCATCTTGCGGCATACAATGAGGAGTATCTTCACATTATGCTTGGTGTACCAGCCCATGCCGTCCATGACTGTGACGCCGCGGCGTGCGTGATGGTTGACGGCGGTGGCTATGCGCTGCCATTTCTCGGAGATGATGATGAACTGTACGGCCTGGCGGTTGCTGTTGATGATGAAGTCAACCATCACCGATATGATCATAAGCACTACGAAACCGTAGAGCACCGTAGTGATGTTGTGGGATATAAGATAGGATGAGGATATGATGCAGAAGTCCACGTAGAGCATGGTGCGACCTACGGTGACATTGGTTTTCTTCGACACCATGGCCGCTACGATATCGGTGCCGCCGGTCGATCCGTTGTGTGTGAACACAAGGCCCAGCGCTATACCTACTATAATGGCTCCGATGCAGACACTCATGAAGGGCTGTCCGGGCACCACCGGTTCGGGAAATAGTTCGGGGATGAAGGATAACGCGAGCGAGATCACCGTGGCGCCGAATATGGTCTTGAACACGAAATGCTTGCCAACTATGCGCCAGGCGAAGCCAAGGAGGAGTAGGTTGATACCGTACTGTGTCAGACCGAGCATATAGACCTTGCCGGTGAGGAAATATGCGAGTGTGCCTATACCGGTCACGCCGCCGATCACAACTTTCTCAGGCAGGATAAAGGCCGAGAATCCGAAAGCATAAAGGAATATGGCAAAGACGATTATGAGATAATCCTTTGTCGACATCCAGACTTGTTTGCGCGAAATGTGCATGTGGGTGAGTTTTAGAACGGCACAAAATTAGTTATATTTTTCATTTCTGCAAAAATTGCGGCACCTCGGTCTAAGGCACCCTCTGCGATCCTGTATGCATAGAAGTTACAGACATTAGGATGAATGGCGTTTATTGAGTAAAAGTATGTGCTGATGCGGGTGTGCATAATCCAGTTTGTAAGTAGGCGGCGGATGTGTTAAATTGTAAGCAGCTTCTCTCCGTCCGGGGCGTTTCAGGTCTGCGATACAGTGGCAATGACAGCGCAGTCATTTAATTGTTAATAATTATTAACGACACGAGGTTAATAGCCCAAAAATCACTACCTTTGCAGTCCGATTATGTCCAATTAATAAATCCCGACAGGACTGAACCTGAGCTTTTGGCCGAGCGAGGGGAATGGAATGTCAACAAGTAACTATCTATTAATTAAACATTTAACGTGGATACTTTAAGCTACAAGACCCTCACGCCCAACGCCCAGAGCGTAGAGCACAAGTGGGTTGTAATCGATGCCACCGACCAGGTGCTTGGTCGTCTCTGTGCAAAAATCGCTCTCATTCTCCGTGGCAAGAACAAGCCCAGCTACTCGCCTTTCGTAGAGTGTGGCGACAATGTCATCGTCATCAATGCCGATAAGGTTCGTCTCACCGGCAAGAAGTGGACAGACCGTGAATATCTTTCATACACCGGCTATCCCGGCGGACAGCGTACCGCTACTCCCGAGATCATGATGAAGAAATCGCTCAACAAGCATCTCAAGCCCGGCTACCATCCCCTCTTTACTAAGGTGGTAAAGGGTATGCTTCCCAAAAACCGTCTCGGCCGTGCCATCATCGAGAACATGCACGTGTACAACGGTCCCAACCATCCCCACGAGGCACAGAACCCCGAAGTCATCGATATTAACAAAATCAAATAAGTTTGAAGAATGGAATCAGTTAATGCAGTAGGCCGCCGTAAGGCCGCCGTGGCCCGCGTCATTGTAAGAGAAGGCAACGGCAACATCACCATCAACAAGCGTCCCCTCGACGTATACTTCCCCTCTTCAATTCTCCAGTACATCGTGAAGCAGCCCCTGCTCACCCTCGACGCTACCGAGAAGTATGACATCCATGTCAACCTCGACGGCGGCGGCTACAAGGGACAGGCCGAGGCTCTCCGTCTGGCTATCGCCCGTGCCCTCGTCAAGATCAACCCCGAGGACAAGCACGCACTCCGCGTAGAGGGCTTCATGACCCGCGACCCCCGCGTCGTGGAGCGCAAGAAACCGGGTCGTCCCAAGGCTCGCAAGCGCTTCCAGTTCTCCAAGCGTTAAAATCCGTTTTTCTCTCCTCAGTCCCGTTGCCGCAGCCGTGGCGTCCAGTGTGTGTGCCGCGTAGCGGGCCGGGAATCGTGTTTAGTATCTAAACCCCTGAGATGGACGCGTTCCCTACTCCCGGGTTGTAAAGCATTCAGAACGTAAACAACACCCCAATCAGACATCATGTCAACACCTACATTTGACCAACTCCTCGAAGCAGGTTGCCATTTTGGCCACATGAAAAGAAAATGGAATCCTGCAATGGCTCCTTATATCTTTATGGAGCGCAATGGTATCCACATCATCGACCTTTACAAGACCCAGGCCAAGCTTGAGGACGCAGCAGCTGCCCTCCGCAATATAGCCAAGGGCGGCAAGAAGATCCTCTTCGTTGCCACCAAGAAGCAGGCCAAGGAGATACTCGCCGAGAAGGCCAAGGGCATCGGCATGCCTTACGTGATCGAGCGCTGGCCCGGCGGTATGCTCACCAACTTCCCCACCATCCGCAAGGCTGTCAAGAAGATGGCTTCCATCGACAAGATGACCAAGGACGGTACATTTGACAACCTCTCCAAGCGCGAGAAACTCCAGATCACCCGTCAGCGTGCCAAGCTTGAGAAGAACCTCGGCTCCATCGCCGACCTCAACCGTCTCCCCTCCGCTATCTTCATCGTTGACGTTTGCAAGGAGCACATCGCAGTGGCTGAGGCCAACCGTCTCGGTATCCCCGTGTTCGGTATCGTCGACACCAACTCCGACCCCAACAACATCGACTACGTGATCCCCGCCAACGACGACGCATCCAAGAGCATCGAGCTCATCCTCGGTACTGTATGCGATGCCATCAACGAGGGTCTGCAGGAGCGCAAGGTAGAGAAGGCTGACGAGAAGGCTTCCGCCGAGAACGGCAATGAGGCTGCTCCCCGTCGTGAGCGTCGTCGTGTAGTGCGTCGCAACGAGGGCGAGAATGCAGCTGAGGCTGAGACCGCCGAGGCTCCCGCCGCTGACGAGGCTGAGGCTCCCGCCGCCGAATAATTAATCCTAAATTTTTAAACTCCCCAATTCTATATAAGATATGGCAGTTTCAATGGCAGATATCACCAAGCTCCGCAATCTTACAAGCGCGGGCCTGATGGACTGCAAAAAAGCTCTCGCCGAGACTAACGGCGACATAGAGGCCGCTGTTGAGATCCTCCGTAAGAAGGGTCAGGCTGTGGCTGCCAAGCGTGAGGACCGTCAGGCTGCTGAGGGTTGCGTTATCGCCAAGACCGACGGCAAGTTCGCCGCTATCCTCGCTCTCAACTGTGAGACCGACTTCGTGGCTAAGAATGCCGGTTTCGTGGCTCTCGCCACCAAGCTCATCGACCTCGCTATGGAGCACAAGTTCAAATCTGTAGAGGACCTCAAGGCTTTCGTCGTTGACGGACAGACTGTGGCTGACCTCATCACAGAGGAGAGCGGTAAGACCGGCGAGAAGACTGAGATCGGTGCCTATGAGGTAGTCGAGGCTCCCACCACCGCCGCTTACAATCACTTCAACAATAAGCTCGCCGCTATCGTAGGCTTCAACCTCGAGGGAGTTGATCCCCAGGTAGGCCGCGAGGTGTGCATGCAGATCGCTTCGATGAACCCCGTGGCTGTGTCGCGCAACGACGTGCCCCAGGCTACTATCGATCAGGAGATCAGCGTGGCTATCGAGAAGACCAAGCAGGAGCAGGTTCGCAAGGCTGTAGAGGCAGCTCTCAAGAAGGCCGGCCTCAACCCCAACCACTTCGACTCCGAGGATCACATCGAGTCCAACATCTCCAAGGGTTGGATCACTGAGGAGGACGCCGCCAAGGGTCGCGAGATCATGAAGACCACCGCCGAGGCCAAGGCTGCTAACCTCCCCGAGGCTATGATCCAGAACATCGCCAACGGTCGTCTCAACAAGTTCTTCAAGGAGTCCTGCCTCATGGAGCAGGAGTATGTACAGGACAGCAAGCTCACCGTGGGCCAGTTCCTTGACAATACAACCAAGGGCCTTGTTGTAGTTGACTTCAAGCGTGTTAACCTCAATCAGGACTAATCCCTCACAGAAGGATTAAACCATAACGATCCGGCCGCAACATCCCCTCGTCCACGAGGCTTGTTGCGGCCGGATATTTGCTACGAATAAATGAAACGATTGATTCGCAATGCGGTCTGTGCCGCCATTCTTGTATCGGGTTCTTGTGTTACTGCGATGGCCGGATCTCTTGATGATGCGTTTGCCGCGATACTCGGTCTTCCGGGTTTCACGGCCGACAAGGGTGATGCCTCCATGTTCAATTTTCCGCAGGAGGTTGGGGAGGGCCGGCTTGCCGTTGCTCCCAATGCCGACAACCGCGATCTCTTTGTGGGCGTCCTCGATTCGCTCCCTGCCGATATGCTTGAGGGGCAGCTTGTGGATGACGATTCAGATGTGAGACTATACATGCAACCGTCGGCCGATGGTGCATCCGTCACGGTGCTGTATACGATAGTAGGTACCGGAGGGGCCGATACAGTGGCGCTGATCTTCAGTACTACCGCCTCTCTGGCCGATAATATATCTGAGATGTGGGCAGAGGAGATGGCAAGAATAGACAACGGCGAGGATGTCGATGAGGAATTAGAACAGGATTTTGGCGATGAGTGACAATAATTACAAGAAACTCGGGGTAGCGCCCCGATTTCACGAGGCATTTTCCACAGGTCTGTATACCGGTCTCATTCCGGGTGCTCCTGGCACATATGCTGCCTTTACGGCGCTTGTCATATGGTATCTGCTCTATCTGGTATTGAGACCGTTGGCGCTCACTCTGGTCACGCTGGCGCTTATCGTGGCCACTACCGTGGCAGGAGCGTGGACCTCCACTGTCATGGAGAGGTACTGGGGGCCGGATCCGCGTGCGGTAGTGATAGATGAATATGTGGGTTGCTGGATCCCGCTGCTTGTGGCTCCGTGCGGAGACAGCACATGGATTCTCGCTCTGCTCGGCTTCGGACTATTCCGTGTCATAGATATATTCAAGCCGCTGGGATGCCGTCGCATAGAGCAGGTGTTTCCTGCCGGGTGGGGAGTGATGATGGACGATGTACTCGCCGGATTCTATGCCCTTCTTATTGTCGAGGCCGTGAAACTGATATTCTTTGTGTGATATCATGAAGACTCTCCTCATAGTGATAGACTCTCTCGCCTGTGGAGGCGCTGAGAGGAGTCTTGTATCCCTTTTGCCATATCTGACAGAGCGTGGTTATGACATAACGCTGATGCTTACGGCCCGGGGTGGTCTGTTTGAAAGATTCGTGCCGAAGGGAGTAAAAATAGTCATGATGCCCGGATATCCCATAGATGGCTCTTTTTCCGGACGACTGCGAAGGCTGGCATATTCCGCTGCGATCAGGCTGAAGCCGGGGATCAACAAGGCTCAGCTCCTGTGGCGCATCGCAGGTAGCCACACCCCGGCTCTCGACCGTGAATATGATGTGGCTATCGCCTATCAGCAGGGTTTTCCTACATTTTATGTGGCCGGTCATGTCAAGGCAGCGCGCAAGCTGTGCTGGATCAATGTCGACCTGCCCAGTATAGGAATGACTCCGTCATATTGCCGGAAGTTCTATGGACGTTACGATGCGGTTGTCGCCGTGTCCGAGAAGCTTCGCGAGGATACGTTGAATCAGGGCTATGTACCTGCCGGCTCTGAGATGCATACTGTCTACGATATTCTTGATCCGGAATTGATCAGGAGGATGGGTGCTGAGTATGTCCCTTTTGACAGTAAGGACGGACGCCTGCACATAGCTACCGTAGGCAGACTTGTGTATCAGAAAGGATTCGACATAGCTGTAAAGGCCGCCTCCGCGCTGAGGGACGCCGGTGTGGATTTCACATGGCATTTCGTAGGCGGCGGTGTGGATGCCGACATGCTTGCGGGCATGATCGCTGAACACGGTCTTGACAATTATGTAAGGCTGGAGGGGGTGAAATCGAATCCATATCCCTACATGGCAAAGTGTGATATATATGTGCAGCCGTCACGTTTCGAGGGCTTTGGGCTGACTGTGGCTGAGGCGAGGATACTCGGAAAAGCACCGGTGTGTACGGACTTTTCGGTCGTGACCAATCAGATACATGACGGGCAGAATGGACTTATTGTCCCGATGACTCCGCAGGGTGTGGCCGATGGGGTGATGAGATATCTGCGGGAGACAGGACTTAAGGACCGTCTTGAAGCCAATGTGGCCATGGAGCGTAATGAGTCATCCATCACGGAAAGCCGTAAGGTGATAGCGCTCATAGATGGCTCAGAATAGAAATACCTTGCGTATGGCCGCACGTATTTCGGCAGCGCCGGCGATGTCGCGCCTCAGTATGTCTATCACGGCGCGGATCAGTGTGTCCTTGTCGTCCTTGCGTAGGCCGCATGACCGTGCCGCGTGGCTTTCGGATATCATGGTCTTTCGGTTGTACACCTTCAGGATGGCTGCATAATCGCCGTCGCGGAGATAACGTCGGAAGTCGCGGCACAGTCCCTCGTAGATGGACCGCGGATTGATCTCGGCAGGGAGCTCGGCCATATGGCTCTCGAGCTGTGATATGTTGGCAAATCTGCCATCGATGCGATGCTCCACGGCGCGTTTCACCCTGTGGCGTGTGTGTTGCAGAGCCTGCGCCTTTAGATCGGATTCGAATAATCGCATTATAGAGCGTTTTATACGCGAGAACGCTTCGTCGGGGTCTCGTTTGTTGAGCGATGCCACCGTGCGGAGCACCTCTTCGATCATAAATATATTCTCGATCTCTGCCACTTCTGGCACGAGCACCTGCTTGTTGCGCAGATATTTCACCTCGCCCTCGTCGCGTCGGTCGCGGTCCACAATACCGAAGGCATTCAGATTGTGGAAAGCCTTGAGGCTGTTGAATGTGCGGGTGGATTCGATGACGCGATCGCACCCTCCGAGCGACTTGACGGTGTAGTCATTGAATATCAAGGGATACAGGCGTGCGTCTATTGAGTTTTTGCCGTCACCTTCTATGAACAGTACAGGCTTTCGATCGCCGAGGATGGCGAGATATACTTCGTCGGATAGTGCATCGGCAGTGGAAAGGAATTCATAGTCCCATTCACCTTTGAGTGTATCACAGCGTTTCACCCATACGATCGGGCCCTGCGATCTACCTGCGGCGAACTGCAGGTCGTGGGTCACGTATATAAATGTGCAGTCGGGCCGCGAGCGCTCCACCCGGTCCCACAACGACCGGATGATGGAGGGATGCAGGAATGTCCCTGGCGAGTCGACTATTATGGCCGCCCCTTTCGGTGCATAGGTCACTGCACCGAGATAGTAGAGCACGGCCTTTTCACCGTCCGACAATTTGGAAGGGGAATATGAATCATCCGAATCCTCTCTTGCGAATAGCATGCGTCCGCTGTCGATGAGCACGCGGTTGTCGGGAAAAAGCTTCTGCCAGTGGCGCATCACTTTCTCAAGTCTGGTGGGAGCCGGACGTTTGTCGGTTTCCGGACTGAACTTGGCCGTGAGCAGACTCAGCATCTCCTCATTCACCATCAGTGATATCATGCGTTCGAACTCACCTTTGAGATCGTTGCGCAGCAGGCCGCCTGAAGCCACTGCGCGTCTGTAGAGCGTATCAATGGATCCTTCGGCCGTGTTCTCCTCCTCGCGCGAGTAGAGTGCCCGTAGGGCTGACAGTCTTACAGCCCCGTGGCCCATGTCGGCCGCAAGGCGGTTGGCAAACCTTGTCTTGCCGGAACCGTTGGCTCCTATTATTATGAGATTGTGTGCGTCACCTGTATCTATCTGGGCTGGACGTCCGTCAGGGCGCGGAGGAAGGTCGAGTATCATGGTGATGATTTTGAAGGGATGAATGGAACGTCTTTAGATGGTCTAATGATTCAGAATTCATATCGCGATGAGATGCTCAGGAGCAGCGATGAGGATATCCCTGAGGCCGATCCACCCTCAGGCAGATGGAATGCGGTGGACGGGGACAGGTCGAATCGGTAGCGGGCCATTTCGTAGCCCACGGACGCTTTGGCCGAGAATCTTGGACTCAGACGCAACACGCATCCTACGGCCATGCGTCCTACGGCAGTGCCGGAGCATGAGCGAACGGCGTCGTCGAGCACGTTGAGTGGAAAATTGTAGCGGTAGCCCGCTCCGGCCTCGGCCGTGAGGCTGACATAGCGGCTGAGTGTGCAGTTGTAGTATGGCAGAATTATGAATCCGAGTGAAGATAGAGATTTCACATAGGTGCAGTCGTGGTGATAGTCAACATTTATGGGCGTGGACAGAAGGCCGAGTTCGGCTCCCAGCCCCCAGTGGTCGGATATCGCCCAGGCACCTTTCATAGCAGCCGAGAGGGCTGGCAACCGCTGTATTTTTGTCGGGCCGGCATGGATGCTGCCCAATGGAAGTGAAAGCCCGGTCTCGAGTGAAAGGTAGGAGAAATTGTTGTTGGGTCGCAGATGTTTTTCCGTCTGTGTGGAGATCTGTGATTTACCGAATATGAGATCTCCTATGAAGTATCCGAGTTCTGTGGTGAGTACGCCGATTCCGGCTCCGGCCACTACATCTGTGGGATAGTGGTGATGGTCCACCACGCGCTCCACGGCTATTCCTGTGGCGAGGGTATAGGCTCCGATGGTGTACCATGGAGACAGATCGCCGAGCTCCTTGGCCACCATTGTGGCTCCCATGAAGGCCCATGCCGAATGGCCTGACGGGAATGAGTGATGGTCGGACCCATCCGGACGTACCGAATTGACATTATCTTTCAGCCCCTTTACGATACCGATCATAAGTCCGGCGGATATCCCTTGCGACACGGCCATCCGGCCCCAGCCAGAGCGGGTGGGGGCACCTGCGGCTTTCATTACCCATGGGAATGCCATGGGAAGATACTGTATGATGTCGGTGCCGCGGTCAGAGCCTGCGCCACGCTCTGTCACGGCAAAGGAGTGTGGATATGCCTGTCTGGCAGCCAGAGCCGAGCCGAATGCTATACTCCCGGCCACCATGCCGGGCCATGGCGATGGGCCGGCAGCTATGCTGTCGGTCTGCTGTCCGTTGATAATACCAGGAAAAAACAAAGTCAGCAGCAGAGTGAATATGACAAGGCGTGACGACATGTAATGATAACACCCGTAAGGGGTGGATAGTTGGGGGGGGAGGATAGGGGTAGGACGGTCAGGATCTCTGATATTCGGAGGGAGACATGCCGGTGTTGTGTTTGAAATATTTTCCGAAAGAAGACTGGTTGGGGAAGTTGAGCTCGTAGGATACTTGCTGAATGTTCTTGCCTGAGAAGCGTAGCAGATTCTTTGCTTCGAGGATCACAAAGCGGTCGATTACCTCCGAGGCGGAGTGTCCGGTGTGTTCCTTGATGAGCAGCGAGAGATATTTGGGCGAGATGAACAGTTTGGAAGCATAGAAGGCTACGGATCGTTCTGTCCGGTGATGTTTATGCACGAGTCTCATGAATTCCTGCACATAGCTTGAACGCCGTGATCGCAGTCCGCTGTGCTCCTCTTCATATGGGGTGATACGGTCGGTATAGAATTTCAGCATCTGATAGTTCAGAGCGGCTATCAGGCAGCGTGCTATGGATTTGTTAAGCACGTTGTTGCGGCTGTTTGATCCGGTGTTGCGGCTGAGCAGTGAGAAATAATCCTTGATTATTGACATCTCGCTTTCGGAAAGGCGCATGGTGTGGTCGGCCACCTCGCGGTCAGACATGTGAGGCAGCACACCGAGTGCATTGGGGTCGAAGTTGACGTCTTGTAGAAACGAATTCGACACAAAAAGCATATAGCAGTCGAGGTTTTCCCAATCCATGCTCTTCACTTCTATTATAGCTCCGGGCTCGATCACCGCCATGCTGTTGGCTGTCAGCCGGCATGGTGTGAGATTGGTTTCCAGATTCATACCGCCTGACAGGCACAGCATCCATGCCATGCCGTCTATGCGTATCGGACCTCCCTGTGGTAATTCGCCGAGGTTCGGACGGCGGGTGTAGTCCTTGGGTGCGTTTTCCTCCGTAAGACGTATGAATATGTAGTCGTCACTGAAGTTTGTGAATTCAGTGACAAAATGTTGCAGGAGTCCGAGCTGCTGAAGGTTGATTATCGTTCCCATAGATGCAAAATTAGTCAAAATATCGCATAAAACCACCTGTGATGACAGCGTATTCTCCTTTTTTGCCATAAAAAGCGTGTAAAAGGAAATATGAGTTCGGGGCCGTAATGTTAAAATTATTTGAAATAATAGTGATGTGAGGGTAAAAACACGCACTTAAGAGTACAAATATTTGCTTTTGCCATTGAGTTGTAGTATTTTTGCGGATGAATCCATCATACGCGAAAATTTAATGAAAAAGTTTTTTATCTCATTTCTCGGCACATTGGCCGGAATATGGTTCTCAATATTTATCGCATTTATAGGCCTGACATTAATCATAGCTGCATCGGCGGTATCTTCGCTTTCGGGCGCCGCTCCGGCGGAGGTAAAGGACGGAAGCTACCTGACACTATCGCTGTCAGGCGAGATCAGTGACCGCCCTTCAGCGCCGGATCCATTGGAGATTCTTAAGGGTAACGATTCTGAGGTACAGGGTCTCAACCAGATAGTAGGTGCTATCACCGAGGCTGCGGCTGACGACCGTATCAACGGTATCGTCATCGAGTGTAAAGGTGCCGCCGCCGGAGTGGCACAGCGCCAACGTATAGTAGAGGCGCTGGCCCGGTTCAAGGAGGAGGCCCCCGAGAAGTGGGTCTATGCCTACGCTGATGGATATACACAGGGTGATTACTATATAGCCTCTCTTGCCGACTCTGTATTCCTCAACCCCATGGGTATGGTGGATATCCACGGTCTCAGCTCCACCAATCTCTTTTTCAAAAATCTCCTTGACAAGCTTGGCGTGAAGATGCAAGTCATCAAGGTAGGTACATATAAAAGTGCTGTGGAGCCTTACATACTCGACACTATGAGCGAGCCTGCACGCGAGCAGCAGCAACTCTATCTCGACAATATCTGGAGCACTGTGGCCGGCAGTATGGCTGAAGCCCGTGGTGTGGAGCCCGCTGTGATCAATGCTTGGGCTGATAGCCTCGTATTCGCCGCTCCGGGTGAATATTATGTTCGCGAGAAGATCGTGGACAGACTCGTATACCGTCATGAATTCGACGAACGTCTCATGGCTCTGACAGGCAAGGAGAAGCTGAGCGATCTGCCATCAGTGAGTGTGAAGAACTATTGCTCCGCCACAGACATCAACAAGAAAGGCAATGGCAAAGGTGCCAAGATAGGCGTGCTCTATGCCTGCGGTGACATCACAGATGAGAGCGGAGATGGTATTGTTGCCGCCAAACTCGTCCCCGAGATCCTGAAGATGGCTGAGGATGACGAGATGGATGGTCTGGTGATGCATGTCAATTCCGGTGGTGGCAGCGCCTATGCCTCCGAGCAGATATGGGAGGCTCTTGAGCAGTGGAAGAAAATCACAGGCAAACCGCTATATGTATCCATGGGCGACTATGCCGCTTCGGGAGGATATTACATATCTTGCGGTGCCGACCGTATATATGCGTGTCCCACCACACTCACCGGCTCCATCGGTATTTTCGGTATGATCCCCGAGGCGCATACATTGCTTGCCGACAAGATCGGTGTCACAACCACAACGGTCAGCACAAATCCGGCTGCAACACCCATATCCATAATGGAACCAATGAGCCCTGCCATGCGGGCTGCCATGCAGGGATATGTCAACCGTGGCTATGATCTTTTCACCAAGCGCTGTGCCGAAGGCCGTCATATGAGCCAGGACTCCATCAAGATGATAGCCGAGGGACGTGTCTGGGATGGCAAGGAAGCTCTCCGCATCGGACTTGTGGATGAACTCGGAACTCTCAGTGCGGCGATCGCAGGCATGGCCAAGAAGCTTAACGTAGAGACATGGACTATCACCGAATATCCTGCCACAGAGACAAAATGGTATGATATCCTTCTTGAGGCCGGAGCTGAATTCAAAGCTTCCGTGGTCAAGGAGGAACTCGGTGAGATGGCCTCGATCTACGAGACTATCAACCGTATCAAAGGCATGGCTCCCGTACAGGCCCGTATGGAAATGGCCGAAATAAATCTCTGACCGGTAAAATCTTTATGTGAATGGCTCGTAACCGCCTGCTCTCGATGCTGTTGCTGTACCCTATCTCCAAGCTCTACGGGCTTGGGGTATCCCTGCGCAACCGTATGTTCGAGCATGGTATGCTGAAGCAGACGGAATTCAACGTTCCGGTGGTGGTGGTGGGAAACATCGCCATGGGAGGAACCGGCAAGACTCCTCATGTCGAGTATATAGTGGAGTCGCTGATGGGACGCTATAATATTGGAGTCCTCTCGCGTGGCTACAAGCGTTCGACACGTGGTTTTGTCCTTGCCACTCCCCAGTCGCGGCCCGAGGATATAGGCGATGAACCATATCAGATATACCGGAAGTTCGGCCCGGAGATCACGGTAGCAGTATGTGAAAAACGTACCGAAGGTATAAACCGTATGCTCGAGATCAATCCTAAGATCAATATGGTGATACTCGATGACGCCTTCCAGCATCGTTATGTCAAACCGTCGGTATCGGTGGTGTTGACCGAGTACGGACGTCCGGTATTTGCCGACTCGTTGCTCCCTTACGGACGTCTGCGCGAGCCTCGTGGAGCTCTCAACCGGGCCGACATAGTAGTGGCTACGAAATGTCCTCCCGGCATGGAACCGCTCGAATACCGTATATTCGGCGAGAAACTCAATCTCTTCCCCTTCCAGAAACTGTACTTCTCGCGGTTTGTATACGGACATTTCGTACCTGTGTTTCCCGAGGAGGCCACCGCCATACCGGCCATTGACTCCATGACGCCGGGGACGAATATTCTTGTAGTATCCGGAGTGGCCAATCCAAAGCCGTTTGTGCGCTATCTGCGCCGTCACAAGGCTAAGGTGAAGTTGAAACGTTTCGGCGATCATCACAACTTCTCGGCGTCCGATCTTGAGGAGATAGCCCGCATATTCGAGCAGATCCCCGAAGGAGAGAAGTTCATTGCTACCACCGAGAAGGATGCCGTAAGACTTTTCAACAATCCCTACTTCCCGCATTCACTCAAGCCTTACATCTTCTATGTGCCCATAAAAGTGGGATTTATCGACCGCGGAGAAAACGAATTCATACTCACGCTCGAAAAAACTATCCGCGACTCGCGGTTGTTTAAATCATAGTGCCCGGCCACTGGTCAGGCTCACGCTTCACCATCGGCTGTCCGGCCGCATGGGACGTACAAACAATCATCAATACCTACCCCTTTATGTTAGAAAAAATCAATCAGACGGCAGCCTATCTGCGCTCGCGCGTAGAGGGTGAGATGCCCCGCACCGCTATCATCCTCGGAACAGGTCTCGGCCCAATCGTGGACCATATGACCGACAAGCAATATATACCTTACGGTGAGATACCCAACTTCCCTGTATCAACAGTAGAGGGACACAGTGGCAATCTCATCTTCGGTCGTCTTGGCGACAAGAGAGTCATAGCCATGCAGGGCCGTTTCCACTACTATGAGGGCTACGACATGAAGCAAGTCACCTTCCCGGTGCGTGTGTTCAAGGCTCTCGGTGTAGACACCTTGTTTGTTTCAAACGCCTCGGGTGGTATGAACAAAGAGTTTGTGGTGGGCGATGTCATGACCATCTGCGACCACATCAACCTCTTCCCCGAGCATCCTCTGCGCGGCCGTAACTATCCCGAACTCGGCACCCGCTTTCCGGCCATGACTTATGCTTATGATCCGGAACTGATAAAACTCGCCGACACCATCGCTGCCGAGAAGGGCATACGCCTCATGCACGGTGTATATGTTGGTGTCACCGGACCTACATTCGAGACTCCGGCCGAATATGAATACTACCGCATCATTGGCGGTGATTGCGTGGGCATGTCCACCGTGCCTGAGGTCATAGTGGCTAACCATGCCGGTATGCGTGTCTACGGCATATCCGTGATCACCGATCTCGGTGGCAAGGATGTCAATCAGGTGCCTACCCATGAGGAAGTACAGCAGGCCGCTGTGATAGCCCAGCCGAAATGTCTGGAGATCATGAAGGAACTCGTAAACCGTTGCTGATCCATGGAGATATCCGAACTCGGAGAATTCGGTCTCATAGACCATCTTACCAAAGGTCTCACCACAGTCAACCCCTCCACTGTGAAGGGTGTTGGGGATGACTGTGCGGTCCTCCGTAACCGTGACACCGATATTCTCGTTACCACTGACCTCCTGCTCGAGGGTGTGCACTTCGATCTGACATATGTGCCTCTCAAGCATCTTGGCTACAAGTCGGCTATTGTAAATTTCTCCGATGTGTATGCCATGAACGGTCGTCCGAAGCAGATCACCGTCTCGTTGGGCATATCGCGCCGATTCACAGTAGAGCATATCGCTGAACTTTTCAGCGGTATACGTCTGGCTTGTGAGATATATGGTGTAGACCTCGTGGGTGGTGATACCACATCCTCGCGTCAGGGTCTTGTCATCTCCATCACATGTATAGGTGAGGCTGAGGCCGACAAGGTGGTGCGCCGTTCAGGCGCGCATGATACGGATCTGATCTGTGTCAGCGGTGATCTCGGAGCTGCCTACATGGGGCTCCAGCTGCTCGAGAGGGAGAAGGCTGCATCGGCCGGCATGAAGGATTTTGTGCCGAAATTCGATGGCAAGGAGTACCTTGTGGAGCGCCAGCTCAAACCTGAAGCCCGGCGTGATGTGATAGAGGCTCTCGGAGCCGCCGGTATTGTACCCACGGCCATGATGGATATCAGCGACGGATTGAGTTCAGAACTGCTGCATATATGCAAGCAGAGCGATGCCGGTTGCCGTATATATGAGGACCGGATACCTATCGACTATCAGACTGCCATTATGGCCGAGGAGCTGGGCATGAACCTTGTCACGGCGGCTCTCAACGGCGGCGAGGACTACGAGCTCCTCTTCACTGTGCCCCTCCACTTCCATGAGGCTATACAGCGCATTGAAGGTGTGAAGGTGATAGGCCATATCACCAAACCCTCCCTCGGCTGTGCCATGATCACACGTGATGGCACGGAGATCCCTCTCAGGGCCCAGGGATGGAATCCGCTCGCCGAGAAAGAGTGATTTAACATTAATTCAGGGAATGAGCCTAAACTTATCCTTGTATTTCCACTCTAAAGTATAGAGGTTGTTTAATAACAAATGTGAAACCAGAGTGGATGGTTTTTTGAGATAAATTATTCATAATCAGAGGGAGCATAGCTGTAGCTATGTGACCGATGGTTAGGGATAATTTAGCCAAAAAACATCCATGCGGAAAATCATTCCTCTTAGAAAAGACAAATTGACAGATCAGCCATATATGAAACGAATTGAGATTACCTTGTATGCATCCAATCTCATGGATGTCTTCCGCCTTGAAAATCGGTCACATAGTCACGGCTATGCTCCCTCATTTCACGACGGAATCCATCTCATGAGATTGGACTCTGGTTTTCACATTTGTTTTTAAACAACCTCTAAACTTGTAAAGGAAACGACACTCATGAAAAAATTTCTACGCACAATGATGCTGCTTGTGGCCTGTGTGGCTCTCGCAGCTCCGGTAGCCGAGGCCCAGCGTCATCAGGGGGCCGGACATGCCAACCAGTCAGGGCGTCGTGAGCGTCCGGCCCAGTCCGCACGTCCGGCATCATCGCAGGGCAATCGTGGCAATTCCGGTCACGCTGTCAAGGGCAATAGGGTGGAAAACTTGCATAAGAATGCTCAGGCCCGTCCTGCTGCCATCAATAACAATGCCGGAAACGGCAACCATCATAATAATGGTGGCGGCGGTCGTCCCGGTCTTGGCACAGGTGGCGGTAACCACAACAACGGCGGTAACCACAATAATGGTGGCAATCGTCCGAACGGAGGGAATGTTCGTCCCGGCGGTGGCAATCATAACAATGGCGGCAACCATAATAACGGCGGTGGCCGCCCCGGCCTTGGCATAGGTGGTGGCAATCATAACAATGGTGGCAATCACCATAACGGCGGTAACCGCCCGAATGGCGGTAACCATAATAATGGCAATCGCCCGAATGGCGGTGGAACCATCAACGGTACCGGCAATTGGGGACACCACAACTGGGGTGGCAATCACGGCGGTAATCGTCCAGGTAATAACCATCGTCCCGGTGGTCTCCGTCCCGGACAGCCCCGTCCGCCCCACATGGCACCTCCTCCTCGTCCCTACCGCCCTGTCATGCACAGGCCGGCCCATAGGCCGATGCCTCCGAGGGCATGGCGTCCGCGTCCCGGTCTGCCTGTGGTACGTGGCATCCTGGGTATGACATTCGGTGTGGCATTCAATGCGTCGCTCGATTATCTGCTCAATGCCGGATATGTGGTGGATGGCTACGGAAACAATATCGTGTATCTGCGCAATGTTCCGGTGATGAATTATATGTGGACTGACGGTGCGCTCTACTATGGCAATGGTGGCCTTGATGCATCGAGTTTCTACTACTCCACACCTTACTATGATCCGGCACGTTACAACAGTGTATACAGCGCTCTGGTCAATACCTACGGTGTACCGGTGATGAACAGTAATGCCGGAGGGGTTCTCTCCTCCACATGGTTTGGTGGAAACAATGGCTATGTCACTCTGACGCTTGGCGCCGGAACCGGCGGACGTTTCCTCACAACACTCTCGTTCGGTATGTGAAGATTTTTATTGAAATACTGAAATAGAAGAAGACCGGCCTCAATGATGAGGGGCCGGTCTTCTATGTTGTTCGCCCGACATGGGCATAATCTAATGGGTGGAAGTCCCTAACGCGGCCTAATAGCGGCAAGCGTACAGCCA
>CAJTJG010000011.1 GCA_910576785.1 uncultured Duncaniella sp.
GAAGAGCCTTATGGCTAAGAAAACCTTTACCATGTTGGGCCGGCGTCCGTATTCACCGGCAAACATAGCGTCTTTTTTCGTCCCTTTGTATCTTTCTGTCAATTATGACAAAGATGGCGTTTACCTTACAGCCACTTTGCGGGCATGGCCGTCGGTGACGAATATGTACACGCCCGGAGTGAGATCGGCTGAGGTTGCGACTTCGATGCCCGACAGTGTGTAGATGCGTGTATTACCCTCAGATGTGGAGGGGGTGAGTGTGATATCCTCGATGCCGCTCTCCAGATCGGCTCCGTAGATGGCGAATGCTCCGGCCTCAAGGATGACGCCTCCGGCAGCCATGGTTGGATTGGTGTCATGGCTTGCTGCCAGAAGTTTGAAACGGCTATCACCGAGGTCGGCAGTGGCACCTGTGGTGGCATGTGGCGGGAACGGGATGGTAGCCTGACCTTCAGTGGCAGGATTTACCAGAAGATATAGCTCGCTTTTGCCGTTGGCCAGCGATATGTGACGAGTCTCCGGCGAATCGAGACTCACCTTGGTGGCAGCGTCTTTGCCGAATAGATACGTATATTCCGAACGGATGGCGAGGAGTGCGGCATATGTGTCATGCAGACCCTTGTGGGGTGCGGAATTGAGCAGATTCCAGTTGACCTTTTTGGGTGATGTATCGTTGCCGGAACCGTTTTTGGTGGTCTGCGAGTTGCCCATCTCCTCAAACTGCCATATCATGTGTGCGCCGGGAGTCATGAGCATCTGGGCGGCCAGCGAGCCGCAGCGTTTCATTATGACATTTGTGTTGCCGAGTATACCGGAGGCACCGTAGTGTGAGGCTTTGTAAGCCACACGCTCCTCGTCATGGCTCTCGGCATAGCTTACGGTGGAACCCCAGATGCGGTCGTCAAGAGGAGCGTAGAACCTGTCGAGACGGCCGTTGTTGAGGTAGCCCATCACATATTCGGCAGACTGGTAGTTGATATTAGCCCAGTTGGTCTCACCGTCGGCAGCCATCTGGTTCTCTTCCTCGGCCCCGGCAAGATTCTCGTTGATGAAATAAGCGTTGGGATTGGTCTTCATCATATGCTCGCGCAGAGCTTTCATGCGGGCCACTCGCGTGGCGTTGTAGCGGTTTGTTCCGGCATCGGTAGGAGTGCCGTAGGTGTTTGTGGCGGCATCGTAGGGGGTGCCGTAGCTGTCATTGTCGCCGAGGCCCTTCACGAGGTCGAAGCGGAAGCCGTCGGCCTTGTAGGCGGTCATCCAGTAGTCGAGTGCGTCATACCACTGCTGCTGCACCATGGCGCAGTCCTGATTCCAGTCGTTGAGCACACTGTATGCGTGGGGTGCTGACCCGTTGTAGAAAGGTGTGTTGCGCTGGGTATACATAGACCACCACGGGTGCAGCCCGTCCGACTGGTTGAGAACGATGTCAAGTATCACGGCCATACCTCTCTGGTGGGCGCCGTCGATGAGGGCACGGTAGTCATCGGGTGTGCCGTATGCCTTGTCGGGAGCCATATAGAAGTTGGGATTATAGCCCCATGAGTTGTTGCCGTTGAACTCCATGATGGGGAGTAGCTCGATGGCGTTGACGCCGAGAGATTTGAGGTAGTCGAGTTTCTCGATGGCCCCGCGCACGGTGCCGTTGCCGAGGGCGCGACCCTCCGAGCCTGTGAAGTCGCGCAGCAGGAGCTCGTAGATGAGCAGGTCGCTCTGCTCCACACCCTTGAAGTCGGTCACTTTCCAGTCGTATGAGTCCATGCCGGAATTATACACAGCCATACAGATGTTGGCGGGAGCTCCGGCGGGGTAGGCGGGAATGTCGGGGTAGACATCCTTGGATATATATTTGTCATTCCATGGGTCGAGCACGAGGTGTGCATACGGATCGCCGGTCTGTGTGGCTCCGTCCACTACATAGTAATACAGGTGATCCTTCCCCTTCTCCAGTCCTTTTACGGTGGTCCAGAAGTAGCGGAAGCCGTTATAGTCCTGATAGTTCATGACGTCGGCGGCGCCAGGAGTGTAGTTGTTCCACGAACCGGCTATCGCCACATTGCTCTTGTCGGGGGCTCCGAGACAGAAGGTCACACTGCCGTCGGTGTTTGTCACTGTGCCCATGCGCGGTATGCCGCCGGGATAGTCCACGGCTTTCGATTCGGGAGTGCCTTCCGGAAACACCTCCACCATGATGTCTCCGCCAGTAGAGGTCATGGCCGATATCGATCCGGTGGCATTGCGGAACACGAACATCATGGCTTCGATCTTTTCGGTGGGATCGCTGACGCCGTAGAATGAGCGTATGGATGGTATCTCCAAAGTCCATGTGTCGGTACCGGCATACGTCATGCGGTATTTGGAGTCGTTGGTTCCCCACGTGGGGGCGTATTTCCAGTCGGAATTATCCTTGCTGGATGATGTGATGAGTCCGGTGTGGGCATAGACCGGCTCGTTCTCTGGTGTGCCCATGAGAGCCCGGTTGCCGCCATCGGCGTGGAATGTCACGGTCACTTTGTCATCGTTGGCGGTAAGGATGACCGGAGTTGTGCTGACAGCCTGTGCTGCTGCGGTAACGGACACTCCGAGCATAAACAGTCCGCACATGGCGGCCTTGGAAAAAAACTTCATGTGTCTTGGATTTAAAATAAGTGGAAAGTATGATATTCTCGATGTCGGGAAGGAGAGAATAGGGAAGAAAAGGAAAGAAGAGTAGGGAGAGGGGGAGGGAGTGTCAGAGACACGCGGGATCAAAATCGTCGGCCGGAAGCTCTCCGTGGGCCTCGAGTGCGCGGCGTATATTGTCAAGATAGTAGTAGTGACCGGTCTGCATGCAGTTGAATTCGAACGGTGAGGCCTCGTCACCCCTTGTCTTGATCAGCGGTATCACCACACGGCTATGGCTCAGGAAGTCGTTGACCTCCTTCAGAGCCTCCTCGCGCCGTCCGAGCCTCACGAGGCTCATTATGTAGGGGAGTGCCACGCAGGGGTAATGTATCTTCTTGCCGATGAACTTACCGAAAGCTTCGATGGCCTCCTCGTATCGTCCGGCCAGATAATATGCCTCCACGAGGTGGTTGACGGCCTCGAAGGTGACATTGTGCTCGGCCACGATCTTCATCAGCACTGCGGCTATCTCATAGTTTTTGAGCTTGAAGTGGCTGTAGGCCCAGTTGAGGTAGGAGAGCTCGTCCACGTCGCGCTCGGTGAAGAACTGACGGGCGTATCTCTCACCCTCGCTGATGTCAAGCGTCAGCAGGCAGTCCATCACTGTGCGTGTGGGTGGATGGTTGTCGAGATATCCGCGTATCACTTCCACAGCTCCTGCGTTGTCGCGCATATCGTTGAGAGCGAACGAGAGTATGCGTATGTCATCCTCGTTGGCGTCCGGACGTTTCACCAGCTCGCGCAGCGATGTGATCACTCCCGGCAGATCGCGGTCCAACCAGTATAGCGACTTGGCCTTGAGACTGATGGCCTCGATATTGTCGGGGGAGATAGCCAGGGCGTAGTCGGCTGCCGAGAGAGAGGCATCGAAGTTCTTGCGGGTATATTCTGTGGCGGAGAGCCGCAGCCAGAAGTCGAGGGTGAAAGGCTCCATCATGGTGAGTTCCTCGAAGAGTGCGGCAGCGGTGTCATAGTCGCCGGCATCCTCCGCGCGGTCGGCATATTCATAGATGAATGTCTGCGGATATGGGGTGCGTCTGACCACGGCCTCACGGTTGTCTCTCACCCAGTCGAGCATCTCGAGTTCGGCGCAGAAGTCCACAAGCTGTATCACGTCCTCATCGCCGAATTCCTCGGTGGCCCCGACTATCTCGTCAAGCCTGGCCCGGGTCTCGGGTGTGGCCGAGGCGCCCTCGGCGCGTAGCGAGAGGAGTTTGTTGAGCACACCCTCGTGGCTCACACGCCTGTTCACCTGCGCGGAGGCTTCCATCTCGCCGAACGAGGAGTAGAACCAGGCCCTTCGCGTGGCCAGGCTCTCGCTGTCCGGATAGTGGCGCGCCCCATAGAGCAACACCTCCATCTTGACTATATAGTTGTCAAGATCCGACGCATAGTCAAAGATCTCGACAAGGTCGTTCTCATCGAAGAATGCTTCGCTGTTTCCGGCCTTTACGATCTCTGACTCAAACTCGTCAAAAAGGCTCTGGCGGGCATCGTCGTTTCCGGTGTTGTCGTCCATGGGTTGCGGCTGTGATATTTGGTTATCGGGTTACAGGGCTTATTTGTTGATCTTTTCCCAAGAATCCTTGAGGGCTATGGTGCGGTTGAATACCGGAGCCTCGGGGGTGGAATCGGGATCGAGTGTGAAATAGCCTATGCGCTGGAACTGCAGAGGCACTCCCGGCTTGGCGATCTCCATGAGGTAAGGCTCCACCTTGATGCCTTCCACTACCTTGAGGGAGTCGGGATTGAGCATCTCGCGGAAGTCACGCTCAGTCTCTGCGGCAGGATTCTCCACGCAGAAGAGACGGTCGTAGATACGGGCCGTGGCGTTGACGGCAGTGTCGGCCGCCACCCAGTGGAGTGTGCCTTTGACCTTGCGTGATGCGCCGGGCAGCCCGCTGCGGGTGTCGGGATCGTAGGTGCAGCGAAGCTCTGTTATGTTGCCGTCGGCATCCTTGATCACCTCCTCGCATTTGATGATATATGCACCCTTGAGGCGTACCTCTCCGCCGGGGAAGAGACGGAAGAATTTCTTGGGAGGATTCTCCATGAAGTCATCGCGCTCGATGTAGATCTCGCGTGCGAAGGGCATCTTGTGGGTGCCGCTCTCGGGAAGTTCCGGATTGTTCTCCATCTCCACCATCTCGGTCTGTCCCTCGGGATAGTTGGTGATGACGAGTTTCACAGGGTTGATCACCGCCATGCCTCGGGTAGCCACCTTGTTGAGATCATCGCGCACGGCATGCTCAAGCAGCGATATGGAGTTGAGAGCCTCATACTTGGTGTAGCCTATCGTGTCGATGAAATTGCGTATGGAGCGGGGAGTGAAGCCGCGGCGGCGCAGACCGGAGATGGTCGGCATACGCGGATCGTCCCATCCGGCCACCAGACCCTCCTTGACAAGCTGCAGGAGCTTGCGCTTCGACATCACGGTATAGGTGAGGTTCAGACGGTTGAACTCGATCTGGCGGGGGCAGTAGCTCTCGTCAGCGAGCTCCTTGACGAAGTACTCGTAGAGCGGACGGTGAACCACGAACTCCAGTGTGCATATCGAGTGTGTCACCCCCTCGAAGTAGTCGCTCTGGCCATGGGCGAAGTCATACATCGGGTAGACCTTCCATGTGGTGCCTGTGCGATGGTGAGGGGTCTTGATGATGCGGTACATGATAGGGTCGCGGAAGTGCATGTTGGGGTTGGCCATGTCGATCTTGGCACGGAGCACACGGGCTCCTTCCTCAAACTCTCCAGCATTCATCCTCATGAACAGATCCAGATTCTCCTCCACCGAGCGATTGCGGTAGGGGCTCTCTGTGCCGGGCTGTGTGGGGGTGCCCTTCTGGGCTGCTATCTCTTCCGATGTCTGGTCATCCACATAGGCTTTCCCCTCCTTGATCAGGCGCACGGCCAGATCGAAGAGCTGGGGGAAATAGTCGGAGGCATAGTACTCGCGGTCGCCCCAGTCAAAACCGAGCCATTTGATGTCCTCGCGTATGGAGTCCACATACTCCACGTCCTCCTTTACAGGATTGGTGTCGTCGAAGCGCAGGTTGCAAGTGCCGCCGAACTTCTCGGCGATACCGAAGTCCATGCATATGGCTTTGGCGTGGCCTATGTGCAGATAGCCGTTGGGCTCTGGCGGGAAGCGCGTGTTAAGACGGCCTCCGTTCTTGCCCTCGCGGAGATCCTTGAGCACTGATTCTTCTACAAAGTTGAGACCTTTGGTGCTTTCTGTTCCGGTCTCCGGGGTGATTGTATTGTTGTTCTCCATGATTGGGATCTTGGGAAAGCTGATGGTTAGAAGTTAGCGAGAAGAGTTGTATGGGCCAGTGATATGCCATCCTTGTCCTTGCCGCCGGCCTGGGCGAATCCGGGCTGTCCGCCGCCGCCGCCCTTGATGGCTTTGGCTGCCTCACGGACCATGGTGGAGGCGTTGAGACCGTTCTTTACAAGATCGTCGGTGAGGGCTACGGTGAGCAGCGGTTTGCCTGCCATATCGACAGTGGCTGCCACAAATGCCGTGTTCTCGGGCGAGAGCTGACGCACGAGGAAGGCCACGTTCTTGACCACATCAGGCATACGGACGCCTCCGAGTGTGACTACCTTGACGCCGTTTACCTCCTTGGCTTTTGCCACGAGCTCGCCGGCTATGGTGCGCACACGTTCCTTCATGTGCTCCTCGGCCTCCTTGCGCAACTCGGCGTTCTCCTCGATGGAGCGTCGCACGGCCTGAAGCACATCGGGAGCGTTGTGGAGCATGTCGCCGATGGAGCGGAGTGTGTCAGTGATATGATCCACGGCATCCTCAGCCACTTCGGCGGTGATCGCTTCGATACGGCGTATGCCGGCGGCGATGCTGCTCTCCGAGATAATGCGTATTGAACCTATGCAACCGGTGTTGGGCACGTGGGTGCCACCGCAGAGCTCAACTGAGTCGCCGTAGCGGATCACACGCACCTCCTCGCCATACTTTTCGCCGAAGAGAGCCATGGCACCCATCTCGCGGGCCTGGGCTATGGGCATGCATCTGTGCTCGTCGAGAGCTATGGCCTTGCGTACATTGGCGTTGGCTATGTGCTCCACCTTGCGGAGCTCCTCGGGAGTCACTTTCTGGAAGTGGGAGAAGTCAAAGCGGAGCAGTTGCGGCGATACATACGAGCCTTTCTGCTCAACGTGTGTGCCGAGTACCTCGCGCAGAGCGGCGTGGAGCAGGTGGGTGGCTGTGTGGTTGCACTCTGTGGCCCTGCGGGCATCGGTGTTTATCTGAGCCTCGAAAGTGGCGGTGAGATCGGAGGGGAGTTTCTTGGTGAGGTGTACGGCCTGTCCGTTCTCGCGCTTGGTGTCGTAGATCTCTATCTTCTCATCGCCGTTCACGAGCCAGCCGCTGTCGCCTACCTGGCCGCCCATCTCTGCATAGAAGGGGGTTACGGAGAGTACTATCTGATAGTACTCCTTGCCTTTCTGCTTCACGTTGCGGTAACGCAGTATGTTGGTGGGGCAGGAGGTCTCGTCGTAGCCTACGAACTCGGTCTCGCCATCGCGTATCACCACCCAGTCGGTGGCCTCGACGGCGGCGGCATTGCGTGCGCGTGTCTTCTGGGCCTCCATCTCCTTGTCAAACTCATTCTTGTCGAGAGTCATGCCGTTCTCTTTGAGAATAAGTTCGGTGAGGTCGAGGGGGAAGCCGTAGGTGTCGTAGAGCACGAATGCGTCCTTGCCCGATATCTCGGTCTTACCCTCCTTGCGTGCGGCGGCTATAGCGGTCTCGAGGATGGATATACCCTTGTCGAGAGTGCGGAGGAATGCGTCCTCCTCCTCTTTGATCACCTTCATGATCAGCTCGCGCTGGGCGGCGATCTCGGGATAAGCCTCGCCCATGGAGTCGATGAGGGTATTGACAAGCTTGTACATGAACGCCTGCTTCTGATCGAGGAATGTATAGGCGTAGCGCACGGCGCGACGCAGAATGCGGCGTATCACATATCCGGCCTTGGCATTGCCGGGCAGCTGTGAGTCGGCTATCGAGAAAGCGATGGTACGTACATGGTCGGCTATGACGCGCATGGCTATGTCCACCTGTCGGTCCTCGCCATATTTTTTGCCCGAGAGAGTCGAGATGGTGGCGATGAGCGGTGTGAATACGTCAGTGTCATAGTTGGACTTTTTGCCCTGAAGAGCCATGCACAGACGCTCGAAGCCCATGCCGGTGTCGATCACCTTGGCGGGGAGTGGCTCGAGCGACCCGTCGGCCTTGCGGTTGTACTGCATGAACACGAGGTTCCAGATCTCGATCACGAGTGGATTGTCGTGGTTGACGAGCGATGCACCGTCCACTTTGGCCCTTTCTTCATCGGAGCGCAGATCTATGTGTATCTCGGAGCAGGGGCCGCAGGGTCCTGTGTCACCCATCTCCCAGAAGTTGTCATGCTTGTTGCCATTTATGATATGCGAGGCCGGGAGATGTTTTTCCCAAATTCCGGCAGCCTCGTCGTCGCGGCTGAGGCCCTCCTCGGGCGAGCCCTCGAATACTGTGGCATAGAGCCTGTCAGGGTCAAGGCCGAGCACATCCACGAGATATTCCCATGCCCAGTCGATGGCTTCCTTCTTGAAGTAATCGCCGAAACTCCAGTTGCCGAGCATCTCGAACATTGTGTGGTGGTAGGTGTCCATGCCCACTTCCTCGAGGTCGTTGTGCTTGCCCGATACACGGAGGCACTTCTGTGAATCGGCCACGCGCTGGTATTTCGCGGCTTTGTTGCCGAGGATTATGTCCTTGAACTGGTTCATGCCGGCGTTGGTGAACATCAAGGTGGGATCATCCTTGATAACCATCGGGGCAGAGGGGACGATGTGATGTCCCTTCGAACGGAAAAATTCTTTGAATGACTCGCGTATTTCCTTTGCTGTCAGCATATTGATTGGTGTAGTTAAAATATCTTGATGGATGGTATGTAGCGCTTGGGCTGGCGCTTGAGGTCAATGAGGATACTGTCCACATGTGCCGCCGAGGAGTTGAGATTGTTGTAGAGACCGGGGTCGTTGAGCAGCAGGCCGAGCGATGACTCGGTGGAGTTGAGCTGCGCGGTGGCGCGGTCAAGATTGGCGGTGATGGCGGTTATATTGTTGACCATAGAGTCGAGAGGCATCTCCTTGAGGTCGTCGGAGAGTACGGCGAGAGCCTTTGACACCTGCTTGATGTTGGCCGAGATCTCTGATACGTTGGCCATTGTGGTGTTGGCGCTGTTGACCAGTGTCGGCACTCCGGCCATCGACTTGTTGAGCTGTGTGGTCGTGGCTTCCAGATTGGCCATGATGCGGTCGAGCCTCTCCACCGATGCGAGGAGCGCCGGCGATGAGGCCACGGCGTTGAGCGAACGCACCAGGGAGTCGATGCCCGGAAGAATATTGGCGATGCTCGGCATGAGTTCGGTGTTCACCTTGTCCATGAGTCCCGAGCCTTCCTGCCCCTCCAGGCGAGAGCCTACCTCGAGGAATTTGCTTGAAGTGCCCATGCGGAGGTCGATGGTGGATGTTCCGAGCATGTCGGTGACTATGACGGCCTTTGTGCCTTCGGGCACCTTCAGCTGCTTGTCGAGGCTGAGTTCCACCCTGACATGTCCTGGGTTCTCGTATTCGTAGGCGATCTCGCGCACGAGGCCCACCTTGTAGCCGTTGAGTGTGACGGGGGCCGACTGTGCCAGACCTGTCACATTTGTGTAGGAGGCATAGTAGTAATTGGCGGCTTTGAATATGTTGACGCCTTTCAGATAGTTTATGCCGAAAAACAATGCCACGAGGGCTATGATCACGGCTATGCCGATTTTTATTTCCTTCTTCATGAGGGGATAGTGTGATTGTTTTTTATTTTATTCTCTTTCCGTCGCGGGTCTTGATGACGAATGCGTCTGAAAATTTTTTCTTTACTTTAGGCAAAGCCTTGTTGGCCTCGGCCATGGAGGAGTATGAGCCGTAGGTGTATTTGATCATTCCGCCATCCTTGTAGCTGTCCACCGGAGAGAGTCCCTTGAATCCGGCGCTCCCTTTCGGAAGGGCTTTGGGGGAGGTCATGAACTGTATCTTGTAGACTATGCCTTTGTCGGATTGCTTATCCTGTTTGGGCGTGGTTTTCTCCTCGCTTGCCGTCTCCGGTTCAGGGTTTGCCGGCGCCTTGCGTCGTGGCGCTACGGCGGGAGCACCGGTTTTCAGTCCGCCTTTGCGGTAGATCTCCACACCGTTATATATAGCCTGTGCCAGTTTGTCGCTTCCGGCGGGAGAAGCCATGAATTTCTCCATGGCCGGATTGCAGATGAAGTCAAGCTCCACGAGTATTGCGGGCATGGTGGTGCGGACAAGCACCCAGAAGGGTGCCTGACGCACGCCGTTGTTCTTTCGTCCGGCATGGCGCACCAGCTGGTTCTGCACGGCCTCGGCCAGCGATATGCTCTGGTCCATGTTCTTGTGCTGCATCATTTCGAAAGCTATGTAGCTCTCGGTCGATGACGGGTCGAAACCTTCGTAGACCGTGGTGTAGTCATCCTCGAGCTTCATCACCTCATTCTCGCGCATGGCCACGCTGAGATTGGTGTTGCTGCGGTCAAGACCGAGGGTATAGACCGCAGCCCCGTTCACCTTGGTCCGAGCCGGCGACTTGGCGTCGACCGAGTTGGCGTGGATCGATATGAATATGTCGGCATGCTTGCGGTTGGCCATATCGGCTCGTCCCTGCAGTGTGACGAAGCGGTCGCCGTCGCGGGTGAGTATCACCTTGGCGTCGGGCATCTTCTTGTCAAAAAGTTTGGCCAGTTTCTGTGCCACGAGCAGATTGATGGTCTTCTCGTTTGTACGTTGGCCGAGCGCACCGGCATCACGCCCTCCATGTCCCGGGTCGAGGACAACGACAAAATCGTCTGCCGCCATGACCCCGCAGAGGGCTGGCAGAGACATTATCAGGAAGAGGATGAAGCGTAATGGACTCTTTGTCATAATGTGCCAAATAATCCGCAAAATTAGCAAAAGAATGGCTAAAAGTCCATCCCGCAGGGCAATTTTTTAGCTCAATTGCCAAAAAATGTCTATTTTTGGCAAAGAAACGAGAAGAACGAAATGAAAACAAAGCAGTTTTTGCAGATTGTCTTTATGCATATGTCGGTCTTGCTGACATTGGCCTCGTGCGGTGGAAAGTCGGACTCTCCGGTGCATATCCACCCTCTATACAGAACCTTGAGTGAGGGCAACGTGCCCTCCGACCCGGCCTCGCTCCGGGCTGCGCGTGCGCTCTTCGAGGTGTCGGGCTATGGCGAGCTGTCCGATTCGTCGGCCATTCGCTATGCCTCGATGGAGTCCATACGCTATCATCTCGGGCGCATGGACTCGGTGTTTCCTACCCTCGGACCTGAGGAAAAGTCGCTCGGCCATGTATTCGGCGAATTCAGAAGGATATTTCCCGACCGGCCCCTCCCGGGGGTGTATGCGGTGGTATCGCCGTTCAGGCAGTCGGTATTCACTGTTGATACGATCATGTTTGTGGGACTCAATCATTATCTTGGCGCTGACTATCAGGCCTACGACTATTTCCCTGACTACATGCGCTCGCGCAAGGTGAGGGAGCGTCTGCCGGTGGATGTTGCCGAGGTATTGGTGAGGACTTCATGGCCCTATGCCGATGAGGGTGGTACGGTGCTGTCGCGTATTGCCTATGAGGGGTTGGTGGCCGTTGCCGTGGCCCGGTTGACGGGTGCGGACTCCGCACTCACGCTTGGTTATGATCCGCAGCAGATGAAATGGCTCTCCGACAATGAGCGCCGCATGTGGGACACCATGGTGTCGCGCCGCATGATATTCACCCACGACCCTGCTACAGCCCGGTCGCTCACGGCCATATCGCCCGCCACCACCCTCATCACACCCGAGGCTCCCGGAGGTGCCGGCCGTTATATAGGCATGCGTCTTGCCGAGGCTTATCTCAAGGCTGAGAGCGGGACCACTCTCAATTATATGTTTGCCCGCAGGATATATGCCGATCCCGATTTTCTGAACCGGGCGTCATATATGCCATAGGCCGGAACGGCTGAAATGTTGGGCGAAAGGATGACAGTTGTATGTGGATTTATCAAATTTTGTTAATTTTGCATGAATTTTCAAAAGGTCAATCTATGAGTAAGATCCACATTTTCTTTTTAATACTCCATCTCTCCATACTTCAGGCTGCTGCGCAGGGTAAGGTGGAGATGATAAAATATGGCAATTTCAACCAGTGGGTCACACGTGAGTTGGATGAGTCGGCCATAATAGGCGGACATGAGAAGACTCTCTATGAGGTAGGTCCCACCACAGTGATAAAAGGCAATAAGCCCTATACAGCCCTTGGGGGCTCTCCGTGGGGCACGAGCAATGTATACGCCAAGGTCTCCGGCATAGTCAAGGGATCGTGTGCGGTAGTGCCCGCTGATGATCCCGGCAACGGCAAGTGTGCCAAGCTGTGCTCGGTGCTCGAGGAGGTCAAAGTACTTGGACTTATAAACATGAAGGTGATGGTGGCCGGATCGCTGTTCCTCGGTCATATGATAGAACCGATATCCTCCACATCCAACCCCTACAGCAAGATGGATATGGGTATGCCCTATACCAAGAGGCCATCCTCGCTTGTGTTTGACTATAAGGTGGATGTCCCTGTGGGCGACTATCGCATCAAGTCCACCGGGTTTGGATCGCAGAAGCGTCTGCCCGGACGTGACGAAGCGGTTGTGTTCGTGCTGTTGCAGCGCCGATGGGAGGATGCCGATGGGAATCTGCACGCCAAGAGGGTGGGCACTGCCGGAAAACTCTTCAATAAAACCAGCCAGTGGTCACGCAGATTCAATCTGCCGATAGTATACGGCGATGCCTCCGCCAAACCGGGATATGCCCCTTATCTCGCTCTGCGCAAGGAGAACGCATATTATGCCTACAATTCCAAGGGGAAGCTCAAGCCTGTCGTGGAGGAAGGGTGGGATTCACCCGATGCCACTCCCACGCATGTCATACTGATGTTCTCGGCCGGCAACGGCGAGCCTTATGTGGGCACACCCGGGCTGACGTTCTATGTCGACAATGTCGGATTCGGTTTCTGAGGATGGGTGTGTTTCAATTCAAACGTTTTGACGTCGACGATACTCTGTGCGGCATGAAGGTGGGCACCGACGGTGTGCTCCTCGGCGCATGGACACGCTGTTCCGGATACGGTCGTATAATAGACGCCGGATGTGGATCGGGATTGATAGCCCTGATGATGGCCCAGCGTAATGGGAAGGCACTGATCACGGCGGTGGATGTGAGCGCGGAGGCATGTGCCGATGCCCGGTCGAATGCCGACCGCTCGCCCTGGGGTGGGAGGATATCGGTGGAGTGCCGTGATCTTACGACCGATCCTTGGCCGGATCTCACCCCCGGACCGCTGCTTATCATATCAAATCCACCCTTTTTCAGCGAGACGTTGCACTCTCCCGAGCAGGACAGGGCGTTGGCGCGTCATGGCGAGGGGTTTGATGTCATATCCCTCATCCGAATGTCGTCACGTATGCTTTCCGGCAGTGATGACGCTCTCGCATTCGTAGCTCCGTGGTCGCGACGGGACGAGATCGAGTTCGAGCTGTCGCTGTGCCGCATGGAGATGCGCAGGATGTGTGCGGTCACAACCCGTGAGGGTCGTGAGCCGTCGAGAATACTCGTCGAGGCCGGTATACAGCCTCCTGTGCCGTCGGGGATGGAGAGAGAGGAGCTGACCCTGCGCGACGCCTCCAACATCCTTACGCCCCGATATATCCGGCTGACATCCGAATTTTATCTTGATAAATGATGAATCCCACTCTACCAGTACTTACTTCGACCTTTGCACGACGGTTGTTTCTGTTTCTTCTGCTTACGTTCGCCGGACTCCTTGTGGCAACATTCGCCATGGGTATCATCACTGTGGGCGGACAGTCCACCGTGCGCCTGAGGATAGCCACCGTGATCCAGGATATATGTGTGTTCATTGCCCCGGCCTGTATGGTGGCTTCTATGGTCACATCCCGTCCCGATAGGCTCCTTGAGGTGGACCGTGGATTCAGTCCCGGCATGCTCATAGCCGCAGTGTCGGTGATGGTGGTGTCTATCCCGGCCATGAATGCACTCGTGGATTGGAATGCCGGGCTATCACTTCCTGCCTCGATGGGTGCGTTGGAAAGCTGGATGCGCAGTGCGGAGCAGAGTGCCGGTCAGGCCGTCATGATGATGCTCGGCGACACGTCACCCGCGAGTCTGCTGATAAGTCTTCTGATCGTGGGTGTGCTTGCCGGGGTGAGTGAGGAGCTTTTTTTCCGCGGCGCTCTTCAGCGGCTGCTGTCGAGCGGACCTCTCGGCCCGCATGCCTCCATCTGGATCGCGGCATTCGTGTTCAGCTTCTTCCACATGCAGTTCTTCGGATTCTTTCCGCGCTTGGTGCTCGGAGCCTTTTTCGGCTATCTGCTCTATTGGTCAGGTTCGCTGTGGCTTCCGGTGACGATACATGCGCTCAACAATGCCGTTGTGGTGATCGGCTCGTGGCAGGACCGTCTTGCCGGTGGTGACGGCACTGCTCCGGAGCTCAACTCCGTGGGGAGCGGATCGCCGGTGTGGATCATCATATCCTGCCTGCTTACGGCTGTGGCTCTGTGGTGGGTTTCTTCCTGCGGTGGAAGAGGTCGAAAAGATTGTCAAACTCACGTTTGAGCACGATGCCGATTCCCTGGGTAGTGAGGGCGCTTTTCAGGTAATAGTTCTGGTCATTGTATCTGTTGTAGGCCTTGAGCTGGAATGTGCCGGCACGGTTGAGCAGGTAGCGGATGTCGAAGTCGCCGATGAAGCTGTTGTTGTTAAGCGATTTGTCCCTGTAGCCGAGATTGCCGTTGAAGAGCAGCCTGTTGTCGAGCAGGTGGCTTGTCAGCGCCACGTCCACCTCCACGTTGGAGAAGTCGCTGCGGTCACTGCGTATGGCGGGGGCTATGCTCCAGTTGTCGCTGAGTTGTCCGAGCATCGACCCGAGTCGGGAGGAGAGGGTGGATGTGGCCACCGACATTAGCTCGCTGCCATGGGTGGCGTCCATATAGTCGGGAGTATAGAAGCGGTTAAGAGCAAGGAGATATATGATCTGGCGGTCCATCATGTCCTCGGTGGAGACGATGGAGCGCACCTTGCGGTAAGTATCGGCGGTCAGGGACGGGAACTCAAGGTCAAATCCGATCTCGGGCTGGCGCATGTCACCCTTGGCTTTCAGCAGCGCGTTGACTCGCACGTTGGTGCGGTTGAGTTCGGGATCGTTGAGGAATGATTCGTCAAGATCGCTGAGATTGGCGGTGGTGGAATAGGATGCGGTGATGTCGAGAACGGCAGAGTAGGGGTCTCCACGGAATTCTATGGAGCTGCCCTCGCGTATGGTGAAATCCTTCACCACAATGTCCTGTAGAGTGAAGTTGTAAGATCCGCGGCTCAGCACATATTTGCCCCACATCTCAAGCTCGCCCGACGAATCGTATGACATGGTGATGTGCCCGCTGCCGTGGGCCGTGATCTTGTCGCCACCCACCGGATCCATGATGAGATTGAGTGTCGCTGTCGGGGTGACATCCACATTGAATTCCATGCGGTAGATGCTCGGCGAGGAGGCGGTCTGTTTTCTGATCCGGTCGCGCAGCTGGCGTACTATGACCGGGGTCGGATCAAGCGCCGCCAGCGAGTCTTTGCGGGCCTTGTCGCGGTCGCGGAAGGTGATGAAGTCATATTCGGCCGAACTCTCGCGGTCATCAAGAACAAAGGTGAACGTGGTCTTGGGTTCGGTGGTCATGGCCACGTTTATGTCGATGAATCCGGGGACGCCTGTGACGGTGGCTTTGCCGCGTCCGAATATGCGGCCATACCAAGGGTCCTCTGTGTCGTTGGCGCTGACATCATATACAAGCATATTGGAGACATCGGTGATCTCGAAGCGGAATGTCGGATCGTGGAAGCAGGTGTGGCCCACCTCGCCTGAGAGTTTGGCGTGGTTGCCATACATATCGGTCAGATCCACATCGTTGAAGGATATGCGTCCCGGCCGCAGATGCACGGAGTCTGTCACGTGGTATACCGTATTGGTGAAGTCGAGTTTCAGTCCGAGATTGTCGGCGAAGATGTCGCCGGTCATGTCGAGATCCTTGAAAGTGCCGCTTAGGCGGGCATTGCCGGATACGTGGCCCGATATGTCGGATGTGAACGCCGCCATGAACGGCAGCATGAACTCCACAGGCGCTCTGGAAGCCTTGAAGTTGAAGTCGAGCTCCTCGGTGAGAGGATTGATGAATCCGTCTATGAGCGATTTGTCACCATCCTTGCCCGATATGTCAGCATCGATGATGATACGCTTGGATGAGTTGTCCCACCATGAGCGGATATCGCCGTCGCCCATCACGCAGTGGTTGTAGCTCAGGTCTTTCACAAACAGGCGGGGGGTGTAGAGTACGGGGGCTTTCGACAGCAGGCGCTCGCCATGGAATTTTCCGGTGGCACGCCCGCCGAACACCACGGCATCACTTATGGAGAGGGTCTCGAAGATATAGTCGAGGTCGATATGGTCCAGATTGACAGTGAGACGGTCGGTGGAGTCGGCCGAAGCCACACCGTTTATCTCGAGGCGCTGCCCGTTGCGGTGTCCGCCGAAATTGTCCACGGTTATACGGCCCGGACGTATGTCGATCACTCCCGGATCCACGGTCCATGCGGAGTCGTTGAACACAAGCTGGCTCGGGTGGAATTTCACCCTGGTGTCCATCTGTCCGTCGGGCAGACGGTCGAGCAGGGTGGAGAAGAGGAGCTTGCCGCGGAAGTCCTTGGCACGATCCACCTTCCAATATATGCCTGAACGGATCGAATCGGCATGTCCGATGGAATTCACGGTCAGTTTCATAGGGCCGTTCTTGGTGGGAATGGTGGATCCGGCTTCCACAGTGCTGCGGTTGTTGGGGCCATCGAGCACTACGGATAGCGATGTGTTCTCGATAAGTTTGTCCTTGTTGCGCAGATATGGTGCGTTGAGCGAGAGTGAGGTATAGAGGTCAGATCCACGGGTCTCCATCTTGAGGTTGACTGGGTAGATGAATTCCACCGGTAGTTTGAGGAAGCGCGATATTGTGGTGTCGGTATGTATGGTCACGGCGAGGTCTGCCTCGGTGCCGGCTATCGGCGAGGCCTCCCTGCCGGGCATGAGCGACGGAAGTGAGCGTGCTATGGTATTCTCCACCGTCCGTGCGAGCGATGCATAGGTGTATCGGCCGTTCAGGTCTATGTCGGCGAGCGGGCTGCGGAGCGAAAGCATGCGCAGGGAGTCGTCGGCCTGCTCGGCCTCGATCTGGATATCGTTGATGGCCAATTCATTCCCATCGGCCGATTTGAGCCTCAGATCATTGAGCCGGAGCCAGCCGGTGATGTCGTCGGGCTTCGTGCCGTGGACCGATGCGTCAAGCCGTCCGCTGAGCGAGGCTCCGTGCATCTTGTTGCCCGGACGGAGAAATGTGGAGAGATCTATATTGCGCACATCAGCATACACCTCTGTGGCACGGTTGTCGCCTTTCAGATCGTGCCCGCCCGTAATGGACAGGTCCAGCGGAGCGGAGGTGGATGTGAAGTCGAAGTCCACGTGGGATGCCGCGAATTGAGCGGCTGCCATGATACTCTTGAACTGCTCGCCGCGCCATGTGAGTTGCGATATATTGCACTCGGCTATGCCGTCTATGCGGCCGCCGCCGGCTATGGTGAGGTCGGCGCGGCTCTCGAGAGTTATATCCTCCAGATCGGCCAGGGCAGGCACTATGCCGCTGGGGTCGAAATTCTCCATCCCTGCATATCCGTCTACGGCAAGCGGTGATGAGCTGTCTCGCCGGGATATGCCGCAGTCGAGATCAATGTTGCCGCAGTCGGTGAGCAGGGAGCCGTTGAAGTCGAGTCTTGACGCATCGGCGCCTACTGAGCCGAGCAGATTTACTTCGCCGAGCGGGGAAAGTCGGTTTAGCTTCTCATGTATGCCGTGGCCCGGTGCGTCCGGCCGGCTGAGAAAATCGATCACTGCCGGAAGGCTCACATTGATGCTGAGACGGGATAGGTCGATGCTTATGCCGTCACGCCCTTTGTCAATGTCGTCCACACTGCCTTCGGCCTGTAGCCATGTGTTTTTGCTGCCTATGGTGAGGCTCAGACGGTGGATATCGATGTGGGCGGGTCCGCCCTCGAGGTCTATTTCCACATCCACCGGAGCGTGGAGTACTGACAGCACGGGCAGAAACGGCGACAGATCGGCGGCGCATATCTGCGACCCCGGCAGTGTGGCCACACGCGTGGTGATGGTCCGTGGATCGAAGCCGGCTGACAGAGGAGAGGGGAAGGATATCCGGTCGAACGATACTTTCGAAGCGGGCAGTGATACGGACAGGTTGTTGACCGATGCCTCGTGGCGGTTGGCGCTGAGTGAGGCTGAAAGATCGGTCACGGTCAGGCCGGATTGTTCCACGGCTCCGAAGCGCTTGATCTCCACCTCCATCCTCCCGTCGCTGATGCGCGGTGCCCGCAGATCGGCCCGCAGATCGCTCACAGCTATGTGGGATGGATCGAAATGTCCGTTTTCCCGTGCCGGCGCCTCAATGACATCATATGTGAGCGAGGAGCGGCGTATCACCACCATATTGACAGAGAGGTCGAATGCCGATGGTCCTTTTGACTCCTTCTTCCTGAACCGTGCTATGATGGGATCGATGTTCAGCTGCGCCCCGGCGGAGTCTCGTGTCAGCTTCATATGGAGATCTATGATCTCGGCATATGTTATTACCGGGCGTTTGTTCCATATGCTCTCGATGAAGCTGATGCCGGCACCGAGATGGCCCACGGCCAAAGCCGTGTCTCCGCGCATGTCGGTGACGGTGACGTCGCGCAGGGTCACACGGTTGAAGGGTGCGAAGCTCACACTTCCGATATCGACCGGGGTGCCGAGCAGACGGGTGAGTTCTTGCTCGGCCCTGGAGGAGAGGGTTTTCTGTACCCCTGGCAGCGAGAGCAGGATATAGAGTGTGACGGGCACTGCCGCTGACAGCAGCAGCAGTGTCACGAGAATGGTGCGTAATATTCTGTAGAAGTTTCTCACGCCGGAGTTTAGCGAACGGATATTGAGAGGAGCTGCACCGGTGAGGCTGTCAGAGACGTGAGGCCACGGTGCTGTCCAGTCCGTCCACTCCGTCGAGGCGGTCGGTTATCTCGCCGTTGCGGTCTATGACGAAGCTGACCGGAAGGACGGTGACATTGTAGTTGATGAGATTCTTGCTGTCGGTGATATCGTTGAGCACTGTGATCCATGGCAGGTTAGTCGCAGTCTGTTTCCATGCATATTCGTCCGTGTCGACAGCCACCTGATATATCTCGAATCCGCGGTCGCGATACTTCTCGTATACCTTGTTGAGCTCTATGTTGAAGGCCGGCGACCATTCGGCGCCATAGGCGGTGAAGTTCAGCAGTGCTACCTTGCCTTGCTTGCTGATGTCAAGGAGCGAGTGCTCGCGCCCTTTCTGGTCGTAGAGTTTGATGTCGAATGCGCCCACCTCGGTGGCTACAAGCTGCGAGGCCGGGAGATTGCCGGCGTTGCGCCGGTTCTCGAGATACAGACGGCGCAGATACGATGTGCGTGGGTCGGAGGGACGCTGCTCGGCGAAGGCATTGGCTACGGCTCCGATAAGGCGGTTGTCCAGCTGGACCGAGGGGTTGAACAGAGGCTTGCCGTCCACCTTCTTGCTTATTATGTAATATGTGACGATGCCGGCGGGATCGGCCAGTAGCATCTGTCCGAGGCGCCGTTTGAGATTCTCGTCGGTGACCACGCCGTCAACGCCCATGGTCGAGGCTGAGGCTGACAGGAGCGAATCCACGCGGAACAGGTTCTCGGCCTGCGGCGAGCCGGAGAGTGTATGATTGGTGGCTATGTCGGGTGCCGTGGCCGTGATGGTGACGCTCTCTATGCTGTCGATAGGGAAATAGAGGGCTTTGCCGGCTGTGCGGAGACGGTAGATATCGGGATATCCCTGCGGCGCGTGTGAGTAGTTGAACTTGCCGTCGGCATCGGTCTTGATGGTGTCGATGGTATACCAACGTCCCTGATTGCTCCCCTCCAGCACCACTACATCAGAGTCGGTGAGACCATTTATAGTACCGTTGATATTCCATTTGGCTCCGTCGGTGGAACATGCACCCATCAGGGCCGCGAGCCCGAGCGCGCCTATTAAGGATATGTGTTTCATTTCTGTATCTGTTACTTGGGTAAAATTATTGCAAATTTACTACTTTTCCCATGAACATAAGTTGACACATGTCGCAAAGAATGTTAAATATACCGCCGTGGTTTTAAACTTATTCCGATGGCAGGTGTCATAACAGCATAACACAAAAAATAAACGGACAACACAACAACAAAAAAATAACACAGACATGAAGAAGAATTTCATCAGCGCAGCTATCGCACTCTCCGCACTCCTCGTATCCGGTACCGCCCTCGCGCAGAAGCCTGCCGACTGCCAGCGTACCACCTGCCCCGAGCAGTCGGCCTGTCAGGCTGCGCCCTGCAGCGGCCAGTCGTGTCCCGCTCCATTTGCCGGACTCAATCTGACTCAGGACCAGCAGACCAAGCTCAAGGCTCTCTGCGATGCCAGAAAGACCGAGGCCCAGAAGAACAGGAAGGACAAGAGAGCCGAGCGTCAGCAGTGCCGCAAGGACTATCTTGCACAGATCAAGAGCATCCTCACCCCCGAGCAGTATGTGCAGTTCCTCGAGAACTCATATCTGGACGGCGGCAAGGGCCCCGGCTTCATCCGTGGTGACAGAAAGCATCATGGCAGACATCACGGCAACGCCCGTGGCTTTGACCGCAAGATGCACGCATCGGCCAGCAAGCAGGCCCCCTCGGCCCAGAAGTAAGTAAGATGAGGTATTGGCTGGAATTTTTGTGATTATTGAAACTTTAAGTTATCTTTGCGGCCGAAACAATACCTCTATTACTACCTATATACTGTTTTATGAAAGGAATCGTACTCGCCGGAGGCTCCGGCACCAGGCTGTATCCGATCACAAAGGGTGTGAGCAAACAGATGCTTCCCGTGTTCGACAAGCCCATGATATACTATCCAGTATCGACCCTCATGCTCGCGGGTATCCGTGAGATACTCATCATCTCCACCCCCCACGATCTGCCCGGATTCAAGCGTCTGCTCGGCGACGGCAGTGACTTCGGTGTAAGATTCGAGTATGCCGAGCAGCCCTCGCCCGATGGTCTGGCCCAGGCTTTTATAATCGGTGAGGAGTTTATCGGCGATGATTCCTGCTGTCTGGTGCTTGGTGACAACATATTCCATGGCAATGGATTCACCCAGCTCCTCCGCGAGGCTGTGGAGACAGCCGAGAAGGACAGCAAGGCCACAGTGTTCGGATATTGGGTCAGCGATCCCGAGCGTTATGGCGTAGCCGAATTTGACCGCGAGGGCAATTGCCTCTCCATCGAGGAGAAACCCGCCAAGCCCAAGTCAAACTATGCCGTGGTTGGTCTGTACTTCTACCCCAACAAGGTGGTTGAGGTTGCCAAGAACATCAAGCCCTCAGCCCGTGGTGAACTTGAGATCACGACTGTCAACCAGCGCTTCCTTGACGACAAGGAGCTTATGGTAAAGACACTCGGACGTGGTTTCGCATGGCTCGACACCGGCACTCACGACTCTCTCTCGGAGGCTTCCACCTATATAGAGGTGATCGAGAAACGTCAGGGTCTCAAGGTGGCCTGTCTCGAGGGCATAGCCTACCGCAAGGGTTGGATATCCCGCGAGAAGATGGTGGAGCTGGCCCAGCCAATGCTCAAGAATCCCTATGGACAGTACCTCCTTAAGGTGGTCGACGAGCTTGACCGCACCGAGCAACCCAATCTTGACTGATATCAAAATATAGAATGACAAAAGTCCCTATAACGCGTTCCGCGTTATAGGGACTTTTGTCATTCTATATTTTGATATGCAGTCTTGTCCTTATTTCTTGTACTCGATCTTGCCTACCACCTTGCGTGAGGGAACGGCGGGATCCGTAGCGCGAACGGAAGGCTGGTGCATGTCGCGGGGGAAGTAGAGGAAGAATCTGTCGGGCGAAGCCGGAGAATAGACGATCGGCTCGGATGTCACATAGTTGGTGCGGTCCTTTACGGGATCATAGTCGCCTGTAGGTGTCACCTGTGAGGCCACCCCCATCAGCTCCTCACCTTCAAAAGTGTACTGGAGATCAATGAAATCGCGATGAGATTCGATCTTGGTGTCCTCAGCGCTCTTGGGGGTATACTCGAGCACGTTGAACCACAGACGTCCCTCTTCCACCACATGCTTGCCGGCGGGAAGAGTGTTGAGATCGGTTGTGGCGAGAAACGAGAACATCTTGTCCCAGAGTTCCTTGTTGGCGGCATACTGTGTGGCGAATTCCACAGCATCGATCGATGCGTCGGCGTCAGCGGCCCAGCCGTTGGCCCATACCCTGCTTTCCACCCAGGCTTTTGCTTCGGCAGGAGTGAATACTTTGTCGTTTGTCATGATTAAGGTATTTTATGGTTTGGTATTACTGATGCAAAGTTAGTCAAAAATTGTATTTTTTGTCGTACCTTTGTATCTGCGAATACGAAAATTAATACCATATCCATGAAAATCTCAAGAGTGTTAGCATCATTTGTAGCCATGGCTCTGTCTGTGGCCTCGGCGGCGGTAGCCGGCGACTATTCCTCTTATTACAAGAATCTTCCTTTCGACATCCGTCAGCCGGAGGCTCCGGCCATCCCCTCCCGATCCGTCAGTATCGCCGATTTTGGCGCCAAGGCTGACGGCGTGACGCTCAATACCGATGCCTTTGCAAAGGCCATAGAAAGTCTGGCCTCGCAGGGTGGCGGCCGCCTTGTCGTACCCTCGGGTGTATGGCTTACAGGTCCCGTGGTACTCAAATCGGGCATAGAGCTGCATCTCGATGCCGGAGCTATCCTCTCGTTCAGTGCCGATGAGTCGCTTTACAATACTGTCCGCGTGGTATATGAGGGATTTGAGGCCTGGCGCACACAGTCGCCGATATCCGGAACCGGACTTGAGAACATCGCCATAACCGGCGAAGGTGTCATTGACGGTAACGGCGGCATGTGGCGCCCGGTGAAGAGAGACAAGATGACATCCGGCGAATGGAAAAATCTCGTTGCAAAGGGTGGTATTGTGGTTGACGACAAGACATGGTTCCCCTCCCAGAGCAACATTGATGGCGAGGAGCTCGCCAAAGGCGACCGCCGCGCACAGCTCACCCGCGAGGAAGCCGAGGGGATAAAGAGATATCTGCGTCCCGTGATGGTACAGCTGACCGGATGCCGCAATGTGCTCCTGCAGGGTGTGACATTCCAGAACTCCCCGGCGTGGAATGTGCATCCCCTCATGTGTGAGAATCTGATTGTAGACGGTGTTTTCATCAAAAATCCGTCATATGCCCAGAATGGCGACGGTCTCGACGTGGAGTCATGCAAGAACGTGCTCATATGCCGGTCCACGCTCGATGTGGGCGACGATGCCATCTGCCTGAAGTCAGGCAAGGATGAGGCCGGCCGCAAGCGCGGTATCCCTACCGAGAATGTGGTGGTGAGGGATTGCCGTGTGTTCCACGGTCATGGCGGTTTCGTGGTCGGCAGCGAGATGAGCGGCGGTGTCAGCAACGTATCGGTGGCCGACTGCCAGTTCATCGGCACGGATGTAGGTCTGCGGTTCAAAAGCACACGTGGTCGTGGCGGTGTCGTGAAGAATATTTACATTGACAATGTAAATATGCTCGACATATCGGGCGATGCCATTACTTTCGACCTCTACTATTGGGTGAAGAATGCTCCTAAGGAGATCCCTCCGGTGGACGAGACCACTCCCCAGTTCCGCGACATCACCATCAACGGCATTACTTCTGTCAGCTCCGGAAAGGCTTTGAAGTTCAATGGTCTCCCCGAGATGCCCATTGAGAATATCACTGTGAGCCGTTCGGTGTTCACCTCCCTCGAGGGTGGACTGCTCTCTGAGTCGAAGGGTATAAACTTCACCGATGTGACTGTCATCCCCGCCTCCGGTCCGGCCATGACAATAAACAATGTCACTGACGCCACATTCAAGGGATGCCGGTTCATATCGCCTGCCGGCACCGAGGCTGTGGTATATACAGGTACGAATAAGAACGTTAAGATCAAATAAATCACGTTCGGTGGCAATATTATGCGGCTATAGTCTGAATGGATAGCTGCATCCTGATTGACAGAAAGATACTGAAGGATCAAATCCTTCGGTATCTTTCTGTCTTTTTAAGACTCCTATCCGTGTTATGTGGTTGTTAACAAGTGTTAAATAATTGGGGGGGGTGAAAAATTGTATACTTTTGTGAAAAACAACCAAAACGTGTTTAAAAATGAGAAAAAGTAATCAATTTACAGCTATTTCCTTCTTTCTGTTGGCGATGATGCTTGTTCCGTCAATCGGAAAGGCTGAGGACACATGGCGTGGTATGGCCACGTTTGATCCGGTCTCGATACCGGTAGGCGGACAGACAGCCTCATTCGGTGCACAGATCGGCGCATATCGGAATGTGCATGACTATGTGATGGCCGGTTTCGGTGTAGGTATCACCGAGGTATGGAATTTTAAGTCAAGGCCGGCGCTCCCTCTTTTCGTAGGTCTGCATGCCGAGGACTTTTCAGAGAGCTTTACTCCGACATTTGACTTTCAGTTCGGTTATTCGTTCAATACGAAGAGTTTCGATTACAGTACGCTATATATCAATCCGATGGTCGGTGTGCGATTCAACCGTATAGGCCTGTCGGTAGGGTATCTTGGCGGGATAGCTCCACAGTTGGAGCATTCCAAATGGAGCAGTTCCATAAATATACGTCTGGCATATTACTTCGGTTATCATGCCACGCGTATGTCGAGATCTCTGAGCCATTTGAGTTTCATGGCCGAAGCGTCGCTTGACATGCCTTTGGGAGCGAAGAAGAACAATGTCAGCCTTGGTGTCGGTGGCGGCCTCAATATCGGTCTGATGTGGAATGCCACCGATGAATTCGAGATGGGTCCTATAGCGGGTTTCCATCCCATGCACACCACCGAGGAGTTCGACGGCTTCAAGGACTCCTATTCAGATATGTGGGCGTTGTTCGCGCTGAGAGGCCGGTATCGTTTCCGCGATGTTAGCGTAGGTGATAAGTTGTATCCCTGGGCACAGCTTGATCTCGGATATGCCGGAGGTGGTGACTATATGATGTCATCGTTCTATTGGTCGCCTGCTGTAGGTGTCAGCTACGATGTGAGAGACGGTAAGTCGTCCATCGATCTCGGCCTCGGCTTCAATACGTTTAAAGTGAAGAGTGGCGCATACGGCGATGATGATTTTTCAGCCGGATGTTTGAGGATATCACTCGGATACAGCTTCTGAGAGCCATAAGGCGTTGTTTCAAAATATAGAAGGGCGAAAATATAGAAGGATACAAAAGGACAAAAAGGACAAAAGTGACAGAAATATTAATTATCTGTGTGATAAATAATTACTTTCTGTCACTTTTGTCCTTTTTGTCCTTTTGTATCTTTCTATCAATTATGACGTATCCTCATTGAAGCTTAACCGCAGCGAGAGGTGCCGCAGGTAGTGCAGATGAGGCAGCCTTCCTGATATACGAGGGTCTCCTGTCCGCAGTTGGGGCACTTCTGTCCGCTGGCGGGGGTGCCGGAAGGGAGATATTTCTTGAGGGCACGCTCCACACCCATCTTCCATGTGTTGATGGACTGTGAGTCGAGTTCAAGACCGTTGACAAGCTTGATCACCTGATCGATAGGCATGCCGTAGCGGAGCACTCCGGATATGAGTTTGGCATAGTTCCAGTATTCGGGATTGAACTTGTCGGAGAGTCCCTCGATGGTGGTCTTGTAGCCACGCTTGTTGATGAACTGGAAGTCATATCGTTTGTTCCCCTTGTCGTCAACGGCCTTGATGATCTTGCCTTTGGTCACCGATTTGGGGCAGAATATGCCGTCATCGTCATCGGCCAGACCGGTGAAGATCTCGTAGGGGAGACCTCCGCGCAGACCCACGAAAGCGATCCACTTCTCCTTGTTGTTCTGGAATCTCACCACATCGGCCTCCAGCTCCATGGGGCGTACCTTTTTGGCTACCACAGGCTGGGTGGATGCGGCTTCCGATTCCTTTTTCTTCTTCTTGTCGGCACCATCGGTGGCTATGAGCACCCCCGAGCGGCATCCGTCGCGATAGATGGTGCATCCCTTGCATCCGGCCTTCCATGCTTCGAGGTAGAGACGGTTGACTACCTCCACTGACACATCGGCGGGGAGGTTGATGGTCACTGATATGGAATGATCCACCCATTTCTGTACCGCACCCTGCATCTTTACCTTCTCGAGCCAGTCGATATCGTTGGCGGTGGCCAGATGGTAGGGAGAGCGTGCCACGAGCGCATCGATCTCCGCCTGGGTATAGTCTTCACGCACCTCGATACCGTTTATCTTCATCCACTCGATGAATTTTGGGTGGTATACGATGAACTCCTCGAAGGCATCGCCGTTCTCGTCCACGAAGTCCACACGTACATCCACATCGTTGGCGTTCACCTTGCGGCGGCGCTTGTATACCGGCATGAACACAGGCTCGATACCGGAGGAGGTGCGCGTCATGAGCGAGGTGGTGCCGGTGGGGGCGATCGTGAGGCAGGCTATGTTGCGGCGTCCGTGCTTCTCCATGTCGGCTATGAGTTCGGGATCGGCCTCGCGCAGACGGCATATGAAGGGATTCTCACACTCGCGTGCGGCATCGTATACCTCGAACGCTCCGCGCTCCTCGGCCATCTCTACCGACGATCGGAAAGCGGCCAGGGCAAGGGCGCGGTGTACGCTCACTGACATATCAGTAGCTTCGGGAGTGCCGTAGCGTAGACCCAGAGCGGCCACCATGTCGCCCTCGGCTGTGGTGCCGAGACCGGTGCGGCGTCCCATGAGGGTCTTGCGGCGTATCTTCTTCCAGAGGTTGAGCTCGGTGTGTTTCACCTCGTCGGTCTCCGGGTCGGCCTGGATCTTCTCTATTATGGTGTCGATCTTCTCCATCTCGAGGTCGATGATATCGTCCATGATCCGCTGGGCCTTGCGTATGTGGCTGGCGAAGAGATCGAAGTCGAAGTACGCCTCGGGGGTGAAGGGGTTCTTTACATAAGAATAGAGGTTGACAGCCACAAGGCGGCAGCTGTCGTAGGGACACAGAGGTATCTCGCCACATGGATTGGTCGATACCGTCTGGAAGCCCAGGTCGGCATAGCAGTCGGGTATGGACTCGCGGCGGATGGTATCCCAGAAAAGCACTCCGGGCTCGGCTGATTTCCATGCGTTGTATACTATCTTGGCCCAAAGAGCGCGAGCGTCGGTATCGACCGTTATCTGGGGATTATCGCCGTAGATTGGGAACTGCCTTACATAATTGCTCCCGCTCTCGGCGGCACGCATGAAGTCATCATCGATCTTCACCGACACGTTGGCACCGGTGATCTTGCCCTGCTCGAGCTTTGCGTCGATGAAGCGCTCGGAGTCGGGATGCTTGATGGCTACGGTGAGCATGAGCGCACCGCGGCGGCCGTCCTGGGCCACCTCGCGGGTCGAGTTGGAGTAGCGCTCCATGAACGGGACCAGGCCCGTGGATGTGAGGGCCGAGTTCTTGACGGGAGTCCCTTTCGGGCGCAGGTCGCTCAGGTCATGTCCCACGCCACCGCGCCGCTTCATGAGCTGCACCTGCTCCTCGTCGATCTTGGCAATGCCGCCGTAGGAGTCGGGGTGGCCGTCAAGACCGATCACGAAGCAATTGCTCAGCGAGCCGGTCTGGAAATTGTTGCCTATTCCGGCCATAGGGCTTCCCTGGGGGACGATGTAGCGGAAGTCGCGCAGCAGCTCCATCACTTCATCGTGGGTCATGGGATTGGGATATTTCCTCTCGATACGTGCTATCTCGGAGGCGAGGCGATGGTGCATGTCCTCGGGAGTGAGCTCATAGATATGTCCATAGCTATCCTTGAGGGCATATTTGCTCACCCATACCCTTGCGGCGAGCTCGTCGCCGTCAAAGTATTTGACAGAGGCCTGGAAGGCTTCGTCAAAGGTATATTTCTGTCTTTCCATAATCAGATGTTCGGAGCTGCAAAGATAGGTCAATTAGTATGGGAGTTCCAAAAAAAAACTCACGAAGTTATCAACAAATGAAAATTTTGTATTAACTTGCAGTGTCAAAAGTTACCCGAAATGAACAATAAGGATTACTTCTCAACACGCCGCAGCATACGGCGTTACGATGCCTCGCGCAATGTGGACAGGCAGATGCTCATGGATCTGCTCGGACGTGCGGTGCATGCCCCCAATACCGGAAACATGCAGACCTACAGTGTCATCCTCACTACCGATCCGGAGGTCATCGCCTCGCTCGCCCCGGCCCATTACAATCAGCCCGCCATATCGGGTGCCAAGGCTGTGGCCACGTTCTGCCTTGACTTCAACCGCTTCAACCGTTGGTGCGCCCTCGGTGGTGCACAGCCCGGACTGGACAACCTGCAGGGATTCACATGGGGTGTGATCGACACATCCATCGTGGCCCAGCAGTTCTGCACTCTCGCAGAGATGGAGGGACTGGGGACATGCTATCTGGGCACGACTACCTATAATGCCGGTATGATAGCCGAGACGCTCGGACTGCCGCGCGAGGTCGTCCCCGTGATCACCGTCACGCTCGGATATCCGGCCGAGGATCCCTCCGTGCAGCCGCGTCTGCCGCTCGAGGCAGTAGTCCACGTGGACCGTTACAAGGATCCGTCGGACGATGATATCCGCCGGTTCTATGCCGACGAGGAAGCCCTTGAGGAGAACCGCCGCTTTGTGGCCGAGAATGGTAAGGAGAATCTTGCACAGGTGTTTGCCGAGGTGAGATATCCGCGTGAATCCAACGAGAGGTTTTCGCGCGTATACCGCGAATTTTTGAAAAATCAAGGTATAGAGCTCTGAAAGTCGCGTAAAAATTCGTAACTTTGCGGCTCATCTATCCCTGCCGCATGACCTCGATAGCTACCAAGACACGAGAGAGGCTTCTGGACGTGGCGCGCCAGCTCTTCATGAGCAATGGAGTGGAGCGCACCACCATGAACGACATCGCAACCGCTTCTGACAAGGGGCGGCGCACCATCTACACCTATTTTAAAAATAAAAAGGAGATCTACGATGCCGTCATAGAAAGGGATGCCGAGCGCATCGTCGAGCGTCTGCGTGAGATCGTCGAGTCCGACCTTGGGGCCGAGGAGAAATTGCGCAGCTACATCGCCGCCCGCTTCGCCATTGTGGACGAGACTCTATCGTCCACATCCGCCACAAGCCAGATCATCTCGTACATCACCCTCGACTACAAGCGCCTGGAGCGCATACGCCGCCTTGCGGTGGAGAAGGAGCGCGAGCTCTTCGTGAGGATGATGGAGCAGGGCATGGAGCAGGAGGTGTTCGACCCCGAAGCTGCCCTGCAGCTCCCCACGCTACACCAGCTGATATTCCAGGGTGTGGACATATGCCGTCTGCGCGACACATACCATGAACTTGGCATAGACGCGCACACCGTGTGTGAGGATGTGACAGGCTTCATTCTCGGTCGGCTCATTCGTAAGGACAAAACTGTTTCAACAACATAAAATACAAAATCATCCAGAAATGAAATTACTTGAAGGAAAAGTAGCCCTCATCACCGGCGCCGCCCGCGGCATCGGCAAGAGCATCGCGCTTAAATTTGCCGCCGAAGGTGCGGATATAGCATTCACCGACCTCAACCGTGACGAGAACATGGAAGCCACCGAAAAAGAGCTCGAGGCTCTCGGTGTGAAAGCTAAGGGCTATGCATCCAATGCCGCCGACTTCGCTCAGACCGAGGAGGTTGTGGCCAAGGTGAAGGAGGATTTCGGTCATATCGACATCCTTGTCAACAATGCAGGTATCACCAAGGACGGACTCATGATGCGCATGACCGAGGCCCAGTGGGACGCTGTCATCGCCGTCAACCTCAAGAGCGCGTTCAACTTCATCCACGCCGTGCTCCCCATCATGATGCGTCAGCGCAGCGGCTCTATCATCAACATGGCCTCCGTCGTGGGTGTGCATGGCAACGCCGGACAGTCCAACTACGCTGCCTCCAAGGCCGGCCTCATCGCACTTGCCAAGTCCATCGCCCAGGAGGTAGGCTCACGCGGCATCCGTGCCAACGCCATCGCCCCCGGTTTCATCGAGACTGCCATGACTGCCGCTCTCCCCGAGGATGTGCGCAAGGAGTGGGCTCTCAAGATACCCCTGCGCCGTGCCGGACAGGTGGAGGACATCGCCAACGTGGCCACATTCCTCGCTTCCGACATGTCAAGCTACGTCTCCGGTCAGGTGATCCAGGTGGACGGCGGTATGAACATGTGATTGTCCCCCCATCCCTACCATTAAAATATAACGAATACTCTCTTAATGCTCACTTACAACACCAGACGTCCCCGCCTCATTCTTCCCGAATATGGCCGCGGCATCCAGAGGATGATAGACCACTGTCTTACCATCGAGGACCGCGAGGAGCGCACACGGTGTGCCTACACCATCGTGGCCACCATGGGCAAGCTTTTCCCGAAAATCAGGGAACAGGAAAACTATAAACAGAAGCTGTGGGATCATCTGGCTATAATGAGCGGTTTCAAACTCGACATTGACTACCCCGTAGAGGTGGTCAATGCCGAGCATCTTTCCACCGCTCCCGACCGTGTGCCCTACGCAGGGCGCCATATCCGCTACCGTCATTACGGCAAGGACGTGGAACTCATGATCTCGAAAGCCCTCGAAATGCCCGAAGGCCCCGAGCGCGACGAACTCTCCCTGCTCATAGCCAACCACATGAAGAAACTCCTGCTGGCAGTATCGAAGGACGGTGTGGACGACGCCAAGATCTTCAAGGATCTTGCGGAATACTCCCACGGGATGATACGCCTTGATCCTGCGGCTGTGAGGCTTCATGACTTCAAGATCATAGCACCACCGTCCTCAGGCAAAAAGAAGAAGAAAAAATGATATCCTCCGCGGAAATAGCCGAAGCCGGACGCTTCAACAAGCCTCACGGCATAAAGGGCGAGATCTCGGCCACGCTCGATGTGGATGTGGATCTCAGCCGTGTGAAGTGCATCATTCTTGATGTGGACGGTATCTTCGTGCCGTTATTCATCACATCCGTCCGCCCCAAGACGGCCGACACATATCTCATCACCCTTGACGGCATCGACTCCGAGCAGAAGGCCAAAGCATTCACTCTGCGCCCGTTCTGGGTACTGCTGTCCGATCTTCCCGAGGATGATGACGAGGACAGCGACGGTTTCTATGCCGCCGACCTCATAGGCTACAGGGTGTCCGACCGTGATTTCGGCGACATAGGCACGATCGAGGACATCGATGACACCACCGTCAATGTGCTCTTTGTGGTAGCGACGCCGGCTGGCGCGGAAGTGCTCCTTCCGGTGGCCGACGAATTCATACTCTTCATCGACCCTGAGAAACGGGTCATCGGCACCGCCTATCCCGACGGCATACTTGAAACCGGGCGCCGATAGCCGGCATTTTCCCGTAAGAAGACGAAATGATATGAAAGAATTTGACGAAAAAGAGGCTGTGAAGGCCATGAGGGCTGCTCTCACCGAGGAGGCTTCGGCAGCATGCAGCGATGACGAGCTTCTCAACATCATCGACATCATATGGGACTGGTATGATGACAACGGTCTGCTGGACATCGATGCCGAGGCCGACGATGAGGATGTCAATGTCGACACCCTCACCAGACATGTGCGCAAGATGCTGGCCAAGGACAAGATGTCGCCCGTGCGTCCCGAGGACGTGGAGCCTCTTGTCGCAGCCGAACTCCAATATGAACAGTCACTCGATGATTTCTGAAATGAAAAGCTTTCTCCTCTCCATGGTGATGGTGCTGTCCATGGCCGCGACCCTGTCGGCCAAGGGAGGCTTCACCGATCCATACAAGAACTACGACGAGGCCATGTTCATGGACATGGATCTAAACACCAACATACTCACTCCGGCCGTCAGCCCCGACGGACGTGCCGCCGTGAAGAAATACATGAGCAATCTGGGCAGGAATCTCGGTAAGAAAGGATATGTGGTCGATCTCACCCGCGACGACGAGGTGATAGTCGTGACTGTTCCCGCCGAGGAGCTCTTCCTCCCCAACGACACTTTGCTCTCCCCCCGGGCCCCGGCGAAACTCACTCCCATCACGGCACTTTTGGCCGATCCTGAGATGTTCAAAGTGGTCTATACAGTCCATACCGACAACACCGGATCGGATCAATATATAAACTGGCTATCGCGCCAGCGCAACAATTCTGTCTACGACTGGATCACGACCCAGGTGGCCGACGACCAGATCGTGATACCCTACGAGATGGGCGCCTCTGACCCCATCGAGCCCAACACCTCCCGCAAAGGTCGCGCGGCCAACCGCCGGGTGGAGTTTTACCTCATACCCGGACCCAAGATGATAACAATGGCCCACAAGGGCACCTTAAGATAAAATATTACAGTACATCACATACAGCAGCAATGGCTAAAGAACTGAAAGAACTCACCAAGAGAAGCGAGAACTACTCGCAGTGGTACAACGACTTAGTAGTTAAGGCTGACCTCGCCGAGCAGTCGGCGGTCAGAGGATGTATGGTCATCAAGCCCTACGGCTATGCCATATGGGAGAAGATGCAGCACGAGCTTGACCGCATGTTCAAGGAGACCGGTCACCAGAACGCATATTTCCCGCTGCTTATACCCAAGTCGTTCCTCTCGCGCGAGGCCGACCATGTGGAGGGCTTCGCCAAGGAGTGTGCCGTGGTGACACACTATCGTCTCAAAAATGCTGAGGATGGAAGTGGTGTCGTGGTGGATCCCGCCGCACGTCTCGAGGAAGAACTCATCATACGTCCTACTTCGGAGACCATCATCTGGAACACCTATCGCAACTGGATCCACTCCTACCGAGATCTGCCTATCCTCATCAACCAGTGGGCCAACGTGATGCGCTGGGAGATGCGTACCCGTATGTTCCTCCGCACGGCCGAGTTCCTCTGGCAGGAAGGCCACACTGCCCACGCCACCGAGCAGGAGGCCTGGGAGGAGGCACGCCGCATGCTCGACGTATATGCCGACTTCTCCGAGAATTTCATGGCCGTACCTGTCATCAAGGGTGTCAAGAGCGCCAACGAGCGTTTTGCCGGTGCTCTCGAGACTCTGTGCATCGAGGCTATGATGCAGGATGGCAAGGCCCTTCAGGCCGGTACTTCCCACTTCCTTGGCCAGAACTTCGCTAAGGCCTTCGACGTCACCTACGTCAACAAGGACAATCAGCCCGAATATGTATGGGCCACCTCTTGGGGAGTGTCCACACGTCTGATGGGTGCGTTGATCATGACACACTCCGACGACAACGGTCTTGTTCTCCCCCCGCATCTCGCTCCCATCCAGGTAGTCATCGTGCCCATCTACAAGAACAACGACCAGCGCGACGAGATAGCCAAGGTGGTCAATCCTATCGTCGACGAGCTCCGTCGCCTCGGCGTGAGCGTGAAGTTCGACGATGCCGACAACAAGCGTCCCGGCTTCAAGTTCGCCGACTATGAGCTCAAGGGTGTGCCCGTGCGTCTGGCCATCGGAGCACGCGACATCGAGAACGGTGTCGTCGAGGTGATGCGCCGCGACACACTCGAGAAGCATACCGCCCCCCTCGAGGGCATAGCTGCTTACTGCAAGGACCTTCTTGAGGACATTCAGCAGAATATCTACAAGAAAGCTCTCGCCCATCGTGAGTCGCTCACCCGTACCGTGGACACCTACGAGGAGTTCAAGGTGGAGATCGAGAAGGGTGGATTCATCCTCGCCCACTGGGACGGCACTCCCGAGACCGAGGAGAAGATCAAGGAAGAGACAAAGGCTACCATCCGCTGCATACCGTTCGATGGCGACAAGACCCCCGGCGTATGTATGGTCACCGGCAAGCCTTCGGCCCAGCGGGTGATCTTCGCACGCAACTATTGATTCATATTTTTCCGCACACACCTGACATGGATACAAAAACATTCAATAACCATGTGGCCCGTCAGCTCTCCATCTCCACGGCGGAGGTGGGCAGACTGACCGAGTGTCTTGGCCGCGTCATGGCCGAGATTGGCACCGGGCTCGACTCTGTGGCCATCCCCGGGTTCGGTACATTCACCTCCGTGAAGCATGACGAGCGAGTGGTCACCGACCCTTCTACCGGCAGCCGTACCCTCATGCCTCCGGCCATCGAGACGGGATTTATTACCAGTGTCGTACTCCGTAAAAAACTCACGAGATGAACAGTAAATTGCCAGTAGGCCATTTGGCTTCGCTCCTTGCCGCCAAGGCAGGCATAAGCGCCGAAGCGGCCGAATCGTTTGTCAAGGCATTCTTTGACAGAATAGCAGGTGAGCTCGTTGAGGGACACTCGGTGAAGATCAAAGGGCTCGGTACATTCTCCCCCGAAGGTGATGCGGAAAACCCGGTTGTGTTCACTCCTGACCGTACTTTTGCCGATACTGTCAATGCTCCGTTCGCTCTCTTCGAGCCGGAAGTTCTGGCCGACAGTGTGACCGCCGAAGCTCTCGATGAGATAGACCGCGAGTCAGCAGCAGCTCCGGTACCGGAGGTGGTGGAGTCCGCCCCCGAGGCTGAGGCTGAAACAGCCACAGAGGAAACTGTGGAGGCAGAGACTGTGGTTGAGGAGACTGTGGCAGAGGAGGAGACACTACAGCCTGACGCCCCTGCGGCAGTGGTACCCGCACCCGTCGAAGAGGCTCAGGCACCGGTTGTTGAGACGCCCCGCCCGGCAGAGATCAAGCCCGAGGTTAAACAGGAGATCAAGTCCGAGGTTGCCCCTGTGGTGAAGACGGTCGAGAAACCTGTAGAGAAACCCGTGGTGAAACCGGCTCCTGCTCCCGTTCATGTGAGCCCTGTCGTTCCAGCGCCCATCGAGGACGAACCCGAGGAATATGTGGAATCTGATGAGAAAGAGAGCCGTGGTCCCGGATTTGGCTGGGGCTTCGTGCTTGGCCTTCTCGTCGGGCTTGCCCTCGGAGCATGTGCCGTATATTTCGCCATAGACTATATATTCCCGACGCAGCCTGTGATACCCTCTTCGGTAGAGACAGTCATGGAGCCGCTCCCGCTCGACTCCATAGCCGCTCCCGACTCCGGCACAGCGGTGGTTGACACCGTCACCCCGGTTATTGCAGCCGCAGCCCCGGCAGCCGCCGAGCCGAAGGCCGCCGTGCAGCCCGCGCCCGTGGCCGAGCCTGTCACCGACGTCATAAAGACCGGCTACCTGCTCCCCGATATGGCCCGCAAGCATTATGGGGCACGGGTATTCTGGGCATATATCTATGAGGAAAACAAGGCTGCCATAGGCAATCCCAACAAGCTTCGTCCCGGTATGAAACTTGTCATCCCGGCTCCTGAGAAATATGGCATAGACAGCCGTAGCCAGGCGAGTCTTGATGCCGCCGACAGAAAAGTACGTCAGATCCTCTCGAGATATCCGCAGTAAAAATCCGCATATCATCTAATTGAGTCCCGCAGTGTTATAGTGACCGTTATAACTCTGCGGGACTCGCTTTTGTTCCATCCCCGATGATTTTAACATTTCATAAATATGGATAACATAGTGCGTTAAAATTTACAAATGCCATGTAAAAATAGACAAAATTAACACACTTTTTACCACCTTTAGTTGTTGAAATATTAATTTTGTAATCCGTTTCAATGCAGCCTTTTGAAAGGTTTTGCCCAGGAAAAGAAATACTACACATAAAACCAAAACCACTATAACTCAAACTCTATGAGCGAATCGGTCAATATCAGAGAACTCAACGACCTGGTAGCAGGCAAGAGCGACTTTATCAACCTCGTCACCAAGGGGATGGATCAGCGTATAGTAGGGCAGAAGCATCTTATCGACTCCCTGCTCATCGCTCTTCTCAGCAACGGACATGTTCTCCTCGAGGGTGTTCCCGGTCTGGCAAAGACCCTTGCCATCAAGACTCTCGCACAGATAATCGATGCCAAGTACAGCCGTATACAGTTCACCCCTGACCTTCTTCCGGCCGACGTCACCGGTACGATGATCTACAGTATCCAGAAAGAGCAGTTCCAGGTGAAGAAAGGCCCGATTTTTGCCAACTTCGTTCTGGCCGACGAGATCAACCGCGCCCCTGCCAAGGTGCAGAGCGCTCTTCTCGAGGCTATGCAGGAGCGTCAGGTCACCATCGGTGAGGACACCTTCAAGCTCGACGAGCCCTTCCTTGTCATGGCCACGCAGAACCCCATCGAGCAGGAGGGCACATATCCGCTCCCCGAGGCTCAGGTAGACCGTTTCCTGCTCAAGGTAGTCATCGGCTATCCCTCCAAGGAGGAGGAGAAAATCATCATCCGCCAGAATATCTCCGGAGCGCGTCCGGATGTGCATCCGCTTCTGCGTCCGTCGGAGATCATCGAGGTGCAGCGCATAGTCGAGAAGATCTATCTCGACGAAAAGATAGAGCGGTACATAGTCGACATCGTCTACGCCACCCGTACTCCGGCCGACTACGGTTTGAAGGACCTGGCCGGAATGATCAGCTTCGGTGCTTCTCCACGTGCCTCAATCGGTCTGGCCCGTGCCTCGCGAGCCTACGCATTCCTACGCGGCCGCGGCTACGTGATACCCGAGGATGTCCGTGCCGTATGCCATGACGTTCTTCGCCACCGCATCGGTCTCACCTACGAGGCCGAGGCCAACAATATCACCACCGATCAGATCATCTCCGAGATTCTCGACAAGGTCGAGGTGCCCTAATATACCGGATACCATATGGAAGCCAACGAACTCCTGAAGAAAGTACGCAAGATCGACATCAAGACCCGCGGTCTCTCGCAGAATATCTTTGCGGGCGAATACCACACGGCCTTCAAAGGCAGGGGTATGACGTTTGCGGAGGTCAGGGAGTATCAATATGGCGACGATGTCCGCGATATAGACTGGAATGTCACCGCACGCCACAACCGCCCGTATATCAAGGTGTACGAGGAGGAGCGCGAGCTCACAGTGATGCTGCTCATCGATGTGTCGCGCAGCCGCCTTTTCGGTGCTGTGGGTGAGGAGAAACGCGAGATGATAGCCGAGATCGCCGCCACACTCGCATACTCTGCCATCACCAACAACGACAAGATCGGTGTGATTTTCTTCTCCGACCGCATCGAGAAGTTCATCCCTCCAAAGAAGGGCAAGAAGCACATCCTGCTCATTATACGCGAACTTCTTGACTTCACTCCGCAGAATCCAGGCACGGATATAGGCGTGGCGCTACGCTACATGACGGATGCGCTCAAAAAACGGTGTACCACATTCGTGATATCCGACTTTATCGACGAGCACGACTATACGCGCCAGCTCCAGGTGGCTACAGGCAAGCACGATCTCATTGCCATACAGGTATATGATAAGCGCGACACCTCCCTGCCCGACATCGGACTCATGCGGGTGAGCGACCTCGAGACCGGTGCCTCACGCTGGATCGACACCTCGTCGGCAAAGACACGCAAAGCCTACGGCAAATGGTGGTATCAGCGTCAGCAGACTCTTGTGGAGCGCCTGAGCCACTGCCGGGTGGATCTTGCATCGATAGCCACCGACGAGGACTTCGCCCGTTCGCTCATGACGCTGTTCAAGACTCGGGCCACACATTAGAAGAGATTTACCAATGATCAAGCATATCCACTCCACTTACCTGCCAAGCTGACGACGATGAGACTGTTAACACGATATAGATTCTTCATGACACTGCTGCTCGCGGTGCTTTTCATGCCTGCGGCGGTCAGCGGTGCGCCTGCATCGCTCAAGGTGAGCCTTGATTCAGCCTACGTGCTGATGGGCAAGGCCACACCCATGCATGTGGAACTCGTCACTGATGACGCATCGCAGGGATCGCTCGTGATACCGGCCGACTCTATGGCTGGAAAGGTCGAGATACTCAAGGCGCTTCCGGCTGATACTTCCTCGCTCGGTAGTGGCCGCCGCGAGATCAGGCAGGAGATTCTGCTCCAGTCGTTCGACTCCGGCACATACCTGCTCAATCCGCTCCGCTATATCGACGGTCGCGACACCGTCATGTCCAACCGTCTCGTGCTGAAGGTCATGCCGGCCATAGTTGACTCCATGACCACGATCCACGATTATGCCGATGTAGCCGATGTGGACCGCCATCTGGTGGATTATCTTCCCGACTTCCTCGTCGACTATGGCCTGTGGATTCTTGCCGTGGTTGTAGCCGCGCTCATATGCTGGTTCGTGGCCCGCAGGATGATGCGCAAGGACAAGGGTGAAGTCAAGCCCCGCACCAAACCCGTGCCCCCCTACGAGCAGGCTGTCCGTGCTCTTAACGAGCTCAACGCTCAGCATCTGTGCGAGCAGGGACATGAAAGGGAGTTCTACACGCGTCTCACCGACATACTGCGTGTATACCTCCACGGACGCTTCGGCATCAATGCCATGGAGATGACCTCCACACAGATCAGGCATTCCCTCCAGTCCAACGAACAGACACGCCTCAGCCGTGCCAATATGGATCGTGTGCTCGAGACGGCCGACTTTGTCAAGTTTGCCAAAGTGCGCCCCCTCCCCGACGACAATACCAGGGCATTTGCCTCGGCCATGCAGTTTGTAGAAGATACAAAGCCCGCGCCTGAACCCGAGAAGACCGAGGGTGACGCCGCCGGGCCAGAACCTGAAAAATGACACTCATGCAACTCGCTCATCCGCAATATCTATGGCTTCTGCTACTGTTGGTCCCGCTCATCGCGTGGTACCTGTGGAAGCACAAGACTCTCCATCCGGTCATGGAGATGTCGACCACCGCGCCGTTTGCCCGCATGGGACGCCCGCTCAGGGCGTGGCTGCGCCATCTGCTCTTCGTGATGCAGCTCGGCGTGATCTCCTGTGTGATCGTGATCCTGGCCCGGCCGCAGACACGTGACTCGTGGAACACATCGAGCGTCGAAGGCACCGACATTGTGCTCGCGCTCGACATATCCACAAGTATGCTTGCCCGCGACTTCAAGCCCGATCGTTTCGAGGCCGCCAAGGAGGTCGCATCGAAGTTCGTGGCCGGGCGCGACGGCGACAACATCGGCCTTGTCATCTTCGCCGCCGAGAGCTTCACATCGCTCCCTATGACCACCGACCGGTCAATGGTGGCCAACTATATCCGCGACATCAAGATGGGCATGCTTCAGGACGGCACCGCTATCGGCGACGGTCTGGCCACATCCATCAACCGCATCAAGGACGGCAAAGCGAAGTCGAAGAGCATCATTCTCCTCACCGACGGATCGAACAATACCGGCAACGTGGCTCCCGTAACGGCTGCCGAGATTGCACGCCAGCACGGCATTAAGGTCTATACGATCGGTATAGGCACAAACGGATCGGCACCCTATCCGCAGGAGAACATGTTCGGCCGTATCGAATATGTGAATCTCCCTGTGGTCATTGACGAGGCCACACTGCGGTCCATCGCCGAGACTACCGGAGGCAAGTACTTCCGTGCCACCGGCAACAATGTGCTTAAGGATATCTTCGCCGAGATAGACCGTCTTGAGAAGACCAAGATGGACCTGCGAAATTTCACCTCCACCGAGGACGACTATATGCCGTGGGCCATTGCGGCACTGGCTCTCTTCGGCGCCATCGTCGTGCTGCGCTACACACTGTTGCGCACCACTCCATGACCCTATCAATCTCTCCCGGACTCCACCACCATCTTTTTACTTCAGTAAGAAATGATCACCTTCGCATATCCCCACCTCCTATATCTCCTGCTGCTGATACCGGCGGCGCTCGGACTCTTCGTGTGGGCGAGAATCTCACGCAAGCGCAAGCTCAAGCGCTTCGGCAATCCCGAGACTCTTGCACCGCTGATGCCCGACGTGTCCTCCTACATGCCGTGGGTCAAGATCACATTCTCATGTCTCATCATGGCCGTGCTTGTCATCATCCTGGCCCGGCCGCGTGCCACCGGAGGCCTTGACAGTGATGCCGCCGAGACCGAAAGCTCGCGGGGCATAGAGGTGATGATATGTCTCGACGTATCCAACTCCATGCTTGCATCATCTACCGACGATGAAGCCGGAGTGAGCCGTCTGCAGCGTGCCAAGTTCATACTTGAGAAACTCATCGACAAGATGCACAACGACAAGGTCGGCCTCATCGTCTTTGCCGGCGACGCCTATACGCAGCTCCCCATCACATCCGACTATATATCGGCAAAGATGTTTATCAACAATATCTCCACCGACATGGTGCCCACGCAGGGCACAGCCATAGGTGCCGCTCTCGAGATGGCCATGAACTCCTTCACCCCCGACGAGGCCATGGGCAAAGCCATCGTGGTTCTCACCGATGGCGAGAACTTCGAGGACAATGCCGTCGAGGAGGCTCACCGTGCATCTAACGCCGGCATACAGGTGGACGTGATCGGTCTCGGTGCCGGACGCGGTGTGCGAATACCCGTAGGGCGCAACAATTACATGATCAATCCCATGACGGGCGAGGAGGTGCAGACGCGCCTTGACGAGGCTACGGCTTCGGAGATCGCCAAGGCAGGCAAGGGTATATATGTGAACGGCGCGTCATCCTCGGCCATCAGCGATGTGGATATGAAGATGGACGAACTGGAGCAGGGTGAGTTCAGCCGCAAGACTTTCTCACCGCAGAGCGAGCAGTTCCCCGTATTCGCATGGATAGCCCTGATCCTGCTCCTTATTGATTCGATAGTGGTCACACGCAAGATATCGTGGCTCAAGAAATACAAATTTTTCTCCAAAGAGGAAGGAGGCAAGAAATGAAACGACTCGTCCTTACAGCCGTTGCGGCTGTGCTTACCCTCTCCGGCTGGGCCGCTGCCGACGGCAAGGGGAAAGACACATCCACGCGCTCACAGCGCAACCTCATAGTGGAAGGCAACAAGATGTTCCGCTCGGAGCGGTATGCTGATGCCGAGGTGGCCTATAGGAAGGCGCTTCAGGAGGATGCCCTCAACGAGATAGCCCGGTTTAATCTCGCGGCCTCCCTGCTGAGACAGGGCACCGCCACCGGCGAGAACGAGAAGGAGGCTGCCCAGATCCTCACGGCCCTTGCCAAGGATGCCGAGGATATAGCCATTGCCGAAAATTCCTTCTACAATCTTGGCAACATCGCTTTCAACGGACGCGACTATGCCAAGAGCATAGAGTATTATAAGAACGCGTTGCGCCGCAACCCCGACAATGACAAGGCGCGCGAGAATCTGCGCCTCGCACAGAAACGTCTGGAGGAACAGCAGAATCAGGATCAGAACCAGGATCAGAACCAAGACCAGAATCAGGATCAGAACCAGGACAAGCAGGATCAGAATAAGGATCAGAACAAGGATCAGGACCAGAACAAGGATCAGAACAAAGATCAGAACCAGGACAAGCAGGACCAGAAACAGCCCGATCAGGACAAGCAGCAGCAACCTCAGCAGCCCCGGCAGCAGCAGGGTGGCATTAGCCCTGAAAATGCCGAGAAGATACTCAAGGCCATGGAGAATGAGGAAAACGCCACTCGCCAGCGTGTGGAGGCCGAGAGAAAGAAGAATGGCGCTCCCGGTCGACGTGCTGTCCAGAATCCATGGTAATACATAGCTTCAACGAGAGAAATGAAAAGATTATCCATCATATTGCTACTCCCCATCTTCATGGCGCTTTACGCTGCCGGAGCCGACGTCACATTCACGGTCAAGGCTCCCACGCGCGTATATGAAGGGGAGAAATTTCCGGTCACATTCCGTCTCACCAACGCAAGTGGCTCAGATCTTAAGGCTCCACCTATCGAGGGGTGTACGTTGCTGTTTGGACCAAGCACCTCCACGTCGCAGAGCTATTCCGTGACCAACGGCCGGGCCGTATCGTCATCGGCTGTGGAATATACATACTATTACCGTGCCGACAAGGCCGGACGTTTCACGATCCCTGCCGCTTCAGTGCTCGCCGAAGGCAAGAGACTTTCCACCAAGGCTACGCAGTTTACCATCCATGAGCGTGCCGAGCGCGACAAGCCGGCATCGCAGAGACCCGTGGCGGTCGATGATCCTGACACCCAGACTGCCGGCAGGCGTGTGAATGCCGACGATGTGTTCGTGCGCATCATCCTCTCCAAATCATCGGCCTACGAGCAGGAAGCCATCGGATGCACCATCAAGCTCTATACGAAATACTCCATTTCATCCTTCCTCCCCACGAGGCAACCTTCGTTTGACGGCTTCCTGATACAGGAGGTGGATGTGCAGCCCGCGCTCAATGAGGTGGAGAATTACCGCGGCCAGGACTATATGACGGCCATCCTCAAGAGGTGCATCATATTCCCGCAGAAGAGCGGACGCCTCACCATCAATTCCGGAAACTACGACATTTCCGTGGTGCAGTATGACAATGTGAACATGGGCATGTTCCAGGTACGTCAGCCTCGCGAGACCAAGATCAAGGTCAGCTCCAACACCGGAAGCATTGACATCATGCCGCTGCCGCAGCCTGCACCCGACGGATTCTCCGGTGCTGTGGGTGAGTTCACGGTCGACAGCAGACTGGTCGGAAACTCTTTCCGCACCAACGATCCCGCCACGCTGATATACACCGTCAAGGGTACCGGCAACATAAAGTATATCAAGGAACCGGTGATTGACTTCCCCTCTGAGTTCGAGCAGTATACCCCCAAGAGCGATATCGACGCCACCGTGACTGGCAATGATGTCAGCGGTACCATGACAGTCGAATATACTTTCGTCCCGCAGTCGGTAGGCGAATTCTCCATAGGCAGCGACCGTTTTGTATACTTCAATCCCCGCACACGCAATTACGTCACACTCAAGACCCCCGTATATCCCATCAAGGTAGCCAAGGGGCTTGCATCGGCCGCCCCTACAGCCGATCAGAAGGATATACAGAACAAGAATTCCGATATCCGCCACATATATCTCGGAGAGAAGCACTCGTCGTTTGACCACCAGCCCGTCATGACACGTACATGGTACTGGATGCTGTGGCTCGGATGCCTTGTGGCGACCTGCGTGGTGATATTCATCAACCGTAATAATGCCCGCCGTCATGCCGATGTGGCCGGGATGCGCACCGCCAAAGCCAGCAAGGTGGCACGCCGCCGCCTCCGCACAGCGCGTAAGTATCTCGACGCCGGCGACTCCGACAAATTCTATGCCGAGCTTCTCAGGGCTCTCTGGGGCTACCTTTCCGACAAGCTGAGCATACCCGTGTCGCAGCTTTCGCGTGACAGCATCGCGGCGACACTCCTCTCCCGCGGATGCCGTCAGGAAGATGTGGACTCGCTGGTGGAGATACTTGACACATGCGAGATGGCACGCTATACACCGGAGAGCTCATCGCGCATGGACGCAACCTATGAGAGCAGCATAGCCGTAATAAATAATCTGGAAAGAAACTCAGGAAAATGAAACGTCCCGCCATAACACTTCTGTTCATCCTCTGCATAGCCACGCTCGTCCATGCCGGATCCCCTCTGGTATCACGTGCCGATTCGGCCTATACGGCCGACAGCTTCAAGGAGGCAGCCGCTCTATACCGTCAGGCCATAGAGGAGGAGGGGCCATCGGCCAAGCTCTACTACAATCTCGGCAACGCCTGTTACCGCCTCGGCGAGAACGGCAACGCGATAATAGCCTATGAGAGGGCCCTGCGTCTGGATCCTACTGACGAGGATGCGAGATTCAACCTCGAGTTTGTGAACTCACGCATCACCGACCGTGCCGGAGAGCGCGGCACTTTCATTGGCAATGCACTCGACGCCTTCTCGGCCACGATGCTTTCCGATACATGGGCATGGATAGCATTCGCATGCTTCGCCCTCACCCTCGCCGGTGTGATGCTGTATCTTTTTGTCGGTGATGTCACCCTCAGGAAAGTCGGTTTCTTCGGGGGCATAGTGACATTCCTGATAAGTGGCGTGGCACTGTTCTTTGCCTCGCGTTCGGCAGCCATAGCCATGTCGGACGATGCCGCGGTCATCACGGCGCCATCCACCATACTCAGCACCGCCCCGCGTCAGCCCCGCGACCGTTCGCAGGAGGCCATGCTACTGCATGAAGGCACTAAGGTGACCATACTCGACTCGGTGCGCACCACCACCGACTCCATTCCCTCCACATGGTATGATGTCCAGGTCGACAACACTCACCGCGCCTGGATCAACGCCTCGGCCGTTGAAAAAATCTGAACCGAAGGCACAGTATCAAAACAACAGAAGGATACAGAAGTCCCTGTAATGCGGAACGCATTACAGGGACTTCTGTATCCTTCTGTCTCTTGTCCTTTTAGTCGAGTTTCAGAACGGCGAGGAATGCTTTCTGGGGCACCTCCACCGAGCCGATCTGCTTCATGCGTTTCTTACCCTTCTTCTGTTTCTCGAGCAGTTTGCGCTTGCGCGATATGTCACCGCCGTAACATTTGGCTGTCACATCCTTGCGCACGGCCTTGATGGTCTCGCGGGCTATGATCTTGGCGCCGATGGCTGCCTGGATGGCGATGTCGAATTGCTGACGGGGGATAAGCTCCTTGAGTTTCTCGCACATGCGGCGGCCGAATGTCACGGCATTGTCCACATGAGTGAGGGTCGACAGTGCGTCCACACTCTCACCGTTGAGCAGTATGTCGAGCTTTACAAGCTTCGACTCGCGGAAATCGTGGAGATGGTAGTCAAACGAGGCATATCCCTTGGATATACTCTTGAGCTTGTCGTAGAAGTCTATCACGATCTCACCCAGAGGCATGTCGAAGATCATCTCCATACGGTTGCCGGAGATATACTCCTGCTTCACAAGCTCACCGCGCTTGGAGAGACACAGCGTCATGATGGGGCCGATGAAGTCGGCGGCAGTGATCACCGACGCACGGATGTAAGGCTCCTCGATGCGGTCGATGAGCGTAGGATCGGGAAGACCGGAGGGATTGTGGACCTCGGTCATCTCCCCATGCTTGTCGTAGACGCGGTAGCTTACGTTGGGGACTGTCGTGATGACATCCATGTCAAACTCGCGGCCCAGGCGCTCCTGTATGATCTCCATGTGGAGCAGACCCAGGAAGCCGCATCGGAAACCGAAGCCGAGGGCCATCGACGACTCGGGCTGGAACGTGAGCGATGCGTCATTGAGCTGAAGTTTCTCGAGCGATGTGCGGAGATTCTCGAAGTCCTCGGTCTCGATGGGATACACTCCGGCAAACACCATCGGCTTCACCTCCTCGAATCCATCTATGGCATGTTCGCATGGGCGGTTGACATGGGTGATGGTGTCGCCCACCTTGACCTCGCGCGAGGTCTTGATGCCTGATATGATATAGCCTACATTGCCTGCCGACAGAGTGTCGCACGGCTGCATGTCGAGTTTGAGCACACCGATCTCATCAGCGTTATACTCCTTGCCTGTGGCCACGAACTTCACGAAGTCATTCTTGCGTATCGAACCGTTGACTATCTTGAAGTATGCTATGATGCCGCGGAAAGGATTGAACACCGAGTCGAAGATCAATGCCTGCAGCGGAGCCTCCGGGTCGCCTTCGGGCGCGGGAATGCGCTCCACGATGGCACGCAGAATTTCGGGCACACCCACACCGGTCTTGCCGCTGGCGCGTATCACCTCCGATGGATCACATCCGAGCAGATCCACTATCTGATCCTCCACCTCATCGGGCTTGGCGCTGTCAAGATCCACCTTATTGATCACCGGAATGATCTCGAGATCATTGTCGATGGCCATATAGAGATTGGATATCGTCTGTGCCTGTATGCCCTGCGAGGCATCGACGATCAGCAGAGCGCCTTCGCAGGCAGCTATGGAGCGCGATACCTCATAGGAGAAGTCTACGTGTCCCGGAGTGTCGATGAGATTGAGCGTATAGTCCTCGCCATCGAGATGAAAGTTCATCTGTATGGCGTGACTCTTGATCGTGATGCCACGCTCTCGCTCAAGATCCATATCGTCAAGCACCTGGGCTTGCAGATCCTTGCCGGCCACGGTGTTGGTATACTCAAGCAGTCGGTCGGCAAGGGTGCTCTTGCCGTGATCGATGTGCGCTATGATGCAAAAGTTGCGGATTCGTTTCATATCAGGTGCAAAAATAATAAAAATCCCGCTATTTAAAAAATCTATGAATTTCTTAGTCCGAAAATTTGGAGATCTCAAAAATTATCCCTACCTTTGCAGCGCAAAACCAAAAGATGGTGAGCATAGCTCAGTTGGTTAGAGCGTCGGATTGTGGTTCCGAAGGTCGTGGGTTCGACCCCCACTGTTCACCCCAACCATCATTCAGAGATCGGGTTTCCGTGAGGAAGTCCGATCTCATTTTTTCATATGACCTGATCCTTCATAATGGATGGCGGCGTTTCAAAGACTTAGCGAAAAATGTTTCCGAAGGAAACCCTAATCAGATGTAAGGATAAGGATACAGAATGACGAAGAAAGGACAAAAGCGACAGATGTAATTGATTTATGTACAGTTAATTATATTTTTGTCACTTTTGTCCTTTCTTCGTCATTCTGTATCTTTCTGTCAATTATGACAAAGCCTCGTCAATTATAATGGATCATAGTGTCACCTCTCCGCACAGGTTGACGTCGAAGCGGCTCTTGACCGCCGCCGGCGAGAGGCCGAGACCGAACAGATACATCAGCTTGGTGATGGCGGCCTCGGAGGTCATGTCGCGTCCGGATATCACACCGCAGCGGGTTAGGGTCTCGCCCGATTCATAGCGGCCGGCATGGACGCCGCCGTTGACGCATTGGGTGACGTTCACTATCACCACTCCCGATTCAACCGTGCGGCGTATCTCGTCGAGAAACCATGGCGACGTCGGGGCATTGCCGGCGCCGTAGCTGCGCAGCACTATTCCCTTGATGCCGGGCGTGGACAGAAGATGGTGCAGTATCGGCTGGGTCATGCCCGGATGGAGCTCGATAAACATCACCGCGCGGTCCATATTGGTATTGATGTGGAGCGGACGGCGCTCGTTGGGGCGACGCAGATTCTCCTCTGTGAAGTGGATGCCGAGACCTATCTTTGCGAGTTTGGGATAATTGTTGCTCTTGAACGCGTTGAAGTTGTCGGCGCTCATCTTGGTGGAGCGGTTGCCGCGCCACAGATAGTTCTCGAACAGTATGGCTACCTCCTGCACCATCGGATTGCCGCGGCTGTCGGTGGCGGCGGCTATCTGGAGCGCGGTGATAAGATTCTCCTCTCCGTCGGTCCTGACCTCGCCGATGGGGAGCTGCGAGCCGGTGATGATGACAGGTTTGTCAAGATGGGCGAGCATGAACGACAGCGCCGAGGCGGTATAGGCCATGGTGTCGGTGCCGTGGAGCACCACAAACCCGTCATAGCTGTCATAGTTGTCGGCGATAGCCATGGCGATATCCCTCCACCCGTCGGGATCCATGTCGCTGGAGTCGATGGGGGTGAACTGGATATTGTCAATGCGATACTCAAGCATCTTGATCTTTGGCACATTGTCTATGAGGTGGGTGAAGTCGAATGGCTGCAACGTACGCGTCACAGGGTTCTCGATCATACCTATAGTGCCGCCCGTGTAGATGATAAGTATATGCGGACGATGTGTTCTTGTCATGGCGGGAGTAGTGGGGGAGGATGGTTGGGTTGTGTGGGTAATGTCAGCCGATTTTCGCACCGGGGGCCACCGGCGATGACGGCGACAGCAGCACTATGGAGCCGTCGGAGTTTACTGCCGAGAGGATCATGCCCTGCGACACGATGCCCTTGAGCTTGCGCGGTGGCAGATTGGCTATGAAGCATACCTGACGGCCTACGAGTTCCTCGGGCTTGTAATATTTGGCAATGCCCGACACGATGGTGCGTTTCTCCATGCCGTCGTCGATGAGGAAGCGGAGCAACTTGTCGGCCTTGGGCACTTTCTCGCATTCCACTACGGTGCCTACGCGCATGTCGCTGAGCATGAATGTGTCGAAGTCCACATCCTTGGCCTGGGGTTCGGGGCGCCATGCGGCAGCCTCGTTGGCCTTCTTGCTCTCCTCGAGGCGGTGTATCTGGGCCTGGATCTGGTCGTCCTCCACCTTGTCAAACAGTAGCACGGCCTCGCCTATCTGCGATCCGGCGGCTATGAGGTCAAGGCTTCCGGCCATATCCCATGATAGCTGTCCCATGCCGAGCATTCCGGCAAGCTTGCCGCTCATGAACGGGGTGAAGGGCTCGAATACCACGGCGAGGTTGGCGCAGAGCTGCAGCGCTGTGTTGAGGATCGTCTTCACGCGCTCCGGATCGGTCTTGGCGAGTTTCCAGGGTTCGGTCTCCTGGAGATACCTGTTGCCGAGGCGGGCTATCTCCATGGCCTGCTTGAGGGCTTCGCGGAAATGGAATGTCTCGAGGGCCTCGGTGAGAGCCTTGACAGTGGCTGTGAGATCGGCTTCAAGCTGCTTCTCCACGGGCTGGAGCTCGCCGGCGGCCGGGACGGTGCCTCCGAAATATTTGTGGGTGAGCACTACGGCGCGGTTCACGAAGTTGCCGAGTATGGCCACGAGCTCATTGTTGTTGCGTGCCTGGAAGTCTGCCCAGGTGAAGTCATTGTCCTTGGTCTCGGGAGCGTTGGCTGTGAGCACGTAGCGCAGCACGTCCTGCTTGCCGGGGAAGTCCTGGAGATATTCGTGGAGCCACACGGCCCAGTTGCGTGAGGTGGATATCTTGTCACCCTCCAGATTGAGAAACTCGTTGGCGGGCACATTGTCCGGTAGCTGGAAGTTGTCGCCGTAGGCCATGAGCATGGCCGGGAACACGATGCAGTGGAACACGATGTTGTCCTTGCCTATGAAGTTCACCACACGTGTCTCCGGATCCTTCCACCACTTCTCCCACGAGTCGGGAAGTATCTCCTTCGTGTTCGAGATATAGCCTATCGGTGCGTCAAACCATACGTAGAGCACCTTGCCTTCGGCACCTTCCACGGGCACCGGCACTCCCCACGAGAGGTCGCGGCTCACGGCGCGAGGCTGCAGTCCGGCGTCGAGCCATGACTTGCACTGGCCGTAGACGTTGGTCTTCCATTCCTTGTGTCCCTCGAGGATCCACTCCCTCAGGCGTCCCTCCCACTTGTCGAGGGGGAGATACCAGTGGGTGGTCTCCTTCATCTTCACCGGCTCGCCTGTGAGGGCCGAGCGGGGATTGATCAGGTCGGTGACATTGAGCGACGATCCGCAGGCTTCGCACTGGTCGCCATAGGCATTCTCATTGCCACAGCGCGGGCAGGTGCCCAGCACATAGCGGTCGGCCAGAAACTCTCCTCCCTTCTCGTCGTAGGGCTGGAGGGCGGTCTTCTGTATGAATTCACCCTTGTCGTAGAGGTGACGGAAGAACTCGGAGGCTGTCTGGTGGTGCAGGTCGGAAGTGGTGCGTGAATACACGTCAAACGATACCCCCAGCTCGCCGAGCGACTCTTTGATGATGGCGTGATAGCGGTCCACGACCTCCTGGGGTGTGATACCCTCCTTGCGCGCACGCAGGGTGATGGGCACACCGTGCTCATCACTGCCTCCTACCATCACCACATCCTCGCCGCGCAGGCGCAGGAAGCGGGCATAGATGTCGGCTGGTACATACACTCCGGCCAGGTGTCCGATATGGACGGGGCCGTTGGCATAGGGGAGAGCGGTGGTTATGAGGGTACGTTTGAATTTCTTTTCCATTGTATAGTCTGAAAACTGTCGGTTTTAAAGTGCAAAGATACTTTTTACCCCGCACATATCAAAGCGAAACCGCCAAAAACGTGTTCCGGCGGTTTCGATGATATGCTTTATGAAGATTGGGTCAGGACCCTGCTGTCACTTCTTGCCCTTGGCGGTTTTCTTGGCCGGCATGGCTCGCTTCAGGCGCAGCACCTGGGCCGAGCGCGGGGGCAGGTAGAGTTTGAGCCATTCGCGTCCGCAGGGAGCGAAGAGGGGATCGTTGATGGTGAGATGGGTCACGCTCTCGTCGATGTTGCCGTATCCTCCGAAGGCAGGATTGTCGGTGGAGAGTATCACCTCATATTCTCCCGCCGGGGCGAGGATGCCGTAGCCGGTGAAGGCCTTGATGGGGTTGAAGTTGAACACGAACACAAGGTCGCCGCGCATGTAGGCGAGCACCTGGTCGTCATCCTTCTCCCACAGTTTCACAACCGGGAGTGCCTGGAAGTTGTAGACGCCCGATATGGTGTGGATCATGGCGTTGTCGAAGTCGTTGAGCATCTCGTATTTCAGCTCCTTGCGGTCCACGAGGTCCCACTGGCGGCGGGCATATTTGTAGCTCCAGCCGTTGCCTTCGCGCGGGAAGTCTATCCACTCGGGATGGCCGAACTCGTTGCCCATGAAGTTGAGATATCCGCCGTTGATGGTCGATGCGGTGACGAGGCGTATCATCTTGTGGAGCGCCATGCCGCGGGCCACGGTCATATTGTCGTCATCCTTCATCATGTGCCAGTACATCTCTTTGTCGATGAGGCGGAATATCACTGTCTTGTCACCAACCAGTGCCTGGTCGTGGCTTTCCACATACGATATGGTCTTCTCATCGGCGCGGCGGTTGGTGAGCTCCCAGAAGATGGAGGTGGGTTTCCACTCCTCGTCCTTACGCTCCTTGAGGGTCTTGATCCAGTAGTCGGGTATACCCATGGCCATGCGGTAGTCAAAGCCCATGCCGCCATCCTTGACGGGAACAGCGAGACCCGGCATGCCGCTCATCTCCTCGGCTATGCTTATGGCCGAGGGGTTGATCTCGTGGATGAGTTTGTTGGCGAGGGTGAGATAGGTGATGGCGTTGACATCCTGGCCGCCGTTATAGTAGTCGTCGTAGCTGCCGAACGCCTGCCCGAGGCCATGGTTGTAGTAGAGCATCGAGGTGACGCCGTCGAAGCGGAAACCGTCGAAACGGAACTCCTGGAGCCAGTATTTGCAGTTGGAGAGCAGGAAGTTTATCACGTCGTTCTTGCCGTAGTCGAAGCACAGGGAGTCCCATGCGGGATGCTCGCGGCGGCTGTCGCCGTAGAAGTACTGGTTGTAGCTTCCGTCAAGACGTCCCAGGCCCTCCACCTCGTTCTTCACAGCGTGGCTGTGCACTATGTCCATGATGACGGCTATGCCCAGCTCGTGGGCGCGGTCAATGAGGCTCTTCAGCTCCTCGGGGGTGCCGAAACGGCTCGAGGGTGCGTAGAAGCTCGACACGTGGTAGCCGAACGATCCGTAGTAGGGATGTTCCTGTATGGCCATGATCTGTATGGCGTTGTAGCCGTCCTTGGCAATGCGGGGGAGGATAAGGTCGCGGAATTCCGTATAGGTGCCTATCCCTTCCTTCTCCTGAGCCATGCCGATGTGGCACTCGTAGATGAGCAGCGGACGGGTGTCCGGACGGAATTTCTTCACTTTCCATTTGTATGGCTCCGGGTTCCACACCTGGGCGGAGAACAGATGGGTCTGCTCGTCCTGCACCACGCGGGTGGCATAGGCGGGTATGCGCTCGCCTCTACCTCCGTCCCAGCTCACGATCATCTTGTAGAGATCGCCGTGCTTCATGGATTCGGGTTTCAGCTTCAGCTCCCACACGCCGTTCTCTTTGGGCTTGAGGGCATATTTCTTCAACTCTTTCCACTTCGAGAAGTCGCCTATGAGGGTTATGCCGGTGGCGTTGGGCGCCCATTCGCGGAACACCCATCCTCCGTCGGCGGTGCGGTGAAGGCCGAAATAGTTATGGGCGTTGGCAAATGATTCGAGTTTGCCGCCCGGGCCGCACAGTTCTGCCTCTTTGTTGACGGCGTCGTTGTGACGTCCTGTGATGGCTTCGGCATACGGCTCGAGCCAGGGATCGTTCTTGAGGATGTTGAGAGTTTTTTTCTTCATTGGAAATGATGATTATGTATTCTGATACAAACATACTCATTTCCCGTGGGAAAAACAAGCCGCTTTCAGCTAAAACACATTAAATATGCCACGATATACTCATATTTGCACGATATGTGCCCCAAGGGTGCATCATTTTTCGCGGTCGGCACGTCGCACTCCGGGTATGCGGAGCACCTTCGAGCAGAGGGCGTCGATGTCGGCTGTGGACTTGACCTTGACCGACAGTGTGCATGTGAACACCTCCTCGCGTGCCTCGATGTTGAGCGAGCGTATGTCTATGTCGAGGGCGGTGGATATCATGTGGGTGAGTTCCTGGAGGATGCCGTGGCGGTCTATGCCGTCGATGCGCACGGTGGTGAGGAAGGTCTCGGTGACATCCTCCCACTTCACGGCCAGGATGCGCGGGCCGTAGCTTGCCTTGAGCACCTGGGCGCGTGGGCAGGTGAGGGCATGGATCTCAACCTCGCCGTCGTCGCGTATGAATCCCATCACATCATCGCCGGGGATGGGGCGGCAGCAGTCCGACAGATGGAAATTGCGCTCGTTGTCGTTGAACCGCAGCACATAGGTCTCCTTCGTGTTGATCTTGGCCGGTTTGGCCGACGTGGTTTCGGCTGTGGGGTCTTTTTTCTTCTTGTCGCTTCCGCCGAAGCCCAGACGGAACAGGCGCGACACCAGCGAGCGTGCTCCGCGCGAGGTGTTGACGTTGAGATAGTCGTCGATCGACGCCTCTCCGCTGCCGAGTTTGTAGAACAGCTCCTCGCGTGTCTGCACGTGGTATGTGCCCAGGATCTTCGTTATCACATCATTGTTCAGAGTGATACTGTTCTCGGTGAGGAAGGTGTCGAATATCTTCTTGCCCTCCTCGATGACCGGCTGCGACTCGCGGCGCAGTTCCTTGCGCAGACGGGTCTTGGCCTTGGCTGTGGAGAGGAATGTCATCCACTCGCGCTTGGGGGTCTGCGACTGTGAGGTGAGCACCTCCACCTGGTCGCCCGAGTTGAGTTTCTGCGACAGCGGCACCAGTTTGTGGTTCACCTTGCCGGCTATGCAGTGGTTGCCTATCTCGGAGTGGAGTGTGTAGGCCACGTCGAGCACAGTGGCTCCCGCCGGGAGTGTAAGCAGTTCGCCCTTGGGAGTGAAGACAACTATCTCGGATGAGAAGAGGTTGAGTTTGAGCGTGTCCAGGAAGTCAATGGCGTTTGGCGTCGGGTCGTCGAGGATATCCTTGATGGTGCGGAGCCACACAGAGAGCTCGCTCTCTTCCTCCCCCTCGCCACCAATCTTGTACTTCCAGTGGGCGGCGAACCCCTTCTCGGCTATCTCGTCCATGCGGCGCGAGCGTATCTGCACCTCGATCCAGTTGCCGTCGGGGCCCATGAGGGTGACATGAAGGGCCTGATAGCCGTTGGCTTTTGGCACGGCCACCCAGTCGCGTATGCGCTCGGGGTGCGGGCGGTAGAGATCGGTCAGCGCCGCATATATGCGGTAGCACATCTCTTTCTCTCCTATCCCCTGCGGCGGATCGAATATGATCCTCATGGCATAGAGGTCATATACCTCCTCGAATGGAATGTGCTTGGTCTCCATCTTTCGCCATATGGAGTAGACCGACTTGAGCCGGGCCTTGGCCTCATATTCCAGTCCCATGGCGTCGAGACGCTCGGCTATCGGTGCGGCGAAATTGTTGTAGACCATGGAGCGTCCCTCCTCGCTGCGGCGCAGCAGTCCGGATATGCGCTCATACTCGCGCGGATGCTCATATTTGAAGCTGAGATCCTCCAGCTCGGTCTTGATGGCGAAGAGGCCCAGACGATGGGCCAGCGGGGCATAGATATAGAGGGTCTCGCCCGCTATCTTGTATTGCTTGTTGGGGGCCATTGATCCGAGGGTGCGCATGTTGTGCAGACGGTCGGCCATCTTGATGAGCACCACGCGTATGTCCTGGCTCATGGTCAGGAGGAGCTTGCGGAAATTCTCTGCCTGTGCCGATGCCTTGTCGCCGAATATACCGCCCGAGATCTTGGTGAGTCCCGCCACTATCTCGGCTATCTTCTTGCCGAAATGCTGCTCTATGTCCTCGACGGTGAACTCCGTGTCCTCGACCACGTCATGAAGCAGGGCCGCGCATATCGATGTCGAGCCAAGTCCTATCTCCTGCGAGGCTATCTTGGCCACCGCTATGGGGTGGAGTATGTAGGGCTCGCCCGAACGGCGGCGCACTCCGTGGTGGGCCTCTCTGGCAAATTTGAAGGCGCGCTCGATTATATCTACCTTCTTGCGGTGATTGCTGGACATGTAGCCGTCAAGCAGATCGCGGAATTCGCGGTCTATCAGACGGTTCTCCTCTTCGGCAGACAGGGTGTAGGGCTTAGTTTCCATAGCGGCGGGATTAGGCGGGGTTAGAATTTGGAGGTTGTCTTTTTCAACAACTTCTTAGAGGTACGTGTCGCCGAAGGTCAGTTTGACGTCGGTCACCATCTGCTTGATGCGCTGCTCCTCGCTCTTTGGGCATACGAGAAGCACGTCGCCTGTGTCGGCTATGATATAGTCGTTCAGGCCGTGGACCACAACCAGTTTCTCGGATCCGGCGGCAAAGATATTTCCGGTCGACTCGTAGGCCAGCACGCGGGTGTCGCCGGCCACATTGGCCTGCTCGTTCTTGGCTGAGTTGTCATACAGGGCGCTCCATGTGCCGAGATCGTTCCATCCGAAGTTCACACACTCCACATAGACGTTTTCTGCTTTCTCCATCACGGCATAGTCTATCGAGTTGGCCGGACACGACTCGAAGTTGTGCTCTATGAACTCCTTCTCGCCGGGGGTGCCGAACACACCCAGACCGCGGTCGAACAGTGTGGTCAGATCCGAGTCGTAGCGGTGGAGCGCTTCGATGATCGAACTTGCTTTCCACAGGAATATACCGGCGTTCCAGAAGAATTCGCCGGAGTCAAGGAATACCTTGGCGAGATCCGCGTTGGGCTTTTCGGTGAAGGTCTTCACCTTGAGTATCCCCTCGGTCTCCTCGCGTCCTATCTGTATGTAGCCGTAGCCTGTCTCCGGGCGGGTGGGCTTTATGCCGAGTGTGAGAAGGGCGTCGTGGGTCTCCACGAAGTCAAATCCGCGGGCCACGCTGTCGGCAAATATGCTCTCGCCCGTTATCAGATGGTCGCTCGGGGTCACTATCATCGAAGCCTCGGGATCCATGGCGGCTATATGGTATGCCGCCCATGCTATGCACGGGGCCGTGTTGCGGCGTGCGGGTTCGAGCAGGATGTTGTGCTCGTCGATGTCAGGAAGCTGTTCGCGTATCAGATGGGCATAGCGGGCGTTGGTCACCACTACGATATTCTCCTTGGGTACGAGGGGGAGTATGCGGTCGTAGGACATCTGCAGGAGTGACCGTCCCGTGCCAAGGAAGTCGATGAACTGTTTCGGACGGTTTTCGCGGGAATAGGGCCAGAAACGGCTTCCTACACCTCCGCACATTATGACGCAATAACGATGTGAGGCCATGATAAGGGGTAGTTTGGTTAAGAGCTCTAATCAAGCCGCTAAGATACAAAAAAAAACACCACGCGCCAAGGGTTACGCCTGAGGGGGACGTAAAAATGTGCCGAATACGCTCATCGTCGGTATGGTTCGTCGTATCTTTTGCCCTTGTGGCGTCGGGCTTTGGCCGGTTTGACGGGAGTGGCTCTCTCAGGATGCGTCACTGCCTCTGCGGGGACGGTTGCACAGCTCTCCGCTACGGTGTGATCCGCGGGTAGCGTTGCTTCCCCGTCCGTCTGTGTCTCTCCGGCGGTCTGCATCTCCTCTTTGGCCCTGCGGCGTGCGGCGGCACGTTCGCGTGCCTCGCGTGAGCGGCGCATGGCAGTGTCGATATCATCCTTTATCATGTGGAAGATGATATCGTATATGTCGTGGCGGTCATACCATGGGAGTATCACTTTGCCATTCTCTATGTAGGTGTCGATGGTCTGGACAAATTCTTCGAAGTCATCCTCGCGTCCGGCTATCTTCACTCCAGTCAGAGCCTTGCTGATGATCTTGTCGTAAGCGCTTTTTGACAGCGGCTTGTCCCACTTTGCAGTCTTCATATCTTTTACTTTTGATTGATTTCTGCAAAGTTAAAGTCATTTTCATGCTAAAAAGGTGCGGTAATGTCGCGAAGCGGTTTGTCCATGAGTTCGAGAACCCGTCCGGTGAACTCGTCGGCAGGGAGCGTGGCGGGGAGCCAGTGTATGTGATGGCCACGGCGCTCCATGCCACGGAACCATGTCATCTGCCTTTTGGCGAACTGGTGTATGGCTATCTCGAGCTGCCGCTCCATCTCCTGGCGGGTGAGGCGTCCGGTGACGTAGAGTGTCAGGTACTTGTATTCGAGTCCGTAGTATATGAGGTTGTCGGGATCTACGCCGCTCTCTATCAGTCCGGCCACTTCGTCGATCATCCCCTGCCCGAGGCGGGCGTGCAGACGGTCGGTGATGCGTCTGCGGCGGGTGTCGCGGTCTATGTCCACACCTATCAGGGTGACGTCCTCCAGCGGATGTGGCTCGGCCTGCATGGCTGCCTCGGGATGGGTGCGGTAGTAGGTCTGTATCTCGATGGCACGGATGGCGCGCTGGGGGGTGTCGACATCGGTGATGTTGTGGAGGCTCTTCATGGATGCGAGCATGGCGGTAAGCTCGTCGAGCGACAATCCTCTCAGACTCGCGCGCAGTTCAGGATCGGCGGGCACTTCCGGTAGCCGCAGACCGTTGATCACGCTCTCCACATAAAGTCCCGTGCCACCGCACACTATGGGGAGATGGCCACGCTCCTCGATGGCGGCACGCGCCGCGGCGAAGTCGCGCAGATATTCGTAGAGATTATATCTGTAGCCCGCGGGGCATATGTCTATGAGATGGTGGGCCACGCCGTCATACTCGGCAAGATCCTTGCCGGTGCCGAGATCCATGCCGCGGTATATCTGGCGCGAGTCCGCGCTTATTATCTCCCCGCCGGTGGCCTTGGCCAGATGGACGGCACGGGTGGTCTTGCCCGAGGCTGTCGGGCCGGTGATGACTACGAGCGGACGTCTCATCATGGTCAGTTCTCGCTGTCGTTGCTGCGGTTGAACAGGCGCCGCAGGCGGTAGAATGGTTTGTCCTCGTTGAACCGGGCCACATTGAGCCAGCGGGGCGAGTTGAAGTCCACGTCCCAGTCCTGGATACCCTTGATGCGGAATATGGGGCGATAGTTCTTCACCTTGTAGAGGCGCCGGCCGTCGGCGTTGTAGGTTTTCCAGGCCATGGTGACGGTGTAGAGGCGGTGTATCTCGGCGGCGAGCATAGGGGAGAGCTCGTGGTTGTGGAGCAGGCGCTCCAGACGCGAGAGATTGTACCACTTGCCGTTTTTGACGGTGGGGGTGGGCTTGATGTCCTTGTCGTGGGGGGTGCAGATGAAGTGAAACACGTTGCGGTTGCCCGATGCCTCAAACGATTCGTACATGAACCTGAGCGAGAAGTCATCGGGATTGACGTTGAGGATATTGCACAGGTGCATGGTGGCCATCTCCTTGGTCACCGTATCGCGGTGGGTGACGATGACCTCGGCGGGAGTGTCGAAGAATCGGCTGTCGGGTATGTCGCCATACTCGTCCTCGTTGCGGCTCAGGAATATATTGTCGTCCCACAGTATGAGAAAGCGTATGGATGTGGAGCGTCCGTGTCTCTTCTCGCTACCCTCGGTGTCCTGGAAGTAATATGCCCATATGGTGAAGTAGCGGGCTCCGAGATAGAACACGGAGAGCAGGTAGAGTATCACCGGTATCCAGCAGAAGAAGAATCTGTCCGGGGTGTTGAGGTTGACGTTGATGTAGAAGAAGAAATAGTATACCCAGCATACCACGGTGAGGATAGCGGAGATACCCATTATGAAGAATCGCTGGTATTCGCTCTCCTGGGCGAAGAGTTTGCCGAGGAATCCGCGTTCGCTCCTCGTGCCGAGCATCACGCGGCATGTCTGGCAGGCGGAGTAGCGCAGGCCGAGTATCTTGGTCCACACCGTGACGAGAAATACCACCGGGGCTATGATGAGCACGGAATTGAAAGGCAGCGAGGGGTTGAGCACCTCGTCGCCATACACTCTTCCGGCCACACCCTTGGCGAAGAGCACGGCTATGATGAGCATGATCACTCCCGATATGCCGAGCGAGCGGATGACTATGGAGGGGATGAGCGGACATACCGCCGAGCGGCTGCGCAGCGAGCTCCGGTCATAGATGATGAGCGCACCCATCACAGCGAATGTGATGAAGGGCACCGCAAGCTTGGGGAGATAGGCTCCAAGCAGTATGGGGAGAGTCAGGGCGCCGCCGGCAACGATCCAGTTGAGCCAGATGTTGAAGATGGCACTTTCGTGGGACATTGTATGGTTATCGCTCATAGGTTCTTGTTGAAATAGTCGAGCATCTTGGAGTAGACGTTGAGACGGGCGTCGCAGCCGTTGATGGAGTGGTTCATGTCGGGGTAGAGGAACATATCGCACCATTTGCCGGCCTGCTGGAGCACGGAGACGTACTGCATGGTGTTCATCAGGTGGACATTGTCGTCGGATGTACCGTGCATGATGAGCAGAGGTATGTCGAGCGCGGCGGCATGGCTCACGGGGGCTGACTCGCGGTAGCCTCCGGCATTCTCGCGCGGGGTGAGCATGAAGCGTTCGGCATAGACGGTGTCGTAGTACCGCCAGTCCGTCACAGGTGCTATGGCCACGGCGCAGGCAAACGGCGAGTCGCCGGTGGTGATGGCCATGAGTGTCTCGTAGCCTCCGTAGCTCCATCCGGTGATACCTATGCGTGCAGGATCCACATAGCGCTGCTTCATGGCCCAGCGTGCGGCGCCCTGCAGGTCGATGGTCTCATAGTGGCCGAGATCTTTGTAGACTGCTGTCTCCCAGGCGCGTCCTTTGAATCCGGTGCCACGGGGATCCACGCAGAGCACCACGTAGCCCTTCATGGCGGCATATTGTGTCCAGTCGGGACGCCAGCGGTCGGCCACTTCCTGCGAGCCTGGTCCGCTGTACTGATGGATGATGAGCGGATAGCGGCGCGAGGGGTCGAAGCCGGCAGGTTTGATGATGTAGGCGTTCATATCGATACCCTCATCGGTGGTCACGGTGATGAACTCCCTCTGCGGGGCCGATGCATAGCGCGAGGCCAGGGCGGTGTTCTCCTCGAGCACACGTGCTTTCTTGTCGGATGGGGCGGCATAGAGCGTCACTACCGGCGGTGTGGCCGATGTGCTGTAGGTTATGGCATAGTGGCCCATGCCGGGAGCGAACCATGCCGAGGCTGTGCCGGTGGCGGGGGAGAGGTGTTTCATCACTCCCTTTATGTCGATGCGCGACACCACACGGTTGATCGACCCTGTGGCTGTGGAGCGCACGTAACGGTTGCCGCGGGCGTCCTTGCCGTAATAGTCGGTGACATCGAAGTCGCCCGACGTGATCTGGCCGTCGAGGGCGCCGGCATATGTGTACCGGTAGGCATGGGTCCAGCCCGATCTGGCCGAGAGCACCACGAAACCGTCATCCTCGAATGTCATGTCCTCATATGTGGCCGATGGGAGCCATGCGTTGTCCTGCTCGGTGAGCACTGACTTGGCCACACCCGAGCGCGGATTCAGTGAGTAGACTTCCATGCGGGTCTGCGAGCGGTCGAGGGTCACGACCATCAGACGGTCGGACGACGCGCCTCCGTAGGCTATGCGGGGTATGTATTCTATGCGGCTGTCTGGCAGGGGGAGATTCTTTGTCTTGCGGTTGTCCACGTCGTAGCTGTGGAGTGTCACGGTCGAGTTGGTCTCTCCTGCCACGGGATATTTGTAGGTGAATCTGCCGGGATAGAGTGCATACTGCTTCATGGGGTCGCATGTGCCTTCGTAGAGCGTGAAGGAGTAGGGCGGCACCTCAGTCTCGTTGTATTTGAGATAGCACAATGTCATGCAGTCGGGTGCCCAGGCCATGGAGCATGTGGTGGTGAACTCCTCCTCATACACCCAGTCGGCCACACCGTTTATCACCCTGTCCACGGCACCGTCGTTTGTCACAGCGGTTTCAGTGTCGTAGTCTATCTTTTTGAGCCATATGTTGTTGTCGGCGGCCACGAACGCCACCATGCGGCCATCGGGCGAGAAGAGTGGATCGCGCTGTGTGGGGTGCTGCTGCGAGAGCGGGCGAAGGATGCGTGTGCGCAGTTCGTAGACGTAGTACGCCGCACGCACCGAACGGCGGTATATAGGCTCTTCGGCTGTGGCTATGAGAAGTTTGCTCCCGTCTGGGCTAAGTGTGAAGCTCTCTATCTTCTCTATGCTGTTCTCGCGGGTGTTGGAGATGTCCATCACGGTCTCGGTCTCCGATCCCGACTTGGTGTCGTGGCGTGTGATGCGCTTGCCGTCGTCGCTGAGGGCGAGGTATGTCAGTCCGTCGGGTGAGAAGGCCGGGCGCTCTACTGTGCGCGGAGCGTTGTCGGGGTAGACATATGGAGCCATGTCGGCGAAATTTCCCACATGCGGACGTGAGGGTACTATTGTCGCACCGGCTCCTATCGCGGTGGCTATGATGGCAGTGAGTGTGGTAGCGATGGTTTTCATGTTGTCTTTGGGGGATGCGTCTTCCGTTCAGTCAGTGGATTGTGTGTGTCAGAAGAGGGAGAGTTGTGCCTCATTGTCGTTGACAGGTCGGCGGGGCGGTTCGTGGTAGCCGAAATCCGGATCGTCCTTCTTGCCTTGGGCAAACCATTCGGTGTTGTCAAGCTCGGTGTCGATGCGGGCTTTCTTCGGGCGTCCGCGTCGGCGCGGGGCCGCGGGTTTGGGAGTATCGCCGGGGTTGGTTGTGGCCGGCAGTGTGGGCTCTGTCTGCGAGGTATCCGTATCGGAGGTCCCGGCGGCGGGGAGAGCTTCCAGCCGTGAGCGCAGTTCCTTGATCTCGCGGCGCAGTTTCATCTCGCTGTTGGCCTGGTTGTAGAGATTGTTCTCGATGGTGTGGCGCAGTGAGGCGTTCTCCTCGGTGAGTGCGGCTATCCTTGCCTCGCGCTCCTCGCGCTTCTCGGCCTTGAGTTGCTCCTGAAGGTCGTTGATCTTTCCTTGCAGGCGTGCTTTCAGCTGCTCGGAGCCCTCTATCTGCTGTCGTATCAGCTGCAGGGCTTCCTCTTTGTCGGCGTTGGCCTGTTCGAGTTCCTTGCGCAGCTTGGCGGCATCGTTGCGGGTTGCCGATACCATCTCGTCGCCCATGCGCGACTTTATCTCGAGCTGCTCGCGCAGGGTGGACTGTCGTTTCAGTTCCTCCTCAAGTTCGGCCACACGGGAGCGGAGTGCCGTTGTCTCCTCGCTCTCCGTGGTGTCGGGCGCTGTTGGCGCTGCGGCTGGTTCTGTGGCTGATCCGGCGGCGGGGGTATTGTTTCCCTCTTCGGCCTTCAGTCGGTCGTTGAGTCCGCTTACCTCTGCTTCGAGTTCCTCTATGCGTTTCAGTCCGTTTGCTATGGCTTCGGCATCAGCCGGGTTGCGCTTGTCGATGTAGAAACGTTCCTTTTCGGTGTTGAGTTTGGCCACCTGAGCCTCCAGGTCGTTGATGCGGTCCAGGAGTGCCCTTTTCTGCCTTTCGAGACTAAGTTTGAGCTTGTTGTTGTCGGAGCGGAGCTTTTCCACACCTTTGTTCTCCTCTTCGAGCGACGAGAGGCGGCGCTGCAGTGCCGCGTTGCGGGCGCGGGCGTTGTCATCCTCGTCGGCCATCGCCGAGATGACTCTTGAACGCAGTTTGTCGTCAATGGAGGTGATGAGGTATTTTCTCTGTGACTCGAGGTTGAGGCATGACTTGACAAAGTCGGGCTGCTGCTTGTTGAACAGTTCGATTATGGCATCGAATATATCGTCGGGCAGCGATGTGTCTTTCTCGCGCACAGCCGGAGGCATCGGCGGCGGGGTCGTGTCCGAGGCCGGAGTCTCTTCTGCGCCGGGTTTGGCCGGAGCGGGTTTTGGGGAGGGTACCTCCGGAGAAGGTGTGACCGGTACCGGCGGACGGTTTACGGCATAGACGGGGAGGCCTGAGGCATATTCCTCCTCCTCTTCCTCGTGCTCTTGGCTGAAACCGAAGGCACGTTTCATTCCGGACCAGATTGACATGGCGATTGAGGTTAATGTGAATAGGATAGTTTATCTTGCAAAGATAATGAAAAAATATTATTACTTCCGATTTCGTCGGGAAATAATTGCGCGCCTGTGCGGTATGAATGTTCTTGCGGATATGTACATGGCGAAGGAACAGAAGAAGACGGAGGCTACAGATGTTTGATTATCAGTTTGATGTTGACAATCGGATATCTGTAGCCTCCGTCTTCTTCTGTCCCTTCGCCATTGTCGTTTCCTCTATGCGGGAAAAGCGAGGGGTATGCGGTGGTTTAGAATGCTACCTTGGCGGATACGGCTTCATTGCCCTGGCCCTTGGCGCTGACCACGTAGATGCCTGAACCGAGACCGGTGTTGACCAGACCGCTCACGCCTGATGCGCTGTAGACGGCACGGCCGGCAAGATCATAGACAGTGACGTCGGCTGCACCGCCGTTGATCACGAGAACACCACCCTTGGCAGACTTGATGCTGATGTTGGATACCTTCTCGGCCACGATCTCATCGACACCGCTCTGGAGTCCGGTCATGAGATAGGACATATAGGTGTACTCATCGGAGAAGTTGTAGGCCAGCACGCCGCCTGAGATGACGGTCATGTCATTGCTGACACCAAGGTGGCCGGAGAACATCACCTCCTCATAGATGGGGGCCCAGTCATTGTTCTCGTCATATCCTACCTCCATCTCATGCTTGAGGTTCTTGTCCATCCACTCTGCTGCCTCGGGGTTTGTGGCGGCGAGGTATTTCTCGATGGGCTCGAAGTCGGAGGCTCCGGCTGTCTTGATATATGATGCCGGGGGAAGTGGGCTCGCGCTCCAGGGGCCGGGCATGGGTGTCGAGCCAACGAGGGTGCCGTCGGAGAGGAAGAAGTTGGCGGCTACTTCCTTGTATACCGAGTTGATGGGCGAGTAGGTGTTGTCGGTGAGGTCGAAGATATAGTTGACGGTAATCTCTACGGGCATGAAGTCGCCGGGTTCCTCTGATTTTGCAGCCATGACAAACTTTTTGCCGTCGGGGGAGATGGCCATGGAGTTCTGCTCGAAGTTGACTGACTCGTCAAGGATGGCGAAGAGAGCATCATTGTAGGCGTTGAGTTTGTCGTTATAGGCCTGGGCGGCAGTGTTGTATTCGTCGGAAGCGGCATTGTATGCCTCGATCTGCTCGGGGGTCATGTAATCGCCGTACTCGGGATAGAGATCTTGCTGATATCCGCTGGCCAAATATGCGTTGTATGCCTCTTCATACTTTGCCTTGTTCTCGGGGCTCATGTAGTCGAGAGGTTCGGGAGGAGTGAGGAGGAACTCACCGGGATCCTCGGGGAGAGTGAGGTGGTTGGGGTTGATGAGCTTCTCGCTGGGAAGGGTGTATGTCCAGTCGCCCTTGTCATCCTGCTTGTATACGATAGGATACTGGAGGAATCCGGCATAGTCGGTCACCTGGCCGAGGATGGTCTTGCCGTCATTGCTGATCCATACAGCCGAGCTGTACTGGGGGATACGTCCGGTGTAGTCCTTGTCGGGATTGGGGAGCACATGGGGCTCGCCGAGGGTACCGTCGGCGTTGAAGTCGGCATAGAAGGGTACGTACATCATGCCTTCGTTGCCGATCTGGTTGTCCATATTGGACATGACACCGCATACACGGGTAGCGTCGGGGGTGATGCCCTGGAGATAGCTCAGGGGGTATTTCTCGAATGAGGTGGGGAGGATCTCCTCGCCATCCTTCATGATCACTGCGGCCTCCATTGCAGAACCTACCACGAGGCCGTTGAGGGCCATGCAGTTCCCATTGCCGAGCTGACTGTTGAGATAATCAACGAAGTCGCCCTTTTCGACATCGTAGATTGTGGCGTTCTCAATCTCGCCGGCCACGAATTTGCCGTTGGGCGACATTGTGATTGTGTAGAACTCGGGAAGGATGACAGGCTCGCCTGCTATCATCTGTCCGGCCATGAGGCTCAGCACTGCTCCAATGAGTAAAGTTTTCTTCATAGATTGGTATTATGTGTTGTTTATTCTATTGCCGATTTTTTGTCATTTCGTCAATATTTCGCAGCAAAGATAAACACTTTTTGCCAATTGTGAAAAATTTTTTGTCATTTTTCGCGAAAACGCCTTCGGAATTTAACAGATGTATGTCCAGAGGGTGCTGTGTTCATGATTCCATGAACACGAGGTAGACCGCGAGTATGAGCAGCGCGAATGCCAGAAAATGATTCCAGTGAAGAGTCTCCCCCTTGAAGAAGACTATGGTGAACACCGTGAAGATGAGCAGCGAGATGACCTCCTGTGTGACTTTGAGCTGAAGCAGCGAGAACGGGCCGCCGTTGCCGTTGAAACCATATTTGTTGGCAGGCACCATGAAGCAGTATTCCATCAATGCCACCCCCCATGACATCAGTATGATGAGCATGAGGGGTGTGTTAGAGGTGATGACCTTCAGCTCCTGGAGCTTCAGCTGTCCGTACCAGGCGAAGGTCATGAATATGTTGGAGATGACGAGCATCCCCACTACAAGCCATGCGTTCATGCGATCAGAAGGCAGTCATACGGTTGGTAGTGTCGGGATTGGCCATGAGATCGTCGAGCTTTCCGGCGGTGATGGCATCTATGAGCGAGACGTAGAGCACATCGTTGCTGCGGGCCACTCGCACTCCATTTTTGAGGGGTGTCATGTAGTCGTTGCCGTTGGCCAGATAGTCGATGGTGGCTATGCGGTATGTGCGGGCCGGATCGATGGCTTTGCCATCCACGGTGGCGGTATTGATCGCCTTGGTGTCGGGGTCGTAGACCACCTTGACGTTGCCGCTCACGCCGTTGCCGTCCTGTCCGGCCATGACTGCGAGATTGTCAAGCAGGTCGGAGCCTTTGAGGTCGATCACCACGACGCGGTTGTCGAACGGTGCGATGTCTATTATCTCGCCCTGTGTGATGGGGCCTTTGTCAAGGCTGTTGCGTATGCCACCCTTGTTCATGATGGAGAGGTCCACCGGTTTACCGCTGATCTCGGCTCCGCGACGGCGCACAAAGTCGCTGAGAAGGTTGAGCATTTCGGGCGAGCGGCGTTCCCATTCTCTGGGTGACTCTCCTATGCGGAGGTTTTTCACTGAGTCCACCTTGGCGCGGTAAGGGTCGATCTGTGCGGCATACGCCCGGTCTATGCGGCTGTCAAGGCGTGAGTCGACGGGGATGAGGCGGGCCTTGACGCTCTTGTCGGCAAGGTTGATGTCGATCTCGCCGAGATTGACTCCTGACGATCCGGTCTGTAGTACTGATATGGTATCGCCCTCGGCATTGGCCACACGCCATGCGGGTATGCCTTTGGCCGGGTCGATGACTGTGTGGGAGTGGCCGCCGATGATGATGTCGATATCCTTCGATGCCGAGGCAAGGTGAAGGTCGTCACATCCGGTCTCGTCCTCATACCCTATGTGGGTCACGGCTATGACCATCTCGGCGCCCTCGGCGCGAAGCTTGGCCGCTTCCTCATTGGCGCGGCTTACGGCGTCCTGATATTTCAGCCCTTTGTAATTTTCCTCGGCCACTATGCCCGACGGGTCGAGGTTGATGCCTATGAATCCTATCTTGTGTCCGTTGTATTCCTTCATGACGGATGGTACGAACACACCCTCGAGTTCTGTGCCGCTGAAGTCGTAGTTGGTGCTCAGGCGGTCGGCGTCCACCTGTTTCCACAGTCCGGCCAGCGAGGCCATGCCGTTGTCGAACTCATGGTTGCCGAGTATGCGTATGTCATAGCCCATCGCGTTCATGAGCTTTTGCTCCACCTCTCCTCCGAATATGGTGAAGTATAGGGAGCCCTGCACGGCATCGCCGGCATCGATGAGGAGCACGTTGCTGCGGGCGTCGCGCACACTGTCCACGAGCACTTTGCGGCGTGCCATGCCTCCGAGATCCTTGCGGTCGGGGTCGATGGCCGAGTGGGTGTCGTTGGTATGGAGTATCACCAGATGGTCGCTGTCGGTGCCACTGTCGGTGGCTCTGCCGCCGCATCCGGCCAGAAGGGCGGGGAGGATGAGTAGGGGGAGAAGACGTGATTTCATTTGATATCGATTAATTTATGTGTCTGAAGTGAGAGTCTCCAGTAGGGGTGGGCGAGTATGTATTCCACGGTCTCGGGGATGTTGGCACCGCTGCACGGCTGGAGGAAGTAGTGGGAGGCGGCGATATCGGAGGCTATGGCTTCGACATCCTGACCGGTATAGACCACCTTGAGCTCGTCGATGCGCTGCTGCCTTACTGTGCCGTGCGGCTTGGGGGAGCATGTCACCCAGTCAACGCTTTCGGGGAGTGGATGCGTGCCGTTGGTCTCTACCTGAACGAAGCATCCCAGATCATGGAGCATCTCCACGAGCAAGGGCTCGAGTTGCAGTGAGGGCTCGCCGCCGGTGATGATGACATGGCGTGCGGGCATCGCTGCGACCTCGCGTATGATCCCGGTGACATCCATCGGTGTGTGTGACCGGTGGTCCGTGTCGCAGAAATCGCAGCTGAGGTTGCATCCGCTCAGCCTGATGAAGACTGCCGGGGTGCCGGTGAAATAGCCTTCGCCCTGAAGCGAATAGAATATCTCGTTTACAAGATAGGGCTTGATGCCGTTTTCTTTCATAGCCGGTCGTCGGTGGTGTAGGTGGCGGTGTTGCCCTCGCTCTCGGTCACGTCCACGCGGAAACATGTGGGTATCTGACCGCATATCCAGAAGGCTATGTTCTCGGCGGTGGGGTTGAAGGGGAGTACCTCGTTGAAGTTTGCGTGGTCGAGCATGGAGGTGATGCGTTCCTTTATCACGGAGAAGTCCTCCACCATGCCGTCGGCATTGAGCTCGGCGGCACGGCAGTGTACGGTGATGATCCAGTTGTGGCCGTGCAGACGTGAGCATTTGCTCGGATATGACAGTTTGAGGCTATGGGAGCCGGCGAGCTCGAAACGTTTGGTGATATAGTACATTTTTTCAGGGTTGTTTTACCGGAGTGAGTCCATGTTCGGCGGCTATGCGGTACATCATCTCGAGAGCGGCCTCGCGGTCGGACGGAGGGAAGGCTCCGTCGAGTATGGCGTTTTTCAGAGCGCTCTTAATCTTGCCTACCACCGGTCCGCCGGTTATGCCGAATATCTCCATGATCTCGTTGCCGTCCACGGGAGGCTGTAGATTGCGTATCTCGTCGCGCTCGTTGAGATCGACGATCTTGGCACGCACGAGTGTGAAGTTGTCGAGAATACGTTTGACCTTCTCGCGGTTCTTGGATGTTATGTCCGCCTCACACAGTGTCATGAGGTCCTCCAGATCATCGCCGGCATCGTTGATGAGCCGACGCACCGCCGAGTCGGTCACCTCGTCCTCCACCAGCGCTATGGGGCGCATGTGGAGCTCCACGAGTTTGGCCACGTATTTCATCTTCTGGTCCTGCGGGAGGCGCATCTTGCGGAATATGCGCGGCACCATCTTGGAGCCTATATAGTTGTGGTTGTGGAATGTCCAGCCGGTCTTATCGTCCCAGCGCTTGGTGACGGGTTTGGCGATATCGTGCATCAGCGCGGCCCATCGCAGCCATATGTTGTCGCTTTTGGCCGCCACATTGTCGAGTACCTCGAGGGTGTGGAGAAAGTTGTCCTTGTGGCCGCGCCCCTCCACCACATCGATCCCTTTCATGGCTGCGAACTCGGGGAAGATGAGGGGCAGGAGGCCGCACTCCATGAGGAGTTTCCACCCGATGGATGGAACCGGCGAGGCCATGATCTTCATGAGCTCGTCGACGATGCGTTCGCGCGATATGATGGAGATGCGGTGGGCGTTGCGCCCTATGGCCTCGAAAGTGGCGGGGTAGATGTCGAAGCGCAGCTGGGTGGCGAAGCGTATGGCGCGCATCATGCGCAGAGGATCGTCGCTGAAGGTGATGTCGGGATCGAGAGGTGTACGCAGTATGCCGCTCTCCATGTCGGCGAGTCCGCCGAAGAGATCCACCAGCTGGCCGAATCCGTTGCGGTTCACACGCAGGGCAAGGGCGTTGACCGTGAAGTCGCGGCGTGACAGATCTTCCTCGAGAGTACCGTCCTCGACTATCGGTTTGCGGGAGTCGCGCGAATAGGATTCCTTGCGTGCTCCCACGAACTCAAGTTCGATGTCGTGGCGCTTCACCTGGGCTGTGCCGAAATTGCGGAACACGCTCAGGTGTGTGCCGCGTCCGAGACGTCTGGCCACTACCTCGGCGAGCTCGATGCCGCTGCCCACTGTCACGAAGTCGATATCCTTTGATGGCCGGTCAAGAAAAAAGTCTCTCACGCATCCGCCCACAGCATAGCAGGGGCGGTCGAGTGAATCGGCCGCCTCGCCAATAGCGTGGAAGATGGGGGTGTCGAGTCTTCCGGCTACGGTGTCAAGATTGTTTACAATCACTATTCTTCGAAGTATACTATTTCTTCCGGGGCGGTGGTGAGGTACTCCACGCTGTCGGCATGGACCACGTAGGTGTTCTCTATGCCCACGGCACCGGTGTGGGGTATTACAAATTTCGGTTCGAGGGCTATGACGTTACCCTCGGCTATTATGTCGCGGCTGCGCGGGGCGATGACCGGCAGCTCGTTGATCTCTATTCCCACGCCGTGGCCTATGAAGCCGGCGTGCTGTCTGTGGCCCATGAAGTAGGCGTGGAGATCGTGGTCGCGCACGATCTCTTCGGCACGCTGCCAGAGAGCCTTACAGGGTGTGCCCGGACGCATCATGGCGCAGAGTTCACGGTGGATCTCGATGGAGCATGCGTGGGCCTTGAGGGCGAGCGGGGCGAGCGGTTCGGATCCGGGTGCGTAGACGCGTGTCATATCGGTCATGTAGCCGTCGAAGTTGCCGTTCATGTCGACCATCACGGTTGTGCCCGGGGCTATGATTGTCCCGTTGGCACCTACGGGGAGGGATGGGTCGGACCCTGCGCCACCCATGGCGAAGTCGTAGGGTGAGGGTGCGTCGGCATTGTCGCCGGCCAGGACATTGCCCATGTGGAGCTCCATGGTGTCGCCGCTTATGCGGAACTGCCCGAGGCATCCCTCCAGGCGGCTTATGCGTTCGATCTCCACCTGCAGCTCAATGTCGCGCATGCCCGGACGGAAGAGCCCGGGTATGCGTGAATATACGAGTGTATGCTTCATGCCTGAGCGGCGCAGCATCTCGATCTCCACCGGAGTCTTGACCGAGCGGGCGGTACGCAGGAGGCCGGATGCGTTGACCGGCGTGGAGGTCGGGAATATGTCGCGCAGACGCTTGATGGCCGCATACGATGCAGTCTCGAATTCAAATCCAATTGACTCCGTGACGTTCAGTCCTATTGTCACGGCCATATCTTCGGGTTTGCGTATGTAGACCACACCATCGCCCTCGAGCTCGACGGGACGCTTCACAAAGAATATGGGTTCGCCCTTGAGGGGGAGGTAGACATAGCCGGCGAACACGCGCCCGGTAAGATAATATTTGTTGGCGTTGTCGCTCACAAGCATCGACGGTATGCCGGTGCTCTCCATGAGTGCACGCACACGGCCGAGTCTTGCCATGAATTCATCATGGTCAAGTATGACAAGCCTGTTTTCAAGCACGTTTTTCATCATTCGTCAACGAGCTCATTGGCTGCAAGGCGCACCATGGTTATGACCGGACTGCCGGAGGCATTGCAAAGCGAGGCCGAGTCGGTGTTCTTGCCCGACATGGCTGTGGACACCTGCTCGAGGGCCAGGAGGAAGGCCTGCTCGGTGGCGATGTCGGGGCAGGTCATGCGGGTGGTGGCGAGGTTCTGGAACTCTATGCCGTGGCCTTTGTCAAGGTTGACGATGATGTTACCGTTTAGCACATTGCATCCGGCATTGCCATGAATGCGTCCCTCGGCTGTGTCGATGACTATCCTTATGTCGGCGGTGATGGTCTGGCCGTCAATGGAGGTTACTTTCCAGGCACCGTCAAGGAAAGATATGTTCTGCTTGCGGAGTTTCATGACGGTACGTCCGCCCTGAGCTTTGAGTGAGAGCTCGTCAGCCGAAGGCATGGTGTAGGTGACGGTGTTGGAGAGCGCGAGGTTGATGGCGGTCTCATAGGGGGCGTCGGGGCATGCCATCATGGTGGAGATGAACTCTCCGGCAGGGGTGATGTGGCCGGTGCCCACGGTCCAGACGCCGTTGATGTAGTTGCATCCGTTGTAGCCTATCACGTCGATTGTGCCCGGACGTGTCTCGTCGGGCTTGAGGGTGAGCTTGGGATGGTTCTCGCCGTTCACTTTGACGGGCTGCCCGTCAACTTCTATGATGGACCACTCGCCTGTGAGAGCGGCGGGGGTGGTGTTGGCTGCTGTCTCGGTCTTTGTCACGTTGGTTGTAGTGGTGGTAGTTGTCGTTGTGGTTGTTGTGGCGGGTGTGCGCTTGAGCGAGCTGCATGAGCCGAGGGTAAGCATTATTACGGAGAGACCTGCGGCTGTGATTATGTTTGATTTCATATGTAGTAGAATTGATGTTGCAAAATTAGTGATTTTATTTTTAACCTCCTCATGTCAGCGTCTGCGGTGGCGTATGACTATATGGTTGTTTTCCGTGATGACGATGTCGAGGGCTACGTCGTGAGGTTCGGATTCGATCTCCTCGTCGAGGAGCTGGAAGTCAAACCCCATGCCCACTTTGGTGGCCCGTGTGGATCCGAGCAGGCGGTCGTAGTAGCCTTTGCCGCGTCCCACCCTATTGCCACGGCGGTCGAATGCCACAGCCGGGACTACCACGAGCTCGATGTCGTCAATGGATGCCATGTCGTTGCCCGTAGGCTCCTCGATGTGGAATGATCCGAGTGTGAGCGACTGTTCGTCGTAGGGTAGTATGTCGAGGTTTACGCCATTGACTCTCGGGAGATAGAATCTCTTGCGTGAGGCCCATTTGGCGATGAACGATCTGGTGGGCAGCTCGTCGGGGAGGGAGTGGTACATGAGAATGCGGTCGGCAAGCATGAATGCGGCCGAGTTTTCGAGGAGCATGAACGCGCGTTCGGATGCCCGTTCTTTCTCGTCATCGCTGAGGAGGGTTTTTCGCGCCTTTACCCTGCGGCGGATTTCATCTTTCTTCATGGAGATTACTTGAAAGTGAGTTTTGGCGTCGAGCCTTTGGGCCTACGGTAGTCGGCGTGGTCGGCTCATTGTGTAATCGGGACGGTGGTCTGCCCTTCATCCAATGCCTTGAGGGCCGCGGCTACGGTGGGGTCAGTGAGGTTGTAGACCTCGTAGTAGCCCTGCACGCCGTGGATATTGCGGGCGATCATCGCTTTCAATGAACTAACAAGCAGGTCGCGCGAAAGGTTTATGTAGTACCACCTGGGGGCTACGCCGGCTTCACGGGCATATCCTACGAAGTCGACCAGCAGTGAGTCATCGTCGGGTAGCATGGTCATCATCTCGGCTGCGTCCTTGCTCTTGGAGAGCTGGCTGCGGTTGCGGTCGGTGTAGTCGAAGGTGTATTTCTGTATGAGTCCGGCATTGACCACGTTGAGATAGTAGGTGGTGATGCCGGTGGTGTCGTTGGCTACGAAGAGGTCGGGCATGATGCCACCTCCGCCGTAGACGGTGCGCCCGTTGAGGGTGGTGAAGGCGAGCGACTTGTCGAGCTTGATGGAGTCGGCGCTGTAGAATTCGCCGTGTTCGTAGCGGTTGATCAGGTCGCGGTCGTAGTCGGTGCCAGATCCGTATGTCTTCTGGATGCAGCGGCCGGAGGGTGTGTAGTAGCGGGCTATGGTGAGACGTATGGCGCTGCTGTCGGGGAGCTCCATCTGGTTTTGCACGAGACCTTTGCCGAATGAACGGCGCCCTACGATGAGGCCACGGTCGTTGTCCTGGATGGCTCCGGCGAAAATCTCGCTTGCAGAGGCCGAGACCTCGTCGAGGAGCACTACCATCTCGTTGCCCTTGAAGGCTCCGGAACCATCGCTGCCCATGGGTGCGCGTTCGGGATAGTTGGCTCCCTTCATGGAGACGATGGGGCGATCGGAGGGGAGGAACTCGTTGGCCATCAGCACGGCCGGTTCCATGAATCCTCCGCCGTTGCCACGCAGGTCAATGATGAATTTTTCGGCACCCTGACTGACAAGCTGGACCATGGAGGTGAGGAATTCGCTGAATGTCTGCGCTCCGAATTTGTTGATTTTCAGATAGCCTACCCCGGGGGTTATGATGTAGGCGGCGTCGACGGATGTGACGGGGATGTCACCGCGTGTCACTTCGTAGGATAGAAGTTCCTTGGCTGTGGCGCGCTTTATGCCGAGCTTCACCACACTGTCCTTGGGGCCGCGGAGCATGCTCATGACCTTGCTGTTGCTCCAGTTGCGTCCGGCGGCGACGGAGTCGTCAACGGTGATGATACGGTCGCCCGGCAGGAGCCCGACCTTCTCTGACGGGCCTCCGGATATGACCTCGAGCACGTTGATGGTGTCGCCGAGCATGTTGAATGATATTCCTATACCTGAGAATGATCCGACAAGCTCCTCGTTGACGCTTTGCAGATCCTCAGCAGGGATGTAGACAGAGTGGGGGTCCAGACGCTGCAGCAGGTCGGGGAGCGACTGCTCGAGCAGGGAGTCGGTGTCGACATTGTCCACGTAGCTCTCCTTGACGGTGTCGAGGATGATGTCGAGTTTGGAGCGGGTGCTCCAGTTGGCGTTGCCGCTGAAGAATGTTTTGCCTATCCACATGCCGCCCACGAGCGCTACCGCTATCACGAGCGGCATCCATACTGCGGGGTTTTTAATGCGGTTGTCCATATGTTTCGTAAGCTGATATAATTAAAAGGTATGTAACGGTAGTTTCGTCAAGGGGTCAGTGCTGATCCTCCGGTATGTGGCAGCATTCTATGCCGGCACGTTTTAGCAGGTCTATGCCGTCGGTGATGCGGTAGAGTTCGCTGAATACCACCCGTCTGATGCCGGCCTGGATGATGAGCTTGGAGCAGTCCAGACATGGCGAAGCTGTGATGTAGAGTGTGGATCCTTCGCTGGAATTGTTGCTTCGCGCCACTTTGGTGATGGCGTTGGCCTCGGCGTGGAGCACGTAGCTCTTGGTGAGTCCATCGGCGTCCTCGCACACGTTCTCGAATCCTGCCGGTGTGCCGTTGAATCCGTCGGATATGATGGTGCGTTCCTTGACCATGAGGGCGCCTACCTTGCGGCGCATGCAGTAGGAGTTCTCGGCCCATATCCGAGCCATGCGCAGATAGCGTCGGTCAAGCAGGGCTTGTTTTTCTGACGATTCCATGTCGGGGTGGGGTGGATGGTTAGTTGTGGGATACTTTGTAGTATAGGAATACTGCGATGATCGAGTAGAGGAGGTTGGGTATCCACATTGCCACCATCGGGGAGGTGAGTCCTGATATGGCAAAGGTGGATGTGACGGTCATGAAGAGGATGTAGCTGAAGCTGAGCACGAGGCCTATGCCGATGTTGACACCCATGCCCCCCTTGACCTTGCGCGAGGATAGCGACATGCCTATTACGGTGAGGATGAAGGCTGCCGCTGTCATGGCGTAGCGTTTGTGGTTCTCTATCTCGAATGTCTTGATGTTTGCCACACCTCTCTCCTTCTGGCGGGCGATGTATTGCCTGAGGTCGGGAGAGGTCATGGTCTCGCAGTCGTTTTTGGAGATGAGGAAGTCGCGTGGTTCGATGGGTATGACTGTGTCGAGCCTCAGGCCGCGTGTGATTTTCTCACTACGGCCGTCGAATGTGCGTATCATATAGTCGCGCACGGTCCAGTTGTGGAGTGTATCGTAGCGTATGGTCTGAGCCGTGAGGCGGGATACGAGTTTCTTGTCCTCGAATGATTCGAGCGAGAATTTGTAGCCGGTCTTCTGGTTGTTGTCGTAGCGCGACATGTAGGCTATCTCTCCCTTGGCTACCTGGAGCTGGATGTTGACTCCGTAGTCCACACGTTTGTTCTTGACGTATGTGTTGGTGTAGTCGATACGCTTCACGTTGGCGGGCGGGATGATGTAGGCGCTCAGTATGTAGGTGGCAGCCGCTATTATGGTGGCGCTCACCAGATATGGGCGCAGGAGCCGCCGGTAGCTCATACCTGTAGAGAGCATGGCGATGATCTCGGAGTTGTCGGCGAGCTTGGAGGTGAAGAATATGACGGCTATGAAGGTGAAGAGGGGGCTGAACTGGTTGGCGAAGTATGGCAGGAAGTTGAGGAAGTAGTCGAACACCGTGGCCCTGAGTGGGGCCTTGAGAAAGGAGTCGAGTTTCTCGTTGATGTCAAACATGATCGTGATGGCCAGAATGAGGGCTATCGCGAAAATGTAGGTGCCGAGAAATTTGCGTATTATGTACCAGTCGAGAATTTTCATAGTGACAACATCAGAGACGCCGTGTGACGGCCTCCACCATCGAGGTCTTCCATGTCTTGAAGTCGCCTTCGATGATGTGTCTGCGAGCTTCGCCCACGAGCCACAGATAGAAGGCGAGGTTGTGAATGGATGCGATCTGCATGGCCAGGATCTCATCGGCGATGAAGAGGTGGCGTACGTAAGCCTTTGTGTAGACGTGGTCCACGTAGCTGGGGCCGTCCTCCTGAAGCGGTGAGAAGTCGTCGGCCCACTTGCGGTTGCGCATGTTCATGATGCCGTGGCGTGTGAATAGCATGCCGTTGCGGCCGTTGCGTGTGGGCATGACGCAGTCCATCATGTCGACGCCACGGTCGATGGCTTCGAGGATGTTGGCAGGAGTGCCTACACCCATGAGATAGCGTGGACGGTCGGCGGGCAGAATCTCGTTGACCACCTCGATCATCTCATACATCTGTTCGGTGGGCTCGCCTACAGCCAGACCGCCAATAGCGTTGCCCTCGGCACCGAGGTCGGCCACATGCTTGGCGGCATCGCGCCGCAGGTCGGGGTAGACGACGCCCTGTACTATCGGGAAGAAGGCCTGACGGTAGCCGTAGAGGCCTTCGGTCTCGTTGAAGTGCTTCCAACCGCGCTCGAGCCAGCGCTGTGTGAGGCGCAGTGATTTTTCGGCATATTGGCGGTCGGCTGTGCCGGGGGGGCATTCGTCGAGAGCCATCATTATGTCGGCTCCGATGCTGCGCTGTATGTCCACGACCCCTTCGGGGGTGAAGAGGTGTTTGGATCCGTCGATGTGTGAACGGAAGTGGGCGCCCTCTTCGGTGAGCTTGCGCCTGTCGGAGAGTGAGAATACCTGAAAGCCGCCGCTGTCGGTGAGAATCGGGCGGTCCCACCCGTTGAATTTGTGGAGTCCGCCAGCCTGTTCGAGTACGTGTGTGCCTGGGCGCAGATATAGGTGATATGTGTTGCCGAGTATGATCTGGGCCTTGATGTCGTCGCGCAGTTCGTGCATGTGGACTGACTTGACGCTGCCGAGTGTACCTACGGGCATGAATATCGGGGTCTCGATCTCACCGTGGTCGGTGGTGATGAGACCGGCGCGTGCATCGCTGCCGGGGGCTGTGGCTTGGAGTTTGAAATCCATAAGTCGTTGTGGGTGGTGGCTATGTTTCTCTCCTAAGGTCTTACTTCATAGTAGGGTATGTCCACGAGCTTCATGTCGAAGATGAGTGTGGAGTAGGGGAGTATCGAGCCTGAGGAGGTGGCTCCGTAGCCCAGGGAGTAGGGCACGACTATGCGGGCGCTGTCGCCCACACGCATGTTGAGCAGCGCTATGGTCCATCCCTGTATCACACTTGAGGGGAGTGTGCGGAAGATGCTGTCGCCGTTGGCTGTCTGCAGATAGGAGGAGTCGAACGGAGTGCCGTCGTAGAGCCGTCCTATGTATTTGACATCGACGGTGGATGTGAGCAGCGGTGAGAGGTTGCCCTCGGTGAGCTTGCGGTCGTTGAGGTAGCGTATGAGGATCTGTGCCGAGGAGTTCCACACGGGTGTGAGAGTCTCGTAGGCGGGTTTTCCTTCGGGGGTGAAGGAGAATTGCTGTTCCTCGTAGTATGTCTCGTTGGCCTCGCGCCATTCGCTGTAGGTATCCCATGTGTCCTCGTCGTCCTTGTTGCAGGCGGTGAAGGCCGACATTATGATGGCGGCCGCGGGGATAAGGCGCAGTATCTTGCGTGATGCGTTGTTCATTTCGGTCATTCAAAATTTACTTCCGGAGCGCGCTGTGCGTTGTCGTCGGCTTTGAACTGCGGCTGAGGGTTGAAGCCGAACCATCCGGCGTAGATCACTGTCGGAAATTTCTTGATGGCTGTGTTGTAGCCGGCCACGGCCTCGGTGTAGCGTCCGCGGGCGGTGGCGATGCGGTTTTCGGTGCCTTCGAGCTGCACCTGCAGGTCACGGAAGTTCTCGTTGGCCTTGAGGTCGGGATATGCTTCGGTGACGGCGAGGAGCGATTTGAGCGCTCCGGTGAGCTCATTCTGTGCGGCCTGGAACTTGGCGAGGGTCTCCTCGTCGAGGTTGGCCGGATCGATGGTGACGGAGGTTGCGGCGGCGCGGGCCTGGGTCACTTTCTCGAGCGTGGAGCTCTCGTGGGTGGCGTATCCCTTCACGGTGTTCACCAGATTGGGGATGAGGTCGGCGCGGCGCTGGTACTGGTTCTGTACCTCGGCCCATTGCTGCTCCACGCCCTGCTTCTGCTCCACGAGGGAGTTGTAGTTGCAGGACGAGAGCGCCGGGAGCATGGCCGCGAGGAGTATGAGGATCTTGAAGTGTTTCATCTGTACGTGGGTGATTGAGGATGAGATATGTCTGTGTGGGATACCGTATCAGCCGAGCTTGCGGAGCAGGGCGTTGAGCGATACGTTGGAGTGGATGATCTTGTGGAGGTCGGCTACGTTGACACGTGTCTGCTCCATGGAGTCGCGCTCGCGCAGTGTGACGGTGTTGTCCTCCAGGGTCTGGTGGTCAACGGTGATGCAGTAGGGTGTGCCTATGGCATCCTGGCGGCGGTAGCGCTTGCCGATGGAGTCCTTCTCTTCATAGTGGGTGGAGAAGTCAAACTTCAGGTCGTTGACGATCTCGCGGGCCTTTTCGGGCAGGCCGTCCTTGCGCACGAGAGGCATCACGGCACACTTCACGGGTGCGAGAGGGGCGGGGAGGTGGAGCACTACTCGCTTGTCGCCACCCTCGAGTTCCTGCTCCTCATAGCTCGAGCAGAGTACGCTGAGCACCATGCGGTCCACACCGATCGAGGTCTCGATGACGTAGGGGGTGTAGCTCTCGCCGAGCTCGGGGTCGAAGTACTGTATCTTTTTGCCGGAGAACTTCTCGTGCTGCGAGAGGTCGAAGTCGGTGCGGGAGTGTATGCCTTCCACTTCCTTGAATCCGAAGGGCATCTGGAATTCAATGTCGGTGGCTGCGTTGGCGTAGTGGGCCAGTTTCTCGTGATCGTGGTAGCGGTATTTCTCATCGCCGAGTCCGAGGGCCTTGTGCCAGCGCAGACGGAATTCCTTCCATTTCGCAAACCATTCCATCTCAGAACCGGGGCGTACGAAGAACTGCATCTCCATCTGCTCGAACTCTCTCATGCGGAATATGAACTGACGGGCCACGATCTCGTTGCGGAATGCCTTTCCAATCTGTGCGATACCGAAGGGGATGCGCATGCGGCCTGTCTTCTGCACGTTGAGATAATTGACAAAGATGCCCTGGGCTGTCTCGGGACGGAGGTATACCGTCATGGCGCCGTCGGCGGTGGATCCCATCTCGGTCTTGAACATGAGGTTGAACTGGCGTACCTCTGTCCAGTTCTTTGTGCCTGAGATGGGGCAGACGATCTCTTCGTCGACGATGATCTGGCGGAGACCGTCGAGATCGCCGTCGTTCATGGCCTTGGCGAAACGCTCGTGGAGAGCGTCGCGATGGGCTGCAACCTCGAGCACGCGGGGATTGGTCTGACGGAACATTGCCTCGTCAAATTTGTCGCCGAAGCGCTTTGCGGCCTTGGCCACTTCCTTGTCCATCTTCTCGTCGAGCTTGGCTATGTGGTCCTCGATGAGCACATCGGCGCGGTAGCGCTTCTTGGAGTCCTTGTTGTCGATGAGGGGATCGTTGAACGCGTCCACGTGGCCCGATGCTTTCCAGATGGTCGGGTGCATGAATATGGCGGAGTCGATGCCGACGATGTTCTCATGAAGGAGGGTCATGGAGTCCCACCAGTAACGCTTGATGTTGTTTTTCAGTTCGACGCCGTTCTGACCGTAGTCATATACGGCCGAGAGACCGTCGTAGATCTCGCTTGACTGGAACACGAAGCCATACTCCTTGGCGTGGCTCACTATCTTCTTGAAAACATCTTCCTGGGTAGCCATAATAATGTCTGATATAGGGATAGAATAGTTGGGATTTCTTGTATAATACTTGTATTAAATACGTATCAAGGCGCAAAGATACAAAAAATTTCCCTACCCCGGTCAATGTATGGTGTGAAAAGCGAGAAAAGTGTGAACAAAGGTTTGGCAAAGATGGGTTTTTAGACGCTCTTCCATGCTTCAGGGAGGTCTTTGGAGGGACGGCGGCGGCGTGGGCGCGGTTCGGTGGGGAGGTTGGCTGCATCTATGCCGTTTATGCCTGCGCGGGCGTCGAAATTGCCGGTGGCATCCGGCAGCAGCGGGTCGTCATCGTTGGCCATGAGTGTACCGGGGTAGACGACGGCTCTGCCATATGTCCCGGCCGTGGCGTCGCGGTGGGGCGAGGAGAGGAATGTGAGCACGGACTTCATGAGCATGGCGCGTGCGTCGGGGTCGCCGATGGTCTCGAAGGGGAAGCCGAGGGTGACGGCGCGGTGGGTGGCCGCGTCGAATGCGGTGCCGGCCACGTAGCCGTTCTCGGTGTAGCGGAGCACGGGTGCGCCCTGCGATGGGTTGACGGGTATGAATGATTCTGGCGACTCGACGGCATAGCAGTCGGATGACAGTGTCTGGTTGAATTTGAATTTCAGATGTCCGTTGAATTCAGGATAGCGCGATCTTACCTCCTTGACTCCTCCCGTGACGGTGGCTTTGGCCTGCCGCCAGTCTATGCCGAGCACAGAGTGAGCGAATGAGCGGTCGGTCTGTGCGCGTGAGGGCATGGAGTAGGGGTTGTCGAAGAGATCGTAGCCTATGTAGCTGCCGCTCACCATCAGGTCTGTTCCACCTTCGGTGAGGGTGACGAGCCTGTTCTTGAGCTCTTCGGTGAAAGGCTTGAAGCGGGTGGTCGACGAGGCCCCGGCGGTGATCTCTTTCTGCTTGCCGAGTATCAGGTCGACGATGGCCGGAGAGTCGGTGCCCTTTACGAATGCATCGATACCGGAGGATATGAAGGGATAGCCGGCTTTGCTGATGGCCTGGCCGTGGATGAAGACGAAGTCGAAGGTGTTGCCTGCTATCACGTCGGCCTCGTGAGTGGCACGGCTGGCGCCATGGCCCGGGGCATCGTTGGATCGCCACGGCTCGCCGGGGCGGAATTCGGTCTGCTCGCCGGTGAAGAGGATGTCGCTGATGTATGGTACACCATGGTCGGCCGTGTAGTCAAAACCTATGTGGCCGTCCTTGAGTACTTCGGCCGGTCCGGATATGCGGGTGAAGCCGTTGACGATGGTGACCTGCGGACGTGTGCTGCCGGGGATATGGCACAGGGCGAGGGTCTCGGAGGGGAAGCTGCGGCCTCCGTTATTGCCGGCCACAACGCGGTAGCTGTAGATGTGGCTGTCGGTGACGGTGACTTCCAGTGAGGGATCGTCGGTGACGGCGAGTTCGGCGAAGGCTCCGTCATCCACACGCTCGTATATTATATAATATGCCGGTGTGGCTGTGGGCTCGAGCGGATCGTTCACCGGGGTCCACGAGAGGGTGTAGGAACCCTCGGCTCCGTCTATGGCGAAGTCCTTGACGGGGAGTGGCTCCACGACGTATGGTGTGCCCTGGCGGGCATGGATGTATTTGAGTATGCCTTTGTAGATGGCACGGCTGACGTCGAATCTGAATCCCGGGTCGAGGCCGCAGCGCATGTCGGCGAAATTCTGGTGACTCAGCAGCTCCAGAAGCATGGTAGGCACCACGGGGTCCTTGGCCTCGATGTAGGGTTTGTTGCGCAGTTTGCGCTGTGTCCACATGGGATCGTGGAGGGCGCGTATGTCGTTGACCACCTGGTCGGATATCATCTGTCCATAGGTCTGGGCTGTGGATTTTGATTTGCCGTTGCCGAGAGTGCCGGCAGTGGATACGATGGGTAGAGTGCCGATGGTCTCGGTAGGGTCGGAAGAGGTGCCGGCGTCGGTGTGGAGCGCGAAGGCGAGATCCACGGGAATGCCGAGTCCGGCTCCGGCGGGATGGGATGTGGAGCCTCCGGCAAGATAGTTCACCCAGTTGCCTCGCGAGCGCAGGTCGTCGTCATAGTCGTCGGTACCGTTGTTGACAGAGTAAACGCCGGCCGGCATACCGGCCCATTGCAGCCAGTAGCGTGCGCCTTCGGTGAATCGCGGATATCCGCTGACGGAATATTCGGCTGGCGATGTGCCACGTTCTACATTGCCCATGCCACCACCTATTTTGATGGCATCGGCTGTCACCACAGCACCTTCGGTAGAGGAGGTGTTGACGAGGCGCACCACGGGATGCCGCCCTTTTTCGAGCGGGAATGTGCCGAGGTAGATCCATGTGCCTCCTCCCATTGTCTGGTTTACCTCAAATACTTCGGTGCCGCGGCCTGATGTGACGGAATACCGTGCGTCGGTGGCACTCTCGGGCAGAGAGGCGTAGCTGACGTATACGGCGTATTCGCCGGTCTCTGGGATGTCTGCTGTCCATGTGGCTGTCGAGGCTTTGCCGGAGTCAGTAACGGTGGGCACCTTGCGGTATGATCCTGAGCGGAAGGGGTTGTCGTTGGCGCCGAGCACAGACTTTGTATAGCCGAACCCGGTGCCTCCGGAAGTCCATTTCTCTTTTCCGTTCGTTTCGTTGTATCCCTGCTGGGCGTGTCCGCCATCGGCATCCACTACCACCTCTACCGATGAGGTGTCCCTCTCCCTCGGCATCATCACGTAAGCGCCTGCGTTTTCGAGCATCGGCACGAGGAATGGTATGACGAAGGCCTGCGGGAACAGATCCTCTACGGTACCCATGAGGCGCGAGCGCTGCCATGTCCATCTGTCCTCCTTGCGGTCGAAGTATCGTCCATGGCTCTGCCACAGCGCTATCACATCGCCGTCCAGGCCGAAGGGAGCGGCCGGATCATCAATGCGTGTGATGAATCGTCCGGAGGTACGGGCCGGAGGGAGATTGACCACTTTGGTGGTGCGCGGAGTCTTGCGCGAGGATTTCTTCTTGCGGCGCGGGGCGGCTCCGGCCGTGAACACTACGGCGAGCAGCAGGAGTATGGACAGGTATTTTTTCATGATTCGTACCATCCGGCATTTCTTGTTATAACGTATCTGGAATGCACGGAGGAGGGGTTTTTGTGTATAATTGGACTTTCTTTTACAAAATTAATGATAATGACAGGGCCATATCTGCTAAAAAAAACGAGTAAAAGTTAATAAAATTTATTATCTTTGCACTTTCGTTTGTCAGTAAGCATGGTCGTGTCTTCGTCTGTGTGGAACTATGGATGATCCATAAATTGTCGGAATAAACACAATGTAAATATATAGTTCAATGAAAAAAACTACTTTAGCCTATCTTTACTCGTGGCGGCTGCGGGCGCAATGCCTCTGACCGGATGTATCGATAAGGATTATGACCTCTCGGATATCGACACGAATGTGCGTGTGGAGGTCGACGATCTTGTCGTTCCGGTAAATCTTGACGCCATCACGCTGTCCAACATCTTTGACATCGACAATGATGATGAAAATAGTGTTATCAAAGAGATCGGCGACTCGTATGCAGTGCTTGTGAACGGTAATTTCATGTCGTCCGACATACGTATTGCCGATGTGACCCTCTCCAATACAGGGGTGAATCCGATCGTGGTGACCACCTCCACCTCGGGCATAGAGGTGCCTCCCGGAGCCAACTCGGTGTTCGTAAGTCTTCCGTTCGGCAACGCGCTGACCGACTTCTCGTTTGTCAACTCCTCCATTGACAGCAGTATCCGTGCCTTCGACCGCGTGGGTACAAACTGGACCATCCGTCTGACACTTGACTTCGGTGACTTCGCATCGATGCTCAGTACGGTGACAATAAAGGATCTTGTGCTGCGTCTGCCCGACGGACTGGTCACTCCCGATTATACCAACAATAACGGTCTCGTACAGGTAGGTGACCGCCAGACGGACGCGTCGGGCAAGCTCGTGCTCGACATCCCCGTGACCGCGATCGATGTGGCCTCCCTGCCGGAGAATGAGTTCAAGTTCACTCCCGATGCCGCAGGTGTGAATCCCGGCACGGTATCCTATGCCGGCAAACTTGGCGTGGAGAGCGGTATTGTGACCGGTACACTCCAGTCCGGCACACCTGTGCCCTCCACAGTGACAATGGTCGTGACACCGTTCCTCGGTAATATCGAGGTGCGTACATTCTCAGGTATCCTCGCCTATACGCTTGACTCGTTCAATGTGGATAATGTGACTCTCAATGATCTCCCTGACGTGCTCACCCAGGAGGATACGGACATAAGGATATCCAATCCGCAGCTCTATCTGTCGGTGAACAATCCTGTGGCTCCCTACAAGGGCGTGGCCCACAGCGGTCTCTCGCTGACGCCGCTGCGCGACGGTGTGGCCTCGGCTCCCTGCGTGCTCCCGTCATCCAGCCTCATAGAGATCGGTTATGACAAGGGCGCTGTCGGTCCATATGTGTACTGTCTGTCGCCCTCGCGTCCGGACAGCTACTATGAGGGTTATGCCGGTGCCACCCACCTGCAGTATCCCGCACTTGCTGATGTACTCTCCGGAAAGGGTCTTCCGACGGAGATCGCCGTATCGTTTGACAACGCAGGCATAGGCGGAGCGGACAACCATGTGGTAGACTTCCCTGTGGGCAAGCGTCTTGACGACGTGGAGGGAGCGTATACATTCTATGCACCTCTGGCATTCGACGCCGGATCGCAGGTGGTATACGCAGAGACCGAGGATGGCTGGAATGACGACACCCTCGATAAGCTCACTATCCGCAAGGTAGGACTGAAGGCTACCGTGGACAATACACTTCCGTTTGATATCGTTCTCTCGGGTTATCCCGTGGATGTGGACGGCAACCAGTGCAAGGACGCATCGGGACGTCTGGCCGAGCTGAGCAGTGTGCGTGTGAAGGCCGGTGAGACTTCCGAGATAAACCTCGAGAGCAACGGCGTGGAGATACAGGGCCTTGACGGCATACGCTATGAGGCACGTGCCGAGGTGACCAAGGGCAATGAGCTGCTGCGCCCCTCGGCTACCATCACGCTCTCCGGCATACGTGTGACCGTAAGCGGTTATTACGAGGATGAACTCTAAACAGATCCCCTCACCATTCATACACATGACAATGAAAAAGAATTTCAAAAGCCTCATCGGGGGGACAGTGATCGCATCGGCTCTCGCATGCGCCCCCGCCATATCAGCCCAGAATCTCCTTACGGGCTATTTTGACGATAACTATATGTATCGTTTCCAGAGCAATCCCGCGTTTGCCAACGAGGGTAACGGCTTTGTGTCGATGCCCGGTCTCGGTAACCTCAACGTGGCTACCAATGGAACGATCGGAGTGAACCATATACTCTACAATGTCAACGGTCAGACCACAACGATGCTCAACCCCGGTGTGAGCGCCTCGGAGGTGCTCGACGGTCTCAAGGACAAGAGCCGTCTGGGTGTGAACCTGCGCGAGACTGTGCTTGCAGTGGGATTCAAGGGATTCAAGGGTTACAATACCATCTCCATCAGTGCCCGTGCCGATGTGGGAGTGGCTCTCCCCAAGGATATCTTCCGTCTGGCCAAGGAGGGATTGTCGAACACCACCTACGATCTCTCCAACCTCGGAGCGCAGGGCGCCGCATGGGCTGAGATCGCTCTCGGACATTCCCACCAGATCAACTCTAAACTCCGTGTGGGTGGCAACCTCAAGGTGCTCCTCGGAGTGGGGAGCGTGAAGGCCAAGGTCAACGAAGCTAATCTCCAGCTTCACGACAACAACTGGATAGCCCAGGTGGACGCGCAGATGAACGCCTCGATCAAGAATCTCAGATATGAGACAGATTATAACAAGGATACGGAGCGCTATTATGTGAACGGCATGGAGCTGGATGACTTCGGCCCCATCAACGGTACGGGTTTCGCTCTCGACCTCGGAGCTGTCTACACACTCAACCAGGACTGGGAATTCTCGGCATCGGTGCTTGATCTCGGTTTCATCAAGTGGAAGAACAATATGGAGGCCACTACCGATGGCCTGCAGCAGGTGGCTACGGATGAATACTCGTTCAACGTGGACAACAATGACTCGTGGGACAAGTTCACCGACAATCTCTCGGCTCTCTATCAGCTTCACGACAACGGAGACCAGGGATCGCGTACCACCGGTATCGGTGCTACGGTCAATCTGGCCGCCCAGTACACTCTTCCTGTATACCGCAAGGCCAAGTTCGGATTCCTGAACACCACCCGCATCAACGACAATTTCTCGTGGACAGACTTCCGTCTGCAGGCCACGGTGGAGCCGGTGAAGTGCTTCTCGGCCACGGCCGATCTCGGTATGGGCACATTCGGTTTCTCATTCGGATGGATGCTCAACTTCAAGGCTCCGGGATTCAACCTCTTCCTGGCCTCCGACCGTACGCCCGGCAAGCTGGCCAAGCAGGGTGTGCCCCTCAACTCCAACATGAACTTCAATTTCGGTATAAATTTCCCGTTCTAAACAAACGACACAACAACTGAAGCAGTGTCATAACCGAGCTGTGTGTCAAAATTGGCACATAGCTCGGTTATGACACATTACTATTTTAACTATCGTTCAATCCCGTACAATCCAGAAGCGTATGCAGCAGTCAGACGAGCGGTTGTGGAACCGCGAGTATTGCAAAGCCATGATGGGCAATTTCATGCTCTTCTTCTCATTCTATCTCCTCACCCCCCTTCTTCCTATATATCTTGACGCGCAGTTCAAGGCCGACAAGGATCTGATAGGACTTGTCCTGTCGGGCTATGTCGTAGCCGCGCTTGTGGTGCGTCCGTTCAGCGGATTTGTGGTTGACAGTTTCAACCGCAGCAAGGTGCTGATGATATGTTTCTTTGCATTTTTCATATGTTTCACCGGCTATATAGGAGCTGGCACATTGCTGATGTTCGCCGTTGTCAGGACAGTGCATGGTCTGCCGTTCGGCGCCACGACTGTGGCCAACAGTACTGTGGCCATCGACACTCTCCCCTCCTCGCGCCGCAACGAGGGTATAGGCTACTACGGACTGAGCAATAACCTTGCCATGGCCATAGCACCGTCGGCGGGAATATGGATCTATGGGGCTACCGGCAACTTCACGCTTCTGTTCTGGATCTCGCTGGTGGTGGCCTTCGGTGGCTTTGTGTGCTCCACGCGCATACGGTTGCCCCAACGCAAGGCGGTGAGCGGCAAGCCTACGGTGAGTCTGGATCATTTCTTTCTCACGCGTGGGTGGCTCATGGCGGTCAACATTCTTCTGTTCGGTTCATGCTGGGGAGTGATGAGCAACTATGTGGCCATCTATGCCAAGGAGGTGATGGGTATCACTGAGGGTACGGGGATATTCTTCGCGCTGCTTTCCATCGGTCTGTTCGTGTCGCGTCTCTACGGAGTGAAATCCCTTCGCCGCGGACGTCTGACGGCCAATGCGCTCGAGGGGGCTGCTATCTCGGCGGTGGCATTCACTCTGTTTGCGATAGGCCCCGGGGAATGGGCATTCTATCTGTCGGCCGTATTGATAGGACTGGGCAACGGACGTATGTTTCCGGCGTTTCTCAATATGTTCATATCCGTGGCCCGCAATGATCAGCGCGGCACGGCCAACTCTTCCATCCTCACATCCTGGGATCTGGGAATGGGACTCGGTATACTGCTCGGCGGTGTGCTTGTGGAATATGCGGGATATAAGGCCGCTTTCTGGTACACGGCGTCCTCGCAGATAGCAGGAATGTTGCTGCTGATGTTTTTCACCCGCCGTTTTTTTCGCGGGCGCACGCTCAATCCCGATCATAACTGAACTTTGTGGTGTGTGCTGTTGTTATAGATATTGTATACAGAACATAATAACTAAAGTAGAATCATTTAAAACAAGCACACATTATGAAAGTAACAGATATGGTAAAGAAAGCCATCAAGTGGTATTGTGAGTCAACAGCCGAGGTGTATCGTGTTAATGACACCGATACATATCATGAGCTCTGATCACACAAATATAATAAGAAGATATAATTGACATAAATAGACTGAAGGACTGACAGATGTCAGTCCTTCAGTCTATTTATGTATTTTGGGGTGTGGTCTTATATACAGTGTCTTATTTATAAGATATCCAGCGGATTATTTCCTTGAGCGAAGGTTTCTTGCCATACATGAATATACCTACACGGTAGATCTTTCCGGCGAGCCACACCATGCCTATGAATCCGAGCACGAGCAGGGCAAGCGAGAGCCAGATCTCCCAAGCCGGTATGCCGAACGGTATGCGCGCCACCATCACCATCGGTGACGTGAGGGGGAATATCGATGCCCAGAATGCTATCGGTCCCATGGGATCGGCCGCGGCCACCATGGCGAAGATGAGTCCGAACACAATAGGGAATACTGCGAACGATGTGAGCTGCGATGCGTCCTGGATATTGTCGACAGCCGAGCCTACGGCGGCGAAGATAGAGGAGTAGATCAGGAAGCCGAGTATGAGGAAGATGGTCATCAGGCCTACGAGTGAGAGGATATTGCCCACCTGGGTGAGCGAGGCTATGGCGGTGATGAATTCGATCGACTCGGTGTCGCTCACGGCGTTGAGATTGCCGGCCTGGACAGCGGCGACATCGGCCATGGCGGCATCGGGCATCACGGCGGGGAGCAGATAGGCCGACATGACGGCGAGAAGCGCACCCCAGAGCACCATCTGTGTCACGGCCACGAGGGCCACGCCGATGATCTTGCCCATCATGAGCTGTGCGGGCTTGACGGATGTGACCACAACCTCAAGTACACGGTTGCCTTTCTCCTCGATGATGGATGTCATGACCATCTGGCCGTAGATGAGCAGGAACATGTAGAGTACAAACGTCATGGCTATGCCTATGGCGTAGCTGACGCCGGTGGAGAGCGATTCCTCCTCCTCATTGTCGCTGTCGTAGCGCACGGTGCTGATGGACACGTCGCTCTTGATGTCCTCCATGATGCGGTCGAGATCGGCTATGTCGTAGCGTTTGAGCCTTTCCTTCTCCACGATGGAGTTGATCTGCGATGTGATGGTTCCCTCGGAGGTGATGGATGAAGGCCCGTTGGTGTAGAGCCGTATCGAACTGCGTTTGGCATCGATGATATTGTCGGGGATGACGAGTACGGCTCCGATATCACTGTTGCGGAGTGCGGAGTCCACGGTCACGTCGGGCGTGGCGGGTACGAACTTGACTTCCTGGCTGTCGGAGAGGTAGGGGAGGATGGTGCGTGAGTTGTCGACCACGAGGACCCGTGTCTCGCTCTTGTCTACGAAAGCGATGAGGAGGGCCGGGAGCAGCATGAGTACCAGCATGAGCACCGGCATGAGCAGGGTGGTGAATATGAAGCTTTTTTTCTTGACACGCTCCAGGTATTCGCGCTCAATGACTATTCCTATTTTTGATTTTGACATGTGTGGAGTGTTTTTATCAGGTTAACGGTTGGCATCCTCGCTGACGGCGCGGATGAATATGTCGTTCATCGAGGCGATGCTCTCGGAGAATCCGTAGAGGTCGACGGTGTCGTTGGCGGCGGCGAGGAGTGCCCGACGTGCCTCGGGGCCGGTCTCGTTGATATGCAGGGATATGCGTGGACGCCCCTGGCCGTCGGGATCGAGTATGCTGAACTCGCCGGCCATGTTCTGAAGGCGCTCCATTAGCATGCGGGAGTCACCTGTGAATGTGAGGTCGTAGCGGTCGGCGAAGAATCGGCGTCGCAGCTCCTCGACATTGCCGCTGAGTATGTTGCGGCTTTTGTTGATGAGGGTGATGTTGTCGCATATCTCCTCGACGGAGGCCATGTTGTGGGTGGAGAAAATGATGGTCGAGCCCTCGTCGCGCAGCTTTAGTATCTCTTCCTTGAGCAGATTGGCGTTGATGGGGTCGAAACCGGAGAATGGTTCGTCAAATATGAGCAGACGCGGACGGTGGAGTACTGTGACTATGAACTGTATCTTCTGAGCCATGCCCTTTGAGAGCTCCTCGACTTTTTTGTCCCACCAGGATGTGATGTCGAATTTGTCGAACCACTCCCTGAGCTGGCGTGTGGCGTCGGTTTTGGAGAGACCCTTGAGGCGGGCGAAGAATATGGCCTGTTCGCCTACTTTCATCTTTTTGTAAAGGCCGCGTTCCTCGGGGAGGTAACCGATGTTGGCCACATCGGCCTGGGTGATGCGGTGGCCGTCGAACAGCACCTGGCCACTGTCAGGGGCAGTGATGTGGTTGATGATGCGTATAAGAGTCGTCTTTCCGGCGCCGTTTGGCCCGAGCAGGCCGTAGACCTGGCCGGTGGGTACGCTAAGGCTTACATCGTCGAGCGCGAGGTGTGACGCATATGCCTTGCTTACGTTTTCTACTTGCAGTATATCCATTGGTTTATTGTGGGTTTGTAAAGCGTTAGTCGCTCGGAATGGAGAAAAGTTTCACCGGAGATGAAACTTTTTGATAGAGGGGGCGTCATATGATACAAACCCCGTTCATGAAAGATATGTCAGATCAGACACCGGTATCACCGAGCGGCTCCCGCGACCGGGAGCGGAGATTCATGACGGTTGTCGCTGACAACCGCCGTGTGATCTATAAGGTGTGCTATATGTACGCGTCTGATCAGGATCATTTCAATGATCTCTATCAGGAGGTGCTCGCCAATCTGTGGCAGGGACTGGATGGATTCAGGGGTGATTCGGCGGGGTCGACGTGGATATACCGTGTGGCCATCAACACCTGTGTGAGCTACTACCGGCGCAATGTGCGCCACACGCAGGGACGCGTGGGGCTGGAGGGGCTTGACAATATGCCCGGCGATGACAGCGACCGTAGCGGGAAGCTCCGTCAGATGTACCGTCTGATAGGCGGACTCGACAAGATGGAAAAGGCTCTCATACTGATGTGGCTCGATGAGAAGAGCTATGAGGAGATAGCTGAGGTGACGGGTCTGCATCGCAACACCGTGGCCACCCGTCTGCGCCGGATCAAACAGAAACTCATTGACAAGAACAATAGCGAAGGAGAATGATATATGGATATAGATGATCTCAGAAGCCAATGGAACTCGATCGATGTTCCCGAGGGGTTCGATCCCGGACTCGAGACGGAGCGCCGTGTCGCGGCATCGCGGGTGCCCACTCTGCGCGACAGTCTGCACCGGCTGTTCCTGCGTATGGTCGCCATATGCTGTGTAGGTATCGCTACGGTGATACCGTTCGCTCATGACCATATGACGCTTTTCATCGTCAGTTTGATCTTCTTTATCGTGATGATCTGTGTGAATCTCGTGCAGGCGTGTGCGGTGAGCCGTATAGACATGGGGCGCGAGACGGTGCACTCCACCCTCCGCAGGGTATATGCCATAGAGCGCCGGCGTATCCTTACGCGCATATTCGGCCTCATGACGGCCATTCCGCTTGTCATCTACATGACCTTTACTCTCGCGGCTGTCTATGGCCGATTCATGATGGCCGGATGTATGATAGGGTGTGTGCTCGGTGCAACGATAGGTCTGCTCATAAACCGCCGTGCCACATCGCTGCTGCGGGATCTGCGATCCTCGCTTGAGGAATGATCAGACAATAAGTACGGTGAGCAATCCCCATATGACCAGAAGAATGTTGCTGACGGCATAGGTGACTGTATAGCCCATGGCCGGGAGGGTGCTGCCGATGGCGTCCTGCACGGCTCCAAGCGATGCCGTGCATGTGCGGGTGCCGGCGCAGCATCCGAGCGTTATGGCGGGATTGAACCTGAACACCTTGTGGCCGAGCCACAGGCCGAAGAATAGCGGTATCATGGTGCCGATGGCGCCCGCCACGAAGAGCATCGGCCCGACAGCCTTTATGCCTGCCACGAAGGAGGGGGCCGCTTCGATACCTATGACGGCAATGAAGACGTTGAGCCCGAGATTGTTCATGATCCACAGGGCTGCAGGGGGGATATTGCCTACGGTGGGACGGCGCGAGCGCATCCATCCGAACACGAGTCCCGCCACCAGTGCGCCCCCGCTTGTGCCGAAGCTTACAGGGATGCTTCCGATCCAGAAACTCATGGCTCCGAAGAGGCCGCCAATGAAGATGGCGAGTCCGACGAACATAAGATCGCTGGCGTTGGACGGACGGTCGACATGACCTATGTGGTCGGATGCACGCCTGACGGAGACCGGGCGCCCGAGTATGGTGAGGCGGTCACCTTTCTTAAATGTGGTCTCGCCGTCGATCTCGATAGGTTTGCCTCCGCGCGAGGCATCGCGGATCACGATACCGTGCATGAATTTCTTGGCCCTCAGCTGGCGTATGGTCAAGCCCGTGAAACTCTTGTGGGCCACGACCACGCCTACGCGCTCCACGGGGTAGGAGAGCAGTTTGGCGTCGACAGTCTCCGGGCCGATGGCGCTCTCCACGCTCACCATGAACTCCATGCGTCCGCACACTACGATATGATCGCCGGAGTGGATCATGTCGTCGTAGCGTGGCGAGAAAATCTCACCTTCGTGCAGCACACGGTCTATGTAGACTTCCATGCCGTTGTCCCTGAGCCAGTGTTCGGTTTCCTTTACTCCGCGCGGGATGTCGAAGAAGCTGTTGTCGACCACATATGCTCTGTAGGCCACCTTGCGCAGGGCGTTGATATAGGCCGGGTCCTTGTCCCATCCGGAGCTGTTGAGCTCTTTTTCGAGTTCGAGGGTCTGTTGTTTCACTTTCTCGATGCCTCCGAGCAGTTTTGGCCCGAAGTTGCCGAGCACGATCACAGTGCCGAGTGTGCCGAATATATATGTCACGGCGTAGCATACGGGGATGATGTGCAGTTCGCGGCTGAGCTCGCTATCGGAGAGCCCCAGTTTGCCGATGGCCTCGCTGCCCACACCCAGGAGTGCCGAGCATGTCTGCGACCCGGAGAAGAGTCCGACGGTCTCGCCTTTGGAATAGCCCATGATGGCTGATATGGCTATGGTGACCCCCATGCACATTGAGCTCATGAGCACGGCGAACAGTACCTGCTTGGCCCCCTTGCCGCGCAGCGACTTGAAGAAATCGGGCCCGACGCTGTAGCCTATGGAGAAGAGGAACATCATGAAGAACACCATCTTGACAGGGCCCGACATGGGGATGTCAAGCTGACCTACGAGTACACCCACGAGCAGTACGGATGTGACACTTCCGAGCGAGAAGGATCCTATGCGGAACCTGCCGATGAGGAATCCGGCTCCGACCGTCAGGAATATGGCCAGGGTGGGGTATTGGCGTAATATTTCAGCGAAGGACTCGAGCATGGCGGTGTCACATGATCACGTTATACTTCTTCAGGAGCATGACCGGATGGTATGACTCCTTGGCATGAATGAGACCGGGATCGCCTACAGCCTCCTCGCGGTTGATGTAGCGGAGGGTTGGGTTCTCCTCGAGCATGCGTGCGGCGAAGAGCTTGTTGACGGTCTCGCCGGCTCCGGCTATTCCGTGGTTCATCTTCTCGATGTGGACATAGAGCGTATCGCCTATCACTTCGCCGATGGTGAAGGCCACGATGCCGTTGGCTCCGGTGGAGAGCACGGCTCCGGTGAACGGGTATTCGCTGTAGCGGTCCAGCACGTTCATCACCTGCACCCGTTCTATCTCGGCGAGGGCGGGCTTGCCGTCGGCCATCACGGAGTTGTGGTAGAATTCCCTTACGGCGGGCAGAATAGCGGGTGTGAGCGGTTCGAATCTATAGTCCGGATTGTCGGATGCAAACCGGTTCACATGGTTGCGCTTCTTGGAGAGTTTCTTGCCTGTGAGGGATGCGAGAGCCGGAGCCTCGTAGAGGTAGTCGCTCCAGTCGTCGAGTGGATCCACGCGGCGCGCGCCGAGGAGCCTCAACGGGTCCACGTATACTTCCGGGACGGCCGAGAATTCCAGCGGGAGGCATCCTGTGGCCTCGCAGTACTCACGCAACAGCGCTACTGAATCCTGGAGGGGCATCTTCCCGACGGGTATCGAGAATGCCGTGCGGGTGACGTCGTCCTCCGCCACACCTTTGATGAAGAGAGTGTCGCGGTAGATGGCATAGCTGTAGCTGAAATAGTCGGCCCACATGAGCAGCCCGCCTATGGTGAAGTCGCATGTCCGTGTCTGGGCCTGGCTGAGATATGGAGCTATCGCGGGGATGTCCTCCACACGGAGCGGGCGGAACGGGAGCTTGTCCTGCGGTCTGCGCCGCAGGGCTGTCAGGACTGTATATCTTGAGCGAGGATCGGGTTGAAACATGAGAAAAGGGGTTTGACGTTGTTATCAGAACAACACCAAACCCCTCTGTGAGGTTCACCGGATGGTTATCACTGACGGCCGTCGGTGGCTACGCCGCGGGCAATCTTGCTGACGAGGCCCTGGAGCACTTTGCCGGGACCTACCTCGATGAATGCATCGGCACCGTCGGCCACCATGTTCTGCACGCTCTGGGTCCAGCGTACGGGAGCGGTGAGCTGAGCCACGAGGTTGGCCTTGATCTCAGCGGGATCGGTGTGGGGCTTTGCGTCGACGTTCTGGTAAACGGGCACGGAAGGAGTGTGGAACTCGGTCTTCTCGATGGCCTCGGCGAGCTCAGCGCGTGCAGGCTCCATGCAGGGGGAGTGGAATCCGCCGCCCACCTTGAGCTTGAGGGCACGCTTGGCACCGGCCTCGAGGAGCTTGGCGCATGCAGCGTCGATGGCTTCATTCTCGCCTGATATCACGATCTGGCCGGGGCAGTTGTAGTTGGCGCATACCACAGTGCCGGGGATGGAGGCGCATATCTCCTCTACTTTCTCGTCGGGGAGAGCGAGCACGGCAGCCATGGTGGAGGGGTTGAGCTCGCAAGCCTTCTGCATGGCCTGGGCACGGGCGGATACGAGACGCACACCGTCCTCAAAGCTCAGGGCACCTGCGGCCACGAGAGCAGAGAATTCGCCGAGAGAATGGCCGGCCACCATGGCGGGATCGAACTCCTCGCCCATGGTCTTGGCAAGGATCACAGAGTGGAGGAAGATGGCGGGCTGTGTCACCTTGGTCTGGCGCAGATCCTCGTCGGTGCCTTCGAACATCAGGTCGGTGATACGGAAGCCAAGGATCTCGTTGGCTTTCTCAAACATCTCCCGGGCTACGGGATTATTCTCATATAAGTCTTTGCCCATTCCTACAAACTGGGCTCCCTGTCCGGGAAAAACAAATGCTTTCATGTTATTTGTCTATACAGTGGTTTTGTGTGATAATGAATTGAGGGTGCAAAGTTAAGGAATTTTTTGGCAATTTTAAGGGGATACGCTACGTTAATAGATAGAATTGTCGTAACTTTGTACAAAACTGTCCGTATAATATGATACCTTGCATCTTCAATCTCGGCACAGGCGAGATAATAATAATACTTGTGGTGGTGCTTCTGCTCTTCGGGGCCAAGCGTATCCCTGAGCTTGCCCGCGGCATGGGCAAGGGTATCCGTGCGTTCCGCCAGGGAATGAATGATGTGACCGATGAACTCAACCGTCCCGGCGACGGGAAGGAATCCTGACCGCCGGCCTCAGGGGGTACCGTCGGATATCACAGCCATGGGAAATACGGAGATGGGATTCTGGGACCATGTGGAGGCCCTGCGTGGTGTGCTGCTGCGCTCCGCCGGGGTCCTGGTGGTGCTCATGGCGGCATATTTTGCCGTCATGCCAAGGCTGTTTGACTCCGTGATCCTCGCCCCGTGCAGAGCTGACTTCATGCTATATGGCATACTCGATGCCCTTGGCGCTCCGTCGGGGGAGGCTATGCAGGATATCAATCTGGTGAACATCAATCTCACGTCGCAGTTTCTCATCCATATGTCGGCCTCCTTTTGGCTGGCGGTTGTTACGGCCTTTCCCATAGTGATCTATCTGCTGTGGGGGTTTGTGTCGCCCGGTCTGTACGAGAGTGAGAAGCGTGGCGCTCCGGTGGCGTTCGGGGCAGGTGTGGTGATGTTCTTCGCGGGCGCGGCCACCGGCTATTTCCTCGTGTTTCCGCTGACATTGCGCTTTCTCGCCGACTATCGTCTGAGCGATCTGATACCCAACTATATATCCATCGATTCCTATATGGACACATTTCTGATGCTTGTGTTCGTGATGGGGTTGGTGTTCGAACTGCCGGTGGTCACATGGCTGCTTGGCAAGGCCGGGATCATGGACCGCACGCTTTTTGACCGCTACAGACGCCATGCCATAGTGGGGCTGCTTGTGCTCTCAGCCGTGGTGACCCCTACGGGCGATCCGTTCACTCTCTCCGTGGTATTCGTACCGCTCTATCTGCTCTGGGAGGTCTCGGCCTTCACAGTGCCAAAACCAGTCACGACCATACAACAAGAACTGACATGACAATAGGAATAATCGTAGCGATGAGCAAGGAACTCGGGCTCATCCTCCCCATGCTTGAGGATCACTCCACGGAGACTCGCGGATGCACCCTCTTCCACACCGGTACCATCAATGGCAACAAGGTAGCGCTCATGGAGTGCGGTATCGGAAAAGTCAACGCTGCCGTAGGCGCGACGACACTCATAGATGCCTATGCACCTGATCTCGTGATAAGCACGGGTGTATCGGCCGGCGCATCGGAAGATGTGGCTGTGATGGACACTGTCATAGCTACCGAACTTGTGCATCATGACTTCTGGTGTATCGGCGAGGAGTGGGGCCAGGTGCCAGGATGTCCGCTGCGTTTCAAGGCCGAGACGTTTGACGATCTTCTCTCGGGCGAAGGTGTGAAGCGCGGTCTCATAGCCACCGGCGAACTGTTCATATCCAGCAAGGAGGAGGTGGACCGCATCCGGGAGCATTTTCCGGATGTAAAAGCCATCGATATGGAGTCGGCAGCCATAGCGCAGGTGTGCGGTATGAGGGGTGTTGACTTTTTCTGCATGCGTGTGATCAGCGACTCTCCGTGGACGAGCCATGACAACTCGCGCCAGTATGAGAACTTCTGGGATGAGGCACCTGCCAGATCGTTCGGTCTGGTGAAGAAACTTCTGCAATCAATCTGATATTACCGTCATGGAGAAAATAGTGAGTTTTACCATTGACCACGAGCGCCTGAAGCGCGGTATATTCGTGTCACGCAGGGATGTCACTCCCGCAGGTGACACTATCACCACATTTGACATACGCATGACCGAGCCCAACCGCGAGGAGGCCCTGACACCCCGGGCGCTCCATGCCATGGAGCATCTGGCGGCCACCTATCTGCGCAATCATCCGCAGTGGGGTGGACGGATAGTGTACTGGGGGCCTATGGGATGCTGTACAGGAAATTATCTTCTGGTACAGGGTGATCTTACATCGGCCGACATACTGCCCCTCGTAAGGGAGACCATGGAGTTTGTGGCCGGCTATGAAGGGGATATCCCCGGCGCCACTCCGCGGGATTGCGGCAACTGGTCGTTCATGGACGCCGATGATGCCCGCCGGGCCGCACGCCGCTATGCCGACGAGATCCTATCCAACCCTGCGACTGACAATCTTGTCTATCCCAGCTGAGCCGTGAAAGACATCAAGGGAATCAAAGGAAAGTATTACATAGCCTCGCTCATAGAGCAGGGGGAGCATGAACAGCAGGACTTCAAGTTTGCCATCTCGGATGCCCGCAAGATAGCCCGTTCGCTGTCGGCTTTCGCCAACCACAGCGGAGGGCGTCTTCTCATAGGCGTGAAGGACAACGGCATAGTGGCCGGTGTGCGCAATGAGGAGGATATCTACGTGGTGGAGCAGGCGGCTGAGATGCACTGCGTGCCGCCGCAGCAGATACGTGTCACCGCTTTCAAGGTGGATGGCGGACTTACGGTGATGAGGGTGGAGATAGACCGTTCGGAAGTGCGCCCTGTCATGGTAAAGGAGGCCGATGGCTCACTGCGTGCCTACTACAGGGTGAAGGATGAGAATATCCATGCTCCCGATCTGATGATCCGCGCGTGGCGCGAGGCCGCATCGCCGGGTGGACATCTGCTGAGTCTGTCGGACGAGCAGAAGATTCTTCTCGGGGCTGCCTCGGAGGCCGGTGGCACTACGCCCGAACGGTTTATGGTAGATGCCCATCTCTCGAGAGCCCGTGCGGAGGATATGATAGTATCGCTCCATGCCATGGGGCTGATAGACTTTGTGTGGGACGGCACCACATTCACTCTTACCGCCACACAGCCATGACTGCGCTCCGCCTCCTGAGGATGTTGCTGCCGCTGGTGACTGCGGCTCTGCTCACTGCCTCGTGCGGCAGCGGCAGCCGTAGCAGTGCGTCTTATCCCGACCCGCAGCGGTGGGAGATAAGGGGACTGGATCTCAGCGCACATAACGGGGAGGTGGATTTCCATGCCGTCAGGGAGGCGGGTTATGAATTCGTGATACTTAAGGCCACGGAGGGGTCCTCGTTCAAGGACCGCCGTTTCATCGACAATGTGCGGATGGCCCGTGCGGCAGGGCTCAAGGTGGGAGCCTACCACTTTTTCCGCTTTGATGCTCCGGGCTATATGCAAGGACTTAATTTCCTGCATTCGGTCAACGCGCGCGATCTCGACCTGCCGCTTGCCATCGATATAGAGGAGTGGGCCAATCCGAACAGCCAGCAGACCCCTCTCGTGCTTGACCGCCTCGACGAGATGTTGCAGCATATAGAGAAGCACGGGTACCGTGTGATGCTCTACACGAACAAGAACGGCCATGCGCGTTTCATCAGCGGACGCCTCGAGCGGTATCCGCTGTGGATATGCTCGCTCGCCGATGAGCCTGGACACATGCGCTGGACGCTCTGGCAGGCCACCCACAACGGACGTGTGGCGGGGGTGGATCATCCGGTGGATATCAATGCCTTCGCAGGTAGCCGCGAGGAGTGGGCCGGATTCGCATCGGGAGCGCTTGTGGCCACTGACGCGCAATAAACATGCTCATGCGCGCGTTATATATGCATGAAATTTCTTGCAAGAACCATCATATTTCTCCTCGCGGTCATAGCCGGAAGCCATGTGGCCGCGCGGGCGTTTGACACGTCCGTCTATGCTTCCTCCTCCGTGTTGTCGTCGGGACGCTGGGTGAAAGTTGGTGTCAGCACCACCGGCATGCATCTGCTCAGTGTTTCAGATCTGCGCTCCATGGGATTCACCGACCCTGACCGTGTGAGGATCTACGGTTATGGCGGCCGCCGTCTGCCCGACCGGTTGTCGGCCTCGACTTATGTGGACGATCTGCCGCTGGTGCAGAGTGTGCGCACATCGCGCGGCGTGGTGTTCTATGCCGTAGGACCGGAGACGGAGATCACGGCGTCGAGCGATGGCGAGATACGGTATCACGCGCTGAATCCATACAGTACGAAGGGCTATTATTTCATCACTGACAGTGATGTGCCGCTCAGGGATATCCCCATCGAGGGGCTTGCCCCGCGGGCGGAGGAGAGTGTGGAGGTGTTCACTCAGACATTACGTCATGAGCGCGACATCTTCTCGCCTGTAGAGAGCGGACATCTGCTCCTCGGCGAGGACTTCCGTTTCTCGCGCTCGCAGAATTTCACTTTCCAGCTTCCGGGAAGGGTGGAGGATACGGATGTGTGGATGCAGGCCGATCTTTACGGCAAAGTAGTGTCGTCGAGAGCCACGTTCACTTTCACGGCCAACGGCGAGAAACTCACCTCCGCATCCGGCGACTATATCTCACCGACGGAGGAGTATGGCGACTCCGTGCGCATATGCAAGGTGTTTCCTTTGAAGGGGTCCACGCTGGGTCTCGGCATCCAGGCCTCGGCACCAGGTAGCGTCAACATACTTGCCCTTGACAATATATCCCTGTGCTACAAGCGGTCGCTTTCGCTTCCGGCGTCGGGGTCGTTGGAGTTTTCGATAGCATCAGGTTCGCCCGTGCTCAGCGGAGCGTCGGGGTGGACAAATGTATGGGATGTGACAGATCCGTCCAACATCATATCTGTGAAGACCACATCGTCCGGTCAGAGACTGTCGTGGACAAGTGAGTATCACGGGCGGCGCCGTTATGCCGCATGGAATGAGAATGCCTCGCTTCCGGCTCCTGCCTATGAGGGGCGTGTGGCCAATCAGGATCTGCACTCCCTCTCCACGCCCGAGCTGGTCATAGTGACCCATCCGGAACTGGAGACCCAGAGCCGCCGAATAGCGGAGATGCACAGCGGATCGGCCGACTCGCTTAGGGTGCTCGTGGTGACCCCACAGAAGATATACAATGAGTTCAACAGCGGCACGCCTGACGTGAATGCCATACGCCGTATGCTCAAGATGTATTACGATCGCGGGGGAGAGACTCCCGGACGCGGGCTTAAGTATGTGCTGATGATGGGGGCGCTCACGCATGACAACCGTGCGCTGACCCAGGCTGTATCGGGCGGTGGAACGTATCTGCCTTCGTGGCAGACGGACCAGGCGCTGTCGGACAATTCGTCGTTCTGTTCGGATGACATACTGACTTTCCTCGAGGATAACTCAGGGAGTCTTACCGGCAACGATGTGATGAGTATAGCCGTAGGGCGTATTCCGGCCCGCGACGCGCTTGGCGCACGTGTATTCACCGATCGTCTGATCAACTATGTGGAGTCGCCCGTGGGTGGCGACTGGCGTAGCCGCGTTGTGCTTCTGGCCGATGACGAGGATGGCGCCGAGCATCTCGAACAGACCGAGGAGCTTGAGACGGCCATGCGCAGCCAGCTCCACGGTACGAACATATCCTACAGAAAGGTGTATCTGGACACATATGACAAGATAGGCGGTGTGACCGAGGTGGGACGCACGAAGCTGCACAATCTGCTCAACGACGGTACGGTGTGGCTCAACTACATAGGTCATGCCAGTGTCACTGCCTTGTCGGGCGAGGGGATCATGACGCTCAAGGATTTGGGTAGTCTTTATCTGAAGCGGGCGCCGTTCTTTTACGGAGCCACGTGTTCGTTCGCGCAGCTCGACGGCAACTCGCTGTCGGGCCTTGAGATGCTCCTGCTCAGCGATGCGGGAGGATTCATAGGTGGCATATCGGCTGTACGTCCGGTTTATATCACACGCAACGGAGTGCTGTCGGAAGCCATGGGGCGTGAGCTTTTCGCCTCGGACGCTTCGGGACGTATGCGTACGGTGGCCGATGTGATGCGCCGGGCCAAGAACCGTGTGAATGATACCAACAAGCTCCGCTATATCACGCTGTGCGATCCGGCCATGCGTCTTGCGGTGCCTGAGAATATAGTAGGTCTGACCTCCATCGATGACACTCCGACAGGAGATATCGACGGTGATCCTGTGACGGTACCTTCGCTGTCGAAGAAGGTGTTCAAGGGTGTCGTGACGGGTGCTGACGGGAAGGTGATCGAGGATTTTGACGGTACACTTTCGCTCACGCTTTATGATGCTGAGCAGAGTTTCACCACGCTCGGCCGCGGCAAGAACGGCAAGGTGAAGGTGTATGACGAACAGGGTGAACGTATATTCGCCGGATCGGCTTCCATAAAAGGGGGGCATTGGGAGGCATCGGTAATGCTGCCTCAGGATATAGCCGACAACTACCGCCCGGCTACGCTGATGATGTATGGCGAGGGATCGGACGGCTCGAAGCTTGCAGCCGGCGGTGCCGACCGGTCGTTCTACGTGTATGGTGTAGCTGATGACGCTGTGACCGATGATGTGCCTCCGGTTATAGAGTCGCTGTTTCTCAATCATGAGAGTTTCGAGCCTGGTGGCACTGTCAATACCTCTCCCATGCTCATAGCACGCGTGAGGGATGACAACGGGTTCAACCTGTCCACCTCCAGTATCGGCCATGAGATGAATATCCGTATAGACGATGATATCAACCTTACGGATGTATCGTCGGGTTTCACTCCTGACAGTGACGGGTCTCCTGCGGGCGATATAGTCTATCAGCTTCCGGAACTGACCCCGGGAAATCATACGGCACGCCTGAAGGTGTGGGATATCGGTGGTAATTCCACTACGGCAAGTGTGGAGTTTTTTGTGGATCCGTCGGCCGCACCCAAGATTTTCGATATGTATTCCGATGCCAATCCGGCCACTACTGAGGCAAACTTCTATATCATCCACAACCGTCCGGAGTCGATGCTGAGCGTCACGGTGGAGATATATGATCTGGGCGGTTCGCGTCTGTGGAGCTCCACTACCACCGGCCGTGCCGATATGTATGCCTCCAAGCCTGTCACATGGGATCTTACCAACAGTACCGGACAGCGTGTTGGCCGTGGCATATATCTGTATCGTACCACAGTCACTTCCACTGACAACGGGGAGTCTTCAGTGATGACAAAACGCATAGCCGTTGCGGGAATGTGACGGGGGAATGAACAATTTCTTGTCAACGTATGTTTAAAAACATGAAATTCATGCGAACCAAACATACGTTTCATTATGAAAAAATTTGTATTGAGTGCTGCGCTCGTTGCAGTAGTGATGATGTCATCATGCAGCACAAGTGAGAAAAAAGCAGAGGATGAGGGTGCAGCCATCAAGGCACGCATTGAGAACTGTACGGATCCTGACAGTCTCAAGATCTATGTACAGCAGGCCCGTGACTATGCTGACAAACTTGTGAAGGAAGGCGATGACAGCGCGGCAAAGGCTTATCTCGATGAGGTGGCTCCCGCCGTTGAGGCCAAGGATCCGTCGGCGACATCTGTATTCACCAAGCTTGGCGAGAAGGCTGACAGCATGGTCAATCTTGCCACTGACAGTATCAAGTCGAAGACTGAGGCTGCCAAGGAGAGTGTGAAGGACGCCGCCGAGGCCGGAAAGGAAAAGGCATCGGAGGCTGTGGACAATGCTAAGGAGAAGGCTGCCGATGTGGCCGACAAAGCCAAGGAAAAGACCGCTGATGCCGTTCAGGCCGGAGCAGACAAGCTCAAGGAGGCTCTGGGCAAGTAATACAGAAAAGTCATAATAGACAGAAAGATAGTGTATCTTCCGTATTGTGGATACACTATCTTTCTGTCTATTATTGTACAGTCTCTGCTGTATTTATTTCAGTGGATTGGTGGGCTGAACCTTGCCGTTGAGCTTGAGATTGATGAAGCGAACGTCGGAGACGAGTCCGGTGATGGAGTTGCTGTCGGTGGTGACGCCATCGAAGGTGCAATTCTTTACTTCGATGTTGTCGATATTGCATATGTCATCGAAGCCTTCCATCTTCACACCGAATTTGCTTTCCTTGCATGTCACGTTCTCAAGGAATACGTTGCGCACTGTCGGGGGGAAGTCGCGCTGGCATATCTCACGTTTCTCATACACGAGATTGATCTTGAGTACGGCTTCCTTGCATCGGCCTACCTCGACGTTTCTCACGAAGACGTTTTCGATGAGTCCGCCGCGGCAGTTGTTGGTCTTGATGCGTATCACGCGCTCAAGTTCGGGTGAGTCCATGGTGCAGTTTTCAACGAAAAGGTTGTTGAAACCGCCTGATATCTCGCTACCGATCACCACACCACCGTGGCCGTTCTGCATGCGGCAGTTGCGCACGATGACATTCTCTGTGGGCATATTGCGTGTGCGTCCGTCGCGGTTGCGTCCGCTCTTGATGGCTATGCAGTCGTCGCCGGTGTCGAAGAAGCAGTTCTCGATCATGACATTGCGGCATGATTCAGGGTCGCAGCCGTCTCCGTTGGGGCCATCGTTCTGCACGTGTACTCCGCGCACCGTGAGGTTCTCGCATCGCAGCGGATGCATCACCCAGAAGGGTGCTCTGAGCATGGTTACGTCCTCTATGAGTACGTTCTTGCATTCGACGGGGTTGACGAGCTGCACGCGCATGCCGTATCCGTCGCCCATCTTGCGCTGTTCGACTGGCACGCCTTTCTCGTTCCACTCCATAAGGATGGGGCGCCCTATGCGCTGGGAGATTATCCCTTTGTCCTCTTCCCAACCATATTTCTTGGCGCCGCACATGCGCCACCAGTTGGAGCGGTCGGCTCCACCGTCGATGGTGCCTTTGCCTGTGATGGCTATGTTTTCCTGTCCGTAGGCATAGATCATGGGTTGATAGTTGTAGCACTCCATTCCTTCCCATGAGGTGAGCACGAGGGGATATTCGCTGAGATCGGGAGTGAACAGGAGCACCGCCCCTTCCTCAAGATGGAGATTGACGTTGCTCTTGAGGGTGAGGGGGCCTGTGAGCCATGTGCCAGCCGGGATGATGACACGACCGCCACCTTCGCGCGAGCATAGGTCGATCACTTTGTTGATCAGGCCGGTGTAGAGGTATCCTTTTGTATCGGATCTCTTGCCGTAGTCGGTGAGGCGGTAGTCATGGTCGCGGAAAGTGGGCACAGTGATGCTCTTCTCCACGGCGGGATATATTGTCTTCCAGGCCTCGGCGGCGTCGGTGGCCCTGAGCATGGGCATGGCGCCGAGGATGAGGGAGAGCAGTATGGCGAATTTCTTCATGACGGGGGGTTATTTCAGTTTGTAGACTTCAGATCCGGCGAGGAGCACGCAACCGGTACCGTAGTCGTCGAAGTCGGGGCGTGAATCGTAGGCTACGGGCTGACCGTCCTTGGGCTCCTTGCCGGTGCCCTGTACGTAGCCGATGTAGCCGTTTTCATGAATGGCGTCGTTGACAATGGCGTTCCATGCTTTGGTGACAACAGGAAGGTATTTGGCTTTGTCGAGTATGCCGTTGTTGATACCCCATGCCATTCCGTAGACGAAGAGGGCAGTTCCGGTGGTCTCCTTGCCGCCGAAGTTGGAGGGATCGTGGAGGCTGACATCCCAGAAACCGTCCTTGCGCTGGCACTTGACGAGTGCCTCGCAGAGGGCCTTGAAGTCGTTGATGTATTCCTGACGGTAGGGGTCGTCGGCGGGGCTTTCCTCAAGCACTCGTGCGAGAGCTGCCACAACCCAGCCGTTTCCGCGTGACCAGTAGCAGTTTTTGCCGTTGGGTTCCTTGTAGGGGGGTACGAAGTCCTTGTCGCGCCACCAGAGACCTTCCTTGCGGTTGTAGAGACCTCCGGCAAGCGAGTCGCGTGTCCAGACGTACATGTCGTGGGCTTTTTCGTAATATTTACGTTCGCCTGTGACATTGCCGAGTTTGGCAAGAGCGGGCATGCCCATCTGTATGGCGTCGATCCATGTCCAGTCGTTCACCTGAGGAGTGTTGACGAGCATGTTCATGGTGCTCTTCACCTTGGTGAGCATGTGGGGTTCTGGTGTGAGACGGTAGAGGTCGATGTAGACCTGCGAGCAGCAGTAGTTGTCGGCGTCGCGTGTGGTGTTGTCATCACGGCGCATGCCCCACTTGAAGGCATCGGCCCAGTCGGTCATGTATTCATGATAGTCACGGCGTGGATAGATGTTGTAGAGAGCCATGAGTCCCTCGTAGTAGACGGCACGTGTCCATAGGTTTGCCTCATACACCTTCTTGCGTGAGTAGTAGGGGATGGAGGTGGAGGGATCGGGGTGATTCCTGAAGTAGTGGTCATTGACCTTGACGAGGGTCTCGAGAGTTTTTTTGCGCGGGGGGAGGCTTTCGGCTCCTGATATGCAGGGAACGGAAAGAGCCACGAGCAATAGTGACAGGATAGTTTTTTTCATGATTATAGTTTACTTTGTGATTTTCATCGGGGTTAAGGTCACGGATGAGTTGAGGCCGCACGGCACGAGATCCCAGTCGCCGAAACTGAATTCGCGCGCACCGGTGACGCTGTTGATGTTGGCGTCCTTGAATACGCGCCATTTCACACCGCGGCGCTCATAGTCGGCTATACGGTTGGCGTCCAGCGAGGTCACTTCGATCTCGATAGTGTTTTTGCCCTTATGGAGCCATTTACCGATGTTGAGACAGTAGGGTACACACCATGCTGTGCCGGCATACCGGCCGTTGACTTTCACAGCGGCTACCTCGCGAACATCGCCGAGATCGAGCATCCACTCATCGGCTTTGTCGGGATTGCCTACATTGAATGTGGTGGAGTAGATGGCAGTACCGCTGTTTATCTTTGCCTCGGGAAGGGGCAGGTCGGTCCACGGGCGGATTGTGCCGATGTCGAAAGTCCCTTCTATTGCCGGTTCACTTTTGGCAAATGTCAGTTTCCAGCCTTTGTTGATGGCCGACGGTTTGCCTTTGGGCTCGAGATATCTCCATGCCGGTGCATCGACCTGACCGGGGAATGTCTTGAGCAGGAGCGAGCGTCCGGGTGTGAGATTGAGCCGGACTTTGCCTTCGCGGTAGTCGGCCACGCCTGACTCGCCGGTGACAGGATCGAATATCATCACGGATCCGGCCTTGACAGCGAGGGGAATGTAGCCGTCGATGGTACGGTCGTCGAGGAGCGATATGAAGTAGTTGTGACCACCGGCCTCGTTGGTGCGACGTATCATGGACACGCCGTAGTCACGGCGCAGTGGCTCGGCGATGGCTCCGCTTGCCGCGAGAGCTTCGTCAAGAGATGATGTGACGGTGGCGTGGGATGCAAGCGCATCGACAAGCTGCCGGAATTCGGGCGGGCAGGTATCGCTGACGTTGCCGGGCAGTGACTCGGGGAGTCCGCCGGCCAGGATGACTTTGCGTCCGGTGCGTGCGAGAGAGTCGAGGGCGCTGAGAGTGGCAATGCTCATGAATTTGGCTCCGGGGACGATGAGCGGACGGGCGGGGGTGTCGGGGAGGTTTCGCAGCATGCGGTCGGAGACGTAGTCCACGTCATAGCCGGCGGCGAGGATGGAGTTGACAGCCTGTTTGAATCGCGGCATGGTCCTGTCCATCTTGTGGATGTCGAACATGAGGTAGTGGTTGCCACCCTGTTCGTGCCATAGGTCCTCGAGCGGGAAGTAGAGCAGGAGATCATTGTCGGGCTCTCCGGCTGTGAGGAATGACTGCACACGTCCTACATATGTGAACAGCTCGTCGGCATGGGGCCAGAGGGAGTTGGTGGGCGACATGTTGATGGAGGCGTAGAAGAAACGTCCGGGGAAGGGGGCGTTCTCGGGAGAGTAGGCCGCACCGTGGAATCCTATGCGGTTGACACCGGCGCAGAACATCTGGTCAAGCTCAGGTTTGCATCGAGCGAGGGTGGTGTGGAAATGTTCGGTGAGCCATGTCAGCGCCTCGGCAGAGGTGTGGCGTTTGCCTGTGATGTGTGCCGCCGATGAGGCGAATTTCAGTACAGCAGGATCGCCGTCGCCATGACGGGTGGGGCCGGTTACGGCAAGGCCCGGTATGTTGTAGTCGCTCTTGCCGAATGACTCGCATTCGGGTATGTCTACCATGGCATAGATGTCGAGGATGTTGGCCGGCGAACCGTGTGACTGGTTGCGCACGGTGGCGCCCTTGGAGTGAACCCATGCGCTCCACACGCGGGCGAAGTTCTCCTCAAGCATGCGTGCGAGGGTCATGCGGTAGTCGCGGACTATGCGTGAGCGCAGTTCGGAGTGATCGTCCTGGTTGAGGAACACGGGCAGGTTCATGTCGAGACGGTATCCATGGTCTTTCTCGAACTCCTCAAGCAGGTTGTCGGCCCAGTCGGAGCCGTAGACTTCGTAGGAGTCGTTGAAGAAGGATGTGGGAATCGGAGCGAGGCTTTCGTCAAAGGCACGATCGAACTTGCCGAGGTATTTTTTGACAGAGATGCTGTCGAGATGGTTGAGCACAAGGCCTTCGCCACCGGGAGCGGCTCGTTTCACCTTCTGGAATGTACGTCCGGAGAACAGTGCGTAGAGTTTGGCACCACCTGCCGGAGCTTTCCAGCGGAGCATGGAGTCGGATCCGACGGAGGAGGTGATGTCCTCGCTACCGGCATCGGTCACAGCAATGACACGCTGCAGGGTGGCTACCGGCTGCTGTTTTTTGTCGGTTGGCTCTATGCGGATGGGGGCATCGCTGCCGGAGGGGATATCGTAGGTCTCGACCACGAGTTTGCGTGCGCTGTCATCGGTGGATATGTCCGGGCCTCCGAATGGCCATCCTGTGCCGTTGTTCATGTCCACCTGTACTCCAAGCTTTCGGCCTTCGGCTACAGTATGGGAGAGCATCTCCATCCACCGGGGGGAGAGGTAGTCGATGTCGTTTGCCTCGTTGCCCATCACACCATATATAGGTGTGATCTCGACACCTCCGATACCTTTGGATGAGAATTCACGGAGATTCCATGACAGTCCGGACTTGTCGACGGCGCTGCCATGCCACCACCAACGGACGAACGGTTTGTTCTCCATCTTAACCGGATACCATGCGGTGGGTGATACCGGTTCTTGAAGAGTGAGGGCCATGAGACCGATGACAACATCGTTGGAGAGTGTCTCGATGGTGATTGATGCGAGTTCGCGCGTGGGGTCGACAGGCATGTCGAGCACCACGGCTGCACCTCCTGGTATCAGGCGCGGGTTCACTTCCCTCAGACCGAGCTCACGTCCGAGCTCGCGGCTGTCATGACCATCGCGGAGTGAGAGTCGCAGAGGCGCTTTCATCCCGACGGGCAGACGGAACGAGTGAGAGTCATTGTAGAAATCCTGCTCTATGGGAGCCCAGTTGTCAGGATTGATCAATGGCATGGCGGTTGTGGTGCCATCGGTGTATTTCACTGTGATGCGTCCATTCTCCATATGGGCCTGCATATGGTTGGTCGATCCGGCCAATACCATATATATATTGGAGGCATGGCCAGCAAGAGGTATCTCGGCAAGATCGGGATAGTTGTCCCACAGAGAGGTATAGATGATGTTGCGGCCATCGGCATTCATGGTGAAGGGTATGCCTGAGGTGATGGTCAGGACTCCACCGTTGCGACGCAGGATGTCGCGCAGGCCCGAGTCGTCGATATCGGCGGTGAGATCGGGATGACACCATTCGCCTATGCCACTCGTGGGGATGCGGAGTGTCGTCACGGCCGGGCGCGGCGAGGTGTAGCGGTTGCGGAATATGGAGCTTACGCTGTCGTTGTAGTAGGTGGAGAGATCCACGGTGTGGCAATACGCGGGGTATACGGAGTTGAATCCGTCGCTCACCGCGGGGGTGCCGTTTACACGGTCGACGGATGCTTCCCACCATGTGAGATCGCCGGAACGCATACAGGTGAATTTCACCGGCCCTTCATTGCGGGTCTGTCCGGTTGATTTCGGGTCGAGTCCGGATCCGAGTGTGACTTCGACATTGGTGTTGTGCTTGTTTCCGGCATTGATAATGATGCGCGGTGTCCCGATGGATGAAGCGTCAGCCTTGAATGTAGTGGGCTTACCGTTCACGGTCACATGTGATGGAACTCGGTCCACAGGTATGACAAGGCGCACGGGTGTGCCATTGGGATAGTTGTTCTCAATGGTGTATGTGATCCTGTCGCCTTTGCGGCCGAAGCTGTATGAGAGATCGGGGTGGGTGACCGAAGCTTTGTCCCATCCGGCGGGGAAGCCCGGACGGATCTCGACAACCGGTGAAGATGCGAGGAGATCGGGACGTATACCGAATAGACCTTCCATGATGGCACGGCTCCATACGCCAGTGCCGTCGCCGAAGTCACGGTAGCACTCGCCACGCGCGGGGTCGTGGCTGCTGATCTGACCGAAGTTGAGCGGCGATGCGCCATCATACATATTGTCCATGGCGACGCTCTTCATGAGTCGGTAGCCATCATCGGCCCTGCCGGCCTGCCAGTATGCGAGAGCCATGTGCATCATCTCGGCGATGGCTACATTGTTGATGCTCCATGAGTATGGTTTCCAATCGGTGGTGGACAGGAGTGCGAGTCCGTCGTGGCCGAGTGGAATGTGCGGTATCACTGAATCGACATAGCACGTGGCGGCATAGCGTTTGAACGGGTCGGCAACCTCTGAGTCGATGGCATGGTAGATGGTCCACAATGCGGCCGAGGGGTGCAGACGTCCGTGGCCGAGCAGATCCTTGTACTCGGCCCAGTGACCTTTATCCTTAAGCCAAAGCGTAGAGTCGAGGGCTTTTGATATGGCATCGGCTTCGGTGAGGAAGGGGGTGGGATCCTCTCCGATGGCTTCGGCCACCTGAGCGGCAAGACGGTTGGCGAACATGTTGTAAGCCGTGGAGTGGGTGACGGCGCCGCCGCTGTAGAAGAGGGCGTCGCTGGCCCATATGCATGCATAGGCGTCGTAGAGATGGTCGCCATCGGGGTCGAAGTTGAGTTTCTCCCACTCAAGATGTCTTTTGATGGTGGGGAACAGTTCGCGCATGGCTTTGGTGTCGCCGGTGTGGCGGAAGTGTCGGAGCAGGGCGTCGATATAGACGATGTTCATGTCGTAGTGTGACATCTCGTCTTTCTTGCCGGGACGACGGCATATGTAGCCGTTGCTGTAGAAGGGTGTACCCCAGCGCTTTTCAGCTCTTGCGAGGAGTAGTGTGGAGTCCTGGCGCGGATGAGAGAGGACCGGCGGACAGTCCGTCACCTGATTGTCGGCATATGCACGGAAGTGGGTGAGGGCCTTGTCATGCATGCCAAGAGCGTCGCCTGCATATGCCCCGCGCCAGCCGAGATGGGGTGTGCGCCAGCCGATGGAGCCGTGTAGCCACGTCTGTCCGCCCCACAGAGCGTCGGCAGCTACGCCGAGCGCACCGCCTATGGGGTTGAGCCATTCATCGGGGGTGTCGAAGTCTATTTGACCGGCGAGGCTCTGTCTCTGCTTTTCAGCCTTGGTCATGATACCGGGCAGTTTGCTTATGGACAGAGGTTTCACTCCGGGCGCGAAATAGGCCATATAGACAGTCTGTCCGGGTTTGATGTCGATATCGCCGTTAAGCACTGGTCCGTCGGTCAGGCGAAATGATCTGACGGGAGCTACGATGGATATCTGCTTCTTCTCCTTGGCTCCGAAGGTGCATGTGGCGGTCTGTCCGGCTATGGAATATGTGTTTCCTTTGCAGTATTCCGGCTTCAGATCGAAACAGTCGGCAGGATCGACCCCGAGATCTCCCTCGCGGGAGAACCGTTTGTCGGCAGCTCCTCCGAAGCGCATGGGTATGGTGACGGGTGTTGACGCGTTGTTACGGATGGCCCATATGGCTATCCCTTTGTCGCGCAGCACCTGAGCGGAAACCTCTACATTTCCGCATGAGTAGTCCATGCGTCCTGGCGTATAGCGTGCTGTACATTTGCCGTCAGGGAGGGTTAGGAGCAGGTTGCCTCCCATACGCGGAAGGTAGAATGCGAATTCAGGTGTATCGCTGCATTCGAGACGGAAACCGTCGCGTCCGCCATAGATGGCACGGTTGAAGCGGCCGTCGCCGTTGACAGTGACAACACTTTTACCGTCGGGCCGGTATGCTGCATTAGCCCCCGCAGGGATCAGGAGGGCTAAGGCAAGAATAAGCAGTAGTCTCATATCTGGTATCAGGGCAGAGGTTTGATATTTTCCCATCTAACATCCCAGGAGCCGTCTTTCGGGAAACCGGGATTGGTGGTGTCGCATCCATCCCATCCGGCGCACATGAGGGCGACAGCTGTGAGCAGACCTCCATTTCCGGGCAGATAGCAGCGCAGGCGGCCGTCCTGATAGTTGTGGCCGTTGGGCAGGTAGGTGTTGGTGCGTTTGTCCATGAGCAGGGCGTTGAGGGCCTTTTCCGGCTCGCCGAGACGGACGGCATTCATGGCAGTGGTCGGGTAGTCCCAGCCCCAGGTGTGATCCCAGTTCCAGTTGTCATAGATCCAGTCGAAGGTGCTGTACATGATGTCCTCCTGGACGAGCGGGCACTTGGGGAGCACACCGAGTGCGGCGAGAACTGCCATGTGGTCGGATGTGAAGCGGACATCATGGTATGTCTGCGGTGCGCTCTCGGCGGCAAGGTAGAGTGAGTCGAGTGCGGCGAGGGGTGACAGGGATGCTATCATGGCATCGCGTGCTGTGTCGCGTGGCATGCCCATGCGCTCGCGCCATTTCTGGGCGGTGGACAGGCCGAAATGCCAGTAAGAGAGTTCGAACGGAGGATTGATGGTCTCGGCAGCGCGCAGGGTCTCCTGGGCCGGTATTATGCCGCGCAGGAAGTATCTGCCGGTGGCATTGTCCTTTTCAGCGAACGACTCCATGAATCGGGCCGTCTCCTCGATGAGAGGATAATATTGGCGCAGGAATCCTTCGGAGGGGTTGGAACGATAGAGCAGTTCGGCAAGATAGATGAGATGGGGTTGCTGCCATATGAGAAATGATCCTACCTTGGATGGGGCTTCTAAGCCGGAGGGATCTGTCATCTTCATCCAGCGCAGACCGTCGAATCCCTGACGGCGGGCTATGGAGCGGGCTATATCTGCGGCTTTTCCATACCAGGGGAGGGTGCGCATCAGAAGGTCGTCATGGCCGTAGAGGGCGAACTGGGCCTGATGCCACCAGATCATCTCCATGTGGAATTTGCCAAACCATGAGTTGTAGGTGAGTCCCGTCTCCTGGGGAGGGGTGTCACCGGCACACTGGGCGGCGAGAAGATATTGTGACAGGACAACGCGGCGTTCAAGCTCGGCGGCGCGTGGGTCGGTGCAATGGCTGAAGTCTACAACACCACCGTCGTTCCAGAAGCGCTGCCACCATCCTGCAGCAGCGGAGTGAACATTGTCGGCTGCAATTGGGGTGACATTAGGCCGGTTGGGGGTAAACGTTGCTGTAAATGACCATTTGCCGGATGTGGGTGTGAGACGGACCTCATTGCGTGCGGCCATGACGGGGACGTCTGCATTCTCCCAGGCAAGATCTATGTAGTAGACAGTAGAGTCGAGCGAATGACGCAATATGGCGTGGCCCGGAGTCGAGCTTATTATCTCGGTGATGTGGCGTGAGTCGGCGTTCCAGTCGCATGCGTCATCGCAATGTTTGCCGGTGGGATAGGGGAGTCGTATCGCCACAGGAAGTAGGGTGTCGGTATTGATTGAGGCTGCCACCATGTCTATATCAGGATGGCAGGATGTGGTGACATTGACATGACGGCCGTCTACGGTAAAGGACGATTCGAGCATCCCGCGGCCCACATCGAGAGTCTGGTCGATATCCTTAACCATGTCGGGCTTAAGGCCGGCAAAGCCGATGGCTCCGAGATGAAGTCTGTGGGGATTGACACGATACCATGTCGCGGCGTCACGCTGACGTCCCGGCTCCTTGAACTCCACGGCATACGGCTCGGTGCGGCCGCGGCCGAAGTCATAGTCCTTCATCGCTTCCTCAAGGCGCAGCCCGTCGGGGTTGGGAAATGAGTGCCAGCCCCAGTCGCTCTGTGTGCCCAGGGGCACACCGTTGGAGTAATATTCAGGGAAACTTTGCAGTCCTGTCACATCGGCTGTGAAGGCAAATCCACCATTGCCCACAGTGAGTGACGCAAGTGTGTCGACAGAAGTTATGTGGGGTGAGTTGCGCAGTGTAAGTGCCCGTCGGTCAATAGTTCCGGCAGACGTCTCGAGGGCTAATACGGATATCAGCAATAGGAATGTACGTAGTGACATGAGAATCAGTAGTTGATTTAAGGTTTTGCAAAATTAGTGAAATTTACTTACTTTTGCAAAACCTTAAAATAATATGACATGAAATTTATTACATCGCTATTTTTAGGATTGGCCATGTCCGTTTCCATGTGTGCGGCTGAGCCGGCTGATACGGTGACAGTGTTTATGATCGGTGATTCCACCATGGCCAACAAGCCTCTTGACAAGGAGAATCAGGAGCGTGGCTGGGGACAGATGTTACCGTTATATTTCAACGGAGCCATCAAGGTAGATAATCATGCAGTCAACGGACGCAGTTCCAAGAGCTTTATCGGCGAGGGCCGTTGGGACAAAGTGAAGGAGAAGATGCGCCCGGGAGATTATCTTATCATCCAGTTCGGACACAATGATGAGAAGTTCAAGGATACCACGCGATATACAGTGCCCGGCTCTACTTTCGATGCCAATCTGCGCAAATATGTCATGGAAGCCCGCGAGAAAGGAGTGACTCCCATATTGATGAATTCGATCGTGCGTCGTAATTTCCCGATGCCCGGTCAGGCACCCGAGGAGACCGACGACAAGCAGAAGGCCTGGAAAAAGGGGCTGGCATCCTATCCCGAGGAGGGTGATTCGCTGGTGGACACCCACGGGGCATATCTCGACTCCCCGCGCAATGTGGCTGCGGAGCTTGGCGTGACGTTCATAGATATGAACCGGCTCACGCATGACTATGTACAGTCTCTCGGACCTGTAGCATCGAAGGAGCTGTTCATGTGGATACCTGCCGGAGTTTACGAGTTCTGTCCGAAGGGCAAGATAGACAACACGCACCTTAACATCTATGGCGGCATCGTCATATCTCGTCTCGCCCTCAATGCTCTGGCCGAGAATGTGCCCGGATTGCGTCCCTACATTCGCCCTGAAGTCTATAACCTGAAGAAGTAATTCAGACTATGAAAGGAATATTTGCTGCGATTTTTCTATCTCTGGCCACATCGGTGATGGCCAAGGACTATGTGATAACCGACTATAAAGTGTCCAAGGACAGCACTAAGGTGCAGACTGCGGCCATCCAGGCGGTGATAGACCGCGCAGAGGCTGATGGTGGCGGTGAGATCGTGATCCCGCGGGGAACGTATCTCTCCGGGGCGTTGTTCTTCAAGCCCGGCACCACGCTGCGCCTTGAGGAGGGCGCTTGCCTCAAAGGCTCGGACGATATCTCCAACTTCCCCCTCATCCCTTCCCGTATGGAAGGGCGCAGCATATACTATTATGCCGCTCTCGTCAATGCCTACCATGTGGACGGATTCAAGATACATGGCAAAGGTGTGATAAATGGCAACGGTCTCAAGTACTGGAAGCAGTTCTGGGATCTGAGAGCTGAGCGACGCAAGGAGGGACGCTCATGCACAAATCTTGAGGTGCATCGTCCCCGCCTCGTATTCCTCTGGGGGTGTGATGACATCACTCTCAGCGGTGTGGCTCTCATTAATTCTCCGTTCTGGACCACACACCTCTACCAGTGCGAGCGTGTGCTCATAGAAAACTGCCACATCGAGGCCCCACGCAAGCCGGTGAGAGCTCCGAGCAGTGATGCCATCGATCTGGATGTGTGCCGCGACGTGACGGTGCGCGGATGCTACATAAGTGTCAACGACGACGGTGTGTGCATCAAAGGAGGAAAGGGCGTGTATGCTCATAAGGGTATCGAGAACGGTATTGTTGAGAATGTCCTTGTGGAGGATTGTGTGTTCGGTCCCAACAATCATGGCATCATCACCATGGGAAGCGAGTGTCTGCATGCCCGCAATATAGTGCTCCGCAACTGCAAGGCTGAGAGCGACTGTGCGCTGCTGCGCCTCAAGATGCGTCCTGACACACGTCAGATATATGAGAATATCTCTGTGTCGGGCGTGACGGGTACAATAGGTACAGTGATAGACATGAAGCCTTGGAAACAGTTCTTCGATCTTGAAGGTTCGGACGAGAAGCCTTCGGCTATTGTCCGCAATATCCTTATAAAGGATGTTGACGCCAATTGCAAGAGTCTCGGCACCATCGCCGGAAATCCTGACGACAAGGTGAGCGACTTCACTCTCGAGAATATCAATGTCCGTGCCGCATCGGACGATTTTGAATGTGTCTATCCGGAAGTGAAGTTTGAAAATGTAAGGGTCAACGGTAAGGAGATTTCTAATCCTGCCAATTGAACTTTTTGTTAACAGGAGTGTTTGAGTAGATAGAAAATATTTACTCAAACACTCTATATTCATGGAAAAGAAATCTATCAAGGGAACTAAGACAGAACATAATCTTCTCGCTGCATTTGCCGGTGAGAGCCAGGCCCGCTCGCGCTACAAACTTTTTGCAAAGAAAGCCAAGGAGGAGGGCTATCGCCAGATCGCCAAGATATTCAAGATCACAGCCAAGCAGGAGATGGCTCATGCCGAGCTGTTCTTCAGCAAGCTTGAGGGCGGTATGGTAGAGATCAATGCCGCATATCCCGCCGGAGTCGTGGCCGATACCATGACCAACCTCCGCGAGGCAGCTGCCGGTGAGCGCGAGGAATGGAGCGATCTTTATTCCAACTTTGCCCAGACGGCTGCCGATGAGGGTTTCCCGGAAATCGCCTCGCTGTTCAAGCTCGTTGCAAAGGTAGAGGTGGAGCATGAGAAGCGCTATCTGCGTCTGCTCGAGCGTCTCACCAACGAGCAGGAGTTCTCGTCCGAGGATCCCGAGCAGGAATGGCAGTGTATGCATTGCGGCTACGTGTTCAAGGGTAAGAATGCTCCTAAGAAGTGCCCGGTATGTGGCAAGGAGCAGGGAGTCTTCGAGCGCAAGGCTGAAAACTATTGATAATCCCATTCACCCTTTCCTATAGGGTAGATCAGACTGTCGTTTTTTACGGCAGTCTGATTTTTTTTATTCTTGCGGAATGTGTATCTTTGGGCAAGAGAAAGAGATGTTATGAAAAAACCGGTGGTTTCCATAGTGATGCCGGTCTATAATGCGGTGGATACACTTGGCCGCATGGTTGACTCGGTGCGCTCGCAGTCGTATGATGATTGGGAGCTCATTGTCGTTGATGATGGTTCGACGGACGGCAGCGGTGATGTGGCCGACCGTTATGCCGGTATTGACAGTCGTGTCAAAGTGCTGCATAAGCGGAACGCAGGAGTGGCTTCGTCAAGACAGGCCGGACTTGAGATGGCTGAAGGTGAGTTTGTCATACATGCCGATGCCGACGATTGGATCGAGCCATCGATGCTTGCCGATATGGTTGGGCTGGCCCGGCTGAGGGGGGCTGATATCGTGATAAGTGATTTTTATGTGGATAGCGGGAGTCGTTCATACAGGTCCGTGCAGAAACAGGAGTCATATTCAGCACGCTCACTCATATATGCCATGCACACGGGCCGTCTTTTCGGTAGTCTGTGGCATAAGCTTGTCAGGCGGCGCCTGATCATTGACGCGGGTGTGTCTTTTGAAAAGGGTATAGATTATTGTGAGGATTCTTTATTTATGACGCGTCTGTTGGCTTTGACGGATCCGGAGGTCGTGTACCAGCCCGGAGCCTACTATCATTATGTGCAGACGGAGGGATCCATCACACGGGCAGTTACTCCTAAGGGGTTTGAGTCATTGCGCTCATTCCATAGGTTGGTGTTGGATGTGCTTTGTGATGACAAGGAGGTAGAAAATATCCGCTCCGGATTCATGCTTGACGAATTTCTTGTGTTTTTTAAGAATAATCTGTATTCTTCCGTTCAGGACTTAAGAAAAGCCTATATGAATATATATGATAAGGCAAATGAATCCTGGACTCTCAGATGGCGTCTTGGTGGTTTTTGTATTAGGATGGGGTGTATCTGGCTTGCCGGGCGATTGATAAAGCTGTGAATCAGATGGTTCTGTTGTATTGAGTGGCTTTTCTGCAATAATAGCATAAAGTACAAGTGTTAAATAAATGTTAAAACGCAGTTGAAATTTGGAGGGGCTATAAAAAGTGTCTACCTTTGCACTCGCTTTTCGGGAATGACCCCTTGCAGAGGCGAGGATAGAGGTTATAACTGATGACGGAGCTGAAAAGTTCGGGTCGAAAAGTTAAAATCTTGTTAAAATCGCTTAAAGCTTTTGCGGGAATGAAAATTTGTTTCTAACTTTGCAAAGCTTTTCCGGCGGCAAGCCTGGAAGCTGAAGAGAACATTGAAATGATTGCAACGATGAAGTAGTACAAGAGACGAGTGCTGCCGAGGCCGGAAGGCTGAGGCGGACAAGAAGTTCTCTCGTCAAATTCCATCCAAGATACAATAAAAACTATCCGGCGTTAGAATGAGACAGACGGGGAGCTGGCCAAACGGTCGCGAACCGGCTGCGAAAGCAGAACAAGATAAACAAACACTGGTCGATTCTGAATCGCTTCGGCTCTATAAAAAATATAGAAAAGAAAAGAACAAGAATAGACAACA